>JBCCGP010000036.1:0-27891 GCA_039029215.1 Pseudomonadota bacterium
CAGTTCTGCGGCGTCATGGACCTCCAGCAAAACATCCATGCCCCAATCAAACGCTGCTGCTTCAAGTTCTGCGGCTTGGGCATCTTCAAGCGAGGCCATGATCAACAAAATACAATCCGCACCCCAACTGCGCGCTTGGGCGACCTGATAGGTGTCATACATGAAATCTTTGCGCAGTGCGGGTAGATCACACGCGGCCCGCGCTTGGGTCAGAAATTCAGGTGCGCCTTGGAAACTGGGTGTATCGGTCAGCACAGAAAGGCAAGACGCACCGCCGGCCGCATAGCTGGCGGCAAGCGCTTCGGGCTGGAAATCTGCACGAATAAGACCTTTGGAAGGCGAGGCTTTTTTGATTTCAGCGATCAAGCCATAGCCGGTTTTGCATGCCTCGGTCAGCGCATCTGCGAAACCGCGAACAGGGCCCGCGGCCTTTGCATCTGCCTCGATATCTGACAGGCTGCGTTCCGCTTTTTGGGCGGCGATCTCTTCCAGCTTATAGGCTTTGATTTTTTCGAGAATATCAGCCATCAGCTCGCAGCGCTCGTGATTTTGGCCAGCTGCGCCAGCTTGTCTTTTGCCGCGCCGCTGTCGATGCTTTCTGCGGCCATCGCGGCGCCATCCTTCAGATCGTCTGTTTTGCCCGCGACGACCAAAGCCGCGGCTGTGTTCAGCAGAACCGCATCGCGATAGGCAGAGTGTTTTCCATCCAATAGTGCTGCCATTTCCTTGGCATTGTGCTCCGGTGAACCGCCAACAATGTCCTCAAACGGATGCGGGGTCAGGCCAGCATCTTCGGGATGCAATTCGCGATCTTCGATCTGGCCATTTTCAAGCGCAGAAACCCAAGTCACACCTGTAATCGTGATCTCGTCCGTGCCGTCAGATCCATGAACAAGCCAAGCTTTTTCCGAACCAAGCTCGCGCAGCACTTCGGCCATTGGGCGGATCATCGCTTTGGAAAAAGCACCTGTCAGCTGGCGCTTCACGCCTGCGGGGTTGGTCAACGGTCCAAGGATGTTGAAAATTGTCCGCGTCCCAAGCTCCATCCGTGTTGGCATCACATGTTTAACGGCGGGATGATGCATGGGTGCCATCATAAAGCCGATGCCTGCCTCGTTAATCGCTTTTTCAACCACGTCTGGCCCAACCATCACGTTCACGCCTGATTGGGACAAGGCATCAGAAGCGCCGGATTTCGACGACAGGTTGCGATTGCCATGTTTGGCAACCGTGACACCAGCACCCGCAGTAACAATCGCGGTGGCCGTCGAAATATTCAGCGTGGATTTCCCATCGCCGCCTGTGCCGACAATATCCATCGCATCAGCGGGCGCTTTCACCGCATTACATTTCGAGCGCATGACACTTGCGGCGGCGGCATATTCGTCAATGGTTTCACCGCGCGTGCGAAGCGCCATCAGAAGGCCGCCGATTTGCGAAGGCGTCGCCTCGCCATCCATGATGATCCCAAAGGCGTGTTCGGCATCTGCACGCGTCAGCGGCGCATCGGCGGCTTTGGCGATAAACTCTTTTAATGCGTCACTCATGCCGGAACTTTCGCAAGGTCTAAGAAATTTTGTAACATCTGATGCCCATGTTCGGATGCGATGCTTTCGGGGTGGAACTGCACACCATGAATGGGCAGGGTTTTGTGCTGCACGCCCATAATGGTCCCATCTTCCAAATGTGCTGTGACCTCTAGCGTGTCTGGCAGGCTGCCCGGATCAATAACCAGCGAATGATAACGGGTCGCCTCGAACGGACTTGGCAAATCTTTGAACAACCCTTTGCCTGTGTGATACATCGTGCCCATTTTTCCATGCACAATCTCGTGGCATCGGATGACGTCGCCGCCAAACACCTCGCCGATTGTTTGATGCCCCAGGCAGACGCCGATAAGCGGTGTTTCGGTCTCTGCTGCGGCTTCGGTAATTGCCATGCAGATACCTGCATCTTTTGGTGTTTTGGGTCCAGGCGACAGCATGATCATGTCAGGTTTCAGTGCCATCGCTTGCTGCACGTCAAGTTCGTCATTTCGAATAACTTTGGTGTCTGCACCAAGTTCGCCCAGATAATGCACCAAATTATAGGTAAAGCTGTCATAGTTATCGATAAGCAGCAGCATAAGGAAAACCTATCTTGTTGATTTAGGGGTACAAAACCAGTTGCATTAGGGGTATAAATGCGCAAATCCTTGTGGAATGGTCAAGGCCAGAACGCTTTATAATTGCGCAATATGAGATGGGAGAGGGCAATATGTCGGCAGTGAAGCTCTTAGCTGGATTTATTATCGGCCTGATCGCTTGCATTATCATTCTTATTCTAATCTCGATCCGCGCCCCAATTACCATCGAAAATGCCCAAGGCAATCCGGTCGTTCGGACCGAGGATACTGTTGTTGCGCGTGCTGATGATCAAGATAATATAGAACAAAACGAGAACAAAGAGAGCTTTAAAGCCACCGAAGACCCCGCAGAAGATGAAATTTCCGAAGAAGAGGCCGAAATACCCGAAGAAACATCGCAAGCAGAGACCGAGTTGAGCGAAGAATATGTTTCAAACACAGATGTGGCGTCCGCTGAGACAGAGGAGATCGCGGAAGAAGCGATAACCGATGAAGCGACGCCTGAAGAGGCGGCTTCAGCGCGGGTTTTGCTAGATACGTCGAATAGCAATACCAGCTCGATTTCGCAACTACAGACCGGACAAAGCTCGCTGTTGACGGATCGCACGGGCCAAACCAGCCGACTTCGGTTGAGTGCCGATCCTGATCAGACAAACGCCCCGTCACGGGACGAAGATCAGACACCTGCGCCGCTTTCGGCATTCGCGAAGAACGCATTAGAATTCACACCAAATGGCAAGCCACTTCTTGCGATTGTCTTGATTGATGTGGAATCCGATGGATTGTCGCAGGCAGAGCTTTTGAAATTGCCCTTCAAAGCTAGTTTTGCGCTCAGCGTTGCCAGCTCGAATGTGCAATTTGCGCAACGGGATTACTGGACGTCTGGTTTTGAGATTGTCTCGCTGATCCCAGAAGACCAAGCGGATGCTTTGATCGCATCGGGCGGCGAAGAAGATGCCGTGCGTTCTTATTTAGAGCTGATCTATCAAAAAATGCCTATGACATTGGGCGTGGTCGATTTTCCAACGGCCAATATCCAAAAGCAGCGGCGCGTTTTCATTCCGCTGCTTAGTGTTCTGGCAGAGACAGGTCATGGTTTTTTTAGTTACGCCGTCGGGATTAACAACACGGGACGGGAGGCCGCGAATTTAGGCATGCCGTCTGCCAGCATTACGCGCGTTTTAGATCAAAATGGAGAGGATGGGCAGGCGATCCAAAACTATTTGTCAAATGCAGCGCGCGCGGCTGATCGGCAGGGGGCATCCATCGTGATTGGCCGGGCAACACAAACCACTGTGTCTGCGATCCAAGCGTGGCTGGAAACATCAAGTGCTGCATCTGTTCAAATCGCCCCGCTGTCTGCGGCGACGTTGCTTCAACGCTAATTTTTACCTGAAATATTAAAACTCGGCGCCAAAGCGGCGGCACGGCGCAGCGCGTTTGATTTATTGACGGTTTCTTGAAATTCCGCCTCTGGATCACTGTCATAAACAACACCACCGCCGGCCTGAATATAAAGGGTCTGTTCCTTGATCACCGCTGTACGCAACGCGATGCAAATATCCATATCGCCCTGAGCAGAGAAATAACCAACCCCGCCACCATAGACCACGCGTTTCACGGTCTCTAGCTCATCAATAATCTCCATCGCGCGGACCTTTGGTGCGCCGGACACTGTTCCAGCAGGCAATCCAGCAAGAAGCGCAGACAGCGCATCATGTTTTTCGTCCAACTGCCCCACCACGTTCGAGACGATATGCATCACATGGCTGTAGCGTTCGATGATGAATTGCTCGTTCGGATCGACGGTGCCGATTTTTGCAACGCGCCCAACATCGTTGCGACCAAGATCCAGCAACATCAGATGTTCTGCCAACTCTTTCTTGTCGGCCAGCAAATCTGCTTCGAGCGCTTGATCTTCTGTCTCGGTCTTGCCACGCGGGCGGGTGCCGGCGATGGGGCGTATCGTGACCTCATCATCCTCAACACGCACAAGGATTTCGGGGCTTGCACCCACAACCTGAAAATCCCCGAAGTTGAAATAAAACATATAGGGCGACGGGTTCGTGCGCCGCAAAGCCCGATAGAAGGCAAACGGTTGCTGCGGGAAATCCATGGACCAGCGCTGGGAGGGGACAACCTGAAAAATATCGCCTGCTTTGATATATTCTTTGGCCTTATCGATGACCTCGAAATATTCCGGCTTGGTGAAGTTTGACGTGCCAAGCTCCATATCCTCTGACGCGTCACGGGTCAGCGCGTGTTGGATTTGGCCATCAAGGTCAGAGACCGCATTTTGAAGCCGCGTTTGGGCAGCGGCGAATGCGGCATCTGCGCTGATCTCTGGGTTGTACCAGACCGGCGCGCAGACGGAAATTTGGTCCTTCACGCCATCAACAATCACCAGAATACGCGGCCGCATCATCACCGCGTCGGGCAGACCGATTGTATCTGGGTTCACATCTGGCAGATGTTCAACCAATCGGATCATATCATAACCCAAATAGCCATAAAGCCCTGCTGCCATGGGCGGAAGGTCGTCGGGGATCTCCATTTCAGAGGCTGCGAGCAGGCGGCGCAGCGCAGTTAACGGATCATCTGGTTCGGGCTCAAACGCATCGGGATCTTCGGAAGGTGTGCGATTGGTGGCAGACGTCGTGCCCTCGCAGCGCCAAATCAAATCCGGGTCCATACCAATGATCGAATAGCGCCCGCGGATTTCGCCACCCGTCACACTTTCCAACATAAAGCTGTCTTTGCGATCTTGGGTGAGCTTTAAAAACAGCGAAACGGCGGTATCCAAATCCGCCGATAGCCTGCTATAAAGCAGGGTGTTTTTCGCGTCGCCATAGATCGCAGAAAACGCGGATTTTGAAGGAAATATCTGCATAAGATGATGTTCAGCTTTTATCCACCATGCCCGCCGCCAAGGTTGACCGAACCGCCACCTCTGCCACCTGCAAGGATATTTGCATTCACTTGATCGATGATCAGTTGATTGACACTGACGCCTTCGCGATCCGAAATCGCATTGACATATTGCGTTAGGATATCGCCGCGAATTTGCTGATCGATCTGTTCGCGCATGCGCAGGATCACCTCTGCATTTTCAGCCGCCTCAGGATCAAAGGCATCAATCATGCGAAGCCTCGCCACAATCACCTCTGCACCATTGTTTTGCGACAGCACATCGCCCGTTTCAGCGGCAAATAGCTGTTCAACCAGCTCTGGCGGTAGTGCTGTATCAACGCTGTTGCGTGTTAAGCGTGTCACCTGTTGTGTTGATAGCGACATGGAGGAGAATGCGGTTCCTGTGCTTGCCAAATTCACAACACGCGCGGCTTCTTCTTCCAACAGAACAAGGTTTTCTTGTTCCTGCCAATCCACAATCACACGCTCTTTGATTTGATCAAGCGGGATTGGGCTGGGTTCTGTCACGTTATCAAGGCGCATTGCCAGCAATCCACCATCTGGCAAATCGATCAGCGCGGGGAAATCAGATGTGCTCACGCGATTTCCCGCTTCGCGAAATTCTTGATAGGCAGCAACGCCATTTTCGCTGTTGGCGGTTAACGAATACGTTCCAAGAACCATCGGTGTCTCGGCTGCGACCTCTTCCAATGACGCACCAGCGGCAAGCAAATCATCAATTGCATTATACTCTTCTTGAATCGCACGCGCCGCGGCAGTCGCTTGCGCTTCTGCAAGTAAATCGGAACGTGCGTTTTCGAAACTGGTGACTTCCGCATTGATCACAGCGTTCACACGGAACAATGCTGGTCCAAGCGCGGTCGGGTAGGGTCCAAAGACGCCAAGGCCTTCTGAACCAAAGACCTCCGTATCGAATTCAGCGCCGATTTGGCCCTCAAGCACATCGCCCTGATCGACATCCGTTAGCGTCAGCCCGCGTTCTGAGACAAGCTGATCGAAATCGGTCACGCCGCTTTCAATGTCAGCCTTCGCTTTCAATGCGGTGTCCTCATCGGAAAAAGCCAAACGATCGACAATCCGCGCCGCTGGACGATTGAACCGATCGCCAGATGCATCATAAACACGGCGCAGCTCTTCCTCTGGGATTGTAAGGGTGCCTGCAACATCTTCGGGCGAGAGAATGACATAAGTCAGATTGCGCGCCGCTTCGGACAGGTAGCTGTCTTGATTTTCTGAATAGAAAGCTTCTAGCGCGGTGTCATTCGGCAGGCCAGCGGGATCGGCAAGTTGGTCGGCGCGCAGTGTTGTGTATTCGACATTTCGCGTTTCTAGCCCGAAATCAAGAAAGCTTTGGGCCAATGTGTCTGGCGCGGAAATCGCCCCAAGCACCGCGGTTTCCAAAACAGTCTGGGCAAGGCCAGCGCGTGTTTGTTCCTCAAATTCTGTCACCGTGAAGCCGCTATTGGCCAACAGGCGGGCATAGTCCTCGCGGTTAAACCCACCCTCAAGGCGTTGTAATCCGCTGATGGCGACGATTTCTTCAGCCACGCGTTCGTCGCCCACAGACAGCCCAAGGCGCTGAATTTCAGTTTGAAAAGAGGCCGAGGCGATCGCCGCAGAAATGGCAGAGGTTTCAAAGCCCAAAAGATCAATCTCTTGATTGTTGGGTAAACGCTGGAATTGCTGCCCGAAGGTGTTGACCGAGCGGGTGAAATCTTGGGCATAGATAGAAATTGGAATATCGGTATCACCCACCTTGCCAAGGGATGTCGTGCGCCCACCATCTGGCGGGTTTGTGCCAAAGCCAATTAGGCCTGCAACCAACAACGCGAACAAAATCGGCAACAGAAGTTTCGCACCTTTTGATTTGCCTTTTAAGAAAGACGCCATTGTACTTTTCCTTACCCATGGATTAGGCGCGTGTGTAATCTGTGGGCGCAGTCCCCGCAAGTGAAAGAAAACGAATTTAAAGGCGTTACCCACATGTCCGAACCCCCGATTTTAACCGTAAAAGACGCGCGCTTTGGGTTTGGGCAACATGTGCTATTCGACGCGTTGGATGTGAACCTACACGCAAATGCCAAATTGGCTTTGGTCGGGCGCAATGGATCGGGCAAATCCAGTCTGATGAAAGCGCTGGCCGGATTGGTGGAGCTGGATGAAGGCACCCGCATGTTGCGGCCTGGAAAATATGTCAGCTACCTAGAGCAGGACCCTGATATGACAGGGTTTGATGCGCTTAGGGATTATGCCGTTTCCGGTCTGCCCGAGGCGGACGCTTATAAGGTTGATATTCTTGCCGACGGGCTTGGCCTTGATTTGGATCGCGGATGTGCTGTTGCATCGGGCGGCGAGCGGCGGCGCGCAGCGTTGATCAAAATTCTGGCGGAAGAGCCGGATGTGATGTTGCTTGATGAGCCGACAAACCATTTGGACATTCAAGGTATTTCCTGGCTGGAAGATCGGCTGTCGGAAACCCGATCAGGCTTTGTGGTCATCAGCCACGATCGCGCGTTTCTGCGGCGTTTGACCCATGGTGTGTTATGGCTGGATCGCGGTGTGATGCGTGTCGCTCCCATTGGCTTTAAGAAATTTGAGGATTGGCGCGACAAGATATTTGAGGAAGAAGATCAGGCGCGCCATAAGCTTAATCGCCTGATCAAGGCAGAGGCGCGCTGGGCGGTGGAGGGGATCTCCGCACGGCGCAAACGCAATCAAGGGCGGGTGCGCCGATTGCAGGCATTGCGATCTGAACGCGCAGCCCAGATCAAACGGACCGGGCCCGCCGCATTGTCCTTGGGCACTGGTCAAAAATCTGGCCGTAACGTCTTGGAAGCTATTGATATTACTAAAGTTTATGGTTGCGCTTCTGTTGTTCAGAACTTCTCTTTCAAGATTGCGCGTGGGGATCGGGTTGCGCTGGTTGGCCCCAATGGCGTGGGCAAGACAACACTGTTGAAAATCCTGTTGGGAGAGGTCGAACCGGATCACGGTACGATCAAACGGGGCACGAATTTGATCCCGATTTATTTCGATCAAAAACGCGATGCGCTGGATAATGATGCCTCGCTTTGGACGACAATGACAGAGGATAAATCGCTTGGTGTTTCGGGAAAAAACGATCAAATCATGGTGCGGGGTCAGGTGCGGCATGTTGTTGGATATTTAAAAGAATTCCTATTCGACGAGGCCCAAATTAAAGGTCCAGTGTCGGTTTTGTCTGGTGGCGAGAAAGCGCGTTTGCTGCTGGCAAAGCTGATGGCGCGGGAAAGTAACCTGTTGGTGCTGGATGAACCTACCAATGATTTGGACCTAGAGACGCTTGATTTGCTGCAAGAAGTTTTGGATGAATATGACGGCACGGTGCTGCTGGTCAGCCATGACCGCGACTTTATTGATCGGGTCGCAACAAAAACACTGGCCTTTGAGGGGGCGGGGCAGATCACAGCCTATGCGGGCGGGTGGAGTGACTATCAAAGTCAGAAAAAGACAAAACCGTCGATAGAAGTTGAAAAGAAAACACATAAAAAACAAAAAGATAAGTTGCCAAACGAAAGTAAATCCGAAGGGTTGAGTTTCACACAAAAGCATCGCTTAGAGGCGTTGCCTACTGAAATCGAACGGTTGGAGGCAGAAATTGCAAAGCTGGAGGCGTTCTTGTCTACACCCGATTTATTCAACGCTGAGCCTGCGAAATTTCAAAAAGCCTCAGACGGGTTGGTCGAGCGGCAAGAGAAATTGCGAGCGGCAGAAGAGGAATGGTTAGAGCTAGAGGGCTTGCGCGAAGAATCTGAGATTTAACTTGCAAATAAGCATTGCTTACATATTGTGTTTTTGAAACATAAAAATGGAGTTTACCATGATATTTTGGATGCTGGCAGCAATGGCATTATACTATGTAGGATTATTCTTACCTTCACCATTCTTAATGCAACGGATCGGCGTGATGACGTATTTTACTGGCGCGCGCGATGACGACCCAACGCCTCAAAAACTGCATGGTCGAATAAAACGCGCACACGTAAATTTGGGTGAAAGCATGCCGATATTTTTAGCGCTCGGGGTTTTGGCGTTGATCGTTAAGGATGCTAATCTGGCATTGGCAACTGCGGCGGCCATGGTTTTTGTGATCGCACGCGCGGTCTATCTACCAGCATATATCCTAGGGATACCGGTATTACGTTCTGCGATTTGGTCAGTCGGTTTTAGCGCCTTATTAGTGATGGCCTATGCGTTGATCTGATTTTTGGCTCGCGTGTTGTCCGAAAATTTGGCATGAGAAGTTCACTGTTAGAGGGTCCGATGGCGCCACAAATTCGCAAAATAGTACAGTTTGAAGAAGAGGTTTTGATCGAGGGTTTCAAGCCCGTTGATCCGTCTTGGCGGATGATGGCTGTGGCGGCGGTTGTGACGAACCCTTGGGCGGGGCGCTTTGTTGAAGATTTGAAGCCAGAGATTATGGCCTATGGCCCTGTATTGGGCGAAATGATGACGGATCGGATCTGCGCCATGGCGGGCGGAGGCGACAAGATCGAGGCCTTCGGGAAGGCGGCGATTGTGGGGTTAAATGGCGAGGTCGAGCATGCGAGCGGGCTGATCCACACGCTACGCTTTGGAAATTTCTTTCGCGAGGCGGTGGGGGCGAAGTCTTACCTGGCGTTCACAAATATCCGGGGTGGGGCGAATACCTCGATCCAAATCCCGTTGATGGATAAAAATGATGTTGGACGGCGGTCGCATTATTTGACGGTGAATTTTGCAATCCCTGACGCGCCGCGGGATGATGAGCTGGTGATTGCTTTGGGGGCTGCGACCTCTGGGCGGCCGCATCATCGGATTGGGGATCGGTATCAAGACCTAAAGGACCTTGGGATGGATGTGGATAATCCGGCGGGGGTTTGAGTGTCCAAGGTTGGACAAAGGGTTAAGATATTGATTTAAAATAAAAAACCGCGCGGAGAATGCGCGCGGTTTTCAATAAGCTTGGAGGCGAAGATTATTTCTTCATCATCGCTTCTTCTTCCATCATGGCCTCTTTCTCCATCATGGCTTCTTTTTCCATCATCGCCTCTTTTTCCATTTCGGCGCTTTTGTCTTGGCATGCCGCAAGTGTCACGGCGATGATGCCAACAGAAAGTAGTTTTACAATGTTCATGAATGTCCCCTTTGTAGACAGATTAAGTAGGCAGAGCGTAGAGGATTGTGGGTTTTGGGGCAACTTTTAGTGGGGTGAGGGCGCGCGGGTTAAGTTGTGTAAGTTATTGAATTTGATGGGTAAAAATTGGTCATTTGCTTGCCGATTGTCACAGACGGTCACAACGACGTCAGGGGGGCGTGAGGTTGGTGGTCGCCATTGGCTTGACCAGAGCATCAGAGCGAACGCTGAATGCGCACCCTACGGGAAGTGTGACGGTGGGTTGTTTTTGATTGGGTTGTGGAGATCCCCGATCAAGTCGGGGATGACAGGTTGGTTGGGGGAGGTGGGGTGTGTGCTGATGTGCGTGTTTGGATGATAAGCCAGAAGTTTATTTACGACGTCAATTTACGAGAAGTTTGCTCCATAAGTAGGAGTGAGTTTTGGTTCTTCTTGAAACGTTGCGCCCAGACCCCGCGCCTGCCCGGTGAACCGACGGTAAAATGACGTATTCAATTTGCGAGAGGTTTGCCCCCTCGGCAGACATTCCTTTTTGATTTGGATTAAAAACTTGTCCCCAGAACCCCGCGCCTGCCTGCCCCCTCGGCAGGCGCGTTTGCGCCCGCCCAGGCAGGTGCTGATGTTTGGCTTCTGTTAAAAAAAGAGATGCCGTTGACGGCACCTGTCATAGTTTTCTATTTGTCTTCGATTTCATGATCTGCATAGGCAACGAAAATCGAAAGATCTTGAACCAAGGAATGGACGTCATCTCGATCTATTGCTTTTGGCAACCCTCTAGAATTTAGATGAGCGGTGTGCGCAATATCGTTTCTTAAATCGACTAATCTAGAAACGCGTTTAAGTAGGTTTCTTCTACCAGCGCGTTTTTCAATGTTCTTGCAGAACTTTTTATAGCCCATGGCTTGAAATAGTTGATCGATTTTTTGGGTTCGATGCGAAGTGTATCTAGAAAGATTATCCTGAACCATGGTTCTTACTCGTCTAAACGGGCGATCCATAACTAACAACTCCAGTGCTGATTTTGTATTTAGTCCGCTGTTTGACAGAAGTTTTACAAGCTGATCATTTGGTTCATTACTTTTGAGGTATCCGACAAGTTTATCGCAGAACTTTTGAGTGAAATAGTGATCGAGGCCTGCAACTGACAAAAGCATACTTGCTCTTACCAAGTCGCGATCTGCATCAATTAGATCGACACCATGCATTGCAAAATCTGCTTCCCGCTGATCGAATATATCTAGTAGGTCCGTGGCTCTTGCCAACGTGTTGTCAAATTGAGTTTTTGGGCGGCTCATATGTTACTCCAAATAAAATATGCTTATATGAAAATAAAATTATCTATATTATGGTCATCCAATTTTATGTTGAAAAAAATCGTAGCAATAGTCTTTCATTCAATTATCATACGTCAAGTTCCTCCACAAAACGCGCATTCTCTTGAATATACGCAAACCGCAATTCCGGTTTTTTGCCCATCAGACGCTCGACCAAATCGCCGGTTTCACCCGGCTCATCCTCGTCAATCTCAATCCGGATCAACTGGCGCGTCGCGGGGTTCATGGTGGTTTCTTTCAAATCCTTCGCATCCATCTCGCCCAAGCCTTTGAAGCGAGAGACCTCGATTTTCGCGCGACCGCCCAAGCCTTTTTCCATATGCGCATCTTTCTCCGCGTCATCCATGCAGTACACACGGGTAGCACCTTGGGTCAGGCGGAAAAGCGGCGGGCAGGCCATGTAGAGGTGACCGCCATCGATTAGGGGCCGCATTTGGGTGAAGAAGAAGGTCATTAGAAGCGACGCAATATGGGCGCCGTCCACGTCCGCATCGGTCATAATGATAATCTTCTCGTAGCGCAGATCGTCGAGGTTGAATTTCGTGCCCATGCCCACGCCCAGCGCTTGGCAGATGTCCGAGATTTCATTGTTGGTGGACAGTTTTGAGCTGGCCGCCCCCAGCACGTTCAGGACCTTGCCGCGCAAGGGCAGCAGCGCTTGGGTTTTGCGGTCGCGGGCCATTTTGGCCGATCCGCCCGCGCTGTCGCCCTCGACAATAAACAGCTCCGTCCCCTCGCGCGCGGATTGGGCGCAATCGACCAGCTTGCCGGGCAGGCGGAGTTTTTTGGTGGCGGATTTGCGCGCGGTTTCTTTTTCGGCTTTGCGGCGCAGGCGCTCTTCGGCCTTCAAGACCAGATAATCAAGGATCGCGCCTGCGGATTTGGTGTTCGACGCCAGCCAATTGTCGAAATGATCGCGCACGGAATTTTCGACCAATTTGCCCGCCTCGACCGTGGCCAAGCGGTCTTTGGTCTGGCCCACAAATTCAGGTTCGCGGATGAAACAGCTGACCAGCGCACAGCCGCCTGACATCACATCATCGCGGCTGATGGATGCGGCCTTGCGATTGCCTGTTAACTCGCCATAGGCCTTTACGCCTTTGAGGATCGCGGACCAAAACCCGCTTTCATGCGTGCCGCCTTCGGGCGTGGGTACGGTGTTACAATAGGATTGGACGAAGGCATCGCGAGACGGGGTCCAATTGATCGCCCATTCGACGGAGCCGACTTTGTCGTTCCCGAATTTCTCGGCAAAGTCGACTTTGCCCGCGAACGGCGTGTCGGAATATGTGGCAGAGCCATCGAGCTGTTCGGTCAGGTAGTCGGCCAAGCCATTGGGGAAGCGGAACGTGGCCTCGAGCGGTGTGTCGTCGTCTTTGCCGATGCAGTCTGGCGCGCATTTCCAGCGGATTTCGACGCCAGAGAACAGATAGGCCTTGGAGCGCGTGGAGGCGTAGAGGCGTTTGGCTTTGAATTTTGCGGTTGTGCCGAAGATTTCAGCGTCTGGGTGGAAGGTGACCTTGGTGCCGCGCCGGTTGGGCGTGTCGCCTTCCTCAACCACCCCTGTGGTGGGTAGGCCGCGCGAGAATTCTTGGGAATAGACCTTCTTGTTGCGCGCCACTTCGACACGCACATGATCCGACAGCGCGTTGACGACCGAGATGCCGACGCCGTGCAAGCCGCCCGAGGTTTGATAGGCCTTGCCCGAGAATTTACCGCCTGCATGCAATGTACACAGGATCACCTCTAACGCGGATTTATCGGGGAATTTCGGGTGGGGGTCGATGGGAATGCCGCGGCCATTGTCGGTGACAGAGACGGAGTAGTCCGCGTGCAGTTCCACCTCGATCCGGTTGGCGTGGCCTGCCACCGCTTCGTCCATCGAGTTATCCAGCACCTCGGCCACCAGATGGTGCAGCGCACGCTCATCCGTGCCGCCGATATACATGCCCGGGCGTTTGCGCACGGGTTCGAGGCCCTCCAAGACTTCGATGGCGGAGGCGTCATAATTCTTTGGGTCGTCGTTAAACAGGTCGTCGGCCATATTTTTCGGCTTTTTTGATTCTGGTTTGCTCGCTTAAGCGTCACCGTATCAGCCCCGCTATAAGAGGTCGAGTGCCAAGCGCAGGCACGAAGCGCATAGAGCGCTTGGGCTGCGCGCCTATGTCCGGAGGATGCGGCGAAGCGCTGGCGGCGCCCCGAAGGGGCGACCGGACCCAGCGCGGAGCCCGCTTTGATTAGCCTTGCAGCGATAACTATAAAAAGGCGCGCATGTCCTCACCCCCGACACGCGCGCCTTTGCCAACTTGCTTTTGAATAAGGGACTAATTCAAGGCAAGCTGGTAGCGATCATAGTCGGCGCGACAGTCCGCGCCGATCGCCTCTGTGGAGCCGCGCAAGGAAAAGACCTGACTTGATCCATCGAACAGTCTGATTTTAACCTTGGCAGCCTCCTTCAAACCCGCAACCACCTGATTAAACTCGCGGGCTTGTTTCGCGGTCGCTGACGCAATTGCGCCTTCGACATCTGTTTGAATGAAAAGCGGTTTGTCTTGATCGAATTGCAAGAAAACAAGCGTGTCTGGCTCTGGCACCACACCATCAACGACAAAGTTGATCGAGGTAATCGGCGCATTAAAACCGGCATCACAAATCACCGATATTTCATTCATTTCGTCGACCACATTTGTGGCATAATGTATGCCGTTATCTGTCTCGCCCACCCATGCTGACGCAGTTGTCCCCAGCGCCAATGTGAAAAGTGAGCTGCCAATTAAATATCTCATCATCTCTCCCCCAAGGATTTGTGTTTCGATAGAAGGCAGATGGCAATGAACCAGCCGAAAACAAGTGATAATTGTCACCAAAAAGAGAATGCGTGAGAGAAGCTTCGTGTTTTACCCTACGTCAAATAGAATGCGCTCAATACGAGACTTGTTCTTTGTCGCCTGCCTTGGGGTTCAGTGATGTCATCGTTTTGCTAATACGCAGATTGGCGGTCTAATATTCGTTTTGAAAAACCTGACAGGTGAAACTGCCAATATTTGATAAGCTTTTGGTTCCGCTGTCCCAAAAAAGATCACCCGTTGCCCATGTTTCGGCCCTTGGCTTCATCACAAGTTCTGGTTTTGATTTGGCCCAGCGCAGGCCAATTGCTGTGTAAATTGCGGCATCACCGCGCCCCAATGCCTCGACCCGGGCATTATTTTGTGGGTCCTTATCATGGGGCCCCCACCAGGCAAGCACGCCGATATCATCGGTTTCGTAATGTGCGGTTACAATGCGGATGACCGGTGGGATCTGGATATCTGCTGAGGGTTCAAAGTCGGCGCGTAGTGCTAGGTTACAGGAATAGACGCCTTCGCCATGCGCAAAGGCTGTCGTGCATCCGAGTGCATATATTATCAAGATCGTGGCGATTTTCTGCATCGGGGCCAAAATACATGGCATGATGGCGCAGAAAAGGAAATTTTGAGGTTTTGCGTCTATTTGACGAAATTCTAGGCTGCCGGCGCGTTCAACCAAGTCGTGGCGGCGGCTGCGCTTTTGGCCGGCAAAATAAACGGCCAGATGAATTTGTGATCACCTGGCCGTTTGCGACATCGCACTATTGGACGCGTGGGGTGACTTTAAAACGCGTTTGCAATAGCAGCGATTGCGGAACGATAATCGCCCCGTGCCGTCCGCGTGTTAGAATTAAGCGGTTTTGCATTTGATTTGCCGCCAAATGGAATGGTGACGCCCAAGGCGATGCGATCCACCTCTGGCTCGATCCCGCCCAGCAGCGCGCCGCCATCGATTTTTGTACGCGACAGCTCTAGGCTGAGAATGATCGGGACACCTGCATTGGTTGACAAATCATAAGATACACCAAGGGTAAGCCCCGTAGCATCGACATCGCTTGGTGCACCGATATCTGTCAATGCGATATCACTGCGCCCGAGGGCACCATAAAACGAGAGCCTGTCGCTATGGGCGTAATCCAATCCAAGCGAAATCGCGGTGATTGGGAACCCTGTGCCTGCGGCATCAATATCTGTGTAGAGATACGAGCCAAAGACCTCTAAATTCGGTCGAATCTCATAGGAGGCCGAGATACCAAGGTCTTTCACATCGACATCAAGCCCGATCGGAATGCCGCTTGTTGCGCCTTCTGACCGGCCAAGGAAAACTTCGACATCGCCGGGTCCGAAATCATAACCGCCGAACAGGCCGTAGCTATATGTGTCCAGCCCAACGGTAATTGGACCAGCGATCCCAAGGTCAAGATCGCCATTGCGATAATAGCCCCCGACATAAAACCCGCCATCGAATTTATAAACCGGTTCGATCGCAAAACTGATAAGATCAACGTTGAGATCGATCGGAAGTCCCGAGACGCTAAGGTCGCCCGAACTATACCCGAAGCCAAGGCCGACTTCGAACCAGTCGCTGAATTTTAAGTCGCCATCGATATCAATCGATGGGCCGTTTAAATCGAGCGATGTGCCTGGAATGCCATCAATTGAATTAAAGCTGTATCCAAGTGTAATTGCCCCATCGAAAGCGACGCCTTCTGCATGAGAGAGAGTTGTGCCAGCTAGAATTAGGGTGCCGGCCAGTAATATTGGCTTTGAACATTTCATTGTTTTTACCCCTTCGTTGGTAAAATTTTGGTAGCACAAGCGCGAATTGTGACCAAAAAAAGGCGGGCAAATTTCTATTTTAAATTACGAAAAAGTACATTGCGTCACGCTTTAAAGTTGTGACCTAGACTTAAGAATAGGGGTCAAAAAATCCGCGGAGCGCAAAGAAGTCGTGGTTTGCTGGAATTTACCCGAATCACTAAAAGCGACCTGTGGATTTGAAATGCGACCTAAATCTGGCCCATCAAATGCGGACAGAACGGATATTGGGTTAGGTTCTCATAGCCATCGTCTGTCACCAGCACCTGATCTTCGAGTTTGATCGAGAAATCGCCGCCCTCTGGGCTGACCAACGCCTCGGCGCACAAGACCATGCCTGCTTTCAGCTCGTAATCATAAGAGCCTTTCACATATTGATCCGGATAGGCAACCAGTGGCCATTCATCGCAGAGGCCGACACCGTGGAATTTGCAGCCATATTTTAGCTTTTGGTATTTCGCATCCAAATGATGCCCGCCATGCACAAGCTCTTCAATCGTGACACCCGGTTTCATCATCGCCATATTGGTCATGATATGCTCATACCCATGGCGCATGGCCTCGATCATATCGGCGCGCGGTTTTTGATCGCCGATCCACCATGTGCGCGAGATGTCGACGCATATCCCATAACAGCCGACCAAATCGGTATCGAAGGCGAGGATTTCGTTGTTTTTCAACCGCCGTGGGCCGCATTCTTGGAACCATGGATTGGTACGCGGGCCGGTGGCGAGAAGGCGGGTTTCGATCCATTCGCCGCCGCGTGCGATATTGGCGCGGTGCAGTTCGGCCCAAATCTCATCCTCGGACATGCCGACCTGAACCGCGTTTTCCATTTCTTTGACCGATGCCTCACACGCATGCGAGGCGCAGCGCATCGCTTTGATCTCATCTGGACCTTTGATGGAACGGGCATGTTCGGTCAGCTCTTCGCCTGGGAAAATCTCAAACCCTTGCGCCTCTAACGCGCGCAGCCCGTGCAGCATGATTTTATCAACCCCAAGGCGCATATTACCGCCGCCATGTTCGCGGACCAAATCGCGCACCTCTTGGCTGAACTTATCCGCGGCGACATCGATTTTGTCACCGCGATCAAAATAGAATAAATCCGCGCCCGAGCGTTGCTCGCGCACCAGCGGGTTGAATTCCGACAGGAACATTGCGTTTTTATAATCCCAGATCAC
Organism: Pseudomonadota bacterium; assembly: GCA_039029215.1. Classification (GTDB taxonomy): domain Bacteria; phylum Pseudomonadota; class Alphaproteobacteria; order Rhodobacterales; family Rhodobacteraceae; genus Amylibacter. The sequence goes on from JBCCGP010000036.1 coordinate 17,394, forward strand.
CATATAGCCATCGGCGCAGACAAGCACGGCACGAAACGGGTTATGCGTGTTCCACAGCTGCATATTGGTGCTGTCGGTGGCGTAGCGGATATTAAGCGGGTCAAAGACCAGCACTCCGCCATAATCAAGAGCATTCACCGCTTCGACAAGGCGTTGCAGACGGTATTCACGCATCTTGACCAAATTGGGCAATTCCAAACCTGCGGCTTCCCATTCGTTGAATGCCAAGAGGGTTGGGCCGATTTCAACGCGGTCGCCGTCATTGGGGCTGCCGTCAGGTAATGTCGCACCTTTTGTTGGATCGATTTTTCGCGTGTCTGCGTAATGTTGGTTCATTGGTTTGTCCTCTCAGGTCCAAATGATGCGTCAAAATCATTGTCAGGCAAGAATTTTTGCGGCACTTCATGTCGGAAATGACAATTGAGACACCCATAGAGTTTCGCGAAATCTTGCAACGCGATTTGCCTTACCGCCCATGGCAACAGGATAAAACGCGCCGTTTGCCTGGGATCCAGCCGCTTGCGCCGGAAGATTGGATTTTGGTGGATGAGGCGTTTGATGCGCAAATGGCCTATCGGGATTGGTTGATCACACATCGGCGCGATCAGGTATTTGGGGCTATGGCGGCGTTTGACGAGGCTGTTGCCGCGGAATTGTTGGCGGTTTTGGCGCAGCATCTGAAATCTGTCAGCGGATATGCTGTTGGTGAAGATGTGATCGCGCGCCCCGATGGGGTGGCGGTTTCGCTTGCTTCTGATCATCCATTGGTCATTGCGGCGCGTTTGGTTCAAAATGATCTGGTCATTATGGAACGGCAGGGTGATGCGGATGTGTTGAGCGCTGCGGTATTATGCTTTCCAGCCTCTTGGTCGCTGTCGGAAAAGCTTGGGCGCGATATGGGGGGCATCCATGAACCAGTCTCCGATTATGACGATGCTTTGGAACGGCGGGTCACGCGGCTGTTTGATGCGATCCGTGTGGAACAACCGCTGTGGCGGGCGAATTACCTGAGCTACGAAGACCCGGACTTGTTTCAGCCCCGGACTGAGGACAATCGGCGTCATCGGGGCGGCGACTTTATGCGGGTTGAACGTCAAACTTTGCGCCGATTGCCCGCTTCTGGCGCAGTTATCTTTGGCATTCACAGCTTTGTTGTGCCGATGCAGCCTGACTGGCAGGCAGAACTGGACGCATTCGGCGGAACGCCTGCGCAGCTTTGACCCTTCGCTTTTCGTTAAGGTTTGCGCTGTAATCTTGCGGGTGGGTTAGTGGAGTGTGAGGATGCGCAGTTTTGCGTTTGGGGGGCTGTTTAGCTTATTTGTGGCCATGCCGGTTTTTGCAGATGCCCTGATTTGGCATATGCATGGGCGCTGTTTGATTGCACAGACGCAACCCCAAATACATTTAAGCGATCCGCAAGGGCCGCAACAGCTACGCCTTGGTGATTGTACTAAAGAGGTTAGAAACACCAAAGGACGGTTTCGCCAGCGGCTGATTTGGCTGGCAGGTGACGAGGTGTTGATCCGCGCGCAAATGCGGGATGGATCGCTGGAGGTGTTTATTGATCAAGAGATTGCGCTGTTCTCGCAATCAGCAATACTTGGGTTTCAGGACTGTTTCAGCATCGCGCGGGGGCGGGGGTTTTTGCATATTTGCTTTCAGGGGCCGGGGCCTGTCATCGATGGGCCAAGTGCTGCATTTCCGGCACCAAAGGGTTGGCAATTGCGGGAGTTTGGATTGGAGTGAGATCGCGGGTATGGCTTGCGTTGTATGCTGAACTTCAGGTGATGAAAATTTGAAAACCTGTAGACTTGAAAACCCGTTAACAAGGTAACGGAAAAACAAGGAAACCCGTAAACAAGAAAACTTGTTTATGGGTTTTGTGATTTTATAGATAAATCTTTTTAAATCAATGACCTAAAGGCGGTAAATGACGTGGTCCTAAACCCGAACCGCTACAAACCGCACAAGCAGGATCCAGAACAAAAAGAACAGCCAACGCCCGCCTGCTTCCATGTCACGCCAGCTTGCACCGATCCAATCAGAGATGGGCTCATAAAACGGCACATAGTCCAAAACGCGGTTCACCTTCACAGCCGTCTCCATAAAGCTGGTCCCAACTGTGCTAACCGCATTCGTCCCAACAAAATGGGTTTCCTGCAGTGCCGCGCCAAACGTATAGAGCGAGAACAACGCCACTGCTAAAATTAGAAGCGGGAAACATACCGCACTGATCCAGCCTGCAAAAACCGCCGAGGGTTTGCGGCTTTTGCGATAGATTGGATCATTCAAATTCGGATGCTCCTCATTGACGATATATTTTGCAATCGCCAGCCAATGTTCTTCTTTGCGCGCGCATTTATGATCTCCTTCGACATAATGCATATCAGTGCGGCGGCCATCGCGTTGATCAAGCTGATAAATGCGCTTATCCCGTTTTGGATTGTCGAAACCTTTGTGACCCGCGCCACCCAGATCGAAAAGCCACCGGAAAAACCGCAGGCCAAAGGGAAACATCGCAACCACGACATCATTTGTTGCGGGTGCATTGAAAATTCCCTTCACGCGCCGTGCTTTGATAAAGTCGCGCCATGGGAAATTGGCGCGCACGACCGAGCCTGCGAACATAATGCGTTCGAAATCAACAGCTGGATATTCTTCTAAACCCTTCGCGCACAAATATGTGCCATTTGAATGACCGACATAATGGATTTTTGCATCCGGATAGGCGGCGCGTAGATCGGCATATTGATCCATCATCCATTCCACCTTTGCCAAACGGTACCAAGGTGTCAGGAAGGGCAGGATTGGGAAATAGCCATATGTGGGTGTGCGGGTGTGAAAGTTCAGCTTGGCCGATTGCGCCACCTGTTTGATCCGCGCGCCAATTTTCTTGGTCCAAAATCCGCGATCACGAATGCCGTGGATGATGAAGGCAATATTGATATCTTTCCCGGCAATCCGTTGGGGCAGCTCATCCATCAAATCTTCGCGTGACAGGCTGGCGACCTCTAAGCGTTTGAAATTGCCCAAAATTGCGTTTTTGAAATAACCCAAACGCTTGGAGTAACGCGCTTTTTGACCCTTTAATATCCCAAAATCTGTGTCCGCGATCGCTTGCGTGATCGAGGCACTATATTTGAAATTCAAGATTGTCGAATGGGTTGATTTGGGCACCATGACCAATTGGAACCGCACATTGCTTTCGCCCGTATTTCGGGCCCGCGGCATCAACATATCCAGACTGTCGGTCGGCGAGACCAAGCCGTCCTCGGACCCGATCATCTGCACAATATCCAGTTTTTGACCCGCTTTGGGTTTGAAATCGACCCCGCGCAGCCGTGTCTGAACGATAAAGGGACTGCCGCGGCGAAAATCAAAAATGGTTGGGCGCAGAACTTTCGGCAATATATGCCCAATAAACGCACCGATGGACCAAAACAGACCTTGTAGACCATTTTGCGTGTTTTCGGTCGACCACCCTTTGGACATCGATGCGATCAAAACCAGCTTTGTGACTTTGGCCGCCCAATCGCGGCGTAAATCGTGTCCTTCCAACACACCTTCAAGCTTATGGTCATATTGTGTCCGCGCCCGGGACACCCATTTATGGTTTTTCTCCAGCCCGCCAGCCTCGGCCAGAATGCGTTGGGCAATCAATCCACCAGCGGAATGGCCCACCAAGAAAATCTCGTCATACTCCTTTTCAGCGGTCAGGCGATCAAGGCGCGACATATGGGCCAAAACAAGCGATGGCGCGCGCCGCATGGACAGGGCCCAGCGCAATGGATTGTCTTCATTAATGATATCTGCGTTTGGGAATGTTTCCTGACATAATTCGGCGACGTCCTGCATGCCCTTCGCAGACCCCAAGAAACCATGGATTAAATAGATTAGTTGTTTTTTTTCTTGCGCCATCGATTTGTCCCATCCTCGAAAGTTACGTGCATCTTGTTGCTATTATGGCCCCCAATCAATCCTTCTATTCCTATTTTTAGTGATTTTTGGCACGTATTGATGGATTTACTTGAGCGTGAATGGCGTGTTTTCAATGGGGATTTTTTGCTGCGCGCAGGCGCTTGATTTGGCCCCGCGCTTCGCTCATAGCTGGGCGAAAGGCAAAAGGCGCATTGAAAATGGATCAGGTCAAAGCACAATATGAGGCATTTCCCTATCCAGAACGTAATCCAAAAGATGAAAAGAAGCGCCTGATCACCGGATCGCCATCAATCCCGATGGAAATTGATCATTATCTGTATGAAGGGCGGCGGGATTGGTCCAAGCCGATGCGGGTGTTGTTTGCAGGTGGGGGGACAGGTGATGGGCTTATTCAGTTTGCCCAAATGATGACGCAAGCCAAGCGGCCCTATGAAATCACGTATTTGGATCTATCCACGGCCGCGCACGAAATTGCTGAGGCGCGCGCGAAAATACGCGGATTAGACGGGATCCGGTTTGAAACCGGATCGCTTTTGGATGCGGCGAGCTTTGGAGAATTTGACTATATCGATTGTTGCGGGGTGCTGCATCATTTGGAAAACCCATTGGACGGTTTCAATGCGCTTGAGGCCGCACTTGCCCCTGAAGGTGGGCTGGGCGCGATGGTCTATGCGCCATATGGGCGGGCAGGGGTTTATGCACTCCAGGAGAGTTTTAATGCACTATTTGCGGGGCTGCCGCCCGATGAAAAACTGAAAGCCGCGAAACAGGTTTATGCACGTTTGCCCGACGCGCATCCGTTCAAAGCGAACCCGCATTTGGTGGATCACGAACAAAGCGATGCAGGATTTTACGATCTGCTGCTGCACAGTCAGGATCGCGCCTTTGACGTTGGGTCCTTGCTAGATGTGATGGGGCAGGCGGGATTGCGGCTGTTATCTTTCGTGCCCTTTGGGCGCTATGATCTGGGTCGGTTTGTCGATGCTGTATCCGAAGATATGAGCGCGGCGGCGCGTATGGGTTTGGCTGAAAAACTCGATGGTGGGATCAAAACACATGTTTTCTACGCTGCGCGGTCTGCCGAGCCGCAGCGCGCGGTTGCGGCCAGTGCGGCTGGGCAAATCCCGCATCTTATCGGTATCGGTACAGAGCAGCTGAGTTTGCAAATCAAGAAAACCGGTTTTGTGAATTTGACAGTGGGCGGTGAGAAGAAAAAGATCGATTTTCAAAAATCGGATGCAAGCATTGTCGCAGGGATCAACGGGCGACGCATGGTGGAGGAGATCGCCGCAAGCTCTGGTCTTGATGGCTTTTTGTTTCAAGCCGGCTGGGCGCGGATTGAAGCTGCGCTGAAGCCGTGGGGGTTGCTGTGCTATTCGTCAATCTTGCGCGGGCGCTGAGCGAAAGCGAGTTTAAAATAAATCTGAATTTTTTATATTAGAGCGATTTTTTTTGTATCGAATATTCAATTATTATTGCGTCCTAAAAATTCTTTAGAAAAGGCGTCAACGCCTTACCGATAGAGTTTCTACAATTTACTGATCATGGAAGGTTGTAGGCCGTGTTCGTGCGGAGACTTTGCTGGTTCACCGCAGGTATATTATATGCCGTGATCCTATTGGATCAGAAAAGCGGCTTTTGGCCCGCAAAGAACAAACTTTTGGGATACGCGTTGTAACCTGTTTTTTGATGCACATAACAACCCGATTTTTGATCTAAAAACCCATCAACAAACCAAACCACCAAACCGTACAAAATACACAGACAAACTTGCAAATTCCCCCAAGACGCCCTAATCGACGCGCCATGTTGGAAATAACCACTACCAAGGCGCTCAGCGAATTTTGTAACGCCTGCACAACGCAGGATTTTGTGACGGTCGACACCGAATTCCTGCGTGAAAAAACCTATTATTCAAAACTCTGCCTGATCCAAATCGCCTATGACGGTGATGGGAAAAATGACGCTGCATTGGTCGATGTGCTTGCGGATGGTCTTGATCTGGCGCCTCTTTATGCGCTTTTTGATGATGAAAGCGTGATCAAAGTATTTCACGCCGCACGACAAGATTTAGAAATCTTTTTTCACGAATCTGGGCGGTTACCGACGCCATTTTTTGACACCCAAGTTGCGGCCATGGTCTGCGGCTTTGGTGAACAGGTCGGCTATGAACGCCTCGTTCGGGCCATTTGCGATGCGGAGCTTGATAAATCTTCGCGCTTTACAGATTGGTCCAATCGGCCACTCAGCGATAAACAGAAACGTTATGCGGTCGGTGACGTCACCTATTTGCGTGACATTTACAAAGATTTGTCAAAACGTCTGACGGAATCAAAACGCACCGGATGGGTCGGCGAAGAATTAGAGGTTTTGCTGGATCCCGCGACCTATAATATTGATCCGGCCGACGCATGGAAACGCGTTAAAATGCGCTCCTCTTCTAAACGCATGCTGGCTGCGGTGATGGAGCTCGCGGCCTTCCGGGAACACCATGCCCAAACCCATAATATTCCGCGCAATCGGGTCTTCAAAGATGATGCGTTATTGGAAATGGCCGCTACACGGCCCAAATCATCTAATGATTTTAAAAATATGCGCCTTATTCAGCGCGATGTGCGAAAAAATTCGGATATAGCAGACGGTATTCTTAAGGCTCTCAAAGCCGCAGATAGTCGCGATCCCAAAACGCTTCCCAAACATCCAAAACGCAATGACCGCCCACAAGGTGTTGAAGGTCTGGCAGAGCTGTTGCGCGTCTTCCTAAAAGCGCGGGCAGAGGAATATAAGGTTGCGACCAAGCTGATCGCCTCTAGCAGTGATTTGGATATGATCGCCTCGGGCGATTATTCAGGCCCGATGTTCAAAGGTTGGCGCGCAGACGTGTTCGGGGACGATGCAAAACGCCTTTGTAAGGGCGAGCTTGCGCTCAGCTCCAACGGAAAATCAGTCATAACCGTCCCGCTTTAACGGCGTACAGAGCGGCTGGTTTCCAACCCGCGCACGCGCAAGGTTCGTGCGCTTGGCTCTAGTCTTTCGGACACAAAGACAGATACATAAATCTCTCGCGACCGCACCGTCGGGCCGGGTGACGGAAATTGTGGCGCCGCGGCACGAAATTCAAACAGCAATTCACGCGCATTGTCATCTTCAACAGGGACAAGGGCGACATTGTAATATCCTTGGCTGGGCACTTCACCCACAACCCGTAGGATCGTACCGCCGCGTGTACGCTCTGATGAAATGGACTTAATCACATTCACAAAAGCCCGCGGATCAATATATTCCGCTTCGCCGCGCGCAACGGCTTGGGTCTCTTGCCCGCCAAAGGACCCAAAACTTCCGCCGGCCGAGCCGCCCGAAGAATTGCCAGAACTTCCACCAGAACCTACAGAGCCGATAGAACCCGAAGAGCCGCCAGAACCAGCCAAACTGTTTTGCAAAGCGCATCCGCCGAGTGACAGCATGCCGATGATTGCCAATGCGCTAAATTTGAATGTCACTACTGACGCCCCACTAGATTTCTAAAATATGGTTAGACAAAAATTGCCTTTAATAAAACCCCTTAAAGGATATTTCTCTTTTACATTGTAGTCGCTATATCAGGCCCAAATCAGGAGATTAAGAGCGGTGTCTGAGGCGTTTGACGCAATAAAAGAGGATTTCGAATTTCTGGACGATTGGGAAGATCGTTACCGCCATATTATAGATATGGGCAAATCTTATGCGGCATTGGACGACGCATTGCGTACAGATGCCTTGAAAGTAGACGGTTGCGCCTCTCAAGTTTGGTTGCTGCCCAAAATCGATGGGCAAACCTTCTCTTTCATCGGGGCATCTGATGCGATGATTGTTCAAGGTTTGATTGCGGTATTGGCGACACTTTACAATGGTGAAACGCTTGAAAATGCGCGAAAGATCAACGCCTTAGATGCGTTTTCAGAACTGGGCCTTGATCAACATCTATCCGCTCAACGCTCCAACGGGTTGCGTGCGATGATCGCACGTATCGGCAGCTTTCTTGAGCAAAATTCATAATATTAATGAAAAACTGCGATTGGCGCTCATATTCAGATCAGATTAAAACCTGACCAAACTTCTTCAAAGGATATGGGCATGCAAAATCCATTCTCCGACCTTCTGGCCGAAAAGGGCTATCTTTTGGCCGATGGGGCCACTGGCACCAATCTGTTTAATATGGGTCTGATGTCTGGTGACGCGCCAGAGTTCTGGAATGAAGAAAAACCGGATAATATTCGAAAGCTCTACCGGGGGTCGATCGATGCCGGTTCCGATTTGTTTTTAACAAATAGTTTCGGGGCAAATGCCTCTCGCCTAAAGCTGCATGATGCGGGCCACCGTGCCTATGAGCTTTCCAAAATCGCCGCGGAACTGGGGCGAGAGGAGGTCGATAAGGAAAGCCGTACCATTCTTGTTGCAGGCTCTGTCGGGCCGACGGGCGAGATTATGGGCGAGGCGGGCACGCTTAGCCATGAAACCGCCGTCGAGATGTTTGAAGAAACCGCAAAGGGCCTGATGGATGGCGGCGCGGATATCCTTTACGTTGAAACGATTTCGGCGATTGAAGAATTTAAAGCGGTTGCGGAGGCCTTTGGGAATATCAACGCGCCATGGCTTGGCACCATGAGCTTCGATACGGCAGGGCGCACGATGATGGGGCTGACCTCTGAGAATATGGTGGAGCTTGTCAATGAATTGGATCACAAACCCACCGCATTTGGCGCAAATTGTGGCGTCGGGGCGTCCGATCTTTTGCGCACCATTTTGGGCATGACAAACGCAAATCCAGATCAGCCGCTGATCGCGAAGGCAAATGCGGGTATTCCAAAATATGTCGATGGAAATATCGTTTATGATGGTACGCCAGAACTGATGGCGGATTATGCAGTTATGGTGCGCAATGCTGGCGCCACCGTGATCGGTGGGTGTTGTGGTACATTGCCAGAACATCTTGCCAAAATGCGCATTGCCCTAGATGAAAATCCAATTGAGGCAGCACCGGATCATGACGAAATCCAATCAAGATTTGGAAGCTTTTCATCAGAAACCGATGGCACGGGATGTGGCTGTTCAGCACCAAAACGCCGCCCCCGCAGACGCCGCCGAGCCTAGCCTTGCCCTTGTTTTTATTGGATAAGTCGCCCGAACTCCCTCTTTTGTCGTAAAATTAGGATTTCCGAGGACATAAATTGCCAATAAGGTTTCGAAACTGTGCAAAATAAAGGTCACACTCATGGCTGATGAAGAAGACGATATCATCCTGTCGGAATTGAATGACGAGGAACTCACGCTACAAATGCATGATGACCTCTATGACGGTCTGAAGGAAGAAATCGAAGAGGGCGTGAATATTCTGCTGGAACGCGGATGGATGCCATATGATGTTTTGACCAAAGCTTTGGTTGAAGGCATGCGCATTGTTGGTATCGATTTTCGCGACGGCATTCTTTTTGTGCCAGAGGTGTTATTGGCGGCCAATGCGATGAAGTCTGGCATGGCTATTCTTAAACCACTTTTGGCAGAAACAGGCGCACCGCGTTTGGGCGCGATGTGCATTGGCACCGTGAAGGGCGATATCCATGATATCGGCAAAAACCTCGTGACCATGATGATGGAAGGTGCGGGTTTTGAAGTGACCGATCTGGGCATCAACAACCCGGTTGAGAACTATCTCGAGGAGTTGGAAAAAGGCGAATATGACATTCTTGGTATGTCCGCACTTCTAACAACCACTATGCCGTATATGAAGGTCGTGATCGATACGATGGTCGAAAAAGGCATGCGCGATGACTATGTCGTGCTTGTCGGCGGCGCGCCCTTGAACGAGGAATTCGGTAAAGCCATTGGTGCAGACGCTTATTGTCGGGATGCCGCAGTGGCAGTGGAAACCGCCAAAGAATTCATGGCCAAGAAGCATAACCAACTTGCGGCCGGATGATCAGCGACGATCAACTGACCGAAACCGGATTGCCAGCGCCCGCCACAGTTGCGGGCGCTTCTGTTTTGGTGATTGCCTGTGGTGCGTTGGCGCGTGAAATTTTGGCGCTGATCAAAATGAACGGCTGGACGCACATGGCGCTGCAATGTTTGCCCGCCAAATATCATCTGACGCCAGACAAGATCATAGATGCCGTTGAGGCGGCGGTTGAAAAATACCGTGCAGACTATGACCAAATTTTCATTGCTTATGCCGATTGCGGCACAGGTGGGCAGCTACAAACAAAATGCGCCGAGCTTGGCGTCGAGATGATCGCTGGCCCACATTGCTACAGTTTTTTTGAGGGCAATGACGCGTTTGAAAAAAACGAAGATGATCTTGGTACGTTTTACCTTACCGATTTCTTAGTCAAACAATTCGACGCCTTCATCTGGAAACCCATGGGGCTCGACCGCCATCCAGAACTTTTGGACATGTATTTCAGCAATTACACCAAGCTCGTCTACCAAGCCCAAGTCGAGGACACGGCCCTGCAAATCAAAGCAAAAGCTTGCGCGAAACGCTTGGGGCTAGACTATGAATACCGCTTCACGGGTTACGGCG
>JBCCGP010000037.1:0-27868 GCA_039029215.1 Pseudomonadota bacterium
CGCATTTTTACGAAGAACGGGTTCGTATCCGTTTTTGTAATCAAGCAAACTGTTGTGTCTGCTGATGCAGTGACAGTGGATGCCATGGTTGCAATTGTGACCGCTGCTGCGGTTGTCATAAGTTTCTTCATAATTTCCTCCCAGTTTGCGGATAATCTGAATCCCGCTGCCCGCAAAACAGCGCTACGAATACCGTAGATTGAGTCGGCCCCTCGGGTCAATAAATAAATCACTCTGATTTAATATTGACCTTAAGCCCAAAAAAGCGGCATGTTTGTTCTCGATGGGAAGAGGAACATGGACGGATTAGAAACAAAATCCGCAGTTTTTGAGAATGGTTTTGAGGTCGCGGGCTCAAACCAAGTCGATATGCGCGTGCGAAACGAGCGACTTGTTCTGACCATCCTGCGCCGCCAAGGCCCCCTCCCAAAAGCGGAAATCGCCAGAAAAACAGGCCTTTCGGCCCAAACCGTCTCGGTCATTATGCGTGCATTAGAGCGCGACGGCTTGCTTACTAAGGGCGAAAAACTTCGCGGGAAAGTTGGGCAACCCTCTGTCCCGATGCGCCTTGCGCCGACCGGGGCATATTCCCTCGGCCTTAAAGTCGGCAGACGATCGGCCGAGCTTGTTCTTATCAACTTTGTTGGCGAAGAATTGTTTCATATCACCAAAACATACGATTACCCTTTACCTGACACGACCCTAGATTTCGTACGCACCGCTGTTTCCGAAATTTGTCAAAAAATTCCCAAAGAAGAACGCCACAGGATTGCTGGCCTTGGAATTGCCTCGCCCTTTTTCCTATGGGAATGGGCAAATGTCATTGGTGTTGACCCAGACAAAATGGCCGCATGGCGGGAATTCGATCTTCGCGGTGAAATAGCGGCGCTGTTTGAATTTCCTGTTTATCTTATGAATGACGCTACAAGTGCCTGCAGCGCAGAACTGGCTTTCGGCTCTAAGACGTCACCCCCCGATTTCCTGTATATTTACATTGGGTATTTCGTTGGTGGTGGCGTCGTCTTAAACGGAACTGTTTATGCTGGTCGGTCTGGAAATGCTGGTGCAATTGGAACTTTCCCAATCTTGTCACAGGATAGAGAGCCCGTCCAACTGGTCAACAAAGCTTCCCTTATCGGACTAGAGAAACGTTTTGCTGCACTGATGATTGACACGCCGACATCTGCATGGTCCCGCGACGACGTAATTTCTAAACACCCCGAGATTGTCGATGCTTGGTTGGGTGAAGCCGCGCCGTCTTTAATCCAATTGATCATCGGGGCCTGTTCCATAATCGATTTTCCAACTGTACTGATTGATGGGAACATGGCCGCATCACTTCGCGACCTCGTTGTACGGAAAGTCGCAAAGACACTGATAGACACACCACTTCCTGGTCTGGTCAAACCAGAAGTTATTGGGGGTACCCTAGGGTCCCGCGCACGTCCCCTTGGCGCAGCAAGCCTGCCATTGGCAAAAAAGTTCATGCTGGAAGCCTAGCTGTATTAGGCCCGTATAAGATTTGCTTCCGACTGTTTCAGCGTGCGCCTTGCAAGTGGGCCAAACGAGCTGAAATCCCCATCTATCAATTCAGGGAAAATTTTATAGATTTCTGCCTGCACGCGCTTTTCAGCCGCGCTCATCCCCTCGGCTCCGGGGTAAAAGCTTTCAGATAAAACCCCTTCAGAGCGCACAATTTCATGCTGATCGAACAGCATGTGGAAATAATCAACAACCCCGCCAACCTCTTGAACAATCGTTGTGTCGTTAACCAGCATCTTGGCAGGCACCAAGACTTCATCCTCGCCAAACAGCAAGGTTGACTTCCAACCCGATACCAGCATGCGATGCTGCGGCGATACGCTAAGGTCGCTTTTATTGCCGATAGAACCCGCCTTAAATTTTATCGGCGCCAGATCATCAACGGCGAAATGCTTAGAGGAGCCAATCCAACGAATGGGCTGATAGCCTCTGTCCTTGGTCCAAACCAAATCGCCGGCTTTCAGCTCCTCAATACGGATATTACCATAAAGCGTTTTGATAAATGTCCCGCGGCAAAAACACATCACCAGCGAGCTATAGGAAACCAACCCCGGATTAACCGCCGGCCCCGCCGAAACGGTGTAAGTCGCGGTTGGATCAATTGGCGCCGATGCAGCAAAGCCATACGCGGGAACACCGCCAACAGCGCTGATCAGATAAATCTCGATCGTATTGGTGCCATCGAAGAGGGTATAAGTTTCCTCCAACTCGGAATCGACATTCGACACTATGCCTTGAACTGTATTACCGGAAAGAAGTTGATCTGTGTCAGGGTTGAAAAATGGATCTTGATAATTTCCATCATCGTCATCGACATTTACGGACCCGAGCGACGTAAAGGTCGATCCGTCAATTGTATTTCCAGTTGTCCCAAAAGTGTCTCGAATACCGCCAGCTTGGCTCCACCAGCCAAAGCCCCAATTCGAGACCAGACTACTATCATAAAGTAGAAAATTTGGCATTCTTACTCCTGCGTAAGCTTTGCAAGGATGAATTCGAAGGTATTGGGTATTCGGTATTGAAGAGTGGTGAGGTCTCGATGAGATATATGATCAAGATTAAAAGGCCGTGATCATGTTACGAAAGATAAAGCATCCACCCCTGCCAAATCTTAAGTTTCACGCTACTTTTCGTGCGATGTTGTTTCCCTTAACGAACTTTCATTATACACGTTCAACTCAAGAAAACATGTTGGAATTGCGCCAGAAACACTGTCTAAAGCGCATATTTCGACCTTAAAATACATTGTGATTTCCCCCTTTTATTGTTTCAGCTATCTATTAAATTTGACTAAATTATGACTCGTTAATGTCCAAAATAGGTTGAAGCTCAACAGCCATTTCCACTTTTGCCTCACCATTGGCTTGTTTTGTTGTGTTAAACCTTTTTCTCCTTAGGGTTGTTACAGGATCGCCCGGCTTTTGTCCACCCAAACAGTCGTTTCGCAATTCTGGCTTCGCTTGCTTTCAAAACATCAACGATTCTTACGGCATTTTCCCTTACTGCGTTATACAACAATTTCTCTTTGCTTTATTGAATTGATGGCCCGATTTTTTCTCAATCCAATTCGCCAGGTCATTCTTCGTCGTCACCTAGTTGCAAAATTCAATTTTGACAGCTTTCATAGATTGGTTGTTTTTTGAAATTCTCTTGATTTCGACCATAGCCAGCAAACTAAACGCCATCAAATTGACACAATCACAATGACCTTCACTTTTTAATTAAATTGAGGTACTTTAATCGTCAGGGCAATCTATGTGCCGATGGACCGGCATCTTATAACTAATGGGTGTGGTGGTGAAGAGAGTTTTAAGACAGTATTTACGTGACGATGTCGGTGCGATTACAGCAACCACTGTTGTGTTTTCCATTCTACTTATAATTGTTGCGGGAATTGGCGTTGACCTTGCGCGGGTCGAACTTGCCCGATCGCAGCTTCAAAACGCGTTAGACAGGGGCGCACTTGCGGCCACGTCTTTTTCTCAGACCGAGGATCCAAAAACTATTGTTGAGGAATATGTGAACAACTCCAAGATCGGTGATGTTTTAGGTAATCCAGTCGTCAACGTCACACGTACGCCAAATGATAACACTTGGTTCGATCCAGACACCGTCGAAAGAACTTTGACTGCGGATGCCGAGGTAGACGTGCAAACAATTTTTTACAAACTTTTGGATCGGGACGAATTTACCGTCGCAACCAAAACCACTGCCGCTCAAACCCAAAAGAAGGTCGAAATTAGTTTGGTTTTGGATGTTTCTGCCTCAATGCACCAGACAAATGTTTTTGACAACAAACCGAAGCTGGATGGTTTGCAGGCGGCTGCAAAAGAATTTATTGAAACTATTTTTGCGGCGGACTTCCATGATCGCACATCGATGACAATAGTGCCGTTCAGCGGTTCTGTTAATCCGGGTCCGTATAGCAACTACATCATAACAGAAAGTCCGACAAAATTATTGGACGCGGACGGTGTTGGCCCAGGATACGCTCACAACTGCCCGATATATGAACTCGACGATTTGACGCAGAATTCTTTATTCGCATCCCCAAGCGGTAAGGCGCGCGATGGCGATATCGATGACTTTGATTATACGAAAGTGTACCGCCGGCACGGCACGTTTGTAAGCTGGAACAATCAACCAGGCGAGCACGGCTATATCGACTACTCTTGGTGCCCACATACAAGCACAGGGGCGATTTTACCGCACACAAATGATGTCGAACAGATCAATGACTATATTGATGCGTTAAGGCTAGCGGATGGGACGGGAACAGATATTGCCTTGAAATGGGGTTTACATACGCTTTCCGCAAACTCGCAGCCAATTACACAACAGCTTGTCACTGAAGGCGTTGTAGATGAGCAGTTCAAAGAACGCCCTGTAGAGTATGACGAGGAAGAAACCGAAAAGGTTTTAATTCTAATCACTGATGGTCTGACAACTTTCCAAGGCACCACACGCGAAGAGTTCTATGACAAATATGCTAGTGACGCCTATATCAATAGCGATGAGTTTAAAGCAATTTTTCATCCAGGTGGGAACGATAGACACTACAATCGCATGAAAACCGTCATCGAAGAAAATAATATTCAATATATGTACGAGCTTTTCACGCGAAAAGATCTAACGCTTGACGGGGAGTTGGTAAAAAACATTTCATATCCCGACGTGAATGGAAATGGTTCCGGTGCGCAGGTTAAATTCCTAAATGAAGCAGATGGCGCATATCCAGATTTGTATCCTGAAGGCGGCCCAGTTTTTCGAAGAAATGGCGAATTAATTCGGGATTTTACCGAGTCTTTCGCGGCTGTGCAGAATATCTGCGAATTTATGAAACAGAAGGTCACAGTCGGCGACGACCAACGTTCGCGTGTCAAAGTGTTTACCATCGGATTTAACATCGAAGGGCTGGACGACATAGATGCGACCTTTCCTGAAGACTCCGCCGATCTTGACTATACAAGCGAGAATGAAAAGGCAGTGTTCACCCTTCGCACATGTGCGACCGAAGCAACGGATGCCTATGTGGCCGAAAGCCAAAGCGATTTGACCACAGCCCTGTCAGAGATTTCGAGTGAGATTTTCAACCTACGCTTGACTGAATGAAATGTCCAAACGCTTCCTCAAAGATGATCAAGGCTCATCAACGATAGAGTTTATAATTGTATTCGCAATCTATTTTGGGTTTGTGTTTTCGATCATTGATATCGGTTGGTATATGGTCAAAGTCATCCAACTCGAACGCGGCGTTGATCTGGTGACACGCGAATTGCGGCTTGGTCTGATCGACGACCCCACATATGATACTGTTCTTGATAAAGTTTGCGAAGAAACCGGCATCTTAGATGATTGCACTCAGAATGTCGTGATACAGTCACAAATCATGCAAGCCAATGCAACACCTCAAGATCTTAGTCCATTATGTTTTGACCCCAGCGCAACACCAGATGAGCAAGCCGATTTTGATCCATCCGAAGGGTTTTCTACGGGCGTCGCGTCTGATCAGGTTCTATTTACCATCTGCGCTAAAATAAAACCTATACTGGCATCGGGAAGCATCTTGTCGATCTTGCCAACTTTCGATGATGGCCATCTGGTCGTAACATCGCGCGCAGGGTTCTTGAACGAACCTTGAAATCGATGGAGATGATGCATGATAAAGCTTAAGAAGCTAAGTTGGAAAGATGAGCGCGGAACAAGCACGATCGAGTTCCTAATAGCTCTTCCCCTTTTGTTGTTTTTGCTTTTGGTCTGTATATCGGGCTTCCATGTATTTCTAAGCATCACCAAATATGCGCGCGCCGGAAATACCGTAACCGATGTGATTTCGCGATATGGGCAATTCACACAAGAAGAGCTTGATTTATCCCACAATCTTCTTGCCTCAATGACACAAACAACGCTTGCAGATATCGATATGCGGGTCAGCCGTATCACATATCTCTCCAAGGATGCCATCCAAGATGGTGATTCCACAGATATCAGCGAATGGTACGAAACGACCGATGGGTTTTATAACGTAGACGAGTCATTGACGGCCAGCGCATCGCTGGCTGACGGGGAAGACCCAGCCGACGCGCAATTTAAATTGAAAAATGACGATCTTGTGCAGATTACATTCCCAAGCATGGGCGATCATTCTCATATTATCTACGTCGAAATGGCGGTGCCATATGACTCGCCCGTTGAAAGCCAACTTGTTGATCAAATCACAAGCAAGATCACGATTTATAACAACGATATTCTAATCGCGCCCCGCGACCCACGCGGGATAGATATCGTCTTTACCCCCGCCCCAAACGCATAATCTGTCATAGCTCTACCTTCCGCTTGACCTTGCCAGATAAAACGCCAAGTCTTGGCGACATTACTATTGCAGTGGAACGACTATGAAACTTCTCGTGTTACAGCATGCAGCTTGTGAGCATCCCGGAAAATTTCGCGATTTTCTGGCCGAAGATGGGCATGACTGGGATGCAATAGAATTGGATGAAGGCGAGACGCTGCCTGCATCAATAGACGGCTATGATGGCTTATGGGTCATGGGTGGTCCGATGGATGTCTGGCAGGAAGATCAGCATCCATGGTTGAAAGAGGAAAAAGCGTTCATCAAAGACGCGGTGATGAACAAAGGCATCCCTTTTCTGGGTCTGTGTCTGGGGCATCAATTACTGGCTGAAGTTTTAGGTGCAAAGGTCGGACCATCAAAGACGCCCGAGATTGGCGTGATGGACGTGCAGCTGACGATTGAAGGTGCCAATGGCGTGTTTTTGGACGGGCTGCCAACGACGTTTAAATGCCTGCAATGGCATTCGGCCGAGGTGGATTTTGAAACCCTGCCCCAAGATGTGAAGGTCTTGGCAACCTCGCCCGATTGCGCGGTGCAGGCGATCAGCTGGCAGAACCGGGCTTATTCGGTTCAATTCCATTTAGAGGTGGAGCCCGATACGGTGGCGAATTGGAATGAGATACCCGAATATGCGGACGCGTTGACAGGTGCGCTGGGTGCGGATGGGGCGGCAAAGCTGAAGGCCGATGCGGATGCCGAACAAGCGCGGTTCGAGGATATGGCCGAACGGGTCTATATCAACTGGCTTCAGACCGCCGCGCAGGCCGCAAAAATGCGGGTTTAGATGAAATGTCCAAGGTTGGACATTTGGTTAAGTGTTTGATAAGTTTAGAGAATTAGAAATTTGGTACTGTTTTGTATGCCTTTGGGTTTCTGCGTTAACGGCCATGTTTTGAAACCCCATATGGAGCGTCAACCGATGCTTCTGGAATGTCATCTTAGCACCTAAATGCGCAAGGTGGGTGCCACCCCACTATTTAGTCAAAAAAACACCATTGTAACGGTGGGCTGTGCCCACCCTGCCCTGCAATTGTAAAAGCCTGTCGATAGTTGATAGTGTCACAGGAAAAGATACCTATTTCGAAGAAATCTCGGGGCTAGAATGTCAAAAAAAGAAAGCACTTTTCAGAAGCAAGACGTGACAATCACCGCGCGTTATGGGGAAACGGAATTGCGTTCTGTTGAACAGGGCAGCGCAAGAAAAATACCATCTTTTGATCAAATTGTTGAATTTACCAATCACATTCGATCGACAATAATTAACCTGCTGTTTTTTTCGTTTTTGGGCCTCATTGGGTACCAAATTTGGCTTCAAATCAAAAACCCCGTGGTGACGATTGAAGCGATCAGCGTCCCCAAAACTATTTCTGATCAAGGATTATCAGGCAAAGTGATTGCCCATCAGATCTGGGATGAAGTCAACAAAATACAAAAAGTCGCGTCCCTAAATCAGCATATTGAATTTCTTCCCGAAGCGCGAAAGTTAAACATCATAGAGCCGGATAGTGGCGTTTCGCTTGAGAGTGTGAACAAAATGGTGCGCACGATTTTCAAGCAACCGCAAACCATTGTTAGCGGAGAAATCACATGCCTTACGCCAAAATGTGATTTAGATCAGCTGAATTTCAGGCTTAGAAAGCTTGATGCCAGTGGTGCTGTTGTTAAAGATCACTCCTTTGGAGTTGTGAATGGTAACGCAGAGCTAAACGATGTTGCGCTTGGAACTTTGGAAGCTATCGCGCCTTATGCTGTGGCGGTCTATTTTCATATTCGGGGCGGTTTGAGATGGAACCAGAAAGCAACAGCAGTTGCGCGCCGGATGTACGACACTGGACACAAAGATTCTGGCAGGGCCGCTGCACTTTTGGGCCACCTTGCCCGCGAGCGCAAAGACTATGACGCCGCAAGAAAATGGTTTTCCATTTCAACCGAAATTGATGACAATTATTCGTGGGCGTGGAGTGATTGGGGAAGTGTCGAAGCAAAATTAGATAATCCAGAAGGTGCGATTGAGAAATTTGAGCGCGCTGTAGAAATTGACCCAGATAATAAATTGGCATGGTACCGATGGGGCAACCTATTGGGAAAGGAGAAAGAACCTGTTCAAGCAATCGAAAAATACAAACAGGCTTTAAAGATCGATCCAGATTTCGCATTGGCATGGAACAATATAGGCAATCGTTATGCCGAGATATCAGATTTCAAAAGTGCTTTCAGAGCGTATCAAACCGCTATTGAGAAAGATCCAAAAGATCGTAAAGCCCCCCGAAATTGGGCAAATAAACTTGTGAAATTGCTTCAAAGCCAAGACCAAGATCGGTGCGATGTTGCAAAAACCGAGGCTGAGGTGTTTTTTGTCAAAACCGATGGGCTGCTTTCGCAAGCGCGTATTGAGGAGGTTCGAAGTCACTTGGATGATTGCGCCTAAGTCGCGGCTAAGCGCGATTAGCTAGCGGCTGAAATCCACCATGTGTCAAACAAAGATTATTGGAACGCTGGCATGGCGCCAGGCGCCTACGTCTCCGCCGCCCGTGTCAGCGAGCGTCTTGCGGTTTCCAGATGATCCTTCATCAACATCGCGGCCCGTTCTGGGTTGCGGTTGCGCAGCGCGTCTAGGATCAATCTGTGCTGTGTATTATAGGTGCGGATGATCTGTTCGTCTAAGGTCACGCGGCGCATGCGGGCCCATTGATCTTGGCTGCGCACGTCATTGATCTGGGTGATAATCCAAATCAACAGGCTGTTGCCGGTGGACCGCGCAAGTTCGAGGTGAAATTCGGTGTCAGCTTCGGAAAACACGCGCCGGTCATGGGCGTTTTCTTCCATCTTTTGGATCAAGGCCGCAAGCCGTTCGAAATCGGCCTCTTGCGCATGCAAGACCGAAAGTCTGCAAATATGCGGCTCTAGCGCGAAACGGGTATCGATCAATTCCAGCGGGCGGGCATCGGCGATGATCTTTTGGCCGCTCAGATCGTCGTTTGAGGTCACATATGTGCCAGAGCCTGCGCGGATTTCGACCAGACCTTCGCGTTCCAATCGCATCAGCGCATCGCGAATTGTGCCGCGTGATACGCCGTGGGTTTCGGATAAGATACGTTCCGATGGCAGGCGATCGTGGGGGCGATACACATCGCCTTCGATCGCTTTGCGGATGTCAGAGGCGACCTCTGCCGCGCCGCGACGTTTGGCTGGATTTTGAACGTTCATCTGATTCCTTCGGCCGCGCCAAGAACCGTTATCTGATTGATTTAGTCAGACTATAAACCGCCAGTAAAGCGGCAAAAGCCTCGATATTATATACCAATACTATACCAAAAAAATTCAAAATGCAAATTTGATCTAGTTTTGGTCTAAAAAATGGTTGCATTTTGGACCATAGCTGCGACGTTAATCTTGGGCTGCGGCCCTTGTTATTCTTAGGGAGAATGGAATGGCATTTCCGACACATGCTGATTACGTGATTATTGGTGCGGGCATTCATGGCCTGTCGACCGCATGGCGCCTTGCGCGGCGTTTATCTGATGCGGGCAAGCCCGTTGAGGGCAAGATTGTGGTGCTGGATAAGTCTGGTATCGCTTCTGGCGCGTCGGGCATTGCTTGCGGTGTGGTGCGCAACAATTATTTCCAGCCTGCGATGCGCGAGTTGATGGCGCATTCGGTGGATGTCTGGGAAAGCGATCCAGAGGTGCTGTCCTATCACCCGGTGGGCTATATGCAGATCAGCTCTGAATCGATGCGCGAAGATGTCGGCACGATTTATGAACAGCAAAAAGCGATTGGATACGAATCCGAGTTTATCGAGGGCGCAGCGGCCTCTGATGCTTATATGAAAAATATGTTCTCGGACTGGCAGGCGCAGAATATCACCAGCGTCTTGCACGAGAAGCGCGGCGGATTTTCGAACAATACAAAATCCATGTATGGGCTGGCCGGTATTGTGGAAAGCTTGGGCGTGCGGATCATTACAGGCGTGACCGTCAAAGGGTTGAAAGCTGACAGTGGATCAGATGCGATCAGTTTGGTCGAAACCGATAAGGGTGACGTTCAGTGCGAGCGGGTGATTATCGGCTGTGGCCCATGGGCGCGGGATTTCTGGGCGATGTTGGATCTGCCAGATCAGATCACGGTCAAGGATCTGAATGGCGAGGTGCATAGTCACGTTGATATGTGGCGTTTCTGGCAGCTTGAAGAGGGTGTTTTGAATATCCCGCCAGAAACATTGGAAACAAATGACGGTAAAGTGCCACCTGTGCTGCATGTGGATACGGATGCGCCGCTGATCTCGGACGTGGATGGCTCGACCATCACCGAAGAAATGTGGGGTATTTATTATAAGCCTGATTGGCACTTTAACGGCATCCAAGGGGGCGCAAGCCCCTACAAGGTTGATACGCCTGTCAATGACGTGGCGATTGACCCTTATGGGCCGGCCAGCCCTGAATTCGTGGCCAGCCCTGATTTCGCGCATATGTGGGTGAGTGCCCTTGCCCATTGCCATAAACGGTTTGAGGGCATGATGCCGAAATATCATAAGGAAGCCTCGGGCGGGATTGGGTGTTTTACCGCTGATAGCTTCCCTGTTTTCGATCATTTCAAAGAGAATGTGACGATGATTTGTGACAGCAATCATGGCTGGAAAATGATCGGTGTTGGCCATTTGATTGCCGATGAGGTGATGGGCGAGACGCAAGGCCTGTTAGAGCCATTCCGGTTTGATCGGTTCGAGAAGGGCAAGCTGCATCCTGTGTCTAACAGCCCATATCCATGGAGCTAAGGATACTCTGTCCAAGGTTGGACAGATGGTTAACATATTGATGTGAAAGGAGAATTCCAAAAGCATCTTCTGAAGACATCCGCCACGGGGCGCACGCGCCCCAAGGAGCGGCAATAATAAAAGAAGAACATGAAATATGGACCAATAAGGAGAGAAATAAGTGGCTACTGATTTAGAGAGATTTGTCGAAGCCGAGGGACGTGCTGAAAAGATCAAGCAAGTCCGCGAGATGATCGACAAAAAGGGGATTGAATATCTTTATCTGCAATTCGTCTCGGTGACGGGTAAGATTATGGGTAAAGGTATTCCAGCCGATCACTGGGAAACTGTCGCGATGAAGGGCTTTCAGCTGGTTTACGGCGCAACGGTCAACCTGTTTACAGATCGCGCGGGGAACTATTTGGGCTATGGTCCTGAAGCAGCCGAACTTGTTGGTATTCCTGAACCAGAAACATTCATGCAACTGCCATGGGCGCCGCAAATTGGACGGTTTTATTGTACACTTTTCCGCAACCGCGAGGAAAAGGAAAATCCAGGTGGATACCTGACCTCTGATGGGCGTGGCAACCTGCGCCGGATGCATGAAGAGTTCCAAAAGAAACATGGGCGTCAGCTGCGCATCGGAACAGAGCCAGAGATGATGTGGCTGAAATTTGATGAGAATGGCAAGCCAAAGGATGGTTATTCAAAACCGTATTGTTATCACATTGATCAGTTCGAAAGCTTACGTCCCGTTTCTATGCAGGTCATCAAATATGCACGGCAAATGGGCTTGGATATGATCCAAGGGGATCACGAGGATGCACCCGGTCAGCTTGAATTGAACTGGATGTTTGATGATGTGCTGCGCAACGCGGACCGTCTGACAACTTATCGTCAAATCTGTGCGCAAGTGGCGCGTGAAAACGGCATCTTCGCATGCTTTATGACGAAGCCCTTTATGGGCGTGTCTGCATCAGGGTGTCACCACAACATGTCGCTTTGGCGCGGTGGCGAAGATCATTTCGTGAAATGCGGCAATGATGAAGGCGACCTGCCGGGCATGAAAGAAAACTACATGTATGTGCGCGGTGGCGAGAATACATTCATGCCAGATGATGACGACCCACAAATGCCGGGCAAAGAAGGTCTGGAAGCGATCGGTGGTGTTGTAACGCATCTACAAGCCTTGACCGCAATCGGGTGTTCGACTGTGAACTCTTACCGTCGCTTGTGGGATACAGGCTTCTGGGCGCCGGTTTTTGCCGATTGGGGTTTCCAAAACCGCACAACCGGTCTGCGCGTGTCTGCACCGGGGCGTTTTGAGTATCGTTCGGTTGATAGTATGGTGAACCCATATCTGATGGGCTCTACCCTTCTGGCGGCGATGGATGACGGGATCGACAACAAGCTTGATCCGGGCGCACCAGAAGAGCGCAATATCTATGAAGCGATTGAACAAGGTAAGCAGGTCAAGAAGCTGCCGATGTCCTTGGGCGAAGCGCTGGACTTCTTGGAAAATAGCGAAGTTGTTAAGCGCGGCATGCCGGGCGAGATGTACCGTCTGTTCCATGAATATAAGCATGATGAATATGCACGCTTCATGTCCACAGTGACCGATTGGGACAACGACACTTACATGGAATGTCTTCCATAAAGATTGAGCTGGGGTGCGCGATCAATGCGCACCCTACAAACGTATCAAACGTAGGGTGCGCAGTCTTTGCGCACCATAACAGAAGGAAAAGAAGATGTGCGGAATTGCAGGCCTGATCCATAAGGGCAAAAGTTCCAACGTTGGCGGCGAGATGACCGCGATGTTGCAAGCATTAAAACACCGCGGGCCAGACAGCACAGGCTTTGCGGTCTACGGCGAGGAAAGCCCTGGCGATTATGTCATGCGCTTCATCTTGGCCGAGCAAGAGGATATGTCCAAAGGCTTTGACATGAAAGAGATCGTCGCGGGACGTCTGGAACAAGTCGAAGCACGCTTGGCAGAGCATGGCGCCGAGATCAAAAAGCGCGACGCAGCCACAGATTATGCGCATCGCTATGTCCTGTCCCATGATGGCGATACGGAATTGATGGCCAAACATATCGAAGATGTCGAAGGTGTTGAAATATTGTCCATGGGCAATGCGCTGGAGCTGATCAAAGATCTAGGTGATGCAACCGTTGTTGCCGAACAATATGGGCTGGAAGATTTCAAAGGCACGCATTCTATCGGACATACGCGAATGGCAACCGAGTCAGATGTCGATATCCGCTCTGCCCACCCATATTGGGCGTTTCCGTATAATGACGTGTCTGTGGTTCATAATGGTCAGATTACAAATTACTGGATCATGCGCCGCGAGATGGAGCGTAAGGGCCATCGGTTTATGTCGAATTGTGACAGCGAGCTGCTGGCGGTTTACACCGCGCATAACCTCGCCAACGGGATGAAACTGGAAGACAGTTTGAAGCAATCCATCGAAGAGATTGATGGTGTTTTCACATATCTTGTGGCGACCAAAGATCAGTTGGGCATGGCCAAGGATACAATGGCAGCCAAACCGCTGGTTCTTTACGAAAGTGACGACCTGATCGCGATGGCGTCAGAGGAGGTCGCGATCCGTGCGATCCTGCCCCAAGAGATCGACACAACAGACCCATATGATGAGGAGGTGCGCGTATGGCAAGCGTAAGTGATGCAGAATTGCGGGAGATGACGCAGGAAGAGCGTGTGACAGCGCTGGGCATGCGCACCGACCAATTGACCGGCCGCGCGATGCGGTTGGAGTTTAACCCAGATGAAGAAGAGCGGTTCGAATATCCATGGGCGCCTGATGTTGATTTCAATAAGCGCACCGAGATCAATGCCGATGATTATGATACAACAGAGCTGAATTCCAAGCTGCGCGCGTTGATGAGCGAAGGGTATGGCACAATTGTGATCCAGAACCCACGCGGCAAACACTCGGTCGGGGTGGGCATTCTGACACGGCTGAACCTGATCATTGAAGGGTCATGCGGCTATTTCGCGGTCGGGTTGATCGATGGGCCAAATGTGCGTGTGAATGGTCGCGTTGGCTGGTCATGCGGTGAAAACATGATGGCCGGGACCGTGATTGTTGAGAAGAATGCAGGCTCTACCTTTGGGGCTGCGATCCGCGGTGGCGATCTGGTCTGTAAAGGCTCTGTCGGGTCACGCACAGGCATCGACCAAAAGGGCGGCACGATCATCGTGGGTGGTGATACGGGCGCACTGTCTGGCTTTATGATGCAGCGGGGCCGGATGGTTGTGTGCGGAAATGCTGGGAAAAACCTGGGCGACAGTATGTATGACGGCACGATTTATGTAGGCGGTGAAATCCAGTCCTGCGGTGTTGATGCGGTTGAGGCGGAGTTGACCGATTTGGACAAAGCCTGGCTGACGCGCAAGCTGACACAATATGGGTTGATGCCCGAAAAAGGCGTGGATCATTTCACCAAGATCGTCGCCGGCAAGCAGCTTTGGAATTACGACAACCTTGAGCCGAATGAGAAGAAACTGATTTTGTGATGGTGCGCCTAAAGGCACACCCTACGGAAAACGTAAATGTAGGGTGCGCATTCATTGCGCACCGCCCGAAAGGAGAAAATTATGGCTGACGGAAGCCCTAAAAAACCAGCCCTGCCGCGTGACGTAAACCGGCTTGGCAACTCGTTCATCTTCCCACCAGAGGTGATGGATGACATTCACATTAAATCGGAGCTTGGTCGCTACCGGATGCGGGGTTTCTCGCTGTTCAAGAAAATCCCGCATTGGGATGATCTGACATTCATGCCGGGCACGCTGACACGGTTTGTGATCGAAGGGTATCGCGAGAAATGTGAAACAAAAACCGTGATTGGCCCGCGCGCGAAAAAGCCGTTGGAGCTGGATATTCCGGTTTATGTGACTGGCATGTCTTTTGGTGCTTTGTCTTACGAGGCAAAAACCGCACTTGCGCGCGGTGCGACAATGGCGGGTACGGCGACCTGTTCAGGCGAAGGCGGAATGATCCCTGATGAACGGCGCTATAGCTCTAAATGGTTTTATCAGTGCATTCAGTCGCGCTATGGCTTTAATCCTAATCACCTTGTGCTTGCAGATGGCTGTGAGTTTTTCATTGGCCAAGGGTGTAAAGTGGGCCTTGGTGGCCACCTGATGGGTCAAAAAGTGACCGATCAGGTGGCAGAAATGCGGTCCTTGCCTGCGGGCATCGACCAGCGTTCGCCAGCCCGTCACCCAGATTGGCTGGGCCCAGATGATCTGGCGCTGAAGATCCAAGAGATCCGCGAGGCGACCGATTGGCAAATCCCGATCCAGCTGAAGCTGGGCGCGGCGCGCGTCTATGACGATGTGCGTATGGCGGTGAAATGTGATCCCGACAGCATCTATATTGATGGTATGGAAGGCGGCACGGGCGCTGGTCCGCACCTTGCAACCGAAGATACCGGCGTGCCGGGTATGGCGGCGATCCGTCAGGCGCGTAAAGCGATTGATGATCTGGGCAAGCGCGGTGAGATTTCACTGGTTTACGCAGGTGGTATCCGCAACGGTGCAGATGTGGCCAAAGCGATTGCACTTGGGGCTGACGCGATTGCGCTTGGGCATTCGGTGATGATGGCGCTGAACTGTAACAAAGACATCCCAGAGGCCGATTATCCAAATGAAATCGGTGCGGAGCCTGGGTATTGCTATCACTGTCACACGGGCCGTTGCCCGGTGGGTGTGGCCACGCAAGACCCAGCGTTGCGCCAACGTCTTGACCCTGATGAGGCCGCAGAACGCGTCTATAACTTCCTGCATACGCTGACGATTGAAGCGCAATTGTTTGCACGCGCATGCGGTAAGACACATCTGCACAGCCTAGAGCCGGAAGATTTGGCCGCCTTGACGATGGAAGCTTCTGCCATGGCAGCGGTTCCATTGGCGGGGACCAATCATACGGTCGGTATTGAAGACTATCACCATCTATAATGGTGGGTTTGCACCCACCCTACGATGAACGCGTAGGGTGGGCATTGCCCACCGCAACGGAGGAATAATATGGCTGGAACACAGTATAGAGGATCAGAGATCAAGGATGTTGATCAGTTCTTGAACGACAAGGATGGTCTGGAGTCAGAACGTGAAAAGGAAATCGGTCAGCATATCGGCTATCGCTATGACGTGAACCTTGTGCCGGATTATGACCGGATCACGCCTTTCCTATCCAAATATATGGAAGTGATGGGTTGGGATGATCTGAATTGGCTGGAAGATGTTCATATGGGGTATGAAGATGGCGAGCCTGCTGTTTTTGACCGCAACAATAATGGCTGGGTCTCGATCCCGAAATCCATCGCGCTGCCTGATAACCAACAAGATCGCGACATGATTGCGCGCGAGCTTTTGTTGAAATTCCAAATGTCGGATCGGCATCCATTGGTCAGCTTGCGCAAGGCCTACATGAAATTTTGATCTGAAAGGAAGAGACCCCGGATCAAGCCCGGGGTGCCACCTATGAGCTCTGTCGCACAAGTTCTTGGATTTGCTATTGAGCCGCATCCCCTGCGCGATGCGTTCTTGCGTTGGCAATGCCGGGTGCGGCAGATGACAATGCGCGACAAGATGGGGCGCCCTGATGAGGGGATGTGCCCTGAATTGACCCTGGCAGGCGAGAGCGAGCCGCTGGGGTCAATCATAACCGTGCTGAACAAATTGCCGGTCAATTCAATGGTGCCAGAGTTTCAGCATATGGTGAAACGCACCAACGATCCCGCCCAGCGCCGTGATAAAGCGCTGCAACTGTTCTCAGAGGCCTATTACCAAAAAGCAGCAGAGTTTTCAGATACGCTGACATCAAGCTTTCCCGAAAACTCGCCCGGTGCCGCCAAAATTCGCGACGCGGAGCGCGTGACATTGGTCTTTGAGGCTTATGCCCAAAAATTCACCCTTGATTGCAAAGTTTGGGCATTGGCCAAAGGAAACGCTCTTTATAAATCCACTTGGTGGCATAATCATTTGTTCAATCCCGATTTATCAGGCGATGCTGTGATCTTGGGGTTTGAACCGGATTGGGATGCATCAAGTGCCGAGCCCCCAATTGGAGGGCATGGATAAATGGCCAAGGGGTATGTGATTGCGAGTATCAATGTCACCGACCCAGAGCGGTATCCCGACTATGTTAAACAGGTTTTGCCCACGATTGAACATTTCGGCGGGCATTTTTTGGTGCGCGGGGGTGCATCACAATCCTTCGAGAACCAACCGTTTGGTGACAGAAATGTTGTTATTGAGTTTCCATCAGTGCAACATGCGCAGGACTGGTATGATTCCGATCTTTATGCGCCATTGAAGAAGATGCGTATGGATGCCTCCCAATCGGTTCAAACCATCGTCGAAGGTGTGACGTGAATGCGAGGGAGTTACGTATGACAAGAATATGTGTAATCGGTGCAGGACCATCTGGATTGGCGCAATTGCGCGCCTTTCAATCTACGAAAAAAGCAGGGGCAGATATTCCAGAAATCGTTTGCTATGAAAAACAATCCGATTGGGGTGGATTGTGGAATTACACATGGCGCACAGGTGTCGATGAGCATGGCAACCAATGCCATGGATCAATGTATCGGTATCTGTGGTCAAACGGGCCGAAAGAAGGTCTGGAATTTGCCGACTACACCTTTGAGGAGCATTTCGGAAAACCAATTGCCAGTTACCCGCCGCGTGCGGTTCTGTTTGATTACATCAAAGGCCGCGTGGAAAAGGCAGGCGTGCGCGATTGGATCCAGTTTAATACCAATGTGCGCGATGTGCGTGCCATGGGCGATCAGTTTGAGGTGACCGCACGCAATGGCGAGACCGATAGCGAAAGTCGTGAGATGTTTGATTATGTGGTCGTCGCCACAGGTCACTTCAGTGTTCCAAACGTCCCGCATTACCCGGGCTTTGAAACGTTTAATGGGCGTATTCTACATGCGCATGATTTCCGCGATGCGCGTGAATTTGAAGGGCAGGATGTTCTTATTGTTGGTGCCAGTTATTCGGCCGAGGATATCGGGTCCCAATGTTGGAAATACGGTGCCAAGTCAATCATCCAATCTAGTCGCAGTGGTGTGACGGGCTATAAGTGGCCGGACAATTGGTCAGAGCTGGAAGCGGCTGTGGATCACGTGAAGGGCAAGACTGTCACCTTTACCGATGGCACCAAAAAGGATGTTGATGCGATTGTTCTTTGTACCGGCTACAAACACCATTTCCCATTCTTGGGCGATGATCTGCGCTTGAAAACGGCGAACCGTTTGGCCTCTAGCGATCTGTATAAGGGTGTCGCTTATATCCATCATCCGCGCATGATGTATCTGGGCATGCAGGATCAATGGTTCACGTTCAACATGTTTGATGCCCAAGCGTGGTGGGCGCGGGACGTGATGATGGGGCGCATCGCGCTGCCCGATCAGGCTGCGATGGATGCGGATTGGAAAAAGCGTCAAGCTGATGAAGATGCGTTGGAAGATGACTATGCATGTATCGCTTACCAAGGCGCTTACACTGCCGAGTTGATCGCAGAAACGGACTATCCGTCTTTCGACATCGAAGCAGCGAACCAAGCTTTCTACGAATGGAAGAAACACAAGAAGAAGGGCATCATGACCTTCCGCGACAATGGCTATACCAGCCCGATGACCGGCAGTAAGGCGCCGGCGCATCACACGGTTTGGACAGAGGCCATGGATGACAGTTTGGAGAGTTATTTGCAGACATAAAAAATTTATAACCGTGGGCTGAACCTACGGACATAAAGGGTGCGTTACGCGAGTGCGCATCAAAACCAACTAGGAGAGAGAAATGAAAACAGTAAAAATGATGTTGGCTGCATCGGCTATGGCCGTTGCACCTATGGCAGCGATGGCAGAGGACAGCGCTGACCCGATCATCATTCCGATCCATAACTGGTCATCGCAAATCGTGATGTCGAATGTTCTGGGTCAAATGTATGAAAGCATGGGGCTGAATGTTGAATATGTGACAACAGATTCTCAAGCGGTGTACGAGTCGGTTCGCTTGGGCGATGTGACGCTGGAATTGGAAGTTTGGGAAGGTGCCTTTGGTGCGTCTTACCGTGCAGCACTTGCCAAAGGTGGCATGGTTGATGCAGGCGAGCATGAAGCCACCACGCAAGAAGATTGGTGGTACCCAAGCTGGACAAAAGAAGCGTGTCCTGGCCTGCCGGATTGGAAAGCACTGAACGAATGCGCGGAGCTGTTTAAAACAGCCGAGTCTGGCGACAAAGGCATGTATCTTGACGGTCCCGTGGACTGGTTGAAGCATGGTAAAGAGCGTGTGGAAGCGTTGGGTATGAATTTTGAAGTGATCAATGCGGGTTCTGCCGCGGCACTTTGGGCTCATATTGGAGCGGCTGAGGCAGATAAGCGTCCAATCGTTGTCTTCAACTGGACGCCAAACTTCGCAGAAGCCGTATGGCCCGGTGAATTCGTGATCTTCCCAGAATGGGAAGCAGGCTGTGACACAGACCCATCCAAAGGTCCAAACCCAGATGCGGTCCATGACTGTGGCAACCCAATCGGGGGCTACCTGCGCAAAGTGGCACATCACGAGATGACCGCGAAATGGCCATCTGCGTATTGTGTTCTGTCCAACATGTCGTTCACCAACGCACAAATTGCGGAAATGGCGAAGCTTGTGGATACAGATGAGTTGGAGCCAGAAGATGCAGCGACCGAATGGTTGGCAGCAAATTCAGGTTTGACGCAACCATGGATTGACGGCTGCGCGGCATAAGCCCGAGCCAATCGTGAAATTTAAACCGTCCCGATCCGTCGGGGCGGTTTGCTTGCAAAAAGAAAAGAACCTAAATGTCAAAGACCCCTGTTATATCCTGCCGAAATGTCTGGAAACTTTTTGGTGCAAAGCCAGAAAAATATCTGGCGCAAATGCCAAGCGGGCATTCTTATGATGAAATTCTAGCGGATGGATATATCGCGGGTGTGAAAGACGTCTCGGTCGATGTGCATGAAGGCGAGATGTTGGTGATCATGGGGCTGTCGGGGTCGGGTAAATCGACCCTGATGCGCTGTATGAGCCGGCTGCATGATATCACGGGCGGCACGATTGAGGTTGAAGGTCAAGATATTATGGCGCTTGACGAGAAAGGCTTGATCGAGCTGCGGCGGTCCAAGATGGGGATGGTGTTTCAATCCTTCGGCCTTTTGCCGCATCGCACAGTTTTGCAAAATGTTGCCTTCCCGCTGGAAATGCGCGGCCAAGATGCGCATGAGCGCCGCGCGCGCGCGTTGGAAGTGGTCAAGCTGGTGGGTCTAGAAGGGCGCGAGGAATATTATCCGCGCGAACTGTCTGGCGGGCAGCAGCAGCGGGTGGGCATCGCCCGGTCGCTGGCGATTGAGCCGGATATCTGGTTTCTGGACGAGCCGTTTTCGGCGCTTGATCCGCTGATCCGGCGCGAGATGCAGGACGAGTTTTTGCGCCTGCAAGGGATGCTGAACAAGACGATTACCTTTGTGACCCATGATTTTGATGAGGCGCTGCGGCTGGCCGACCGGATTGCGATTATGAAGGATGGCGCGGTCGAGCAATGTGATACGCCCGATAAAATCGTGCTGAACCCGGCGACGGAATATGTCGCGAAGTTCACCGAAGAGATCGAAAAATCTCGCGTGGTTCATGCCGCGACCTTGATTAAGAAAGGCGCGAAGGGAACGGGCGCGCCTGTGGATGCGGATGCAACGATCCTGTCACTTGCGCGGCGTGTGGTGAATGACAGCGCCAAGGCGATCCCTGTGGAACGCGATGGCAAGATTATTGGCGCGATGCCACGTCAGGCGGCTTTGGACGTTCTGCTTGGGGAAGATGCATGAGCGGCCTGCGCACCTGGTTAGACGCGCCCGGCAATACGCGGACCACAATCTATGTGATGCTGGGCCTTGCGATTGTGTTGACCGCACTGCGCCCATGGCTGCCCGGATTTATGGTGCGCCCACCGGAATGGTGGCTGCTGCCATGGCGCGATTGGATCGACTATGTCTTTAATTTGGTGACTTTCGAATGGGGGTTCATCAATGTGACGCGTTTCTTGTCGGGTGGTTTGGAATTCGTACTCGATGCGGTTGCAAACATCCTTTATGGCCGCGCGCGCTGGCCGCGGTTTGAGGCGATCCCATGGACGGTTGTGGCCAGTGTGACCGCTGTTGCGGGATATTTTCTTGGCGGCTGGCGCTTGGCTTTGTTTGGCGGTGGAACATTTGTTTGGGCCGCCTTGATCGGCCAATGGAAGCTGACGATGGAAACCATGTCGGTGATTGTCGTTGCGGCCCCGATTGGGTTTTGTATCGGGATGTTGTTGGGCATCTGGTCTTGGAAATCAAAACGCGTCGAAGAAACCGTCAAACCGCTTTTGTTGGTGATGCAGGTCTTGCCGTTTTTTAGCTATCTTCTGCCTGCGGTCATTTTCTTCAAGGTTGGTCCAACAGCGGCGACGGTGGCTACAATTGCCTACTCGCTGCCTCCGATGATTTTGATGACCACGCTGGGGCTGAAAAAGGTCAGCCCCGAAGTGGTTGAGGCCGGTAAAATGTCGGGCTGCACACGCTGGCAGATGTTGCGCCATGTTTATATCCCGTCCGCACGGACCGAGATTATGGTCGGGCTGAACCAAGTGATCATGTTGTCGCTGGCGATGGTGGTTCTGACAGCCGCGATTGGCATGCCGGGATTGGGTGCGAAATTGCTAGAGGTTATGGGCAGTTTCAAACTGGGCCGTGCGTTGGAAATCGGGATCACGATTGTTTTGTTGGCGGTCTTGCTCGATCGCTATTCCAAGGCATGGGTGCAAAGACAGCCCGAGCATTTCGAGAAAGGCACCCCGTGGTGGCGTAAGAATATCTTTCCGCTGGCAGCACTTGGCGCGTTTATCGTGTTTTACGTCATCAGCTGGGCCGCGACCTCTGTTCCAGATGTGAATTTTTCGGAGCTGACCTGGGGCAATTCGCCAAATTATTTTGCCAGTGTGATGGACGAAGTTGGGCGCAAACAAGCGATGACCCAAGGCAAGGATTTGGACAAAGGCATCAAAGCCTTCCTGAATTGGGATACGGTTGAGGCGATCACCTATGCGCTGCGCTTTGTGTTTAACAATTACATTATTATCCCGACAGAAAAGGCGTTTCTGTATCTGCCGACCTTGGCCACGATCTTGCTGATCACCGCCTTTGCTTTGGCTTTGGGTGGGTTGCCATCGGCGATCCTTGCCCTGGTGTTTTTCACCATCGTGGCCCAGCTTGGCTATTGGGACCGTGCGATGCTGACATTACATTCTGTCTTCATGGCGGTGTTCATCGCGTTTCTGATCGGCGCGCCCCTGGCGATTGTCGCTGCGCGACGTGCGGATTGGTCGAAACGCGGAATTTTCTGGTGTGATATTTTCCAGACCTTCCCGTCTTATGTCTACCTTTTGCCTGCGGTTATGCTGTTTGGGATTACGCCCGTGACGGTGATCTTCTCGATCCTGATTTATACGATGGTGCCTGTTGTGCGCTATACGATTGAGGGTCTGCGCGCGGTTCCCGCCGAGATGGTTGAGGCGGCAGAGATGTCGGGCGCGACGCGCAAGCAAAAACTTTGGAATGTGCAAATCCCGCTGGCGATGCCGACGATTGCGGTGGGGTTAAACCAAGCGCTGGTTTTTGCCTTCTTCATGGTGATCATTGCGGAGTTTATTGGCACGCGTGATATTGGCCAAGAAATGCGCAAAACCATGGCGGGCACCGAGTTGGGTTGGAATTTCGTACTTGGTTTTTCCGTCGTCTTTATGGCGTTGACCTTTGACATCGCCATCAACTCTTGGGCCGAGAAACGCCGCAAGGTTTTAGGGTTATGAACATCCGGTTCGAGACGCCGTATGAACGCGCGGGCGTCGTCACGGCTGGCCTACCGATCCTGCCGCACGGAACCGAGCGGCATCCGGTGCCCGGGGGTGGAACGCGCGCCGTTCGGATTGACAAAGGCGACGAGATTTCGGTGTTGGATTTCGATGGGATGCAACCCTGTGAACTGGTGTTTTTTGCGCCTGATGGGACATCTGATGCGGGTATGATTGGTGCAACGGGTGGGCGCGACCCGAAGGGTGTTAAGGCGGCTTTGCTGGGCGATCCGTCGGGCGCAAAAGTTGTGATGGCGCTGAAGGCGTCGGGGTTTGACATTGGCAAGGCAGATGGTGTGCAGGTGTTTGGCGACGGATCAAAGCCCGGCGCGATCGAGACCTTCCATGCGCAATCCGATGGTTTGTTGATCGTCTGTGCCGCGGGCGGGGATATGGACGCGCATGCGCAAAATGTGCCAACCGAAATTATTCTTTACATCAAACGCGCCAATCCGGCCGAAGGCAAGGGCGGCATGGCCCCGCCAGAACCCTTGGCCGATCCGCTGCACGACATTAATATTCAGCCCGGTTATGCTAGCGCCTATGAGGTGAAAAAGGGTGAGTATGTCCAGATTTTGGATGTACAGGGGCGCGAATGTTCGGATTTTCAGGCGTTTTCTTTGCGGGCGCTGGACCAAGGGATCGAGCGCGAGATTGACCCGACAACAACGCGGTCGCTGATGGGGGTGCTGTACCCGAACCCGGGGATTTTTTCGAAATATTGGAGCGTTGATCAAGAACCGTTGGTCGAGATTATCCAAGACACATGCGGGCGCCATGATACATTTGGGCTGGCCTGTACCGCGCGGTATTATGACGATCTAGGCTATCCGGGCCATATCAATTGTTCGGACAATATGAACCTTGAGCTGGGCAAGTTCGCGGTCAAACCGCGCGGCGGTTGGCCCGCAATCAATTTCTTTTTTAACACAATGCTGGATGACACCAATGCGCTGGGCATGGACGATCCATGGTCGCGGCCCGGCGATTATGTGATGCTCAAAGCGTTGACGGATTTGGTCTGTGTCTCGAGCGCATGCCCATGTGATGTAGACCCCGCAAATGGTTGGAATCCCACAGATATCCAAGTGCGGACCTATGCAGAAAAAGAAGATTTCCAGCGCTCAATCGGCTGGCGAAAATCGGTGGAGGCTGATTTGGAAGAGACAAAGAAAACCGGATTTCACGACTGCTTTGCGCGTCATACCCGCGATTTTGTGGAATATGCGGGCTATTGGTTGCCCAACACTTTTACCAATCACGGCGCGATTGCAGAATATTGGGCATGCCGCGAAAAGGCGGTGATTATGGACCTGTCGCCCTTGCGCAAATACGAGGTGACAGGGCCAGATGCAGAAGAGCTGTTGCAGATCTGCCTGACGCGCGATGTGAAGAAATTGTCGATCGGTCAGGTCAGCTACACCGCGATTTGTTACGAGCATGGGGGCATGATTGATGACGGGACGGTGTACCGTCTGGGCGATACGAATTTTCGGTGGATCGGTGGCAATGACAAATCGGGGCTGCATATCAAGAAAGTGGCGGCCGAGAAAGGTTTGAACGCATGGGTGCGGCCCTCGACCGATCATCATTGCAATGTCGCAGTGCAAGGGCGGTTGAGCCGCGAGATTCTCGCGGACGTATTTTGGACGCCGCCCCTACAGCCCACAATTGACGAGCTAGGGTGGTTCCGTCTGACGATTGCGCGGGTTGGGGATTATGACGGTATTCCAGTGGTGATCAGCCGGACTGGGTATTCGGGCGAGTTGGGGTATGAAGTGTTTTGTCATCCAAAACATGCAGTGGACGTTTTTGATGCGATTTGGGCGGCGGGGGAACCCAAGGGGATGATCCCGTTGGGGCTTGCGGCGTTGGACATGATCCGGATCGAGGCGGGGTTGATTTTTGCGGGCTCAGAGTTTGATGACACGACCGATCCGATGGAGGCGGGCATTGGCTTTACCGTGCCGCTGAAGGGCAAGACGGATGATTTCATTGGACGCAGCGCTTTGGAAGAGCGCAAGGCGCATCCGCATCGCAAGCTGGTGGGTTTTGAGCTAGAGGGCGGGGTTGTACCAAGCCCCGGCGATTGTGTGCGTATGGGGAAGGCGCAGGTCGGCGAAGTGACCTCTGCCATGAAATCGCCGATCTTGGGCAAAGTGATTGCCCTGGGCCGTGTGGCGGTTGCGCATGCAGATGAAGGCACAGAGATTGAGATCGGACAGCTTGATGGCGAGCAGAAACGTTTGAAGGCGAAGATTGTGCCCTTCCCACATTTCGATCCGACCAAAGAGCGCGTGAAAGGCAATTACGCATGAGCAGCTATGGCCAACCCTATTGGTGGGATGGCCAGCCAAAGCCACCCAGATTAAGCGCATTACCAGACCGTTGTGATTTGTTGATCATTGGCGCGGGATATACCGGGTTGTCAGCGGCGATTACGGCGGCGTCCAATGGTGTGGATGTCTGTGTCGTAGATGCACAGCACCCCGGCTTTGGCGCGTCCAGCCGCAATGGCGGGATGTGCGGCGCGCATCCGCGATTGTCCTTGGCAGCGACGTCAAAACAATTCGGGGAAAAGACAGCGCGAGGTTTATTCAACGAGGCGGGCATCGCATTTGAATATTTTGAAGGTCTGATCAAAATCTTTAAGATCAATTGCCAATATCAAAAGACGGGCCGTATTCAACTTGCTTGGACACGCGCGGATTTTGAAGCGCAAAAGAAAATGGCTGCGGATATGAACCGCGATACTGAATTCAAAGTCGACGTGGTTGAACGCGATGAATTGCCTGCACATCTGAAAACCGATCACTACTTTGGTGGGTTATTTTATGAACAACATGGCGGGCTTCAGCCAAGGCGGTTTGTTGATGGATTGCTGCGCACCGCGCTGCAAACAGGGGCAAGCGTTGTGCCTGATATGCCAATTCGACGTATTCAGAAAACCGTGTCTGGCTACATCGCCGAAACCGATGGCCCGACGATCCGCGCTGAGAAGGTTCTGGTTGCAACAAATGGCTATTCCAAAGGCGCAGGCGCGATGCGCTGGTTGTCGCGGCGGGTCTTTCCTTTGCCGAGCTACATTATTGCAACGGAACCACTGCCAAAATCTCTGATCGATCACATCGCGCCCGGGCGGCGCATGATGGTCGAGACGCGCGCGCGGCACAGCTATTGGCGCGTCTCGCCCGATGGCAAACGGATCATTTGGGGTGGGCGTGCGGCGATCCGACAAGCGGATTTGGAGTATGCCGCAGCGCGTTTGAAAGCGACGATGACAGAGATTTGGCCAGACTTATGGGACGTGACGCTGAGCCATGCGTGGAAAGGCAACACAGGCTATACCTTTTCCAATGCACCGCATGTCGGACAGGTGGGCGGTGTTCATTATGCAGCGGGCTATTGTGGGGGCGGTGTTGTGATTGCCCCTTATTTGGGGATGAAGGCAGCCTTTCAAGCGATGGGCGATAAACGCGGGCGAACCGCCTATAGCAACACAGAACTGACCACCCGACCCTATCATCTGGGCGGATTTCCATGGTTCTTGGAACCTGCGGATCGCTGGTATAACTGGGTGGTCGATGGCCGGCAAATCAGGCAGGCGCAAAAAGATCGGGGGATATGATGCACGCAAATTGGAGCTACCCAAATACAATCCGCTTTGGCGCAGGACGCATCGCAGAGCTTGCAGATGCCGGCGGCGCGCTTGGTATGGATCGCCCCCTATTGGTCACAGATCGTGGCCTTGCTGATTTGCCGATTACCGAGGCGGCAATGGAATTACTCGCCAAGGCAGGGTTGGAAGCTGCCCTTTTTGCCGATGTCGATCCGAACCCGAATGAGCTTAATCTGGATGCAGGATTGGCGGCGTATCACGCGGGCGGGCATAATGGCGTGATTGCGTTTGGCGGTGGATCTGGACTGGACCTTGGCAAAGCGATCGCGTTTATGTCCGGCCAAACGCGGCCTGTGTGGGATTTTGAAGATATCGGCGATTGGTGGACGCGGGCGGACCCAGAGGACATTGCGCCGATCATAGCTGTGCCAACAACGGCCGGCACCGGATCAGAGGTTGGGCGCGCAAGCGTTTTGACCAACAGCGTTAGTCACGAAAAGAAGATTATTTTCCATCCCAAAATCCTGCCCTCTATTGTGATCTGCGATCCTGAACTGACCGTTGGCATGCCAGCCTTTATCACCGCGGGTACTGGCATGGATGCGTTTGCCCATTGTTTGGAGGCTTATTGCAGCCCGCATTTTCATCCGATGAGCCATGGTATTGCCTTGGAAGGAATGCGGTTGGTCAAGGACCACCTGCCCCGCGCCTACGAGGCCCCCGATGATTTGGAGGCCCGCGCACAGATGATGGCGGCGGCCAGTATGGGGGCTGTTGCGTTTCAAAAAGGTCTGGGTGCAATCCATGCGCTGTCTCATCCGATTGGGGCGGTGCATAGTACGCATCATGGGACAACCAATGCGGTGGTGATGGCGCCTGTCTTGCAATTTAATGCACCTGCGGTTGCGGATCGGCTGTCGCAGGCAGCGTTGTATCTTGGGATTGATGGTGGCTTTGCGGGATTTTGTCGCTTTGTGGATCACTTGAACGACCGGTTGAATATTCCTAGCAACTTGACCGAATTGGGCGTTCAAAACGCGGATATCGATCTGTTGGTTGAGGGCGCTTTGAAAGACCCAAGTGTCGGCGGCAATCCCGTTCAGATGACGGTTGAGAATACGACGGATTTGTTGAAAGCCTGTTTCTAGGGC
>JBCCGP010000038.1:0-27274 GCA_039029215.1 Pseudomonadota bacterium
GCAAAGTTTAAAGGCGTGCCAAAAGACACTTTCCACCTGCATCTCAAAGAAACAGAATGGCGCTATAATCATCGCGCTTCCGATAAAGCAAAACTCTTGCTAAGATATCTCAGGAAAAACCCGCTCAGCTAGGCAAGACCCATTCTTAATTTCAGCTACTCAAAACTTGATCAGAAAAATATCTTCACAATCGCCGCTGTCGCGCCCATTAAACCTGCCGCTGCAAGTGCGGGCGCTAGGATCGTGTTCATTTTGATTTGCCCCGCTTCGGCCACCAACTTTGAAACTTCGGCGCGGAGCTTGTCATCCAGATACCGATCTTCGGTATCGTATCGACGTGCTTCTGAAAACAGCCGCGCAATTTCAGCGCGCATTTTGTCGTCTGCTAGGGCTTGCTCTTGCGGGCTCATGTCAAACTCCTTGTTGCCAATATAGGTGGCATGCATAAGTTAATCAATTCCTAAGCCCGAAAGGCCGGCATGACCAAATACGCAAACCTCGCCCTTCTTGTCCTGTTCCCTATCGCGTGGTTTGCGCCCTTGTTGCACGCGGGGTTACTGCCAATCTTTGGCTTGTCTGAAATTTCTATCGCGAGCGGCATTTTGAATTTGCTGGAGACGGATATTCTGCTGGCCCTGATTGTGCTGTTTTTTGCGATCATCGCGCCATTGGCCAAGACGGTCGGGCTGGCTGGTGCGCAGTTTGGGGTGATCCCGCAGCGCTACCTGCCGCATATCAAATTTGCAGGCAAGCTTGCCATGGCTGATATCTTCCTGATTGCGCTTTATATTGTGCTGATCAAAGGCGGGATTGGTGTTGGCAGGGTCGAGGTTGCGTGGGGGCTTTATCTGTTTACGTTTTGCGTGCTTGCATCATTGGCGATTTCGTTCATCGAGGACCGCAGCAAAGACATGCCAGCATGATCTATCTGATCTTTGGGCTGTCTTTTCTTGCCTCAGCCTATTCGATTTGGCGCGGGCTGCAATCGCGCTGCGATCAGCGGGAGGCGAATTTGGCCTTGGGGGTTTTGCCGCTGGTGATTGCGATCCTGCTTTATGTCGGCTGGGCGCCTTATGAGAAACTGGTTGCTTTCGGGATCCTGTTTATGGGCGGCGTGGCCATTGTTGGCGAAAGCGGATGGCGGCGTTTGGTGCCGGCCTATCAGATCGGGTTTGCGATTTGGGTGATGGTGGGGGTTGGGTAAGTGGAGTTTTCCAGATCGTTTGTTTTGATAGGGTGAGGGGTTAATTTTCACTAAATCTCATTTTAGAAAATGCATTTTCTCATTTTAATATTAACCTAAAATTAACCAAGGATCCGCGCTTCCCTTTCGCCCACAAAACCGCTTACACTCGACCCCAGATATGGGCAAACACACAACACAATTTATCTGCCAATCCTGCGGCACGGCGCATAAAAAATGGGTCGGTCAATGCGATAGTTGTGGCGCATGGAATTCGATTGTCGAAGAAGCCCCCCTTTCATCGGGTCCCAGCGGAAAGGCGTTGGGCGCATCTAAGGGCCGCACCATTCCATTGGGTGATTTGGCAAGCACAGAAGCGCCCCTGACCCGAAGTGCCATCGGCATCGAGGAATTCGACCGTGTGTTGGGCGGCGGCTTGGTGCCTGCATCTGCCATCTTAGTGGGCGGCGATCCGGGCATTGGAAAATCCACGCTTTTGCTTCAGGCCGCCGCAATATTTGCACGATCTGGCAAGCGCGCGGTCTATATCTCTGGCGAAGAAGCCTCTGGCCAGATCCGCATGCGCGCGGATCGTTTGGGCCTGTCTGATGCGCCTCTCAAACTCGCGACCGAGACCAATCTGCGTGATATCCTGACCACGCTTGAGGCCGAAAAGCCCGATTTGGTGATCATTGATTCCGTGCAAACCATGTGGGCGGATCATGTCACCTCCGCACCCGGCTCTGTTTCTCAGGTGCGCGCGACAGCGCATGAGCTGACCACTTTTGCCAAATCGCGCGGTGCAGCGGTGATCCTTGTGGGCCATGTGACCAAAGAGGGGCAAATCGCAGGCCCCCGCGTCGTTGAACATATGGTTGATACGGTGCTTTATTTTGAAGGCGAGCGTGGGCATCATTTCCGCATTCTGCGTGCGGTGAAAAACCGCTTTGGGGCAGCCGATGAAATCGGCGTGTTTGAGATGACAGGCGCGGGCCTGCAAGAGGTTGCAAACCCGTCCGAGCTGTTCTTGTCAGAGCGCGATACCGAGACCGCAGGGTCTGTGGTTTTTGCAGGGATCGAAGGGCAGCGCCCGCTGCTCGTTGAAATCCAAGCGCTTGTTGCGCCCTCGCCCTTGGCAACCCCGCGCCGCTCTGTTGTGGGATGGGACAGTTCGCGCCTTGCGATGATCTTGGCGGTTCTTGAAAGCCGTGCGGGCGTCAGCCTTGCGGGCCATGACGTTTATCTCAATATCGCAGGTGGTCTAAAAATCGGCGAGCCTGCGGCGGATTTGGCGGTTGCAACCGCGCTGCTCTCTGCAAAAGAAGACATCGCCCTGCCGCCCCAAACCGCAATTTTTGGCGAAATCAGCCTGTCAGGCGGTTTGCGCCCTGTGACCGGGCCCGATGCACGGTTGAAAGAGGCCGAAAAACTCGGCTTTCAGTTGTGCTTCGCCCCCGAACGCCAAAAACTGGATCGCGTGCGCAAACTAGAAGTGAAAAAGTTTGACCGCCTAGAGCATTTTGTTCATAAGTTGCGGGAAAATTACGGGGCAGCCGAAAACGGCGAGAGGGTTTCATGGAAGATTTCACGCTGATTGATCTGATCGCAGGCTTGGTTTTGCTTGTTTCAGCCATTTTGGCCTATTCCCGCGGCTTTGTGCGCGAGATGTTGGCGATTTTGGGTTGGGTGGTCGCGGCCGTTGCCGGTTTCTATTTTGCCCAAGATGTGCATCCCTTCCTGTCTGAAATCCCGGTCCTTGGCGATATTCTTGGCGACAGTTGTGAATTGGCGGTCATTGCAGGCTTTGCCGTGGTCTTTACCGCGGTTCTTGTGATAATGGCGATTTTCACACCGCTTTTTGCAGGTGCTATTCAAAAATCAGCGCTCTCTGGCTTTGATCAGGGTCTGGGCTTCCTCTTTGGCCTTGCCCGCGGATTGCTTTTGATCCTTGTTGGGTTGGTGGCTTATACCTTTATCGGCACGCAGGTTGATATGGTTGAAGAGTCTAAAACAAAAGAATTTCTTGCAGGTGCGCAAGTCAGCATTGAACAAGCCATTGAACAAGATAGCGAAGCGGGTGAAAGCTCTGTTCTTGCGTGGTTCACCGGCAAATATAATGAAATGACCACAACTTGCGAGGATGTCCGCTCGCAGCCATCATTGCCGCGTGTCCGCGGAAACTAACATCACGACATTTCCGTGACAGGGCGGCGCGCCTCGCCTATAAGCAAGGCATCGGCAGTATCACGGATTCGGGGCCCATGGTTCTTTCCCAAACGCACAAGTTTCGCGCGCATCCTTTTGATGATGACAAATTGAAGGAAGAATGCGGCGTGTTCGGCGTCGTTGGCGTGGCAGATGCCGCCAATTTCGTGGCACTCGGCCTGCACGCGCTGCAACATCGGGGCCAAGAAGCGGGCGGTATTGTCTCCTATGATCGCGAAGAAGGTTTTAACTCAGCACGGCGTTTTGGGTATGTCCGCGATCATTTCACAAAGCAAGAATTGATGGACACATTGCCCGGCGACATTGCCTTGGGCCATGTGCGCTATTCCACTGCGGGCAATAAGGGCCACACAGCCATTCGCGATGTGCAACCCTTCTTTGGCGAATTTGCCATGGGCGGCTGTGCGATTGCCCATAATGGCAATCTGACAAATGCAGATTTGTTGCGTCGCACGCTGATCGAACGCGGCTCGATCTTCCAAAGTTCGTCTGACAGTGAATGTATCATTCATTTAATGGCGCGCAGCCACGCAGATAATCTGATCGCGCGGTTGCGCGATGCGCTGTCCTCGGTCGAAGGTGCGTTTTCTGTGGTCGCGATGACGCGCACAAAACTGATGGGTGTGCGCGATCCGCTGGGTGTGCGCCCCTTGGTCATCGGCAAAGTGGGCGAGGGTTATGTGTTGAGTTCGGAGACCTGCGCCTTAGATATTATCGGCGCAGAATTTATCCGCGAGGTTGCCCCGGGCGAGATGGTGATTGTCACAACTGACGGGGTTGAAAGCACTTTTCCTTTCCCCACTGCCAACCCACGCCCCTGCATTTTCGAAAAGGTCTATTTCTCGCGCCCAGACAGTGTTTTGGACGGGGTATCTGTTTATGAAACGCGCCGCCAGATCGGGATCGAGCTGGCGCGCGAAGCGCCTGTTGAGGCAGATTTGGTCTGTCCAGTGCCCGACAGCGGCACGCCTGCGGCGATTGGCTATAGCCATGAAAGCGGCATCCCTTATGGGATGGGCATTATCCGAAATTCCTATATGGGCCGGACCTTTATTGAACCCACCGATCAGATCCGCAACATGGGTGTGCGCCTAAAGCTGAATGTGAACCGCGCATTGATCCGCGACAAACGTGTTATTCTGGTTGACGATTCAGTGGTGCGCGGCACGACCAGTCGCAAGATCAAAGAAATGGTTTTGGATGCAGGCGCAAAAGAGGTGCATTTCCGCATCGCCAGCCCCCCCACCGCTTGGCCCTGTTTTTACGGCGTGGACACGCCACAACGCGAAAAACTACTGGCCGCGACCATGAGCGAAGAAGAAATGCGGGCGCATCTGAATGTCGAAAGCCTTAAATTCATCTCGCTCGATGGGCTGTATCGTGCTTGCGGCGTTGAAACAGGCCGCATGCCTGAGCGGCCCGCCTATTGTGACGCCTGTTTTTCAGGCGAATACCCCATTGAACCGCGCGATCAAATCGCCAAAGGGTTTAAATTGGC
This sequence comes from Pseudomonadota bacterium, assembly GCA_039029215.1. Taxonomy (GTDB): domain Bacteria; phylum Pseudomonadota; class Alphaproteobacteria; order Rhodobacterales; family Rhodobacteraceae; genus Amylibacter. Next base: position 4,908 of record JBCCGP010000038.1, read on the forward strand.
TGCAGAATAGGCGCCGTCTTTGACGTTTGGACATTAAATACCTGCGGCTCGAAAGCAGAGCGCACAACACTTCTCTGCCTCTCGCAAATTGCTTTCCAATTTACTGCTCACTGAAAATCATTCCATGATCTTCTTTGCCTTTCGAGATCATTTGGCTCACGCCAAATAACTCTACAGGCAGAAGACGTTCGCGTCGCTCACGTCTTCTTTGTTCCAAAAATATATTCTCGGGGTTTGGGGTGCGACGCGTCCCCAAACGGTGGCTAAGCGCAGGGCCCATGCCCCGCCGAAGTCACCGACCCCACCCGCGCCCGCAATCGCGGGCGCAACCCCTCTTGAACAATCCCGTCAATTGCCGCAAAGGGCGATCCATGGATTTGAAGCAAAAACTCTGTCTAATCACAGGTGCATCACGCGGCCTTGGTGCCGCCATTGCGCTTGAAATCGCGAAGCAACAGGGTCAGGTCATCGCCGTGGCTCGAACAATTGGCGCCTTGGAAGAGATGGATGATCAGATACAAAATCTCGGCGGTGCCGCAACACTTGTCCCACTCGACATCACCGCACGTCAGGGCGTCCAGCAACTGGGGGCATCCCTACATGAGCGTTGGGGTGGAATTGACCTTTGGGTGCATACCGCAATCCATGCAGCACCATTGACACCTGCCAATCATATCGACTCAAAAGATCTACAGAAATCCATCGACATCAACCTGACAGCCAGCCAAGCATTGATCGAGTCAATCGATCCGCTTTTGCGTGCCAAACAGGGCCAAGCGATATATGTCACGGATCCTCACGCCACAGGAAAATTCTTTGGGGCTTATGGCGCGACAAAATCAGCACAAATTGCGCTCTTCCAGCATTGGGCCGCGGAAATGCGTGCCGCCAAGCTCAACGTGACGGGTTTTGACGCGAAACCGATGCCAACAGCAACCCGGGCGCGGTTTTACCCCGGTGAAGATCGGTCGAAATTGACGCCTTGCGCAACGGAAGCAAAACGGCTTCTTACTGCACTGAAGACCTAAATATTAATGATTATGGTTTGAGTGATCCGCATCCGGCTTGCGGTCATGGTCCACAACGACGTCGATTGTAACCTCGCCCGCCTTTTCAAATAACAGCGTCATCGGGATCACATCACCTTGGTTCAGCGCTTGGGAAAGACCCATCAGCATCACATGATCGCCACCGCGATCCAGATGTGCGGCCCCGCCCGCAGGAATGTCAAATCCCGCCTCAACCTTTTCCATACGCACAATGCCATCACTGTCGATCATATGAGTATGCAGCTCAACGCGGCGGGCGATCTCTGTTGTTGCAGCGATCAACCGATCCCTTGTTCCACTTTTGATGACCATATAGGCAGCCGCCGCAGGCGCTGTTGGGGTATTTGCCCGCATATAGGCCTCACTGATCACAATCCCGTCGCCCACGATCTGCATATGATCCTGTGCATGATGCGCGGCTTTCGACAAAACCAAGACGCTGCCAATCATAACCAACAGTGCGGCAATAAGTGGCGCGGTATGTGAATGGAGGAATTTCATGTCGGATCACCAATTTCTAGGAACGCAATGCACCTAACAAAAAACCCCGCCAAGGGCGAGGTTCGAAACTTGGATATTTCGTCGCAGGTTAGGCGCTGGCTTGCGCTTTTGCGATATCTTTTTTCACTTTCAAAGCGCGTGCAGACAATTCGCTGTCTTTGGCCTTGGCCATGAATGCGTCCAGACCCCCGCGATGATCAACGGTGCGCAGCGCACTGGCAGAGACGCGAAATTTGAACGACTGACCCAAAATATCAGAGGCCAGCGTGACATCATTCAGGTTTGGCAAAAAACGGCGCTTTGTTTTATTTTGCGCGTGGCTCACATTGTTGCCGACCATCGGGCCTTTACCCGTCAATTCGCATTTCCGAGACATCTGTCTCTCCTCGTTTTGGCGTAAGATCAATGGCAATTGCTTACGCAATGAATAACAGAGCCGCCTCTTACGAATCCTTACCTTAAAGGTCAAGGGTGAAAGGTATCGTTGGTTTTCCGTTTTGGCATCGCTTCTTGCTGTGAAAACGCGAGTGGCGGGTTTCATATCGTAAAGCATAAACGACCTGTTTGTTCACAAAACCCTCTGCCCAGTTTATAGCGCCGATATGTTTGATTTTCAGCCCAGCTTGCCTATTGATCCGGTTTTGCCTACGATTTGTGATGAGCTGCGCAAATACAAGCGATTGGTTCTGCAAGCCCCGCCGGGTGCTGGGAAAACGACGCGTGTGCCCCTTGCTTTGCATATCGCTGGGCTGTTCGACGGTAGAATCATTATGCTGGAACCCCGCCGCCTTGCCGCGCGTACAGCCGCAGAACGGTTGGCACAGCATTTTGGCGAGGACATCGGCGGAACCGTGGGTTTGCGCATGCGTGGCGACAGCAAAATATCGTCTAATACACGCATCGAGGTTGTGACCGAAGGCGTCTTGACCCGTATGATGCAATCCGATCAAGCGCTTGAGGGGTATGATTGCGTTTTGTTTGATGAATTTCACGAACGCAGCTTGAATGCGGATCTGGGGCTTGCCTTTGCCCTCGAAATCCATCGCAATCTGCGCGAGGACCTCGCGCTTGTGGTAATGTCGGCAACATTGAACGCAGCGCCGATTGCAGCGTTTATGGGCGCGAAAATCTTCACCGCAGAGGGGCGCAGCTTTCCGGTTGAAACGCAGTATTTGGACAAACCTGCCGGATTTTTAAAACGCCGGGACTTCGCCAACGCTATGGCGGCGCTGATTACCAAAGCCGCCGCCGAGACAGAGGGCGATATTCTGGCCTTTCTCCCCGGTGAAGGCGAAATTCGAACGGTCGAAACCCAGTTGGCACATACATTCCAAAAGACGCATATTGCACCACTTTTCGGCGCAATGCCGTTTCGTGATCAACAGGCGGCCATCCGTCCAACGGATCAACGCAAAATCGTGCTGGCGACCTCCATTGCGGAGACCTCTTTGACCATTGAAGGGATCACATGCGTTGTCGATGGGGGGCTGTCGCGGCGTGCGCGGTTTGATGCCGGATCAGGTATGGCGCGATTGGTGACAGAGCGTGTATCAAAGGCCGAAGCAACCCAGCGCATGGGGCGCGCAGGGCGGGTGCAGGCAGGGTATTGTTATAGGCTTTGGGCGCAAGGCGAAGAAGGCGCATTTCCGGCCTTCGCCCCGCCAGAGATTGAAACGGCCGATCTAACAAGTTTTGCATTTGAACTGGCCCAATGGGGCCTTCGCGATGTCGCGGATTTGCCGATGCTGACATATCCCAATGCGGGCGATTTGACCGAGGCACGCGCGCTGCTGCGCTTGCTGGGCGCATTGGATGACGCTGGTGGTTTGACCGATTTGGGTCAGGACATGGTCGCATTGCCCACGCATCCGCGCCTGGCTGCGATGTTGCGCATTGGCGGCCAGCGGGCGGGTTTGATCGCGGCCCTGCTGGAGGAGCGTGATTCCCTGCCCCGTCATGCGGAAATCTCTTTGCGCCACAGGCTGGATGCGTTGGAACGGCCAAAGGAGGCTCGATATTCGATCCCCAAACCTGTTCAGCAGCGCCTGTTGCAGCGCGCCAAGCAATTCAAAACTCAAGGATCAGAAAGTGATCCAGCCATTTTGGCCGCGACAGCTTTTCCAGATCGCATCGGACGGCGACGCAAAGGCAAAGCGGCGCGCTATCACCTATCTGGCGGCAAGGGTGCAATTATTGGCGATGACGATGCTTTGGCCGCTGAGGAATTTATTGTCGTCATTGATCTGGATGGTGATGCGCGGGAAGCGAAGCTACGCCTTGGAACGCCAATAACCAAAGCCCAAATTGAACAGGTTTTTGAAAATCGCATTGAATGGACCCAATCGTGCCATTGGTCCAAGCGCGAGGGTCGCGTCGAAGCGGTTGAAGAACGCAAACTGGGGGCGCTGACCCTTGAAAGCCGGCGGTGGAAAGATGCCCCCCAGCAAGCGAAATCAGCGGCGCTTTGTGAGGGGATACGACAGCTGGGGCTAGAGGCGCTGAACTGGGACCGCGCGGCACAGCTGTTTCGGGCCCGTGTTCAACGCGGCGGGGCTGAGTTTCCAGATATGTCAAATGCCGCCTTGCTGGCGGGATTAGAAGCGTGGTTGCTGCCCTATCTGCAAAAGGTGGAAACGAAATCTGATTTGAAAACCGTTCCACTGACCCAAGCATTGAAGGCGATGTTGGATTGGGATCAGATACAGCGGCTTGATGCGCTGGTGCCGGAGGCGATCACAGCACCCACGGGTACAAAGCTGAAAATCGATTATTCCGGCGATGCGCCAAAAGTGTCCGTGCGCATTCAGGAAGTTTTTGGCATGACGAAACATCCCACTATTGGGGCAGCTAAAGACCCGCTGTTGTTTGAGCTGCTGTCGCCTGCGCAACGCCCGATCCAGCTGACGACCGATTTGCCCGGATTTTGGGCGGGGTCCTATGCCGATTTGCGCAAAGATATGCGCAGCGCTTATCCGAAACATTATTGGCCAGAAGACCCCAGCGAGGCAGAACCAACAAAACGTGTGAAGCGCAAAAAATAGTCTAAAAAAACCTAGTCTAAAAACAGACAACCCGACGCGGGCTGCGATGCACGCGTCGGGCGTCCGAGGGGACCTGGCTTATTGGGTCACAGCGCTCGCGCTGACCTTCGGCTCTCTGGTCGCGATGCTGAGCAAAGTGAAGCCGACGATACCAGAGGCAACCGATCCCAGCATCACGCCTAAGCGCACTGCGTTCATGTCCTCTGGCGTTTGGAAGGCTAAGGACCCGATGAACAGGCTCATCGTGAACCCAACACCTGTCAGGGCAGCCACCGCATAGACATGGATCCAACGCACGCCTGTGGGGAGTTTCGCGATACCTACCTTTACGGCCAACCAGGTGAAGCCGAAGACACCAACCTGCTTACCTACGAACAGTCCCGCAGCGATCCCAAGCGTGAGCGGAGCGGTAAGATCGCTTAGGGTCACACCGTCCAGCGAAACCCCTGCATTGGCAAATGCAAAGATCGGTAGGACAAGGAAAGCGATCCACGGGTGCAAACCATGTTCGGCACGATAAGCAAGCGATGCCTTCGGCTCGGATGCGCGTAGAGGGATCGCAAGCGCGATCAGCACACCCGCAAGGGTCGCGTGTACACCTGATTTCAAAACGCAGACCCACATGAAAATTCCGATGATCAAATAGGGTGATATCCGGTTAACGCCCATCCGGTTTAGACCCACAGCAAGTGCGAAGCCCAACATTGATAGAGTCAGCGCGTTCACCGACAAATCACTGGAATAAAAGACCGCGATAATCATAATCGCGCCCAGATCGTCAATAATTGCAATCGCCAGCAAGAATACCTTGAGCGCGGTTGGGGCACGCCCCGCAAACAGCGCCAAAATACCCAAAGCAAAGGCAATATCTGTGGCCATTGGGATCGCCCAACCCGACATCGTCGCGGGGCTTGTCCAATTCAGATAGGCAAAGACCAATCCGGGGATCGCCATACCACCAATGGCCGCGATAATCGGCAAAGCGGCCTTGTCAAAGCTGGACAATTCGCCAGCCAAGACCTCTCGCTTAATTTCTAATCCCACAAGGAAAAAGAAAATCGCCATAAGGCCATCATTAATCCACAATACGGCGGGTTTTGAAATTTCAAACGCGCCGACGCCGACGCGAATATTCGTATCCAAAAACCCGCTATAGTAAGGGGATAAAAAGCTGTTTCCGGCAATCATTGCCAAAACAGCAACCACCATTAAAACGATGCCTCCGCTGGCCTCGTTCTTCGTAAAATCTTCGATTTTTCTAAAAATAGTGCTCATCATACGCTCATTTTGGTTTGCATGAGCAGGAGGTAGCGCTGAAAGTTATATTATTCCAATATATATTATTTTCTATTTACATAGTTTTTAGGTATAATAAATATACCTCATGCGTCCAACACTTCGTCAATTGGAATATATTATCGCGGTTGCTGAAACTGGTCATATTGGTCAGGCAGCGAAGCGTTTGAATGTCAGCCAACCCAGCCTGTCTGTACAACTGGCCGATGCAGAGGCAGAGCTTGGCACGACCCTTTTTCAACGCTCCCGCGCAGGATGTTGGCCCACAGCCGCAGGAGAAGAAGTGGTCAAACGCGCACGGTTCATCTTGGATGCTGTGTCACGATTGAAAGAGAATGCGCGTGGCGATGATCTCTTCTCTGGTCGTTTGCGGTTGGGGGTGTTGCCCTCTGTTGGACCGTATTTATTGCCGCCTGTTGTTGCAAAACTCCACCGCGAGAAGCCGGAGTTTAAAATCTCGATCCGCGAAGAAAGTACCAAAGAGTTAGATAGCGGTTTGCGTGATGGGCGTTTGGATATGATTATTTCATCGCCCGAGGACCATCCAGGTTTGCGTGAAACACCCCTTTTTCGGGAAACCCTTTGGACAGGTTTTGCCCCAGATCATCCATTGTCCGAAACATCAGGGGCGCTTTCGCTGTCTGATCTGCGCGGCGAGGTGCTGCTGACCATTGGACAGCGTTACCGGCTTAGCCATATTGTGATTGGCCTTGCCCAAGCCGCAGGCGCCCGTGTTGTCGATGATTACGAAGGGACCAGTCTGGACGCGATCCGGTTGATGGCATCCTCGGGTGCGGGCGTTGCAATCTTGCCAGAGATTTATGCAAAAACCGAGGCCCAGCGCGGCATGGATTTAACCTTGCGCAAATTGAATGATCCCAAAGCGCATCGAAACATCTCGCTTTTCGCGCAAAGCAGTTTTTCCGATGCGGATGTCGCGGCATTCGCACATGCGCTGAAAGAGAACGCCACTGCGATCTTAGATTGATTTTACCCCCTAGCGCACCCCCACCCCGCGGGCCTCAAAATCACTTTCAGCGAAGGTCCAAGAGCGATCAAAGCCACCCGCAAGCCACGCATCTTGACGCGCGCGGCGGCGGGCACGGCGGGCAGGTTCGTTCCAAAACCCTTCCAATTGACGCGTCAGAACCGCTTCTTCTTGATGCTCGCGTTCTGTCAACAGCGCCAGATAATCCGAATGCACGACAATTTCGTCCAATGGCGTTTCCTCGAAATAATCGACCGCCAAGCGCAAGGTTGTTGTCGCCGCTGTGTTGGATCGCGCGGTGATATATTGCAGCCAGCGGGTTTCCTCGACACTCATCCATGCGGCGTGATCGACTTGGATGCGGCTTTCGAAAATCATGCCGCGCAAAATATGCGCCAAACCGTCGGTGGTGAAGTTGCGGGTGTGGAAGGTTTCCAACATCCAGGCATAAAACCGATCCAGTTTTGGATCCAAGAACACATAATCGGGTTCTTGCACGGTCCCTTCCAAACGCTTTTCGCTTTTCAAGCGCCGTTCTATGGGCGTTCCGGCATAGGGCAGCATGCGGCAGAAGCCGGCGACCGACCAACCATCGCCCACAAACGCATCCAGAAAATCAATGTTGTTTCTGACTTGGGTAAAATCCGACCATGGGTCCAGCAGCATGAAACCGAAATCAAAACTCAACCCTGCATCGCGCAGCATATGGCCCGCAGCGATATGTTTTTCAGGTTTCAACAGCTTGTTCATATTCTTCAAGCCGGTTTCATCCCCTGACTCGACCCCCATATAAACATGGGTCAGCCCACCGTTTTTCATCCGTTCGATAATATCTGGGCGCAGCTCGTCAGAGCGGCAGGACATTTTCCACGCGACACGCCCGCCAATGTCACTGTCCGCAATCCGGTCTGCGATTTCGCCTGCCCAATTACGTGCCCGCGCCCCTGTGGCCAGAAAATCGTCGTCTTGGAATAAAAACAAAGCCACGCCGCGATCATGGTGCAGATGCCGCATTTCTTCGACCACATCCTTGGGCGAGCGCAGGCGACGCAACGCTCCTTCTTGGGCTTCATAAAAAGGGCGGATCGAACAGAAGTCACAATTCCACGGACATCCCCGAGAGCCCAGGATCGCCGCCGTCGGCTGATCGACCTTTTCATAGCCAATATCCGCCCGTTCCGGCCAAGGCAGGATATCAAGCTCCATAATTTGGCCGCGCAGGGGGTTGGATTTAATCTCGCCCGAGGGAAGCCGCGCGGACAGCCCCTCGATCTTGTGCCAATCTTTGCCCTTGTGCAGTGCGCTAAGCAATTCGACCATTGTCGCCTCGCCCTCAAAGCGGATCACGCTGTCAATCCCCGGAGCTGCTTCCATAACACTTTGATGATTAAAGGACGGGAAATGACCCCCCACCGAGATATGAGCCGTAACCCCATTCTTGCGCAATGTATCAATCACGCCCGCAAACTGCCGGGTCATAAATTGAAAGATCAGCGAAAAGCCGATGAAATCAGGTTTGGACTTTTTGATTTCAGCAAGAATGGGTTCTGGGTCGGTTGAAAATGTGATAATTTCAGCGGTATGTCCGGCGGCCTTGGCCGAGGACATAAGGTATCTAAGCCCCAGATTGTCTTGGTCCTGAAAGCCGATAAAGAGACAATTCAAACCACGGGCGGCAGGCATATCCAGCATGATAAATCTCCGAAATAAAATGGGATGCACGCGCCTTGCGGCGCGCGCAGAAAATTAACCAACGTTTTTCAATGCGTCTTTCAAAAGGCCCTCAAGACTGTCGAGCTTTTTGCGGGCAAAATCCACATCAGCAAGACGGCTTTTCAATTGTACCTTCGACAAACGCTCTAGCACAAAGGGCGGTGGATCTGCGATCGGGCCGATATCAGGGATAATACCGCCGCCGCCATTGCCGCCTGTACCACCCCAGCCGCCGCCATCAGGTGGGGGATCGGCCACCGTGCCGATGTCAAAGCCGCCACGCGCGATCAAGGATTCAAGCGTATTCAGCCGGGACGTTATAAGTGTATTTTGTGCCACAAGGGACTTCACAAGGTGTTCCATAACTGACTTCCTAAAAATGGTTTATGTGAACGCCGCCAATAGGATTAAGGGGCGGCATGGTCCGGGCGAAGTGATGCAGCTAAGGCATCCGGCCCCATAAATGGGACCACCAAGACCCACGAGTATTCGCCGATCAGGTTGTCGACAGGTTCAGCGTAGCGGATTCGGTTTTGTTAATCAGTGAGGATTTACACAGAAAAACCAAGACAAAAGGTTAGGTTTTTAGAGCCTTCTTGACCGAAGATGTAGATCATTGCGAAAGTGCTTATCTGCGCAGATGGCATTTGCACTAGGCCCGGAGCGAGCAACCGTCTACGCGATAAAATTATGGATCTCTTCCGCAACCGCGGTTGCGCTTAAATTTGTATTGTCGATGCGCAGGTAATTTTCGAAGCCAAGTTCGTTTGGATATGAATTCAAACGATATTTCTCAAAAGACGCCCGAAGATTTTGTTGCGAAAAGGCGCGGTCCCGTTTGGTTGGTTTATGGCGCAATCGGTTTTCTGTCCCATCTCTGCGCAACCGCTCGTCTAAATCAGCCTCAAGTTCGACCCAATATATTTCCGCACCTTAGTCTTCAAAGCGTTTTGCGACCCCTTCAATATAGGCCTTTTCGCTGGGTTCGCTAAACGCCCAAACGAAGGTAAAAATATATCCCGCCGCATCGCTGCTGGCAAAAGCCTCGAAAAATAGATTGCGAATATTATGAACCAGACCCCGCCCTTCGGGCGTGCTGTAGCTGAAGAAAGGTGCGACGGCATCGATGGTCATATGGTTATGAAACAGCTTTAACCCTGTTCGCTTTTCAAGCTCTTGGCCCAATGTCATTTTACCAACAGCATGCGGCCCGACGATAATCACCAATTTCATTGCAATCTCCAAAACGAAAAAGCCCGCGACAGGCGCGGGCTTCAAAACACTCTTATGAAAAGAAACTTATGCCGCTTCGCGTGCCGCTGCTTGGCGTTCGCTTTCTTCGCGGGACAGCGCCACAGAAGTCCGCACGCCTTTTTCCACAAAGCCCATCATGCCCTGCACGCAGCGCTCGTTGGGTTCAATACCCGCACACATCAAAACCTCGCGCCCATCGCGCGAGCGGGCCCAACGTGCAATCGATTCAACGCCATTGCCATATTTCTTGTCATCGGCAATCGCATCGTCCAAGGCCGCGAGCACAACAGCCGCAAAAAGCTTCTGAGCGCGCTTGCCCTGATCGTTTGTGTAAGCTGTATCATCAACGAAATCGAACATCTCGTTTTTTCCTTGTCTTTTTTATCTTTGGCTTAAACGTCAGCGTAATATGACCATTCTGTAACGATTCGGTAGGTAGCTAAATGCATAGCTTCCATGCACCCTGATCATATCTAATTTAACTCCAATTCCATTTCAATCACAGCGCCTTGGTTCTCTTGAAGCGCCGACTTCGGATATATATAGGGCATTGAAGCAAAAATTTCAATTGTAACCCAAGGTCAGCGAGAAATGCCCAAAATCAATGGTAATGAAATACGCGTTGGAAACGTTCTAGAACATAATGATGGATTATGGGTTGCGGTCAAAACCGACCATGTCAAACCCGGCAAGGGCGGCGCCTTTGCGCAGGTCGAATTGAAGAACTTGCGCAATGGCTCGAAGCTGAACGAACGTTTTCGGTCTGCTGACAAGGTCGAAAAGGTGCGTTTGGAACAAAAAGACCAGCAATTCCTTTATGAAAGCGATGGGATGTTGGTGTTCATGGACAATGAGAGCTTTGAACAAATTCAACTGCCCGCCGATATTTTGGGGGACCGCCGCGCCTTCTTGCAAGATGGGATGACCATCCAAATCGAATATTACGAAAGCGAGGCGCTCAACGCCCAATTGCCGCAAAAAGTGATCTGCAAAATCGTTGAAACAGAACCAGCGGTGAAGGGGCAGACGGCTGCCAACAGTTTCAAACCTGCGCTTTTGGACAATGGTGTGCGCATTATGGTGCCCCCCTTTGTTGATCAGGACACAGATGTGGTCGTGAATACAGAGACGATGGAATATACCGAACGCGCTTAGACACCGCCGAATACGACCCCCATGTCGCGTTTGAGATTGCGGCATCGGTGATTTCAAGACAGTCGTCATCCGATCCAAATTGGGAGGGTTGGATGGCGCTGTATCAGCCCATGGGCAAAGTGCTGCATAAGTGCGCGGAACGATTTTCAGATCGTCCGTTTTTAACACTCGCACCACAGGGCGAGACATATACCTATGCCGCCTTTGAAACCCTGACCAATCGCATCGCACATGGGCTGCGCGATACCGTATCTGATTTACCCACGCATATCGCCCTGCTTTTGGAAAACAGTGCCGAATATTTGGCGGCGACTTATGCGCTAAAAAAGCTCGATATCGTCGAGGTGTCGGTCAATCGGGCCTTTCGTGGGCCCGCACTTGTGCGTGCCATCGGCCTGACAAAAACCCCAATTCTGATCACATCGCAGGCGCATTTTGACGCGTTGGGCGCGATTTTAGGCCAGTTGCCAGATTTGCGTAGAATTGTTGTGACCGATGGATTTCAGGAGGCGCGGCGCAGATTTACAGATCAGAGCGTTATCGCATTTGAGGATATCTTGTCAGAGAAAACACATCATATCCAGTCCAGCGCAGATGATCTTGCGCCCGCCGCTGTGATGTTCACCTCTGGCACAACAGGGCTGTCAAAGGGTTGCGTGTTGTCCCATCGGTATGGCGTGCGCACGGCCGAAAATGTTGTCAAAGCCTTCCGCGTGACGGGCGAGGACACGATCTATTCGCCTTATCCGTTGTCGCATATTGGACCGGCCTATTATGATGTGCTGCCCAGTATGTTGACAGGTGGGCAGGTCGTTTTGCGCGATGGATTCAGCCTGTCACAATTTTGGACGGAGATTAATCGTTTCGGCGTCACATGGTTTTTGATGCTGGGATCTGTTCAACAGCTTTTATGGTCCGCTGAACCGTCCCAAGCAGAAACAGGCCATAAAGTCACCCGCTGTTGGTCCACCCCCGCACCAGTGCCCAAGGACAAATGGGAGGCGCGCTTTGACATGCGTTTAATCCCGGGCGGCGGCTATGGGTCGACTGATGCGGGTTGGGTGGTGTGCCCACAATGGGATCATCCGGGTGGAATTGTCTTTCCTGAATTTGAGATTGGCGTGGCGGGTGAGGATGGCGCGCATTTACCCAAAGGATCCGTTGGCGAACTTGTTGTACGCCCCAAAGAGGCGGGCGTTATGTCGGATGCGTATTTTGGGATGCCGGAGAAAACCGCAGAAACGCGCAAGAATGGCTGGTTTTACACAGGCGATATCGCGCGGATTGACGAGGACGGGTTGTTTTACTTTGTCTGCCGCAAGGCGGAGCGTATTCGCGTGAAAGGAGAGATGGTCTCAGGCGCGGAGGTCGAAGAAGGGATAGTGTTGCATCCCGATGTCGAAGATTGCGCCGTGATTGGCGTGCCCAGCGCGCTTGGCGAGGAGGAGGTGAAAGCTTTTGTGACTCTCAAACCCGGGCGCTGTCTCACGACCGAAGCGCTGCAAGCGCATTGCCGTCCGGTCATGGCAAAATATATGGTGCCAACACAGGTGGTGTTTTTGGATGAGATACCACGCACACCTACCGGGAAGCCCGAAAAAGGGGCGCTCGCGGCTTATGATTGAGCGGTTCGATTGGTGATGCGAAGTGTAAGAAAATAGATTTAAAGTATTGATTTTATTATCTTTAATTCATTAACCATTACTACAATAACCTAGTTTATTGAAGGTGGCGTTTACCAAATCTTTACTCAAGATTTATTCCGAGAGATGCCTTCGAACACCTTATCCGACGGGTGTAAATCAGCCTTTAGTTGATCAATCACCCCGCTCTAAACCGCATGCGGTCGCAGCTTTTCAACCTCTTTCGAATAGGGCTGTGCAGTTTCAGGCAATTCGCCAATAATCACCGCGTCCTCATAGCGTAGCTGCTTGAGCAACACCGGGATCAAGCGCCGATAGGCCGCAAAAATCGACGGCTCTGCAGCGGGCAAATCATGTTTGATCAACGCGTGCAATTTCGGCAAATGATAATAAGGCACCATCGTAAACATGTGATGTTCCACATGATAATTCATGTTCAGATAGATAAATCGCGTTACCGGGTTCATCATGACCGTGCGTGTATTCAGCCGATGATCTGTCACATTTTCAGCCAATCCCAAATGCTGCAACACGCCCGTCATCACATGATGCCATGCCCCGTAAAGTCGCGGCAGGCCAATCACCATCAACGGCAGCACAGACCCGATCCAGACGCTCCACCCGATTACAATCGCATAGATCCCAATCCAAATCCGCGCGGTCAGAAACACTTTGGCATGGTCCTGCACCCGCAGATAGGTGGCCTCGTCGGGATGCAATCGCCCCGCAGCATGAAGAAGCATGCGCTGTGTCAGCATCCAAACATCTAAAATACCAAAAAAGTTTAAACTCAGTCGCACCAGATCAGGTGGCCGCATCGCGACAATCTCTGGATCGCGCCCAACAATAATCGTGTCTGTATGATGGCGTACATGGCTTGCCCGCCACACATAAGGGTTGCGCATCAACATGAAGCTGGCGATGTGATAGATGACATTGTTCATCCATTCGCTCTTAAATGCCGTGCGATGCCCGCATTCATGCCACCGCGCATCAGAGCCAGATCCATAGAGAACTCCATAGACAAACCAGAAAGGAATGGACCACAGGCTCGGCCAAAGCAAGATACCACAAAGTGCCGACACACTCATGATCCCCAACCACAGCGCCACATCGCGCGCAGCAATCGCATCGGATTTTTGCATCAACGGGCGCAAGAGATCTGGTGCAATATGCGTGCGATACCATGCTGGGTTCGCCAGCCCGACCGTGTCTGCATTGCGCATATGTGCCCCTGATAGGGAATAATCCTTCGGCATACCGCCAGACTAGAAAGGCATCGCGGTATGGGTCAAGTCTGTTGCAGCCGATGCCCGCGCATTAAGAAGCGATGCTAATCGCTTTCTCCTCAGGCACGCGGCCAAGCGCTTTGCAAATCGTCAAGGTTAAATCTGCGCGATTGAGGCTGTAGAAATGTAGGTTTTCAACGCCTTCTTCTAGTAACGTGTCACACAGCTCCGTTGCCGCGGCAATCGCGAGGAGGTCATGCCGCTCGCGCGTATCTGCCTTGGCAAAGGTTTCGTCCAAGAGTTTCGGCACAGGGACGCCGCATTTCTGGGCGAAACCTTTGGTCTTTGTCCAATTTTCGATGGGCAGAATGCCCGGGATAATGGGGTTTTCGATACCTGCCGCAGAACACCGATCCCGAAAGCGCAAGAAATCCTCTGCTTCGAAGAAAAATTGCGTAATCGCCGCATCCGCACCGGCATCAAATTTACGTTTTAGAAAATCCACGCAGGCATCTGCGGATTGCGCCAAAGGGTGCGGCGTGGGATAGGCCGCAACATAAATCTCGAAATCATAAAGCTGTTTGACAGCGGCGATTAATTCAGTCGGATCCGCAAACCCTTCTGCATCTGGCGTGCTGGTCCCTTGCCGCGGTGCATCCCCGCGCAGTGCAACCAATCGGCGCGCACCCTTTTCCCAGTACTTTTGGGCCACATTTAAAACCGCATCACGGTTGGTCCCCAAACAAGTCAAGTGCCCCGCCACGGGAACACGGTAATTGGTGTGAATCGCATTGATCGCTTGGCTGGTGTTTTCCTTCGTTGATCCCCCTGCGCCATAAGTGACAGACACAAATTCGGGCGATAACGCACATAACGCATCGATCGTCTGCCAAAGATTGAAGCTGGCGATCAAATCGCGGGGTGGGAAAACCTCGATCGAAAGATCAAAGTGACGGGAGGGATTGGTCATCGGTCTTTTCCATATTTCGTTTAATTGCAAGATGGCGCAAAACATATATTGAATCAAATTCATATAATTCATATAAATAATGAAATCTTGTAACTTTCGTAGGTATCGAATGAAAAGCTAAAACGTTAAAATCACTCCAGTAAACTAGTTTACTGGAGTGATTTTAACTAAATATTTAACCCGTTTTTTCTCGGCCCCGCACCCCAGATTAGAAAGCCACCACCACAATGCATCTTCAATTTCGACATCTCAAAACCATCAAAGCGGTCCATGAACAAGGCGGCTTGGCCCGCGCGGCAGAGGTGCTCAACATCACCCAATCTGCACTTTCACACCAAGTCAAAGCGCTGGAAGATCAAGTGGGGATGGAGCTGTTTATCCGCCGCTCAAAACCACTCAAACTGTCAAAAGCCGGATTTAAACTGCTGGAATTGGCCGAAAAGGTCCTGCCCCAGATCGCCGCGACCGAGGCTGATTTTATGACCCTGCGCGATGGCGAAAGCGGGCGCATGCATATCGCAATCGAATGTCACGCCTGTTTTGAATGGCTGTTTCCCGCACTTGAAAGTTTCCGTAAAGATTGGGCGGCCGTGGATGTCGATATCAAGCCCGGCATGGCCTTTGACGCCTTACCCGCGCTGATGGAAGAAAAGGTGGATATTGTCATTTCCTCCGATCCAGAAAATCTCGATGGGATTATATTTAAGCCGCTTTTCAACTACACACCGACTTTCGTCTGCGCGACAAACCACCCGCTGGCAGAGAAAGAGTATATTTCAGCCGAAGATTTTCGTGAGGAGGTGCTGATCACCTATCCAGTGGAAAAAACGCGCTTGGATGTGTTTTCACAACTGCTGATCCCTGCCCGCGTTGAGCCTGCATCTGTGCGCCAAGCCGAACTCACCGCCGTCATTGTCTTATTAGTCGCCTCTGGGCGCGGTATTTCAGTCCTGCCTGATTGGGTGATCGAGGATCAGAAATACGGCCATGACTTCGTTGCCAAACCACTTACCAAAAATGGTATCACCCGAACGCTTTATGCCGCGATGCGCGAAAACGAGCAGGACTTGGGATATATGGAAGATTTCGTGAAATTTACGCGGGCGCAGCGGGGGTAATCTTTGATTATTTAGCATTGAACCTATACTAAATTATCCAAATTTTACTTGGGATGAACCAAATATGAGACCAATTTCAAAACCACTTTTATTTGCGCTTTTCGCCACCCTACCATTTCTCTTGAGCCCAACCGGCATCAAAGCAGATCCAATCGCTGATCGTCTCAATAAAATGAACCTAAAAGTGCTTGGCTTTAGTTGCAGTAGAACCCAGAATATTCTTTCCCAGATCAAAAAGCAGAAACAATACAAACATCTTCATTTCAGTTTTGCCGGTCGCAAAGCCCCCACAATTACTGGCATTCGGGGATGTGGATATGCGTGGAATACTAGTGAGGACACCGCAAAAGAGCAGGCAATGGCTCAATGTAAAAAATCAGAGGAAAGATTTGGAACGGGTAAGGGCAACCGCACATGTCGATTTTTGCCACTTTGATCCGAAACGGTCGGTTGTGGCTTTTGTGCCGATATGGAATGCCCGCATCAATGCACTAACCCTTCCTTAACCCACCGACATTCGCGTCAATCCGTGGGGTGCGCATTTATTGCGCACCGATCCCGTAAATTAACCACCCCTTTACCCAAACACGCCGGATATTAACCCTCTCCAACCCGTTTCCGACGAAACCTCGTCACCGTTAACCCTTCATAAACCAACAGCGCCAAAACCCTTAACCTTCGGCGCACCGACCAAATACCGACGCGATACCGACGTTTTACCGACGTAGATTTTCAACCTCCTGAAAAACCTTACCCCACCGCCCGCAGCGCTCATGAATTCCCAAGCAACCCGCATTAGAGCTTCGCTCCACAACCACCACATTTTCCCCTTGGGTTTCCAAACGCTGCGGCCTATAGGGGGCAACCGAACGAGTGAAGGCCGCCACACATGTCCCAATGGTCCGCAAATATCAACGTTATGATGAAAGCTGCGCGCATTGCTGGGCGTTCACTGATGCGCGATTTTGGCGAGGTGGAAAACCTGCAAGTTAGCCGCAAAGGCCCGGGCGATTTTGTCTCGCGCGCCGACCTTCGCGCAGAGGAGTTGATCAAAGATATCCTCACCGAAGCGCGCCCAAATTATGGATGGCTTGGCGAGGAAGGCGGCGAGCTCAAGGGCGAAGACCCCACGCGCCGTTGGATTGTTGACCCCCTTGATGGCACCACGAACTTTCTGCATGGGTTACCCCATTGGGCGATCTCTATCGCATTGGAACATAAGGGAAAAATCGTTGCGGGCGTGGTATTTAATCCAGCAGGCGAAGAGATGTTTGTCGCCGAAAAAGGTGGCGGTGCTTGGTTAAATGATCGCCGCATCCGTGTCTCTGCACGTTCTGACTGGAATGATATGTTGTTCGCAACCGGCCTTCCTTTTGGCGCGCGCGATGATCTGCCCGATACGCTCAAAGATCTGGCTAGAATGCTGCCCGGCAGCTCCGGCGTGAGACGCGCGGGATCAGCAGCGCTTGATTTGGCCTATGTCGCCGCAGGCAGATATGATGCCTATTGGGAGCGGCATTTGAACCTTTGGGATGTCGCAGCTGGGTTTATTTTAGTCACTGAGGCGGGCGGATTATTAGGGCCCATAGAGGAGGGAAAACCCTTGGAAGAAAGCCTGATTGCATCAAACGCAGAGGTTTTTAACAACTTTATGACGCGTCTTCGCGAAGGCTAACAGCCAGACCATTTGCGCTCATCCCATCACCCATTTGCGCAAAGCGCAGATGCGCAATTCCCAAACCATTCGCATTCGAATAAACCGTTCCGATTTTCTTATCAGCACGCATAATCGCCGTATCAACGGGGACTTCACCCGCGACAGAAACCCCTATAAGTCCTTTATTTAATTCGGTTTTATGCTTCATCCGTGCCGTTACTTCTTGGCCAACATAGCAACCCTTTTTGAAATCAACGCCATTCAAACGCTCAAATCCTGCCTCTAGGATATAGGTTTGATCTGGGATTAATTCGACGCCCGTGCGCGGGATTAATTGGTCAATATAAAGTGCATTCCAATCTAGATCGCCCGCCTGCGCATCCGCACCATATGCCCGCCACCCCAGCATTGGATGGCGCGGGTCAAACAGCGCCCCTGCCGGCGGCTCGCCCTGCCCCACAGAGACGCGCAAATCCGTATCGGCAATATCGACAGCAGCGCGCAATTTATACATCGTCAGACGCATTTTCAGCGCTGCCGCTTGGTCCGCTGCGACATCAATATAAAACCCATCATCAGCACGCAGAACGAAGAAATCGAACAGATATTTCCCTTGAGGAGACAGCAGCGCAGCATAAGTGATCGCGCCCTTTTCTGGCAATGTGTTGCTGATCAGATCACCTAGGAAACGCGCCGCATCTGCGCCCGAGATTTGCAACACATGTCGATCTAGAACAAAGCTCATCTTGCACCCTGCCTGTTTTCTCCCTTATCACGCGGACAACCCAAGAAAACAAGATCATGCCCGCACCGATTTCTGTTATCATTCCAACCTTGAATGCCGAGGCGCATTTATCTGCCTGTCTTGCGCATCTTTATGAAGGCGTGTCCGAGGGGTTGATCAAAGAGGTTCTTTTGGCAGATGGCGGATCCACGGATGATACCCAGACCATTGCCCGCGAATGGGGGGCAGAGATCATCGATTGCCCCAAAGGCCGCGGCACCCAGCTGGCGCATGCCATTCAACAGGCAAGCGGGGAATGGTACTTTGTCGTGCATGCCGATACGCGCATCCAAGGCGACTGGCCCGCAATCATTCGCGTGCATCTCAACAGCTCAAAATTGGCAGGCTATGGAAAGCTGCGGTTCGACACCTCTGGGCTTGGCCCATTTGTGACGGCCAGCTGGGCCAATTTTCGATCAAGATTTTTTGGGCTGCCTTATGGCGATCAAACCTTGTTGATCAGCCGTCAACTGTATCGCCAAATCGGCGGTTATTCTGAAATCCCGCTGATGGAGGATGTCGATATTGCGCGTAAGTTAAGGGGCAAAAAATGCGCACTTCATTTCATCGCGCTGACAGATTCAAAGAAATATGCCACAGTAGGTTGGTTTCGGCGTGGGGCAAAAAACCTATATATTCTAATGCTTTACACGCTTGGGCGAGATCCCGAAGCGCTCGCAAAGCTATATTAAACTGCGCGTATTCCGCTTTCCTTGTACCTCAATCCATGATCATCTGCGCCCATGTCAGATACGATTAAAGCTGCAATTTGGATGTCAGGGGCGATCCTGTCGTTTTCCGCCATGGCGGTGGCTGGGCGCGAGGTCAGCTTTGAGCTCGATACGTTCGAAATTATGACGATCCGCTCGCTGATCGGGGTGATCATTGTTGGCACAATTGCCATCCTGTGGCGCAAAACGGCCGAGATTAAAACCCAGCGCCTTGGCACACATCTGGTGCGCAACCTGTTTCACTTTACCGGGCAAAACCTGTGGTTCTATGCCCTGCCGCTCATCCCACTGGCCCAACTTTTCGCATTTGAATTCTCCACCCCGATTTGGATCATCCTGGCCGCGCCATTTCTTTTGGGCGAAAGGCTGACCCGGCCACAAGCCATGGCGGTGGCGTTCGGCTTTATTGGTATCCTAATTGTGACCCGCCCATGGATTGCGGGCATTTCACCTGGGATCATTCCAGCGGCGCTTTGCGCGGTGGGTTTTGCGGGCGCTGCAATTTTCACAAAACGCCTGACAACAACCGAGAGTATTTTGAACATCATGTTCTGGCTGACATTTCTACAACTGATCTTTGGGATCATCGCATCAGGCTACGATTTAGATTTCGCTATGCCCAGCGCGCAATCTTGGCCATGGTTGATTGTGATCGCAATTGGTGGCTTGGTGGCCCATACCTCGATCACCAAGGCATTGACACTTGCACCCGCCACGGTCGTCACGCCGGTGGATTTCTGCCGCCTGCCGGTCATCATCGCGATCGGTTATTTCCTGTATAGCGAGGCGGTGGATATTTTCGTCTTGATTGGCGCGGTCCTGATCTTTGGCGCGAACTACGCCAATATCTGGATGGAGACCCGCAAGAAACGGGTTGCGAGCGCAGACTGAATCCGCTTCCTTGCGGCCATGACACAGCAAAACATGAGCAGCGCAGCTTGGTTAACCCTTGGCGCTTTGGCGATGATCTGGGGCGCAAGCTTTCTGGCCTTTGCGCTTGGTTTGAACGAGTTACCCGTTTTCACTTTGGTTGCGCATCGCGTCTTTTGGGGTGCATTGACCTTATGGATCTTTGTGCTGCTGTTTCGCATCGCGCTGCCCCGCGATCCAAAAATTTGGGCGGCGCTTTTGATCATGGGACTTCTCAACAACGCCATTCCCTTCTCGCTGATTGCTTGGGGGCAAGTGTCGATTGAAAGCGGTCTTGCCTCGATCCTGAATGGCACCACGGCGATGTTTGCCGTGATTTTGGCAGCAATCGCTTTTGTCGATGAGAAACTGACGCCGAATAAAATTGCGGGCGTTTTGGTCGCGTTTCTGGGCGTGGTGATCACCATGGGCTGGGACAGTTTGCTAACCTTTGACATCCGCAGTTTGGCACAATGGGCGATTATCGGGGCAAGTTTGTCTTATGGTCTGGCCGCTGTCTGGGCGCGCCTGACCTTCAAAGGGCTTGATCCAATTGCCGCATCAACCGGCATGCTGACCGGATCGACCTTGATCATGCTGCCCTTGGCCTGGATCATCGATGGGTCCCCCCGGTTCGATCTTTTGCCGCTCACATGGGGTGCGGCCTTGTTCTTGGGCATTTTTGCCTCGGCCATATCCTATCTGCTGTATTATCGCGCATTGAATCTTGCAGGCTCTGGCAACCTCTCGCTTGTCACGTTGATGATCCCGCCATTGGCTGTGTTCTGGGGTTGGCTGGTTTTGGGTGAAACGCTTCGCCTGAATGCCTTTATCGGCTTTGGCATTATTGCCATAGGTTTGATCCTGATCGATGGACGCATGCTAAAGCGTTTGAAAAGCAGATAGGTTTCTGAGTATCAGGGCGGCACAAAATTGAAAGCAAGCCCGATGATCTACAAATCCACACAAGAGTGGTTGGATGCGCCAAACAAGCGTGTGATGCTGTTTGCGATGTCAGGGCTTGGGAAAACCTATATCTCTGACATGTTGCGCGCGGGTGGAAATTGGTTCCATTACAGCGTCGATTACCGCATCGGCACGCGTTATATGGGCGAGCATATCACCGATAATTTCAAGAAAGAGGCGATGCGCAATCCGTTTCTGGCAAATCTGCTGCGCTCTGATGCGATCTATATCGCGTCGAACTTGCGCTTTTCTGACCTGTCCCCGCTGGCAACCTATCTGGGCAAGCCCGGTGATCGCGACAAAGGCGGGATTGAGATTGATGAATATATCCGCCGCCAGCGGCTGCACCATGATGCTGAAATCAATGCGATGAAAGACAGCGCGCATTTTATTGAGCGTGCCCGTCAACTGTATGACTATGATCATTTCGTGTGCGACACGTCTGGCTCGCTGGTAGAAGTGGTCGATGCAGATGACCCAAATGACGAAGTGATGACGGCAGTTTCACAACATATGCTGCCCGTATGGATCGAAGGCGATGCCAGCCATCGTGCGGAGCTGATCAAGCGTTTCAACGCAGCCCCGAAGCCGATGTATTACACGGAAGGTTTTCTGCTGAAATGCTGGGATGATTATTTGGCAGAAACAGGTGTTGCCGCCGATAAGGTCGATCCGGATACCTTTATCCGCTGGGGTTATGAGCGCCTGATTGATGACCGTCTGCCGCGCTATGCAAAAATCGCCGCCCAATGGGGTGTGACCGTGCATGCGGACGCCGTAGGCCAAGTTAAAAGCGAGGCGGATTTTGTAACTCTGATTGCTGACGCGTTGGAGGGATAGATGCCAATTCGTATCCCCTCGAAACTACCGGCCCATGACATCTTAAAGGATGAAGGTGTGTTTGTGATGTCCGAGGGGCAAGCAAACCGCCAAGACATTCGGCCCTTGCGCATTGGTTTGTTAAACCTGATGCCGCTTAAAATTCAAACCGAAACCCAATTCGCGCGCCTGATTGGGGCGACACCCTTGCAGATCGAACTGACATTGATCCGCATGACCGAGCATGTGTCCAAGACAACCTCTCAGGCCCATATGGAGGCGTTTTATCAAAGCTTCCAAGAGGTAAAGGATCAAAAATTCGACGGGCTGATTATCACTGGCGCCCCGATTGAGCATCTGGATTTTAAGGATGTGACCTATTGGGATGAATTGAAAGAAGTCTTTGAATGGACCCAAACCCATGTGCATGCGACCTTTGGCGTCTGTTGGGGCGGCATGGCGATGATGAACTATTTCCATGGCATTCAGAAACATATTCTGGATGCGAAGGCCTTTGGCTGTATCCGGCACAAGGTTCTGGACA
>JBCCGP010000039.1:0-27242 GCA_039029215.1 Pseudomonadota bacterium
GACATTTGCCGAAGCCTTGGGCGACGAGATTGACGATACACCAGACGCCTATGAACGGCTGATTATGGATGTGATCCGGGGCAATCAGACGCTGTTCATGCGCGGGGACGAGGTTGAGGCAGCTTGGCAATGGGTCGATCCGGCGATTGCAGATTGGGAAGAGAAACAGGTGAAACCTAAGCCCTATGATCAAGGGTCCGCCGGGCCGGAGGATGCGATGATGCTGTTGCATCGTGATGGGCGCCGCTGGCAGGAAATCAACAAATGACGGTCGAGGAATTTGCCTCAAAAAATTATTTGATGGCGGCGTTGGCCGATGCGGTGGCCGATCGGTTGGAAGCGAAACTTTCCAGCACGGGCCGCGCAAGTCTGGCGGTTCCGGGTGGGACCACCCCCGGCCCTTTCTTTGATAGCCTATCAAACAAGGATTTGGATTGGGAAAATGTCACAATCACGCTTGGCGATGAACGATTTGTGCCCGAAGACAGTGACAGATCGAACACTGCTTTGATCAAAAAACGATTGCTTTGCAACAAAGCGAAGGACGCACGGCTGCTGCGCCTGTATCAGAAGGCCGCCGATCCCGAAGAGGTCTTGGATGCGCTGAGCGCCCAATTTGACGGTATTCTTCCCCTGACCGTAAATGTCCTGGGCATGGGTGCGGATATGCATACCGCATCGCTGTTCCCAGATAGCCCAGAATTGAGCGCAGCTTTGAACTCAGACGATGTGCTGGCGGTCGTTCGACCGAGTTCGCAGCCGGAGGCGCGTGTTACGTTAACGGGCCCAGTCCTTGCCGGTGCAAAATCGATTTTCATTTTGATCACTGGTGAAGAAAAACGGGCAGCTTTGGACAAAGCGTTGACTTTGAAGGACCCCTACGTTGCGCCGATTTCACTGGTTTTGGGATTACCGCAAACGCGCGTATTCTACGCGGCCTAGAGGACCAAGAGTAAATTAACGTTTCTGCGCTAAACAGCGGTTATGAAATGGATATTGATCTTGCTTTTGTCAGGGCATGGCCCGACCGCAATTGAGTTTGATACAGAATTTGCCTGTCGCGAGGCGGGCAAAACCGTCGTTAAAACGCAGCCCGAAGAAACGGCGCAGTATTTTTGCTTTCCAAAAAATCGTTGAATTACTGATACTTCGCTGCGGTAATGAACTCACCGAAGGCCTCACACCAGATCAAGACGGTATTATAGGCCGCAACATCCGTGCCATCAGGCAGCGTGATGTTGAACCCTTCGAATGATTTGACATCCCCGATGCGCAAAGATTGGTCTTTGACCCGTTCAAAGCCCGCTTCATCCTCCACAAATTCAGGCACGAGATAAGCTTTGTAATCAGGCCCGGGGGACATTTTACCAATATGGGTGATCGTATCTTCGGAAATGCTGACCGTCCCCTCGCCCCAATGCAGAAAATCGCTGCCCGCCAGATCGCGCGTAAATTCACCGCTGAAACTCGCCGATTCTGCAGCTGCCTCTAAGCTGGCTTGGTCCGGGGATGGCGGTGCGGTCAAAATTGGAAGCAGATATATACCAAGTGCGAAGCCAAGTGCGGCTGCGACGCCATGTGTGAACAGAATGCGGATCCATTTAAACATCTTCCAAACCTTCCAACTTTGGCCCTAGTTTGACCAATATCGAGGGCCAGTCCAGATTTTTCTTGTTTATGACCTTATGGCCGCACCGTGCCGTCGCCCTCGACCACATATTTGAAACTGGTCAGCTGTTCCGCGCCAACCGGTCCACGAGCATGCATTTTGCCCGTGGCAATCCCAATCTCTGCCCCCATTCCAAACTCGCCGCCATCCGCAAATTGCGTTGACGCGTTGCGCATCACAATCGCGCTGTCGACCTTTTGGTTGAACGCCGCCCATGCTGCGTCATCTTCTGTCAGGATACAATCGGTATGGTTAGAGCTATAATCGCCAATATGCGCAATCGCACCATCGACGCCGTCTACGATTTTCGCCGCGATGATCATATCGAGATATTCTTTGCCCCAATCCTCGGCACCAGCCGCCATCACGCCATCGATAGATTGAAGCGTGTCATCCCCCCGCACCTCGACGCCCGCGTCAATCAGATCGGTGATGAATGGTGCGCCTTGTGCCTCAAAGAAAGCACGATCAACCAGAATACATTCAGCCGCACCACAAATCCCAATGCGCCGCGTTTTGGCGTTTAAGATTACTTTGCGCGCTTTTTCCATATCCGCCGCCGCGTCGACATAGATGTGGCAAATGCCTTCTAGATGGGCAAAGACAGGCACGCGTGCCTCTGACTGGACGCGGCCCACCAAACCTTTGCCGCCGCGTGGCACAATCACATCGATATAATCGGTCATGGTCAGCATCTCGCCCACCGCCGCACGGTCACGGGTTGGGACAAGTTGTATCGCATCTTCGGGCAGGCCTTGGGATTTCAACCCCTCCACCAGACAGGCATGGATCGCGGCAGAGCTGTGGAAGCTTTCCGATCCACCGCGCAAAATCACCGCATTGCCCGCTTTCAAACACAAAGCACCTGCATCTGCCGTCACATTCGGGCGGCTTTCATAGATCACGCCGATCACACCCAAAGGCGTGCGCACGCGTTTGATCTGTAAACCAGAGGAGCGATCCCATTCGGCCATGGTGGTGCCAACGGGGTCTTGCTGCGCCGCGACAGCGCGCAGGCCATCTGCAATACCAGCGATCCGCGCCTCGTCCAGCATCAAACGATCCATCATCGCATCAGACAGACCTTTGTCGCGGCCATAATCCAAATCCTTGGCATTGGCCGCAATAATCTCTGCCGTATTCGCAATCACGGCGTCAGCAGCGGCCTCAAGCGCGGCTTGCTTCACATCTGCGGGCGTATAGGCCAGCACACGCGATGCGTCTTTCGCCTTCGCGCCGATCTTGGCCATCACAGCCGTCACATCCATATTTTCGGTCATATTCATATCGTCACCTTATACCACCATATCATCGCGATGCACCATCGCACCGCGCCCGACATGGCCTAATTTCTGTTCTAAATCCGTCAGCCGCACACCACAAATCTGACCCGCCTCTGCCGCATCATAGCGGATCAGGCCGCGGGCATGAACCCGTCCTGTTTGATCAATAATCTCAACCATATCCCCGCGATCAAATGCGCCGTTTACCTGTTTCACACCAACTGGAAGCAGTGATTTGCCGGACAACAACGCATCCATCGCCCCTTGGTCAATCACCACTTGGCCCTTGGGTTTCATCCCCGAAATCCAGTTTTTGCGGGCATCCATTGGATTGTGGCGCGCTTTGAAGAGGCTGTGTTTTGTGCCCTCGTGCAACCGTTTTAAGGGGCGCTGTTGATCGCCCTCCATAATGATCATCGCACAGCCCGCGCCCATCGCAACCTCGGCCGCCAAAAGTTTGGTGCGCATGCCGCCCTTGGACAGCCCCGTGCCTGCATCGCCCGCGCCCGCCATCAAACCCTCGGTCATTTCTTCGATCAAAGGAATATGTTTGGCCTTTTTGTCATTGCGCGGATCAGCCGTGTAAATGCCATCCACATCCGAGAGCAGAACCAACATATCCGCGCCCGCCATCGCTGCCACGCGGGCGGCCAAGCGGTCATTATCGCCATAGCGAATTTCATCCGTTGCGACAGAATCATTCTCGTTCACAATCGGAACGACGTTCAAACGCAATAACTCTGCCATCGTGCCGCGAGAGTTCAGATAACGGCGGCGATCTGCACTGTCTTCGAGTGTCAGAAGGATTTGGGCGGTCTTGATATTTAAGGGGCCCAACACTTCCTCATAGGCTTGTGCCAACCGAATTTGACCCACGGCAGCGGCGGCTTGGCTTTGCTCTAACGCAAGTGCACCGTCATCCAATCCCAACACCCGTCGCCCCAAGGCAATCGAACCAGAAGAGACGACAATCACATCACGCCCCTGCACCTTTTGTTCCGCAATATCGGCTGCCAATCCACGCAACCAATCAATCCGCAACTCGCCTGTCTCGCGATCCACCAAAAGCGTAGAGCCGATTTTGAAGACCAGCCGTTTCACCCCATCTAAGGCCGCCATCCTGTGGCCTCCTCTTCATCTTCATCCACAACGGGATCACGGTTCGCCTCGATTGTGGCAATCAAAGGACGCAGGACGGTTTCAAGATTCTTGCG
Source organism: Pseudomonadota bacterium (assembly GCA_039029215.1). GTDB lineage: Bacteria > Pseudomonadota > Alphaproteobacteria > Rhodobacterales > Rhodobacteraceae > Amylibacter. The sequence continues at coordinate 4,167 of JBCCGP010000039.1, forward strand.
TGCAACAGCAGAGATCGCAAAGACCTCCCCACCACTTGCCTCTTTCAAATCATTGAGTTTCTGTGCGACGTCTACCTCATCCATTGCATCAATTTTGTTCAGCGCAGTGACACGGGGACGATCCGCTAAATCACCGCCATATTTCTCAAGCTCTGTAATAATCGTTTTATAGTCCGCCGCGACATCCTCGGACGTCCCATCAATCAAATGGAACAGCACCGCACAGCGTTCCACATGACCCAAAAAACGATCCCCCAGCCCTACACCTTCGGACGCCCCTTCGATCAGGCCGGGAATGTCAGCCATGACAAATTCTTTGCCATCAATGCCGACAACGCCCAAATTAGGGTGCAGCGTGGTAAACGGGTAATCCGCAATTTTTGGACGCGCATTCGATGTTGCGGCCAAAAAGGTCGATTTGCCAGCATTGGGCAAGCCTAACAACCCTGCATCGGCAATCAATTTCAGGCGCAACCAAATCGTGCGTTCGACCAAGGGTTGCCCCGGATTGGCCTTGCGCGGCGCTTGGTTGGTAGAGCTTTTGAAATGCAGGTTCCCAAACCCGCCATTCCCGCCTTTGGCAAGCATCACTTCTTGGCCCTCTTCCAGCAAATCGGCAATCAGCGTCTCGCCATCTTCCTCAAGGATTTCCGTGCCCACAGGCACTTTGATGATCACATCATCCCCATCCGCGCCAGAGCGTTGCTTGCCCATGCCCGGACGGCCATTTTTGGCAAAAAAATGCTGTTGATAGCGATAATCGATTAACGTGTTCAGGTTATTGACCGCCACGGCAATCACATCGCCCCCACGTCCGCCATTGCCCCCATCTGGCCCGCCATATTCCACATGCGCCTCACGCCGAAAGGACACGCACCCATTCCCGCCTGCGCCGGACTTGATATAGATTTTTGCCAGATCTAAGAATTTCATGTTTCTCTGCTGTCCCAAGCTTCTTGGGTTAGCCGATACAGGGAGATGGACGCCGGCTCAAGCCGTGCAGCTGAATTGCCCATATCCTCACCGATTTTCGCAAACCCTAATTTCCGCAAAACCCGCCCCGATGCAGGATTGTCATGGAAGTGATCTGCATGAATTTCTGAACACTCAAACTGCGCAAACGCATAGTCCAAAATGCTTGCGGCCGCTTCGGTGGCAAAACCTTGCCCCCAATAGTCTTTACCCAGAAAATACATAAGTGTTGGTTTTGGGTTTCCACTTAAACCAACCGCGCCAATCATCCGATCTTGATGCATTATCGCAAGGCGAAAACCTAATTCCCCCTTAAACTGAGAAGCTTTAATCCATTGGGAAACACGTTCCGCATCCCACGGTACAGTCACGGCAAAAAGCTGTCGCGCAACGTGTTCCTGCCCAGCTATCCTTTGAAGATCGGGAATATCTTGTTCTGAGAAGGCGCGAAGCAATAGACGTTTTGTTTGAAGTGACTGTCCAAAACGCGCCTCCCAAGTTTTGCGCGTCAGAACGGTCTCAACACTCGCCACAGACCCGCGTGCCAATGTTTCAAGTGTAGTATTCGCTGTTTTTATCTCAAAACCCAATTTTTCTTGAATACGTGCAGATCCAAGATTGTCTTGTTGATACCCCGATAAGATCTGCGTCGCCTTCGGATTTTGGAAAAAGTCATACACAACAGCCTCTGCTGCCTCGCTGGCGATGCCTTGACCCCAATAAGGTTCTGCCAACCAATATCCGATGCCATACAAACCTGCTATGCCGATCACACCCGCAAACTTCTCGTTCACAGTAATAGCCCACACGCGACCCAAATTGTCTTTATTTCCTTCTATAAACTGCACCGCATCTTTTCGTGTATACGGATGCGGCATTTTCGCCAACCATTTGGAAACTTTGAAATTATTCGCAGCTTTGGCCACAGCCGCGACATCGCCAGTTTCCAAAGGGCGCAGGTGAAGCCTTTCGGTGAAGATTTCTGCCTTTCCCATCACACACCGCCCAAAAGATATTGCAGAGTCCAAATCATTCTTACGCCGCTTTTTTCAGCATGTTCCACCGCTCTTTGCCCAAAACCATTTTCTGAATCCGCACCTCTTTGCGCAACAGCGCAGGCTCGGTCACTAAGTTGGTCTTTTCAAACCCAAGCTTCGTCAAAACCCGTTCAGAGCGGTGATTTCCAAGAATATACCCAGATATCAACGTCTCATCATGCCGCTCAAAATAGTGCCGCAGATACCCAAGCCCCGCTTCTGTGGCGACCCCCTGCCCCCAGACATCTTGGACAAACCAATAGCCAAGCTCACGCGCGCTATCCATGCCCAGCATGCCGATCATCCGATCGCCCATAAAAACGGCAAAAGTCAAGTCATGCGCCCGTGGGATGAACTCTAACGCATCCACAACGCTATAAGGGTGCGGCAAGCGGGTCAGCCATTTGGCAATCTCGTAATCATTTGCGGCCTCGGCCAAGGCAGGCGCATCGCGTTCATCCAAACGGCGTAAGTGTAATCTCTCAGTGTCAATCATAGTGTTTGTCCAAAGAAAAAGGGCCGGTTTTACAACCGACCCTTTGGAAATCTCAAATTTCGTGAATCGGTTATTCAGCCGCCTCCGCTGCCGGAAGAACCGAGATAAATGTGCGACCTTTGAAGCCCTTGTGGAACTTCACATTGCCTTCAGCAGTCGCAAAAATTGTGTGATCTTTGCCCTGACCAACATTCGCACCTGGCCACCATTTATTACCGCGCTGACGCACGATGATATTGCCCGGGATGACTGTTTCGCCACCAAATTTCTTCACACCAAGGCGGCGCCCTTCCGAGTCGCGCCCGTTTCTGGATGAACCACCTGCTTTTTTATGTGCCATACTGGTCTCTCCTTACTTCTCTTCAGCTTTTTTCGCCGCAGGCTTCTTTGCCGCTGCTTTTTTCGCTGCTGGTTTCTTTGCTGCTGCCTCTTTCTTAGGCGCTGCTTTCTTCTTAGCTGCTGGTTTTTTCGCCGGTGACGCCTCTGCCTCACCTGGAACAAACCCACGACCATTTTCTGCCGCAGCCACACCAGATTTATCCCCACCAGAAGCGAAGATATCTGTCACGCGCAAAACAGTCACTTGCTGGCGATGCCCCTTCTTGCGTTGGGAAGAGTGCTTCCGACGCCGTTTGACATAGTTGATGACCTTTGGGCCTTTACCTTGTTCTAGGATTTCGGCCTGAACAGCAGCACCTGCAACCATTGGCGCGCCTACAACGGGCTTATCCCCACCAACCATCAGAATGTCATTAAACTGAACGGTGTCACCTGCATTTCCAGCGACCTTTTCAACACGCAGGATATCCCCGCTGGCAACTTTATACTGTTTGCCCCCAGTTTTCAGAACCGCAAACATGGGCCTGATCCTTTGCTAAGTTTCCGCGTTCTGTGGCACTTGATCCAAGTTTTGTGGGCTTTGCCCGCCTCGAACAGCGCGGCCCGATCGGACCGAGTGTTAAACGAAGCCGCCATATGCGCGGGAATGGGCGATAAGTCAAGGGCTTCGGTGTAAGCACGGCACATGAAATGCGTTCAATGATATGAAGCTTTCTTTGCCTCTCGGGATCATTTGGCATACGCCAAATAACCCTGACGGCAGAAAGTCATGTCATCACTTTCTTTGTTCCAAAAATATCTCGGGGGTGCGGGGGCTGGCCCCCGCCCATCGCGACCCGCCGACTGGCGGGGCGCAATCCCTCACAGACCAAGTCCGCGTTTACGACACCTCTTCGAGCTCCACCAACACCCCATTCATATCTTTGGGATGTAAAAACAGCACCGGATTGCCATGCGCCCCAATCTTTGGCGTACCATCGCCCAAAATACACATCCCCTTCGCCTCAAGCAGAGCTTTAGCTGCATGGATATCCACCACCTCATAGCACATGTGATGAATCCCACCCGCAGGTGATTTTTCAAGGAAATTGGCAATTGGGGAGTTTTCACCAAAGGGCGTGATCAACTCAACCTTGGTATTGGGCAGTTCGACAAAGACGACCGTCACACCATGGTCTGCAAGCGATTGCGTCTCGCCAATCGTCGCGCCCAAAACATCGCGGTAATGTGCGGTTGCGACCTCGATATCGGGCACAGCGATTGCGACATGGTTCAGACGTCCAATCATATATTCCTCCGCACGCCTTGGATTTGACCCAAAACCGCATTCGCCGCCGCGATCACATTTGTACCCGGGCCAAAGATCTCTGCGACACCAGCATCGCGCAAAAATTCATAATCTTGCTCTGGGATCACCCCACCAGCAACCACAAGAATATGATCCGCGCCAACATCCTTAAGATGCCCAATAATTTCTGGGATCAGCGTTTTGTGCCCTGCCGCCAAAGAGGACACGCCGATCACATCCACACCCAATACCTTCGCCTTCTCCGCAATCTCCAACGGCGTTTCAAACATCTCTGACAGGGACACCTCATAGCCCATATCGGCGAATGCGGTAGCAATCACTTTCGCACCGCGATCATGGCCATCTTGGCCGACCTTTGCGACCAAGATATGTGGCACCGTGTCCATCTCTGCTATTTTAGATTGCAGCGTTTTATATTCCGCATCCCCATCATAGGCATCATCATAAACACCCGAAATCATACGTGTTGTGGCATGATGGCGCGAGAAGGCGCGTTCCATCGCATCAGAGATTTCGCCCAAACTCGCCCGCGCGCGGGCAGCATCGATCGCCAGTTCCAATAGATTTTCGGTTGAGGTGGTCGCACCACTCTCAAGCGCCGCAAGGGCGCTTTCGACCGCCGCTGTATTCCGGCTGCGCCGAATGCGCTCCAGCCGCTTGATCTGCGCCTCGCGTACGGCTTTGTTGTCGATCTCGCGGATATCTATCGGCTCTTCATCTTCAAGACGGAATTTATTGACGCCGACAATCACATCTTCGCCCCTATCAACGCGCGCCTGACGCTTTGCCGCCGCTTCTTCGATCCGCATCTTTGGCAGCCCTTCTTCAACCGCTTTGGTCATCCCACCCATGGCTTCCACCTCTTGGATCAACGCCCAAGCTTTATCCGCCAGATCTTTGGTCAGTGCCTCGACATAATAGGACCCACCCAACGGATCGACCACATCTGTGATCCCCGCCTCGTGCTGAAGGATCAGTTGGGTATTGCGCGCCACGCGGGCAGAATGCTCGGTTGGCAAAGCAATCGCTTCATCAAAACTATTTGTGTGCAGCGATTGCGTCCCGCCCAATGTGGCCGCCAGCGCCTCAATCGTGGTGCGGATGATATTGTTATGGGGGTCCTGTTCGGTCAGCGACACACCAGAGGTTTGACAATGCGTGCGCAGCGTTTTTGATCGGTCTGATTTTGCACCAAAATCCGTCATGATCTTCGCCCAAAGCTGACGCGCCGCCCGCAGTTTCGAAGCTTCCATAAACAGGTTCATGCCAATGGCAAAAAAGAACGACAACCGCCCTGCAAACGCATCCACATCTAACCCGCGTGACAGTGCCGCACGGACATATTCCATGCCGTCTGCCAGCGTATAGGCCAGCTCTTGCACCGCTGTCGCGCCTGCCTCTTGCATGTGATAGCCAGAGATGGAGATCGAATTGAATTTCGGCATCTCGCGCGCCGTGAACTCAATAATATCCGCCACAATCCGCATCGAGGGCGCGGGGGGATAGATATAGGTGTTGCGCACCATGAATTCTTTCAAAATGTCATTTTGCACCGTGCCCGAGAGCAATGACCGATCAACCCCCTGCTCTTCCCCCGCGACGATAAACATAGCCAGCACCGGAATAATCGCGCCATTCATCGTCATAGACACCGAAATCTTATCCAGCGGAATGCCGTCAAACAGGATTTTCATATCCTCAACGCTGTCAATCGCCACACCTGCCTTACCAACATCGCCCTCAACACGGGGATGGTCGCTGTCGTAACCCCGATGGGTCGCCAGATCGAATGCAACCGAGACACCTTGTTGGCCTGCCGCCAAATTCTTGCGGTAAAACGCGTTTGACTCTTCAGCCGTTGAAAACCCAGCATATTGCCGGATGGTCCATGGGCGGCCTGTATACATGGTTGCCTTCACCCCGCGGGTAAACGGCGCAAATCCTGGTAATTCATCCATCGAAGGCGCATCCGCGGCGGTATAAAGCGGGTCGATTTCAATACCTTCTGGCGTCAACCGCGCGGTCGGCGCGTCCCCCTTTGCCTCTTTTGTAGCAAGGTCCAACCAATCCGACTTTGACATTTTGGACATTTCAGTTCCCCAAACTACATTTAAATCAACGCGATTGTGAGCGCGCGGTCATTTGACTTTAACCTAATGGATTCCCATATCTCAAGAAGAGTAATAAGGATATTTAGACCCGTGAAACAACTGGTTTTGGCAGCATGTGCAACACTCTGCGCGACTTCAGCCTTCGCAGAGGACGCAAAGACATCGGCCTTAGAGATATGGCGCGATGCACCGATGACTGTTTTTAGTGCCGAAGAGATCGACCTGTCAGCGTTTCTGTGGCAAGCGCGCCCCGTGGTGATTTTTGCAAACACCGCCGAGGATCTGCGCTTTCAAACCCAACTTGAAAACCTGTTGAGCGAAGAGGATGATGTCGTCGAACGCGATATCGTTATAATTACGGATACCGACCCTGCCGTGCTATCACCTATTCGCACCGCGCTAAGACCGCGCGACTTCCACATGGTTTTGATTGGCAAAGATGGCGATGTGAAACTGCGCAAACCGCGCCCGTGGGACATGCGCGAATTATCCCGCGCAATCGACAAAATGCCCATGCGCAAACGCGAAATGGGCGCGCAATAATTTGCGCCCCTAAACTACTCAAATTCCATAATCACATCATCAACCGCCAGACTCTCACCCTCGGCTGCTTTGATCGACACGACTTTGGCGGCTTTTTCCGCTTTCAACACGTTTTCCATCTTCATCGCCTCGACGATTGCTAATGATTGCCCTTCCTGAACCTCGTCACCTTCTGCGACCATCAGCTTCACAACCAAACCCGGCATTGGGCACAGAAGGAATTTAGATAAATCAGGTGGTAGCTTTTCAGGCATTAAGGCGGCCAGTTCAGCCACACGCTCGGATAGCACCATCGCCACAACATCCACACCGCGTGCGCGCAATCGGAAATGACCGCCCACACGATCAACCTTCACATTTAGGGACGCTTTGTCACATTTGATCCGCGCCAGACCTTCATGGGGGGCATAGTCAATCTGGCACTCTTCTGATTTTTTGCCGCGTTTGATTTTGAAGTTATGATCATCTTTGGTTGTAACCTCGGCGGAATATTCGTCCCGTCCAATGCGCACCACGCGTGTCATGGTTTCCGCCATCTGGATCGGGAATTGATTGTCTCGTTTGGCAATCCGGTCAAACTTCATACGATCCAGCATCAAGGCACAGGCAATGAACTGATCAAGCAATGCGCCCGTCGCGGTGACACCCTGAAACCCGTCTGGATACTCCTCGGCAATAAAACCGGTTGTGATTTTGCCAGATCGAAACCGTGGATGTGCCAAAACGGCAGAGCAGAATGGGATATTATGCCCAATTCCTTCCAGCTCGAACTGATCCAGCGCATCTTCCATGACTGCAATCGCATCGTCACGGGTTTTGCCCCATGAACACAGTTTCGCAATCATCGGATCGTAATACATCGAAATCTCGCCGCCCTCATAAACGCCTGTATCGTTGCGAATGACCGATTTCTTTTTGCTATGTTCCGCAGGTGGGCGGTAGCGCGTCAGGCGACCAATGGACGGCAGGAAGTTGCGATAGGGATCTTCTGCATAAACGCGCGATTCCATCGCCCAACCGTGAATGCCGATATCCTTTTGTTTGAGATTCAGTTTTTCACCAGCGGCGATCGTGATCATCTGTTCCACCAGATCAACGCCTGTGATCAATTCCGTCACAGGATGTTCCACCTGCAAGCGTGTGTTCATCTCAAGAAAATAGAAATTCCGATCTTTATCGACGATGAATTCGACCGTGCCAGCAGATTGATAATCAACCGCTTTTGCCAATGCACAGGATTGTTCGCCCATCTTCTTACGCGTTTTGGCGTCCAAGAAAGGGGATGGTGCCTCTTCGATAACCTTCTGGTTTCGACGTTGAATCGAACATTCCCGTTCGTTGAGATAAATCACATTGCCATGTGCATCTGCCAGCACCTGAATTTCGATATGGCGCGGCTCTTCGACGAATTTTTCGATGAAAATCCGATCATCGCCAAAGCTGCTCGCCGCTTCTGATTTCGAGCGATCAAATCCTTCGCGCGCTTCGGCATCGTTCCAAGCAATCCGCATACCCTTGCCCCCGCCACCTGCGGAGGCTTTGATCATCACGGGATATCCAATCTCGGATGCGATTTTGACCGCATGCTCTGCATCGTCAATCAACCCCATATGCCCGGGCACCGTCGACACGCCCGCATCGGCAGCAATTTTTTTAGAGGTGATCTTGTCCCCCATCGCCTCGATCGCTTTGACACCCGGTCCGATAAAGGTGATGCCAGCCTTCGCCAGCGCCTGACAAAACTCTGCCCGTTCCGACAAAAACCCATAGCCCGGATGCACCGCATCAGCGCCCGTGTCTTTGCACGCTTGCACGATCTTATCGATCAGAAGATAGCTTTCTGATGCAGGCGGCGGGCCGATGTAAACCGCTTCATCCGCCATGCTGACATGCAACGCGTCTTTATCGGCATCGGAATAAACCGCAACCGTTGCAATCCCCATCTCTTTGGCTGTCTTAAAGACACGACAGGCAATTTCACCACGGTTGGCGACGAGTATTTTTTTGATCTTCATACGCCCGGCCCCCTACAGTGGAATATTGTCGTGTTTTTTAAACGGCTGCGTGACCTTCTTGTTTTTCAGAAGCTCAAAGGCGCGCACGATCCGGCGGCGTGTGTTGCGGGGGTTGATTACCTCGTCCACAAAACCACGCTGGGCAGCGATAAAGGGGTTTGCAAAACGATCCTCGTAATCCGCCGTATGAGCCGCAATTTTTTCGGGATCATCAAGGTCTTTGCGGTGCAAAATCTCTGCCGCACCTTTCGCACCCATCACAGCGATTTGCGCCGTCGGCCAAGCATAATTCACATCGGCACGCAAATGTTTGGGCGCCATCACACAATATGCACCCCCATAGGCTTTGCGCGTAATCACAGTGACCAAAGGCACGGTCGCCTGCGCATAAGCAAACAGCAATTTCGCACCGTGTTTGATGATGCCCCCATATTCTTGTGCCGTTCCAGGCAAGAAACCCGGTACATCCTCTAACGTCAAAATCGGGATGTTGAACGCGTCGCAAAATCGCACGAACCGCGCACCTTTGCGGGACGCATTAATATCAAGGCACCCCGCCAAAACCATCGGTTGGTTTGCCACCACCCCAATCACATCGCCTTTCAAACGCATGAAACCCGTCATGAGATTGCCAGCATGATCTTTCTGAATTTCAAAAAACTCACCCTCATCGGCCAATTTGCGAATAACCTCGCCCATATCATAGGGCTGGTTGGGGTTTTCGGGCACAAGACTATCAAGCGATGTATCTTCGCGATCCCAAGGATCGGGCGTGGGTTGATGGGGGGCTTTGACCTCTGCGTTCAAAGGCATGAACGAATAAAAGCGCCGCAAATCTAGCAACGCTTCGACATCATTTTCATACGCCCCATCGGCAACCGATGACTTTTTAGTATGCGTTTCTGCGCCACCCAGCTCTTCTGCCGTGACGATTTCATTCGTCACGGTTTTGACCACATCAGGGCCGGTTACAAACATGTAGGATGAATCCTTCACCATAAAGATGAAATCGGTCATCGCTGGCGAATAGACAGCCCCACCTGCTGATGGCCCCATAACCATCGAAATTTGTGGGATCGCGCCCGAGGCTTGGGCGTTGCGCCAGAACACCTCGGAATAGCCCGCAAGCGAGGCCACGCCCTCTTGAATCCGGGCTCCACCAGAATCCGAAATACCAATGATCGGCACACCGTTTTGCATCGACAAATCCATAACTTTGCAAATCTTTTCCGCATGGGTTTCAGAAAGTGAACCACCAAATACAGTAAAATCTTGCGAATACACATAGACGGGACGTCCGTTAATTGTGCCCCACCCGGTGATCACGCCATCCCCCGGGATGGTCTGTTCATCCATCCCAAAATCGGTGCAACGGTGGGTTTTATACATGTCGTATTCTTCGAAAGAGCCTTCGTCCAGCAAGACATCCAACCGTTCGCGGGCGGTCAGTTTGCCCTTGGCATGCTGCGCGTCGATGCGCCTTTGACCACCGCCCAATCGCGCCTGCTCACGCTTGTCTGCAAGCTCCTCTAAAATATCCCGCATATATTTGCTGTCCCTTTTCCTCTCCCTCGCCAAACCAGTTTATGCAGGCAATGCATCAGACACAAGCGGTTGGCACCTATCTGATTACACGCGAATTTCAGAAATTCAGAGGGCATAAAATGAACGCTTCCGGCGAGAAGGACGCAAAATCACGAAACTGAGGCGTCTTAAACCATGTGTCGGGAAATCAGTGGCGCGGTTGACGGGGCTCGAACCCGCGACCTCCGGCGTGACAGGCCGGCACTCTAACCAACTGAGCTACAACCGCACACTGAGTGGTCAGCTTCTAGTCAGCACCCCTGCTTGCGTCAAGCGGGATTTTTGATGTGGCAAAAGAAATATTGGACAGAGGGCGTGTTTCGCCATAGGCCAACAAAGATTGAAAAATTCGGTACCTGAATGCCCAGACATATCGCGATCATTCTTGTCTTATCCGCCGCCTTTTGCATGAGTTTTGCGGCGCTTTTTGTGCGCTTGATCGAGACCGCAGACGGGTTTCAAATATTGGTCTATCGGTCTGTTGCGCAGGGGCTTTTTGTGAGCGGCATTGCGCTTTATTTGGAGCGGCAACGCCTTGGTGCATTTTTCAAAAACATTGATCGCGATGATGTTCTGATTGCGGTGCTGATGATGATCGCGTTTTCAACCTATGTTTTGGCGCTTTTGAATACTTCGGTTGCATCTGCCTTGTTCATTCTGTCCATCGCGCCTGTCTTCGCTGCGCTTTTGGGCTGGCTTGTGAATGGCGAGCGGCCCAGTTTGGTTGCCGCTGTTTGCATTGGCCTTGCGGTGCTTGGGGTCGGCGTCATGATCCAAGGTGGATTGGAGGGCGGCAAGACTTTTGGGAATGTATTGGCCGTGCTTTCCGCACTCGCTTTTGCGACCATGTTGGTCACGGCCCGCAAATCAAAGAAGTCTAATGTTTTGAAAGGCAACGGGATGGGCGCGCTCTTGGCCGCCTTGGTAATGACACCTATAGCGCTGACCTTTTCAGACGGAGGTCTGTCTATTCCCGTAATCGATATCTGGCTTGCGATGGGATCGGGCGTAGTGACGATTGGGCTTGGCATTCTGTTCTTAAGCCTATCCGCACCGCATTTGCCGGCACATGAGGTCAGCCTGTTGGTGTTACTAGAATCTATACTTTCGCCGATTTGGACATCGATGTTTCTAAATGAGAAAATAGAAACTGCAGAGCTTGTTGGAGGTTTTTTGGTCCTCTTATCAGTGATTTTTCTTACTATTTTTGGAAAAAGATTAGAGAATTAATTTCGAATTCAATTTGCGTGTTGCGCAGAGTCTCTTGATACGTAGTCTAAATTTCGGGTGGTATAATTACCAAAATTATTGACAATGGAGGAAGCAGTGCGCATCTTAGCAACAAGTATATTAGCCGTGGGGATTATTTTTTCAAATCCCGCAGAAGCAAAATCCAAGTTTTCAATTCCAGTGGACGAGAGTTTTTTTGAATTTGAATTTCCGTTTCGTGGTGGTGGCGGGTATTTTGGCCTTGCTCGGTTGCTCGAAAAAGATGGCAAGGTTTATCTTTGCGGGGCCGGTTATTCAAAGCGGGTTGATGGCAGATTTGTTTCGCAATTGAAAAACGCGATTCAATTGCGCTTAGATGGAAAAGAAATCATTCGCGGTGTTAGGTATTTTACAAGCACCTCGGAACGGAAATTGGTCGCTGGTCTAAAAGCCAAATGCGCAGAGACAACGGCAAGATCACCAATCAGCAAAAACGCCAATTTTCAGTGGGACCTCGCGAAGACAAAATTTTGGGAATAGGTTTGATAATGGTGGGTCGTGAGAGACTCGAACTCCCGACATCTTCGGTGTAAACGAAGCGCTCTACCAACTGAGCTAACGACCCGCCGTGCGCGCGTGCTTAGCCGAATTGCGCCAACAGGTTCAAGTGGAATTTGTGGGTTTCAATAGAAAAAAGCCGCCCAAGGTTTGGGCGGCTTTTCTCATCTTTTCTTTAAGGCTTAGTGTGGACGTGCGCCTTCTTCTTTGCCTTCGGCAAGAAGTTTTGCGGCTGCCTCTTCTGCGGCTTCGTCCCATTCAATCGCCTCGGGCTGAGAGACAAGTGCATGTTTCAAAACATCGTCGACATGTTTCACTGGAATGATCTTTAGCCCTTCTTTCACATTGTCAGGAATTTCAGGCAGATCTTTCTCATTCTCTTCGGGGATCAGCACCGTCTTGATGCCGCCGCGCAAGGCTGCGAGTAGTTTCTCTTTCAATCCACCAATCGCCAATGCATTACCGCGCAAGGTCACCTCGCCCGTCATGGCGATATCTTTGCGCACAGGAATGCCCGTCAGCACGGACACGATAGATGTCACCATCGCCAATCCTGCGGATGGGCCGTCTTTTGGCGTTGCCCCTTCAGGAACGTGGACGTGGATGTCCACATTTTCAAACGAAGGCGGCTTCACACCAATTTCCGGACTGATGGAACGTACAAAAGAGCTTGCCGCTTCGATGGATTCTTTCATCACGTCACCCAGCTTACCTGTCGTTTTCATGCGACCCTTTCCAGGAAGTTTCAGCGCCTCAATAGACAGCAACTCGCCACCCACAGAGGTATAGGCAAGACCTGTGACAACGCCGACCTGATCTTCCTCCTCAGCGAGGCCGTATTTGAACTTCTTCACGCCCAGATAGTCGTCAATCGTCTCTGCCGTGACGGCCACCGTCTTCTCGGCACCTTTCACAATTGCTGTCAGCGCTTTTCGACAAATTTTCGCAAGCTCACGTTCCAAATTCCGTACACCCGCTTCACGCGTGTAGCGGCGAATGATTTCAAGAATGCCATCATCGGACAGGCTGAATTCTTTCTTCTTCAACCCGTGGTTCTTGATCTGCTTGTCCAGCAAATGCTGTTTTGCGATCTCTAGCTTTTCATCTTCGGTATAGCCAGATAGCGGAATGATCTCCATCCGATCAAGCAATGGACCCGGCATATTGTAGGAGTTCGCAGTCGTCAGGAACATCACGTTTGATAGGTCATATTCGACCTCTAAATAGTGATCGACAAATGTGCCGTTCTGCTCGGGATCCAAAACCTCCAGCATCGCACTGGACGGATCGCCACGGAAGTCTTGGCCCATCTTATCGATTTCATCCAAAAGGATCAGCGGATTGTTGGTTTTGGCCTTTTTCATCGCTTGGATAATTTTGCCCGGCATGGAACCAATATAGGTCCGACGATGACCACGGATTTCGCTTTCATCGCGCACGCCACCCAAAGAGATACGAATAAACTCACGCCCTGTCGCCTTTGCCACAGATTTCCCAAGCGAAGTTTTTCCAACACCCGGAGGGCCAACAAGACAAAGGATTGGACCCTTCAGCTTTGAGGAGCGCTGCTGAACAGCCAAATATTCAACAATGCGTTCTTTGACCTTTTCCAGCCCATAGTGATCTTTATCCAAAACCTCTTGCGCTTTGTTCAGGTCTTTCTTCACGCGCGACTTTTTATTCCATGGGATGGACAGCATCCAGTCCAGATAGTTGCGTACCACCGTCGCCTCTGCGGACATTGGTGACATATTGCGCAGCTTTTTCAACTCACCATCTGCCTTTTCTTTGGCTTCTTTGGACAGTTTCGTCTCGGCAATTTTGTCTTCAAGCTCTGCTATTTCATCGGCACCTTCTTCGCCATCGCCCAGCTCTTTTTGGATCGCCTTCATCTGTTCGTTCAGATAATATTCGCGCTGCGTACGCTCCATCTGATTTTTGACGCGGGATTTGATCTTTTTCTCGACCTTCAAGACCGAAAGTTCACCCTGCATCAGGCCGTAGATCGCTTCTAGGCGAGAGGACAGATCAAGGATTTCAAGCAAGTCCTGTTTTTGATCGACACGGATCGACAAGTGACCTGCAACGATGTCAGCAAGTTTTTCCGCATCATCGGATTCCAGCGCAGAGGACACGGCCTCTTCTGGAATGTTTTTGTTCATTTTCGCATAGCGCTCAAACTCTGTTGCGACATTGCGCACCAAAGCCTCGACCGTCGCATCATCGCCGATTGCGGTTTCCAGCACATGTGCGCGTGCTTCGAAATAGTCAGGGTTATCGATGTAGTCATCAATCTCGACCCGCTCTTTGCCTTCAACCAGCACTTTTACAGTACCGTCCGGCAATTTTAGCAATTGCATCACGGTGGCCAAAACACCCTTGGTGTAAATCGTCTCGGGCGTTGGTTCGTCCTCGGATGGATCGATCTGAGAGGAGAGGAGAATTTCTTTGTTATTTTCCATCACCGCCTCTAGCGCGCGGACGGATTTTTCACGTCCAACAAAGAGGGGCACAATCATATGTGGGAAAACCACTATGTCGCGTAAGGGGAGTACGGGATAGGTTACGCTGCTCGCGTCTGTCATATTTTTTCCTTTTCTAAAGCCGATCTTGTGAACCCAAAAGTGGCATCCATGTCGATCTCTCTGCCTTAAAAATGGGTTTTACCCACAAAAGAGTCAATCGCTTTCACGGAAAAGAGACTGCAAGGGTTAACAAATCCTAGCGATTTGCCCAAATACTGGCCAAAGCAATCGACGCAAGTCGCGCAGAAGCGGGATCAGCACGAGATGTCAGCAAAATAGGCACTTTTCCACCGACAACCAAACCACCGGCACACGCACCTGAAAGATAGGCAAGCGCTTTGAAAAGCGTGTTTCCTGACACAATTTCAGGCACGATTATTCCATTTGCGCGCCCTGCAACAGGATCATCATTCAAACCTTTGATGTCCACCGCCTCTTTGGACAGGATTAAATCGGTCGCCAAAGGCCCTGAAAATGCGGCGTTGGGGATTTCTGCCTTGGCCCAATCGGCAAGCTGTCTCCCTTCGATCGCGGAAGGTACAGATGGGATTGGGCTTTCGGTCGCTGATAGGAAGGCCACGCGTGGGTCACGCTTAAGCAATCGCAACATTTCGACGACAGATTTGGTTGCATCTTTGCGGGTATCGATATCGGGGGCAACATTCACCGCAGCATCAGAGATGACAATCGGATCGTCATCACCTTTCAGCATGACGAATTGATGGACAAATCGGCTGCCCGTGCGCAACCCATTGTCGCGATTCAGCGCTGATTTCATAAACACATCTGTATGCAATTGCCCCTTCATCAGAACATCCGCATCATCAGCGCCACAAAGTGCCGCAGCTTTCATGCCAGCTTCTTCTTCGCCATTCGTGTCATGAACTTCGACCGCCGAAATATCAAAGCCTGCTTCATCTGCAAGCTTTGCAATCTCATCCGCTTCGCCCACCAAAATCGGATCGGCCAGCCCCGATGCAGCGGCCTCTTGAGCAACAGCGATAGAGGACGCCGCAGACGCACGCGCGATTGCAACACGTACTTTCTTGCCTTGTGCCAAAGACAAGAGCCAACCCGGACAGGTTGGCTCTTCTTTACTTAAAAATGCCGACATTTAGGCCCCTGCTTGCGGAACCATATCTTTGGCGGAAATCCCTGCCACTTCAACAGGTTTCTTCATCGCGTCGCGGCGGAAGGGTTCTCCAAGTTCTTGGTTGATCATCGCCTCGATCAAAGTGGTTTTACCCTCTTTTTGATCTTTAATCGCTTGGTTCAGCGCATCTGTCAGCTCGTCCATCGTGCGTACGACAACACCCTTTAGACCGCATGCAGTTGCGATACCTGCATAAGACACTTCTTCGTCCAATTCGGTTCCCACAAAATTATCATCGAACCAAAGGGTCGAATTCCGCTTTTCCGCGCCCCACTGGTAATTCCGGAAAACGATTTGTGTCACCGCAGGCCATTCGGAACGCCCAATCGCCGTCAATTCGTTAACGGCAATACCGAATGCACCGTCACCTGCGAAGCCAACAACGGGCACATCTGGGCAACCGATTTTCGCGCCAATGATGGATGGCAAGCCATAGCCACATGGACCAAACAGGCCGGGTGCGAGGTATTTACGGCCCTCGTCAAATGACGGGTATGCATTCCCAATTGCGCAGTTGTTGCCGATGTCAGAAGAGATAATAGCCTCTTTCGGAAGCGCAGACTGAATTGCGCGCCACGCCATACGTGGGCTCATCCATTCTGGCTTATCGGCACGGGCACGTTCGTTCCACGTTGTGCCCGGATCATCATCCTCGTGATCCATTGATGACAGCTGTTGCGCCCATGTGGATTTCTCTTTTGCGATTGTTGCTTTGCGATCATCACGACCCGCATCGCCCGCGCTATCGTCAAGCTGTGCCAAGATGCCTTTGGCAACTTTTGCTGCGTCACCTACGATGCCAACCGCAACCTTCTTGGTCAGGCCAATACGATCTGGGTTGATGTCCACTTGGATCACTTTCGCATCCGCTGGCCAGTATTCCATACCGTAACCCGGTAGCGTGGAGAATGGGTTCAAACGCGTGCCCAGTGCCAAAACAACGTCCGCTTTCTTGATCAACTCCATACCCGCTTTCGAGCCGTTATAGCCCAATGGACCTGCAAATAAGGGGTGCGACCCTGGGAACGCGTCGTTATGCTGGTAGCCAACACAAACAGGGGCGTCCAAACGCTCTGCCAATGCTTTTGATGCGTCGATACCGCCCTCAGACAAAACGACACCTGCACCATTTAGGATCACTGGGAATTTTGCTTCTGAAATGATTTTTGCCGCTTCGGCGACAGAGTTTTCACCACCCGGGCTGCGCTCAAATTCAATCGGTGCTGGTATGTCGACATCTATGATTTGTGTCCACATATCACGTGGAATGTTCAACTGCGCTGGTGCGCAAAGGCGTTTTGCTTGCGAAATTACACGCGCCAAAACTTCGCAAACACGGCTCGGGTCGCGCACTTCTTCTTGGTAGGCCACCATATCTTCGAACAGTTTCATTTGTTCTACTTCTTGGAAGCCGCCCTGCCCGATTGTCTTATTCGCCGCCTGTGGTGTGACCAACAACAGTGGCGTGTGATTCCAGTAGGCCGTTTTCACGGCTGTGACGAAATTTGTGATGCCCGGGCCGTTCTGCGCGATCATCATCGATACCTTGCCTGTCGCGCGCGTGTAGCCATCGGCCATCATGCCGCCCGAACCCTCATGCGCGCAATCCCAAAACATAATGCCCGCTTTTGGAAACAGGTCAGAAATTGGCATCATGGCAGAGCCGATAATCCCAAACGCATGTTCAATACCGTGGCTTTGCAGCGTTTTTACGAAAGCTTCTTCTGTTGTCATTTTCATAGGGCATCATCCTTGGGTAGCAGTGACCGATACGAATCTGGTCTATTTCAGTGATAAATCCCGACCCTGATACAAAAGGTCGGTAACATCATCAAAAAGATATCACATAAATTGCATCATAAAACGACATTTTGTCGAAAAAAGCACGCCCCCCGCCACGTGACGGGGGTTGTGCTGTGATTTAAATTTTTGCCGTTAGGACTTAGACACCACGGGGATCAACAAATCACCCCAATTGCCTTCACCGTTATGATGACGGGAAGAGCGGATCAATTCGACCGAAACCCCCGCATTCACAGCACGGATCACCGATTGGTTGAGGCGGTGTAGGTCATTGGCCAGCATGCGGATTGCAGTATCCTGCTCGTCCTGCGCGCTGTTTGGTGTGACTTCTTTGATCTCTGCGGACATCTAATCCTCCTATCAGCCAAATTGGTTCATCGTATTGTCTTCGCCGGATGCTTTTAATGCTGCATCACCGGCAAAGTATTCTTTGTGATCGTCACCGATATCTGATCCAGCCATATTTTGGTGCTTCACACAAGCAATACCTTGACGTATTTCTTTGCGCTGCACGCCCGCGACATAACCCAACATGCCTGCATCACCGAAATATTCTTTTGCAAGATTGTCCGTCGACAAGGCGGCTGTGTGATAGGTCGGCAATGTGATCAGATGATGGAAAATACCCGCTTCACGCGCTGCATCGGCTTGGAAGGTGCGGATTTTCTCGTCTGCGGCGGCTGACAATTCGCTGTCGTCATATTCCGCAGACATCAAGTTCGCACGATCGTAGCTTGAGACATCTTTGCCGTCTTCGCTCCATGCATCAAACACTTGCTGACGGAAATTCAGTGTCCAGTTGAAAGACGGAGAGTTATTGTAAACAAGCTTCGCGTTTGGAATAGTCTTGCGGATTTCGTTTACCATACCACCGATCTGACCGATATGGGGTTTCTCTGTCTCGATCCAAATCATATCCGCACCGTTTTGAAGCGATGTGATCGAGTCGAGCACACAACGCGCCTCACCTGTGCCGGATTTGAATTGATACAGGTTAGAGGGCAGACGCTTTGGACGCATCAATTTGCCATCGCGTTTGATAACGACGTCATTTGGGTTCATGGTTTCGAGTGTCACCTCGTCACAGTCTAGGAAGCTGTTATACTGGTCACCCAAATCGCCCTCTTGCGCGGAGTAAGCGATTTGTTTGGTCAGGCCAGCACCCAAGCTGTCGGTACGTGCAACAATAACACCATCATCAACGCCCAATTCAAGGAATGCGTAGCGACACGCGCGAATCTTCGCGATGAAGTCCTCATGCGGCACCGTCACTTTACCGTCTTGGTGACCACATTGTTTTTCGTCAGAGACTTGGTTTTCGATCTGTAGGGCACATGCGCCCGCCTCGATCATTTTCTTGGCAAGCAGGTAGGTTGCTTCTGCATTTCCAAAACCTGCGTCAATGTCCGCGATGATTGGCACAACATGTGTTTCATGGTTGTCGATTTGTGCTTGAACCGCATCCTTGTCTGCGCCTTCTGCCGCGTCCAATTTGCGATAAAGATCGTTCAACTCGCGCGCATCTGCTTGACGCAAAAACGTATAAAGCTCCTCGATTAACGCAGGTACAGATGTTTTTTCATGCATAGACTGATCGGGCAATGGGCCAAACTCAGACCGCAACGCCGCGATCATCCAACCAGACAGGTACAGGTATTTCTGCTTGGTTGTGCCGAAATGCTTTTTAATCGAGATCAGCTTTTGCTGACCGATGAAACCATGCCAGCAGCCCAAAGACTGTGTGTAGTTTGCGGGGTCCGCATCATAAGCCGCCATATCAGCGCGCATGATACCAGCTGTATATTTGGCGATATCCAAGCCCGTTTTGAATTTGTTCTGGTTGCGCATGCGCACAACAGATTCTGTCGAGATCGCATCCCAAGACGGGCCATTCTCGCGTTTTAGCGTTTCTATTTCATTTGCGGTATCGGTGTCGTAAGGCATGATAAGTCCCCTTTGTAAATTATTGACACTTTCGGTTTTGAAGACGCCGTGCTCGCCGCACCCCGTCTGGTTCTGAGGGGCATCTGCCACAGTGACCCTGTACGAGTCGCCCTTTTTGCGCCCATATTGCACCAAAAATAGGTTGTTTTGTAAATTTATTACAGATATGAGTTGTAAATCTGTAAATTTTGTAAATTATAAAACATGTCCGAAAATAAGATATTTGCAGGCCCAAGGATTAAACAAATCCGCGCGTCTATGTCCCTGTCCCAGGCTGCTATGGCAGAGGAACTGGGCATTTCTGCAAGCTATCTAAACCTGATCGAACGCAACCAACGCCCGATCACGGTTCAATTGATCCTGAAACTTGCCAAAACCTACGACATCTCGCCCGATACGTTCAGCGAAGATCCGCAAGGTATGATTGATGACCTTAAGGAGGTGTTTACTGATCCATTGATGGAGGGAGAACTTCCTAACTACGAGGAATTGCTAGAAGTCGTCAGTCTTGCCCCCAATGTGGCCGCGGGCATATTGAAAATTCATGCAGGGTATCGCGCCAGTTTGACCCGGTTAACTGAACTATCTGAAACACTGAATGATGGGTCTTCCTCCCAAACACTCGATTTTCATAACCCGAACGAGCAAGTCATACGCGCTATGGAAATGCGCCCGAACTATTTTGATGCGCTCGATCGTGCGGCAGAAGGGTTTTATAAACGCTTGAACAACCAATCTGGTCTGTGGGCAGGTCTACAACAATGGCTGTTAGACAATCACAATATCCGTACACAGCTGGTGCCAGAAGAAACAATGCCAGATTGGAACCGACGTTTTGATCGCCACAATTTGCGGATTTACATTGCTGAGCGGCTATCGCATGAAGATCGGCTGATCACGCTTGCAACACAAATTGCGCAAATGGGCCTTCAAAAAGAAATCGACGAGGCAATTAAACGCCTTGGCTTGAAATCAAAAGAGGCCATCACCCTCGCCCGTCCAAAAATCGCAGAATATGCGGCCCATGCAATTGCGATGCCTTATCGACGATTTTTTCAAACCGCACTGCGCACGAAATATGATGTCACCCAAATGGCCCAGCGTTTTCGCGTCAGTCTGGACCATGTCGCTTATCGGCTGACCAGCCTTGTGCGCTCGGGCGAAGAAGGTTTGCCCTTTTCCTATCTGCGCGTTGATAATGTATCAGGCGCTTGGATGGCGCTGTCACAAGACAAATTTCCGCATCGTGACTTTGGCGGTCGACATGCATCCCAAGGTATCGACCGCGCTTCGATTGATACGGCGATCCATCCCGGCCTTGTCCTGCGCGGGGAAAATCGGCGGTATTTCACCCTGTCATGGCATGTGGAACGACGCATCGGCCTTTATTATCGAAAACAGCGCGAACATGACTCGATGTTGATCTTACCAGTCGAGAAGCTGACAAATACGATCTATGCAGGCCGCCAAGGCCGCGATCCGCGCAGTTTCGGATATAATTGCGCATTGGGAAGCATTGAAGAGCTGGAATTGGTTGAACAAAACCGGGTACACCTGCCAAGTTCTGAAGACCCGCTAAGTGACGATAATTTCCAACTTCAGCTATCGGAAGATCAGAAATAGTCGGCGCTATTGCGGCCGATCCACCATCATCTTCTTGATCTCTGCAATAGCTTTTGCTGGGTTTAGACCCTTCGGACACGTCTTTGCGCAATTCATAATCGTATGGCAGCGATAGAGTTTGAAAGGATCCTCAAGATCGTTCAATCGCTCGCCCTTTGCCTGATCACGGCTATCAATTAACCAACGATATGCATGCAATAGCGCCGCCGGCCCAAGATATTTATCGCCATTCCACCAATAGCTGGGGCAAGAGGTCGAACAACTTGCGCACATCACGCATTCATAAAGACCATCCAGCTTTTTGCGATCTTCAATCGATTGCTTCCATTCCTTTTCAGGCCGTTTGGTTTTGGTTTCCAACCACGGCATGATCGAGGCATGTTGCGCATAGAAATGCGTCAAATCAGGGATCAAATCCTTCACAACCGGCATATGCGGCAATGGGTAAATCTTCACCGCACCCCGGATTTCATCAAGCCCATAGATACAAGCAAGGGTGTTAATCCCATCGATATTCATCGCACAGGACCCACAAATCCCTTCGCGACATGATCGGCGGAATGTCAGCGTTGGATCAATCTCGTTTTTAATCTTGATCAATGCGTCCAAAACCATGGGGCCACATTTGTCCATATCGACAAAATAGGTGTCCAAGCGTGGGTTTTCGCCCGTGTCGGGGTTCCAGCGGTAGATTTTAAACGCACGAATATTGGTCGCACCTTCAGGTTTTGGCCAAACCTTGCCCACGGTCATGCGGGAATTTTTTGGAAGTTTGAATTCAACCATACCAATGCTCCATAACTTGTCTTCTATTTAACGTTTAAAAATGGAACGCGCATCCTCAAAATCGTTTTAACGGTGCGTCTTGTTGACCCGCTTGCGCTGATAGGAATCATAGCGCATGTCAGTGTGATCTGATTTTCCAAAACGAACATCCGCATATCCCAGCGCATCTGCCATATAATCAAATGGGGCGATATTCTTTCCAAGCGCAAAGCTGACACCAGTTCCTAGTACTTCGACCCCCATTGTATGTTTGGTCTCTGCCTTGGTACTATGAAATCGCCAGCCATAGGTTTGTCTTTTGTCATTATATTTCCAGATAAGACCCAATTGGCCAAACAAATAGGTTTTCCTTAATACATTGATTGCACACATAGATATGGCACGCACGATACGACGCAACTAACGGGCAAGACCTTCAATGTTTTGAAGCATCACGTTTTGCACGGCGGGAAGCTTGCCATATGAGCGGGTTTGCATAACGCATCTTTATACATTGAAGGGTTCCGTTGGGCTTTCGCCCGAATTCCGAAGCACACAGGCTTCAAATCTCTTTTGCTTTTGTGCGTCTGACGTAACATCAATACCCACAGACACTTTGGCTTTCGGGCTGACATCGCCACCTGACACCCCGACCCCGATTGCGACCGATGTTTTTGGTGTCGTTGCCTCGATAATATCTGCGCGACATACGGCCATTGCGTCCGAAACAGACATTGTCGGCGCAGGATCGGGACCCGGTTCCGCGCATGCAGATAGGGCCAACACCCCGAAAATCAAAACTGGTCGCATCATCACCATCTCCTTTATCTGCTATGAATATTTAAGATCTAAAACGAAAAAAACCAGCGGCTATTCCGCTGGTTTTTCTAAATTAAAAAAGCCTATGGGATTAAAGTTTACCCATTGATGGCTCTTCTTTGATCATCACTTCTTCTTCTTCTTGAGCTGCGCACGCAACCAATGTGATTGAAGCAATTGCAACCAGCAAAACTTTTACGATTTTCATGTCCATTCTCCACTGCTTATAGTCAAACGAAATTCTTTTTCGTTGATCCCAACCTTACACGTA
>JBCCGP010000040.1:0-26633 GCA_039029215.1 Pseudomonadota bacterium
CGTAAAAAGTCCGCAAATTATCAAATTGTTGGCACGAAAGAAAGCCAATGGGGCGATCTGTTCGCGGCCCTTGGCGAAAATGTGGCAGATGCCCCGCCGATACATCCAACGGCGCTGAGCCAAGATGGTCTCCTGAATTTGTTCGACAGTAAAGAAACCGGTGGCGACGTCGTACTGGTCCCGGCCACGGATCAGGACATGCGCGGCAAAAACTCTAAGCCCAAAGAAAGTCTGGAGGTCATTTACGATCATGTTTGACTTGAAAGAACTTGCAGCATTGGAAGCGGCGCTCAGAGCGATTGAAATCAAAAAACACGGCCGCGGATGAGTGATGAAGTGACATATGACGCCGCAGGCGACGTTGACGTAGTTAGCGGAACCGAAACGGAAGCGCCAAATCTGGATTTGGCGGGCGGTGTCGGATGTCACGCAGGTGCGGCGGAGATGGAGAAAGCCGCGCGCGCAGCAGGAAAATCAGAGCTATTGGATAAATACGCCGCAGACTATCCGATGGGTCCACATGATAAACCACAAAGCATGTGCCCAGCATTCGGGTCTTTGCGCGTGGGGTTACGCACGCGGCGTGTGGCCACGATCTTGTCAGGGTCGGCATGTTGTGTCTATGGATTGACTTTTGTCTCTCACTTCTACGGCGCACGGCGTTCGGTTGGGTATGTTCCGTTTAATTCGGAAACGCTTGTGACAGGCAAGCTCTACGAAGATATCGCAGAGGCGGTCCATGAAACGGCGAAACCAGAGGATTATGATGCGGTCATCGTGACCAATCTTTGCGTCCCTACTGCGTCAGGTGTTCCGTTAAGATTGCTGCCCAAAGAAATCGATGGTGTCCGCATCATCGGGATTGATGTTCCCGGATTTGGAATTCCCACCCATGCCGAAGCAAAGGATGTTTTGGCAGGTGCAATGTTGGCCTATGCGCGTGAAGAAATTGCAAATGGTCCTGTGCCCGCACCCAAAAGTGGAAAGTCAGATCGTCCAACCGTCAGTTTGCTGGGCGAGATGTTTCCAGCCGACCCAATGTCGATCGGCGGTTTGCTAGAGCCGCTTGGCCTAGCGGCGGGTCCCGTTGTGCCTGTTCGCGATTGGCGAGAGCTTTATTCGGCGCTGGATAGCCCAGTGGTTGCGGCAATCCATCCCTTCTACACCGCAGCTGTGCGCGAATTTGAAGCGGCGGGCCGCACAGTGATCGGGTCTGCCCCTGTGGGCGTTGATGGAACCGAAAACTGGCTGAACGCAATCGGCGACGCGTTTGGCATTGCGCGGAAAAAGGTGGAAGCCGCCCAATCATCAATCTTACCTGCCATTCGGGCGCAACTAGATGGCGCGAAGATTGAAGGTGAGATTACGCTTTCCGGTTATGAAGGATCGGAACTTTTGGTTGCACGTCTGCTGATCGAAAGTGGGGCAAAAGTGCCTTACGTTGGCACAGCTTGCCCACGCACCGTTTGGTCTGATCCAGACAAAGAATGGCTAGAAGCGCGCGGTGTCAAAATCCAGTATCGCGCATCGCTAGAACAAGATTGCGCAGCTGTCGAGGCGATCAAACCTGATTTGGCAATTGGCACAACGCCAGTTGTTCAGAAAGCGAAAGAGATGGGTATTCCATCGCTTTACTTCACCAACTTGATTTCTGCGCGGCCATTGATGGGCGTCGCAGGTGCGGGATCCTTGGCACAGGTTGTCAATGCGGCGATGTCGAACAAGGAACGCATGGCAAGCATGAAGTCCTTCTTCGAAGGTGTGGGCGAGGGCGACACAAGCGGTATTTGGGAAGGTGAGCCCAATCTGCGCCCAGAATTTCGCGCTGCACAGCAAAAGAAACTTGAACGGCAAGCCAAAGCCGCCAAAGCAGCGGAGATGATTTGATGTTGATCCAAGATCATGATCGCGCAGGCGGATATTGGGGGGCGGTTTATGCTTTCTGCGCCGTAAAGGGTTTGCAATGTGTCATCGATGGTCCTGTCGGGTGTGAGAACTTGCCCGTAACTTCCGTCCTGCACTACACAGATGCGCTGCCCCCGCATGAGCTTCCGATTGTGGTGACCGGTTTGGGCGAAGAAGAGCTTGGGCGTGATGGAACCGAAGGTGCGATGAAACGCGCTTGGAACACGCTTGATCCAGCATTGCCTGCCGTCGTTGTCACCGGGTCAATCGCGGAAATGATTGGCGGTGGTGTCACGCCAATGGGCACAAATATCCAACGCTTTCTGCCGCGCACGATTGATGAAGATCAATGGCAGGCAGCAGATCGCGCGATGACTTGGATCTTTACCGAGTATGGAATGACCAAAGGACGCATGCCGAAAGAGGCGAAACGCGAAGAAGGTGCAAAACCGCGTGTGAACATTCTTGGGCCAATGTATGGCACGTTTAACATGCCATCCGATTTGGCCGAAATTCGCCGTTTGGTCGAAGGGATCGGTGCAGAAATTAATATGATCATGCCCCTTGGCAGCCATCTGGCAGAGATGCGGGGGCTGGTGAATGCCGATGCGAATGTTGTTATGTATCGCGAGTTTGGCCGTGGATTGGCCGAAGTTTTAGGCAAACCCTATTTGCAAGCGCCCATCGGTGTGGAAAGCACAACGCTGTTTTTACGCAAATTGGGTGAAATTCTTGATCTTGATCCAGAGCCGTTCATCGAGACGGAAAAGCACTCCACGCTAAAACCGGTATGGGATTTGTGGCGCTCGGTCACACAAGATTTCTTTGCCACGGCCAGTTTCGGAATCGTTGCCAACGAGACCTATGCGCGTGGCATTCGGAATTATTTGGAAACCGATCTGGGTCTTCCATGCGCTTTTGCTGTGGGGCGGTGCGCAGGCCGCAAAACCGACAATGATGAAGTTCGTAAGTTGATGGCCGAGAAGCGCCCATTGGTGGTGATGGGATCGATCAACGAAAAAATGTATATGGCAGAGCTTGCCCAAGGGCATGGACCAAAACCAGCCTTTATCCCAGCAAGCTTTCCAGGCGCAGCCATCCGGCGCGCAACAGGAACGCCCATGATGGGCTATGCTGGCGCAACCTATCTTCTACAAGAAGTCTGCAATTCTTTGTTTGATGCCTTGTTCCATATCTTGCCATTGGCAAGCGAGATGGACGCCGAAGAAGCAACGCCCACGAATTTGAAGCGCGATTTCCCATGGGATCCAGAAGCAAAAGCTGCCCTTGATGAAATCGTTGCAAAACACCCGATCCTGACCCGAATTTCTGCGGCGCGCAATATGCGTGATGCGGCAGAAACGGCCGCATTGGCCAAAGGGGAAGACAAGGTCGATATCGAAACAATCCTGGCGCTTAGCCAGAACTGACGGAGGAAAGAGAACCATGAAACATAAAAAGGAACAGTCGTTTGAATATCGCATCTATTTCGCGCTGATATATCTGGCTGCTTTGCCCTTTGCCCTTGGCAAGTGGATGTTTCGTTTCGTTGTCCCAAATGCAACGCGGGCCAATCGGAACTTTTTTCGGCGTTCGTTTGAGCAAGCCTCAAGCGTAACACCAATGATTTTTCAGTCCCGATAGGGGCGAAACCGAGTTTCATTTGAACCTTCGGGTTCGATGAAAGGGCCTAGAATTGCCTTGCAAGAATGGGCCGCCCTGGCCGCGGGGTGCGCGGTGGCAGTCTAACGATCCGGAGGAAAGTGATGGCTGATAAAGACTTGTCTTTCACAGGTCTAACAGAAGACCAGGCGCAAGAGCTGCATTCTGTCTATATGAGCGGGCTTTGGCTATTCGTATTCATCGCCGTAGTAGCTCATCTAGCAGTGTGGATCTGGCGTCCATGGTTTGTCTAGGGGGTTAAAGCATGAGCAATTTTTACAAAATTTGGCTGATCTTTGACCCACGCCGCGTGTTCGTCATGCAAGGCGTTTTCCTATTTCTGTTGGCAGCGATGATTCATCTCGTCCTGCTATCGACTGGCGTGGAAGGCTACAATTGGTTCGAACTCGCAGCGGCTGGCCGCGGCGAATAGGACCTAATACCTCGTCGTGGGCGGGCGCTTTGTCTGCCCACGACAACTAAGAATTCAATGACGCCCCGCGACAGGCAGGGGAAGAAAGGGAACGAAGATGGCTTTACTAAGCTTCGAACGCAAATACAGGGTGCGCGGCGGTACCCTGATTGGTGGGGATTTGTTCGATTTTTGGGTTGGACCATTCTATGTCGGCTTTTTTGGGGTTACGACAATTTTCTTTGCATTGCTGGGGACCATTCTGATTTTCTACGGGGCCGCTCTTGGACCAACATGGAACCCTTGGCTGATCTCAATCGACCCCCCATCTCGTGAATATGGATTGGCACTTGCACCTTTGGCAGAAGGTGGAATTTGGCAGATTGTTACGTTTTGCGCGATTGGGGCTTTTGTATCTTGGGCGCTCAGGGAAGTAGAGATATGCCGAAAACTGGGCATCGGATATCATGTTCCCGCCGCGTTCGGTGTTGCGATTTTTGCCTATGTCAGCTTGGTTGTGATCCGCCCGGTCCTAATGGGGGCGTGGGCCTATGGGTTTCCTTATGGCATATTCAGCCATCTCGATTGGGTCAGTAACACTGGCTATACTTATGGAAACTTCCATTACAATCCAGCCCATATGATAGCGGTGACATTCTTCTTTACGACATGTTTGGCGCTTGCGATGCATGGTGGCTTGGTTCTGTCTGCGGTGAACCCTGAAAAGGGCGAGGCTATTCGCAGCCCAGAACATGAGGATACATTTTTCCGCGACTATATCGGATACTCTGTGGGCACGTTGGGTATTCACAGATTGGGCCTAATTCTGGCCCTCAACGCCGGATTTTGGTCGGCGGTTTGTATATTAATTTCAGGAACAATCTGGACCGAAGCTTGGGTCGATTGGTGGGAATTCTGGCGAGAATTGCCCTTCTGGGTAGACGCGTGAAGGAGGGCTGACAGATGATCGAATATCAAAATATCTTTAACCAAGTTCAGGTTGCAGGCCCCTTGGAAGCGGGCGAAGTTGAGGATGTAAATCCTGAAAACCGTTTCGGAAAGCCGCAGCATAATTTCCTTATCGGTTGGCTTGGGAATGCACAGTTGGGGCCGATTTATCTTGGCTTTTGGGGTGTGCTATCGCTGATCTCTGGCGCCTTATGGTTTTTCATCATTGGGATGAATTACTGGGCGCAGGTTGATTATTCACCCGCTCTATTTTTTAGGGAGCTATTCTGGCTGTCGCTTGATCCGCCGATTGGATATGGGCTGGGCTTTGCCCCGCTCGATGATGGCGGCTGGTGGCTGATTGCCTCGTTCTTCCTGCTGATATCGGTGCTGGCATGGTGGGCGCGCTGTTATGTCCGCGCGCAGGAATTGAAAATGGGCAAACATGTCTGCTGGGCCTTTGCCGCAGCGATCTGGTTGTTTCTTGTGCTGGGCTTATTCCGTCCGCTGATGATGGGATCGTGGGACGAAGCTGTGCCCTATGGCGTCTTCACACATTTAGATTGGACCAACTTGTTCAGTCTGACTTATGGCAACCTATTCTATAACCCATTCCATGCGCTTTCGATCGCCTTTCTTTACGGCTCCGCGCTGTTGTTTGCGATGCATGGCGCAACCATTTTGGCGGTGTCCCGTCTGGGTGGGGACCGGGAAATTGAACAGATTGTAGATCGCGGCACCGCGTCAGAGCGCGCGGCCCTCTTCTGGCGCTGGACCATGGGGTTCAACGCAACGATGGAAGGGATCCACCGCTGGGCGTGGTGGTTCGCAATCCTATGCCCGATCACAGGCGGTATCGGTATTTTGTTAACCGGCACGGTTGTCGAAAACTGGTTCGAATGGGCGCAAATCCATGGCTACGCGCCAGAGGAAGCTTGGCTGCCTGTAGACTTTAGATAAGAAAGGAAAAGCGAATGCCTAGTAAGACCAAAGTCGATATTCCTGATGGGCCAGAAATTGCACGCCTGATGGGGCGCGGTGCTTTGATTGGGTTGGTTCTGTTTACTGTGCTCGTTGTCACAATCTGGGTCATGTATGCGTTTGGACAGGCATTCTTGCCGCGCGACGTCGATGCAAACCTTATACAAGATATTCAAGATTTGACGCGGCTGACCTAATGGTTCTGCGCTGGACAATTTGGTTGGCGGGCGACCTTGATTTCCCCTCCTCGAGTGTCGAGCGATCGAGGTGACAATGGTGTCGTGCTCTTCCATGCACGGCACCATTTTTAAAAGGACAGAATGACTATGACAAAATCTGCGACACCTCTCTTGGACAAGATAAACAGCCCAGCAGAGCTGCGCAGGCTGAGTGACGAAGATTTAGCAAATCTATCAATAGAGTTACGCCGCGAATTGATCGAGGTTGTCTCTCAAACAGGGGGTCATTTGGGGTCCTCGCTGGGTGTGGTGGAGTTGACGGTTGCATTGCATGCGGTTTTTGCAACGCCTTATGACAAGTTGATTTGGGATGTTAGCCATCAATGCTATCCGCATAAAATGCTCACCGGGCGCCGCCAGAAGATGCACACATTGCGTCAAAAGGATGGTTTGTCTGGGTTCACCAAGCGCGCGGAATCTGATTATGATCCATTCGGTGCGGCGCATAGTTCGACCTCTATCTCCGCCGCGCTGGGTTTCACCATTGGGCGCGACTTGGGCGAAGCGACGGGGGATGCAATTGCTGTAATCGGTGATGGATCAATCTCGGGTGGTATGGCTTATGAGGCGATGAACAATGCAGGTGCATTGGGGAAGCGGCTATTTGTGATTTTGAACGATAATGAAATGTCGATTGCACCGCCCGTGGGCGCGATGTCGGATTACCTCTCTAGCTTTTACCGCAATTCGCCCTTGCCAAGCTTGAAGGATGCCGCAGAAGATTTTGCACGCCATTTGCCAGAGCCGCTACGCGAAGGGGCAAAACGCGCCAAAGAGCTGGTTTCGGGCGTCGCCGAAGGGCGTACATTATTTGAGAATTTGGGATTTGATTATCTTGGTCCAATTGATGGGCATGATATGTTTACGCTTCTATCCTGTCTTCGTGCAGCGCGGTTGCGGGCGACTGGGCCCGTCTTGATCCATGTCAAAACGGTAAAGGGCAAAGGTTATGCACCGGCGGAGGCGGCGGGCGATTGCTATCACGGTGTCTCGAAATTTGACGTCGGCACAGGGGCGCAAAAAAAATCAAACCCGAATGCGCCAAGCTATACCAAAGTCTTTGGACAAACGTTGGTTGAGGAAGCGCGCCGCGATCCCAAAGTTGTCGCTGTAACCGCGGCCATGCCGTCGGGTACCGGTATTAATTTGATGCAAGAAGCCTTTCCAACGCGAACCTTCGATGTTGGGATCGCAGAACAGCATGCGGTGACATTCTCTGCCGGGATGGCGGCAAGCGGGTTGAAACCCTTTTGTGCGATTTATTCGACTTTCTTGCAGCGCGGTTATGACCAGTTGGTCCATGATGTGGCGCTGCAAAACCTGCCTGTGCGTTTTATGATCGACCGCGCAGGGTTGGTTGGTGCGGATGGCGCAACCCATGCAGGCGCTTTTGATTTGGCATATCTTTGTACCTTGCCGGGTATGGTTGTGATGGCCGCAAGCGACGAGGCAGAGTTGAAACATATGATCGCAACAGCGACCGCCTATGATGATGGCCCGCTTGCGCTACGCTATCCGCGTGGCGAAGGCACAGGTGTCGCGTTGCCTGAACAGGGCGAGGTTTTGCCAATTGGCAAAGGCCGGATTGTCAAACGCGGAACCGATGTTGCAATCCTGACGTTGGGCGACGCCTTGGAAACGGCAATTGAGGCGGAGAGTATTTTGGCAAGTCTGGGCGTCGATGCCACAATTGCTGACGCTCGCTTCGCCAAACCCCTGGACATGGATCTGATCCGCGACCTTGCAACGCGTCATAAATGTCTGATTACATTGGAACATGGCGCCCGGGGTGGATTTGGTGCGCATGTGCTGCAATCCTTGGCCGCAGAGGGTCTATTGGATCGTGGTTTGAAAATCCGCACCATGACATTGCCCGATCGATATATTGATCAAGCGGGGCCTGCGGATATGTATGCTGATGCCGGTTTGACAGCATCCGATTTGGTCAAAGAAGTTCAATCTGCATTGGGTCAAGGATTGGGCGAGATCCGCGATGCGTTGCGTTTGGTTGAGTAAGTTCGCTGTGCCGACTTAAGCGTGCACCGGATCGATAATCTTCGTTAGATGATCAGAGACGTAAATTTGCAGCCACGGTGTAAACTCAGTTGGCGTCGCAGCAACTTCTTCTTTCAGCTGTTCGAAACTGATCCATCTTGACGCCATCACCTCTTCAGGGTTTGGCGAAATTGATAGCCCCTCTGGCACATGCGCCACAAAGATCTCTACCACCTCATGCTCGATCAACCCATTGCCAACATCAGCGCGATATTCGAGGTGGTGTTGCGATTCTAGTTTGACGCCACCAATCCCCAACTCTTCGCCTAAACGGCGAGTGGCGCAGGCTTTCATATCCTCGCCCGGATGCGGATGTGTACAAACCGTATTCGCCCAAAGGCCCGGCGTGTGATATTTTATCATCGCACGGCGTTGCAGCAGCGTTTTCCCATTGGCAATTAAGAACACGGAAATTGCGGGATGTTTAAGGCCCAGCTTATGGACCTCCAGCTTATCTCGATTGACCAATTCGCCGTTGACCCAGGCCGGGATCAATTGGCTCATATCCGAGTGGCGCCAACAAGCCCCGTTAGGTGAGCGATGTTTTTGGCCATAATTTTCAAATGTGCCCCGATATTTGCGCGTACCAATTTCTTGTTCATATACGCCTCAAAAGTCAGACGTTGAACGTCAACATCATGGCAGAGCGAGACAAAACGTTCGCGCCTGTCATCGGAACGATAATAGGCGTTTTGCATCGCACCTAGTACATGAAAGACGGTTTTATGTTCTTTCATAAATAGCTTGCGCGCCAAACTAAGATGGTGGACCGCACCCGTTTCCAGTGTTTTTGCTGCCGCAACTGCGGCAACCTCACCGCCGACCATCGCATAATATATACCCTCGCCAGATGAAGGCGCAACAACACCTGCTGCATCGCCTGCAAGTACGACGTCCTTGCCGTTGTCCCATTTATCCAGTGGCTTAAGTGGGATGGGCGCGCCTTCTTTGCGCACCGTTTTGCATCCCTCTAGGCCGCTTGCGGCGCGCAGGTCCGCAGTGGCTGTTTTCAAATCTATTCCTTGAACACCTGTGCCCATGCCTACACTGGCCTTGTTTCCATGTGGGAATACCCAGCCGTAGAAATCGGGGCTGATTTTGCCGTCATATATCACGTCGCATCTATCGGGGTCATATTTTGCATGGCCAGCGGGGGCTTCGATAATTTCGTGATACGCAATTACATAAGGAATTTCTTTGCCACCCGGTACCTCCGCCCGCGCAACATCAGATCGCGCACCATCCGCACCGATGATCAATTTTGTTTCTAATCGCACCTCGTCACCGCTGACTTTTTCGCGATAGATGACTTCGGTTTTGCCACCGTCACGCTCCACGCGTAGGAAAGTTCCAACCCGATAGTCGGCGCCCGCCTCTTTTGCACGGCTGCGCAGGAAAGGATCGAAATCCTCGCGGTCAACCATGCCGACATAGCCATTCTCGATAGGAATATCGACCGAACGTTCAGTCGGCGAAATCATCCGCGCGGTATTGATCCGTGCAACAATCAAATCGTCAGGCAAATCGAAATCATGGATAAGACGCGGCGGTACGGCGCCACCACATGGTTTGATCCGACCTTCTTTATCCAACAATGTAACCTTGTGCCCTTCGTGGGCAAGCTTTGCAGCAGCTGTAGCCCCCGAAGGGCCCCCACCGACTATGACGACATCAAACATCTTTACTCCCCTGGTTGCAGTTGCATGGTTGGGTTGGGTTCTAGCAATCGCGCGGCGACAAACGCGGCAGCAAGGAACAAGATCGCCTCGATCCCGAACACCAACCCATAGGCGGTGGCATCGCTAAAGATCAAACGCGCCACATCCAGCGTGCCGGTGGCAATTAATCCAGCAAGGCCTGCGGCGATGGCTTGGGACGCCCCGAACACACCCATACGTGTCCCCGCCGCCCCCTTTTGCTCATTTGCCAAACGCATCATTGATCCGATAGCGCCAACAACAAACACTCCGTTGCCAAGGCCAAGAACGACCGTGAAGGCCATCAGATGCGCACCCAAGCCTAGCCCCACCAATCCGATGGCCGAAATGATGCATCCCAGCACAGCCCAAAACCGCAAATTGCCCAATCCGAACGCTGTGAATCCACCTGCGGCAAGCATGCCCATTAGGGCTGCGCCATCTTTGCCGCCTGATAATCGCGTAGAGGCGTCTGGCGGCAAGCCGTGGATATGACCAGCGAAAGGTTCCAAAACCAGTTCGGACAGATAGAACGCAAGGATTGAAAGGAAAACAAAGCCAGTAAATGCCCGCGCGGCTGGATCTGCCCAAGTTGATTCCAACGCAGATTTTAGATCAACGGATTTTGGTGGCGGTGCCTTGGGTAGCCGCTTTTCGATACCCCAGACTGCAACGCAACACACAAGAAACGCAATCAATGCCACAAATGGCACCACGCTCATCAAGCGGGTCGGCGAATAAGGCTCTAGCGCGATGCCGGTTCCAATCGATGCAACAATCGCGCCCGCAATTAACATCAGCCAAGCAAGGGTGGCGACAGGCCCTTTGCGCGCGTCGGTGGACGCTGTGGAGAGTAGCGCCAAAAACGACGTCCCCGCCGCACCAATCCCAAAGCCGATCAACGCATAGGCAACAATCCATGTGGCATAGGCAATTGTTTGGTTCGGTGCAAAAGCGATGGCCCAAGCCGTCATAACAAGCGCCAAGCCAACAACAGCGACGCCACCCAAAATAAAGGATGCCCGTGCACCTTTCGCATCAGAGTGATAGCCCCAAACAGGGCGTGAAATCTGTACCGCATAATGCAACGCCACCAATAGGCCCGGCAAAAGTGCTGGCAGGGCAAGTTCCACAGTCATAAGGCGATTGAAAAGATTAACCGGCAATGCAGCCATGCCGCCAATCGCGGCATTTACCAAACACAGCCTTGCAAGATTGCCCCAACCAAGTGTCATCCGAACCCTCCCGCATTGAGCATGCGCAGACCAATAGCTGCTGCCATCATGCCCATAACGTAAGAACCGACACCAACACCGTTATACCACGGCGCACGCCCTTTCGGGTCGCGCAGCAATGTTCGCATGGCGACCAACTGAGCAATCAAAAGTAACAGGATAACCGCGGCCGGTAACATTGCGCCCCATAGTGAGAGAAGTGCGATGACAATCACCTGCGGCACGGCCATCACAACACATGCAATTCGCGCAGCAACCTTGGGGCCATAAACAACGGGCAGGGACCGCAATCCTGTTTCGCGATCACCTTCCAGTGCCTTGAAATCATTCAGCGTCATGATCCCGTGTGCACCCGCAGCGTAAAGCAGCGCGATACTCAGCGTTTGCCAATTTGGTCCCAAACTGCTGAGCACGGCAACACCCGTGATCCAGGGCAACCCTTCGTAACATAATGCGACAAGACCCGGACCCCACCAACCAGAGCGTTTCGCCCGAATGGGTTCAGCGGAATAAGCCCAAGCGGCCAGCACGGCAATGAACGTCGCACCAAAGCCCCAAGGACCAAGCAAGGGCGCTATGGCCAGTGCAAGCACTGACATCCCAAGCGCGATCCAAAGCCCCCAATGCCCCGGGACGCGGCCTGAAGGGATAGGTCGGTTCGGCTCGTTAATCGCATCCACAAATCTGTCGCACCAATCATTGGCGGCTTGTGACATGCCGCAAACAATTGGCCCCGCCAAAAGAAGGCCAACAAAAAACAACACCAAATTTTCAGAAATTGGAACGCCCGACGATACGATACCACATAGATAGGCCCACATTGGGGGAAACCATGTGATTGGCTTGATCAGTTCCAAAACCGCATCTGCACGCGGGTAAGGCGGCCGTGATTTTGTATCGCTGAAACTCATACTGTCTATTCAACCTGACAGTTTGGTTTAAATCAACTGTAAATCAAACTTTATAGTCTGTTTTGGCTGCTTAAAGCAGATCAAATTTGCGCAGCTTCACATAAAAGCTTTGACGTGAAAGCCCCAACATTTCAGCAGCGGCCAATCTGTTGTTCTTCGTCATCTCTAACGCTGCCTCCAAACAGATGCGTTCAATTACATCTGTTGCGCCGCGCACGATGTCCTTTAGCGAAGAATGCCCAAGCAGATCGCGATATTTTTCAGCACTTGCTGTTGGGTTTTCTGCATCAGATGAAACTTCTGGCGCAACCTCGCGCAGGATGATCCCGATATTGCTATTGTCACCTTCGCCTAGGCGGCAAACAGAGATATCCACGGGGATGCGTGAACCAAATTCAGTTTCAACCTCCGTTGCATAGCTGCGCAATGTGCTGCTGTCATTAAGCGCATCCAAGATCAGCTTAAGATCCACCGTACCGCGAGAGAAGAATGCCTCGAGTGACATACCTTTGATCGCTTCGGGGTCGACGGTTTCGATCAAAGCCTCAAATCCAGCATTGAAATTAACAACTTTGCCGGACGCATCTGAAAACACAATCGCATCCGTTGTATGGCTGAATATATCCAGTGCGCTGGTCAGTGCACCGTTTTGTAGGGGTGCAGCGGTGGCGGTCTGCCCCAAACGGCACAGCAAGAACCCATCGCGCGATGGGCCAGTGCTTCCAGTGACAGAGATTTTGAGTGTCGCGCTACCCGAATTTGTTTCTGTTTCAATGGGTTGTCCGGATGCGGCTGCTCTGCCCAGTTCGGTCAGGAAAACCTTTGGTCGCGGCAAGCCCAAAGCGCTGGCAAGTGTTTTGCCGGAAAAATCTGCAGGTTTGCCGCCCAAAATTTTCGCAGCCGCATTGCTAAGGTCTTGGATTTGACCGCTGCTTGGATCGACAAATGCAAAAGCCTCGGACGTGTTGTCCAAAGCGGTGCGAAAGCGTTTTGCAACAGAACGCGTGCGGCGGGTTTCTGTTTCCCAAGATTTTTGCGCCGCAATCAGGCGTTGTTGTGCCTGATGAATGGAGCGCATGTCGCGACCAACCATCACAAGGCCATCTTTGTGTTGCAGCGGTCGAAAGCTATAGCGGACTGGAATGTTGTCCCAATTCTTTTCCGAATGGTTCAGTTCCACACGGTCTGACATCGGTTTTTCAGATGCCTCGCCGTTGAAAATTGCCAATTGGCCCTCAAGCTTCGTGATACTCTCTTCGGTTAGGAAATCTCGAATGTTTTGATCAAGCCAGTGGTTCAGACTGCCAAGATCTGACATCGATGGCCCTTGGACAATCGACAAAACGTCGCCTTTTCCGTTCAGGAAAATCGAAATATCAGCAGAAATCTCAAGAACAGCCTTAAGCTGTTCAATCTCTTCGATTTTGATCGGTTCAATATAGTTCGACCCGTCAGCGCACATTCTGTTTTACCTGCGAAAAGACCATTGTTTTGTTACGTAGAGCTATCCTAATTCGACCACTGCTGGCCTGATCGGACTTGGTCTGGATATTGACGTTCTGAAATGCGCCGCGACACCGGATTTCCCCCTCATTTTCTGACCTCGCTCTTGATCTTATTTATATCATTTGTCTGGATGTCAAAACCCATGTTTGCAGTGCTGTGATCACTTGTTAGCAATCCGCCACCAAGCAAGATTTGCCCTTTAAAATTTAGCGATTTTCTTGCTTTTTCAGTGAGTTTTGGCAGCTCGAGGAGTGTCCGCGTAGAAGAGGCGGAAATCCCCAACAATTTTGGTTTATCAACCGCTAAGATTTTCGACAATCCGTCCGCTGTGACATCTGTATCAAGTTTGACGGTAAATCCATCGCGATACAGTTGATGCGCAAGCATTACAGCGCCGAACGTATGATCCTCGACATGTGGTACAACGATCAGCGCATCATAGTTATTGGTATCAGCGAAAACGGTTTTACGACGGACCAGCTGCTCCATTTGTCCCGTGGCAATTGTGACATCATACCAACCAAGCTCGTCGGCAAACCACTCTTCGCCCAAACGCGCGGCGATTTTTGGAAAGTAATCTTCGATGAGGGACGACCAACTGACATTCTTGGTCATCAGCTGTGTGACCAACCGCCCAAAACTGTTGGGATCAGGATCAAGGGCGGACGTGTGCAATTTCGATAGATGGCTCAGGACGCGTTCGTATTGTCTGGCATCCGTGGCTTTTTGATCAAGACCAACAAGCGCCAAAGCCTCTAAAACCGTCTGGTTTTGAAGGTTTAAGTCATGTCCGTTTATCTGGCCGATATTAGTCAGACCGAGCCTCCCGAATGTGGACGTTGCGCTCAGATTCCCACCGTTCCTGTTTCTTAATAGCTCAAATACGATTCAAATACAATTTGCGCATTCGAATCCCAGAGCAGCGCGATTTGGTATCCAAGGCACTTTCAAAAATCATACATCGCCCCCTGCATATGTCTAGTATATATTTCATCTAAATATGTAAGTTTATGTTGACACTTTAGCCCCTCCACCCCTAATTTTCCAAGTGACGGAGGTAAAAAATCCCTATGGCGACGGAACAACGGTATGCCCCGGCTGCGCGCCCGCTTTACACGCCCGAACAAAGGCGGCGGCGGGACAATACGGTTTGGACGCTGGTTCAGGGCGTCCTAGCGCCTGTTCAGTTCTTGGTTTTCATAGTCTCATTGATCTTGGTTTTGCGGTTCGTTTTCAACGGTGTTGGGTATGAGGCCGCGAACATCTCTGTCCTGATAAAAACAGGCTTTTTGTACACAATTATGATCACCGGCGCGATCTTGGAAAAAGTTGTGTTTGGGCAATATTTAATGGCGCCTGCATTTTTTTGGGAAGACGTTTTTAGCTTTATTGTCATAGGGTTACATACCCTGTACGTGATCCTTGCGTTCAGTGCTGGGATCGATCCGATGCTGGTTATGGCCGTCGCTTTGGCGGCATATGCAGCCTATGTCGTGAATGCCACACAGTTCTTGCTCAAGCTCCGTCAAGCACGTCTTTCCGAAGGAAAGCTCGCATGAACAAACAGGCAAAAATCGAACCTCAAGGATGTTCTGATCTTCCGGTTTTGAAAGAACGTGGACAGCATGAGGTTTTTTGCGGTTTGACTGGCATAATCTGGCTGCATCGCAAAATGCAGGATGCATTTTTCCTCGTTATCGGCAGTCGGACATGTGCACATCTGCTGCAATCTGCGGCGGGTGTGATGATTTTTGCAGAGCCACGATTCGGCACAGCAATCCTTGAAGAAACCGATTTGGCGGGCATGGCAGATGCCCATGAGGAGCTGGATCGCGAAGTTGCCTCACTTCTGTCCCGCAGGCCAGACATCCGTCAGCTTTTCCTTGTTGGGTCCTGCCCGTCAGAGGTGATTAAGCTTGATCTGGCACGCGCGGCTGAGCGTTTGACGCAACAACATGCCCCGAATGTACGGGTTTTGAATTTCTCGGGCTCCGGGATCGAAACGACATTTACGCAAGGTGAAGATGCGTGTTTGACCTCGATGGTGCCGGGTTTGCCGGCGACGGATGAAGAAAACATAATTGTCGTTGGTGCCTTGCCGGATGTGGTCGAGGATCAATTCAAGGCGCTGTTGGATAAGTTTGGCCTGGAAAATGTCAGCTTCTTACCCGCGCGAAATCAATTCGTTGAGCCCAAAATTGGGCCAAACACGAAAATAGCCGTTACACAGCCCTTCTTGGGTGAAACGGTTGGCGCATTGATCGGTCGCGGCGCAGAATTACTGCCCGCACCTTTTCCGTTTGGTGCCGAGGGTACAACTGCATGGCTTAGCACCATCGCAAAGGCATTCAATGTCCCAGATGATCTGTTTGAAACGACAATCGCAGCGCCGCGGGCGCGGGCGCAGAAGGCTGTTGCGAAAGTCGCTGCTGACTTAAACGGCAAATCCGTCTTTTTCATGCCCGACAGTCAGCTAGAAATACCACTCGCGCGATTTTTGACCACAGAATGCGGCATGAGCGCATTAGAAGTCGGCTCGCCCTATATTCACCGTCAATTGGTCGGTCCTGATATGGCGCTGCTGGACACGGATCGTATCTCTGAGGGTCAGGATGTAGACAAGCAACTGGATCGCGTGCGCGAGGCGCGCCCGGATCTGACAGTTTGCGGATTGGGTCTTGCCAATCCGTTGGAGGCCGAGGGTTTGGCGACAAAATGGGCGATCGAATTGGTATTCACGCCCGTTCATGGGTTTGAGCAAGCTGGCGATCTGGCAGAGCTATTCGCCCGTCCATTGCGCCGCCGCGCAAGACTTCATTTGGAGGCGGCGGAATGAAGCTTTCCGTTTGGACATATGAGGGCCCGCCCCATGTTGGCGCGATGCGCGTTGTAACAGGGATGGAAGATGTGCATCTCGTACTTCATGCGCCACAGGGCGATACCTATGCCGATCTGCTATTTACGATGATCGAGCGGCGCAATCACCGTCCGCCTGTGACCTTTACCACCTTCCAAGCACGCGATTTGGGTGCCGATACGGCGGATCTGTTCAAAGAAAGCTGCCAAGCAGCCTATGATCGGTTCAAGCCAAAGGCGTTGATGGTGGCTGCATCATGTACAGCGGAGTTGATTCAGGATGATCCAGGCGGCTTGGCGCAAAGTATGGGTTTACCCGTGCCGGTGATCCCGTTGGAACTGCCAAGCTATCAACGCAAAGAAAACTTCGGCGCATCCGAGGCCTTCTTCCAATTGACCCGCACGCTTGCGCAGCCCCAAGAAAAAACCAAAGCAATCACCTGTAATCTGCTTGGCCCGACAGGTTTAGGCTTCCGCCATCGCGACGATATCAGCGAATTGTCCGCCTTGCTGTCTGATATCGGGGTCAGCGTAAATGTGGTTGCCCCAATGGGTGCAAACCCTGATGATATCACGCGTCTGCCAGCCGCGCATTTCAACGTGCTGATGTATCCAGAAACCGGCGAGGAAACCGCGCGTTTCTTGGAGCGTAATTTTGACCAACCTTACACTAAAACTGTTCCTATCGGTGTTGGTGCGACACATGACTTCATTGCCGAAGTGAAAGCGCTAACTGGGTTAGATGCGGATCCTTCCGACAATCACTTGCGGATGCCGTGGTATTCGAAATCTGTGGACAGCACCTATCTGACGGGCAAGCGCGTTTTTGTATATGGCGATGCGACCCATGCAATTTCAGCCGCGCGCATTGCGCGTGATGAAATGGGGTTCGAGGTTGTTGGCCTTGGCTGCTATAACCGCGAATTTGCGCGTCCTTTGCGCCAAGCGGCGAAAGAGTATGGTTTAGATGCGCTGATCACCGATGATTACCTAGAGGTTGAAAAGGCAATCGAGGACGCGCAGCCAGAAATGATCCTTGGCACGCAGATGGAACGCCATATCGGCAAACGCCTTGGCATTCCTTGCGCTGTCATTTCCGCACCTGTCCATGTGCAAGATTTCCCAGCGCGCTACTCGCCCCAGATGGGATGGGAAGGTGCGAATGTCATCTTCGACACGTGGGTGCATCCGCTGGTCATGGGGCTAGAGGAACATCTGCTTCATATGTTCCGCGAAGATTTCGAATTCCACGATGCTGCGGGTCCTTCCCATCATGGTGGACATGCGCCGAAACCTGCCGAAGAACAGTTGCCAGAAGTCGCGGCGGACCGTGATAGCAACGTCATTTGGCTAAAAGACGCAGAACAAGAGCTGCGCAAAATTCCATTTTTCGTGCGCGGCAAGGCGCGCAAGAACACCGAAAAATTCGCCGCTATGAGTGGCGCATCTGAAATTTCGGTCGAAACTCTATACGAGGCAAAGGCGTATTATGCTCGATAGTGCGCCGCATAAGCCTTATCGCGTCGCAATCCTGACGCTGGACGCGCATATCGCCGGACCCGCAGCGAATGCAGAGGCGAAGTTACGCAAGGAATATCCGGGCGTGGAAATTACCATGCTGACCGCAGCCGAGTGGGGGGGTGATCCGCAAGCACTCGACACAGCGAGACGTGTCATTCTTGAGGCAGATATTGTGGTGACTGTTCTTCTGTTTTTGGAAGAGCATGTTGAGGCGATTTTGCCCACGCTGAAAAAAGCACGCGAAAATTGCGATGCGATGATCTGTGCGATCTCGGCGACGGAAATTGTGCGCCTGACGAAAATCGGTCAGCTGGATATGGCCAAACCCGCCAGTGGTATTTTAGCACTTTTGAAAAAGCTGCGCGGTAAGACCAAGGATAAACAAGCAAACGGCGAAAAGCAGATGCGGATGCTGCGCCGCTTGCCACGGATATTGAAAATGATCCCAGGCAAAGCACAGGATGTTCGCGCCTATTTCCTTTGCATGCTCTATTGGCTGGGTGGTTCAGACGATAATATTGAATCCATGATCCGCTATCTGATCTCGCGCTATTCTAGTGTTGACGATTGGCGTGGAACAAAATTCGCCGAGCCGTTGATTTATCCAGATGTCGGCATCTATCATCCCGATCTTCCCAATCGCGTCACAGATGATTTGCATGAATTGCCTAAAACCAAAGGCACCGTTGGAACGGTAGGCGTGCTTTGCATGCGCTCTTACGTTCTTGCAGGCGACAGTGCGCATTATGATGCCGTGATCCGCGCGTTAGAGGTCCGTGGGCTTCGCGTGATCCCAGTATTTGCAAGCGGCTTGGACAACCGTGCCGCAATCGAAACCTATCTGAAAAAAGCAAATATTGATCTTCTTCTTTCACTGACCGGCTTCTCCTTGGTTGGCGGGCCGGCGTTTAATGATAGCCCTGCTGCCGTGGACTGCCTGTCGGATTTGGATGTTCCGTATTTAACGGCGCATCCGCTTGAATTCCAAACAATCGATCAATGGCAAAACAGCAAAACTGGTCTTGGTCCGGTTGAGGCAACAATGCTTATTGCCTTGCCAGAAATTGACGGCGCGATATCGCCAGCGGTATTCGCGGGGCGTCCATCGGGCACAGATCGATACGCAGCGATGGCCCCGATTGACGAGCGTGTAGAGGCACTCGCAAACCGTGTGCAAAAAGCGGTAGCACTGCGTCGCGCACAGAACGCGGATAAAAAGCTTGGTATCGTCATTTTCGGCTTTCCACCCAATTCCGGTGCAGTTGGTACCGCAGCGCATCTGAGCGTTTTTGA
This sequence comes from Pseudomonadota bacterium, assembly GCA_039029215.1. GTDB lineage: Bacteria > Pseudomonadota > Alphaproteobacteria > Rhodobacterales > Rhodobacteraceae > Amylibacter. The sequence continues at coordinate 19,222 of JBCCGP010000040.1, forward strand.
AAGTCTTTTCAATACGTTGAAGGCGCTAAAGAATGATGGCTACACCGTCGACGTACCCGACACTGTCGATGCATTGCGCAAAGCGGTTATTGGTGATCCTGCAAATTCTGGTGTGCCAGCAAACGTTTTGGCTGAGGTGTCAGCCGACGACATTATCGCAAATGATCCATGGCTAAAAGAAATTGAGGCGCAGTGGGGTCCAGCGCCTGGTCGCATTCAAGCAAATGGCAAATCAGTGCTGATTCTGGGCGCAGAATTTGGAAATATCTCAATCGCGGTTCAGCCCGCCTTTGGTTATGAGGGCGATCCGATGCGCCTGCTGTTCGAGGGCAATTTTGCGCCAACGCATGCGTTCTCGACCTTCTATCGTTGGCTGCGCGAGACATGGAAAGCTGATGCGCTTTTGCATTTTGGTATGCATGGCGCGACAGAATTTATGCCCGGCAAGCAAGCGGGGTTGGGTGATGATTGCTGGCCGCAACGCTTGATGGGTGACGTGCCAAATGTATATCTCTATGCCGCAAATAATCCGTCGGAAGCAACGCTCGCCAAACGTCGTGCAAATGCACAGATCATTAGCCATCTGACGCCACCACTTGCAAAAGCCGGACTATATAAAGGATTGGCGGAACTTAAGGTCAGCCTTACTGCTTGGCGCAAACTTGCACCAAATGCATCAGAGCGTGAAAGTTTAGAAGCTATCATTCGTGATCAAGCAGACGTCGTGGATTTCGAAGCGGATATGCCACTTGATGAGATGTGGTTGAAGCTTCTTGATACTTCGGATGCTTTAATACCCGAAGGTCTGCATGTGGTTGGCAAGCCGATATCGGCAGAGGCGAAGGCTGATATGATTGCTATATTGCCAGACACTGATCCGAAAGAGATTGAGCGGGTGATATCCGCACTTGATGAGCAATCGGAAATGAGCGGCATTTTAAATGCGCTATCTGGTAAATATATCAAGCCTGTGCCGGGCGGCGATTTAATTCGCTCAACAGCCATCGTGCCAACAGGCCGCAATATGCATGCCTTTGATCCGTTTAGAATGCCGACAGCCTTCGCGCTATCAGAGGGCCGCGCGCAGGTTCAAAAACTTCTTGCAACGCATGCTGTCCTCCCGCGCGCTGTGGCATTGGTCTTGTGGGGTTCGGATAATATCAAATCCGATGGTGGACCATTGTCACAGGCGCTTGCGTTGTTGGGTGCAAGACCACGTTTTGATGCTTATGGGCGCCTTTGCGGCGCAGAGCTGATCCCGCTTTCCGAGATGGATCATCCGCGCATTGATGTCGTCATCACCCTTTCTGGTATTTTCCGCGACCTTCTGCCGATGCAGGTGAAATTGTTGGCCGAAGCATGCTGGTTGGCCGCCAATGCAGATGAGCCGGGGGATCAAAATTTCGTCCGCGCCCATACACGCCATTTCGTTGAAGAGATGGGAATTGATTTTGAAACCGCCGCCCTTCGCGTGTTCTCAAACGCTGAAGGTGCGTATGGCTCAAACGTCAATCAGTTGATTGATGCGGGCGCCTGGACCTCAGAGGAAGAGCTGGCGAACGCTTACGAGACGCGCAAGAGCTTTGCATACGACCGCAATGGGGACTGCAATCAGAATGCGGCCCTTTTGCAAGCCGCGCTCGCGCATGTCGATTTTTCTTATCAGAATCTGGAAAGTGTTGAGCTGGGCGTGACCACAATGGATCACTATTTCGACACGCTTGGTGGGATAAATCGCGCGGTCAAACGCGCGCGCGGTGAAGACACACCTGTTTATATCTCTGACACCACACGCGGCGAGGGTAAAGTGCGCAGTCTGCAAGATCAGATTGCTCTTGAAAGCCGCACCCGCAGCCTGAACCCGAAATGGTACGAGCCGATGTTGGAACATGGGCATGAGGGCGTGCGCCAGATCGAGGCCCAAGTGACAAACACGATGGGCTGGTCGGCGACCACGGGTCAGGTCGATCCATGGATTTACCAACGCATGACCGAAACATTCGTGCTGGACGAAGAAATGAAGGCCTGTCTGGCAAAACTGAATCCCGTCGCATCCGCCAAATTGGCAAACCGCCTGATCGAGGCACATGACCGGGCCTATTGGCAAGCAGATGAAGAAACATATGCCGCACTCGTGCGCGGCGCAGAAGAGCTAGAGGACGCCGTCGAAGGCGTCTCGATAGCGGCAGAGTAAGGAGGAGCCAATGGCCCCACTTGATAAAACAGACCCCCCAGTTCTGAAGGGCCAGGACGGCGACGGATCGGTGCAAGTGCATCAGGACATGTCGATCAAAATCGATGGCGCAAAAGTCTTCGCCGTTTATGGCAAAGGCGGGATTGGAAAATCGACAACAAGCTCGAATTTATCCGTTGCGTTTTCAAAACTTGGGAAACGCGTTCTGCAAATTGGGTGCGACCCAAAGCATGACAGCACCTTCACGCTGACAGGGCGCTTGGTTCCGACGGTGATTGATACGCTTAAGGATGTGGATTTTCATGCCGAAGAATTGCGCCCTGAAGATTTTGTATATGAAGGCTTCAACGGTGTGCAATGCGTCGAAGCTGGCGGGCCGCCAGCCGGAACGGGGTGCGGCGGCTATGTCGTTGGGCAAACTGTGAAACTGCTCAAGCAGCATCATATGTTGGAAGATACGGATGTTGTGATTTTCGACGTTCTTGGCGATGTGGTGTGCGGTGGCTTTGCAGCACCCTTACAGCATGCTGATCGCGCGTTGATCGTGACTGCAAATGACTTTGACAGCATTTACGCAATGAACCGAATTATTGCCGCGGTTCAGGCAAAGGCCAAAAACTATAATGTGCGCTTGGCCGGCTGCGTTGCGAACCGATCACGCGAAACCGATGAGGTGGATCGTTTCTGTGATACTGTCGGCTTTAAACGTCTTGCGCACCTGCCTGATCTTGATGCCATTCGTCGTTCGCGTTTAAAAAAGAAAACACTGTTCGAAATGGACCCTGAAGAAGACATCGTTCAGGTCCAAAAGGAATATATAAAACTCGCTGAAACGCTTTGGTCGGGAACAGAAGCGCTGGCGCCAGCGCCGCTTGAAGACCGCGAAATCTTTGAACTTTTGGGATTTGATTGATGAGCCAAAGCTATCTTGATACCCGCGCGCGCCTAGAGGCGTATTTTGACCGCACAGCGGCCAAAACATGGGAGCGTTTGACCTCTGATGCGCCTGTCAGCCGCATTCGCGAAACCGTGCGCCAAGGACGTGATCAGATGCGCGTTGCGCTTTTGGCGTGTTTGCCCAAAGATTTGTCAGGGGCCCGCGTTTTGGATGCAGGATGCGGTGCCGGGCAAATGTGCGTGGAACTTGCGCGCCGCGGCGCGAGGGTGACAGGTATCGATATCTCACCTTCGTTGTTGGAGGTTGCAGAAAAACGTACACCTGACCATTTGAAAACAGCGATTAAATATTACCCGGGCGATATGCTGAGCCCGCGCGAACCTTCCTTTGATTATATCGTCGCGATGGACAGCGTTATTCATTATGAAAACCGCGACATTGCAGCGGCTTTGACACGTTTGGTAGCACTTAACCCTCAAAAAATTGCGTTCACCGTTGCACCGCGCACGCCGCTTTTGATGGCGATGCATCGGGTTGGCAAACTCTTCCCACGCTCTGATCGCTCGCCCGCAATTGTGCCGACAAATGCGCGCCATTTATCCAACGCATTGGCGCAGGACAATTTGCTGCCCGGTTGGACATTGAAAGAGGGCCCGCGCGTCAATTCCGGATTTTATATTTCTCAAGCGATGGAGTTGACCAAGTGATCCTACGATTGCGCGACATAAAGGCGATACCGACGGGCGTGCTGCCCTTCGGAAATGCTGTGTCCGAGGACCTTCCATGGGGGCAATTGTTGCGTTTATCACTTTTCCAGATCTCCGTTGGTATGGCGTCTGTGATGCTGCTTGGCACGCTGAACCGCGTGATGATCGTTGAATTGAATATTGCGGTTTTCATTGTTGCACTTATGGCAGCACTCCCTGTTTTAATCGCGCCGTTCCGCGCGTTTCTTGGGTTCCGCTCTGACACACATAAATCCGCGATTGGGTGGAAACGCATCCCTTACATTTGGTTCGGCTCGCTTTGGCAATTCGGTGGATTGGCGATTATGCCGTTCGCCTTGCTGCTTCTGTCTGGCGATCAAACCGCCGGCCCTGATTGGGCAGGCGAAGTTATCGCTGCCGTTGCCTTCGCAATGACGGGTTTGGGCATTCATATGACCCAAACCGCTGGTCTTGCGCTTGCCTCTGATCGGGCGAGTGCAGAGACGCGTCCGCGTGTCGTCGCGATGCTATATGTCATGTTTTTGATTGGAATGGGTTTGTCGGCCGTCATCATAGGCACGCTGTTACAGGATTTCACGCCGACACGATTGGTTCAAGTAATCCAAGGTTGCGCGGTGATGACACTCGTGTTGAACCTGATTGCACTTTGGCGTCAGGAACGGGTCCGCCCGATGAGCCGCGAGGAACGCGCAGAACCACGGCCTGCTTTCAAGAATGCGTGGGCCGCCCTTGCGGAACAAACGCAAATTCGTCGGATGATTGTTGTGATCATGTTGGGCACCGCTGCGTTCTCGATGCAAGATGTCTTGCTGGAGCCTTACGGGGGTGAAATCCTCGGCCTTAGTGTCTCGGCAACCACCTACCTAACCGCAGCGTGGTCGCTCAGCGCATTGATCGGCTTTGTCTATGCATCGCACTTGATTCTGAAGGGATATAATGTGTTCCGCGTTGCTGCGCGTGGGTTACTGATCGGGTTGGTGGCGTTTTGCGCAGTAATTTTCGCCGCCCCAATGCAATCGCCTGTCCTTTTCTATTGTGGTGCAAGTTTGATCGGTTTGGGTGGTGGGTTGTTCGCTGTTGCGATGCTGTCCGCTGCCATGTCCATCTCTGCCCCAACGATATCGGGCCAAGGTTTGACCTTAGGCATTTGGGGCGCGGCACAGGCAACTGCACTGGGTTTGTCCATCGGTTTGGGCGGCGTCTTGAAAGACGGATTTGCAACCTTGGCGGAATCGGGCTTGTTTGGCGCCGCCTTGAACACGCCCGCGGCCGGATATGGATTCGTTTACAATGTGGAGATCATTTTGATCTTTGCTGCACTTGCCGCACTAGGACCGCTGGTGCGCAGTGCAATTTCATCAAATTCAAATGACAATCAGCCCGTCGGTTTGGCTGATTTTCCAACGTAGAAAAGGAGGGTCCAATGGAACCGTTTTTTGCAAATTTTGATCTGGCAAGCGCCGCGATCTGGCTATTCTGGTTGTTCTTTGCAGGGCTGATTTATTACCTGCAAACCGAGAATATGCGCGAAGGCTATCCCTTGGAAGACGACGATGGAAATCCTGCCGCCAACCAAGGCCCGTTTCCTGTGCCAACACAAAAGCGCTTTGATCTGCCACATGGCAAAGATCCTGTGCGGGTCCCAACAGGAGAGACCGAACAGCGCCCTGTCAAACTTGTGCGTTCCGCAGGCCAACAAGGTCAGCCGTTTCTGCCAACTGGCGACCCAATGAAAGATGGCGTTGGTCCTGCTGCGTGGGCACCACGTCGCGACGCGCCTGAATTGACCAGCCATGGACACGCAAAAATACAACCCATGGCGAAATTACCTTCCTTTAATGTGGCGCGTGGACGTGACCCGCGCGGGATGACCGTTTATTCCGGCGACAAGCACGAAGTTGGTACATGTTCTGATCTTTGGGTGGATGAAGGTGAACAGCTTGTGCGCTACCTAGAAATTGATTTGGGCCGTGCGGGTAAACGCCTTGCGCCAATGGGCTTATGCCGTATTTCTGGCAGAGGTCGTGGCGGGGTCGTGATCAAATCACTTTTCGCAAATCACTTCAAAGATGTTCCAAAGCATCGCAGCCAATCAGCTGTGACGATGTTGGAAGAAGAAAAAATCAGTGCCTATTATTGCGGTGGCACACTTTATGCGGGCAACCGCGCTGATCCATTGGTGTAGGGGAGGCACAATGTCCGACGAACACGAATTCGATATAGAGCCAGTCCCCGGCCTGCCGGCAGATCTTCCCGAGGATGAAAAACTGCTTTGGCAAGGAGAACCGGGAATTTGGCCCTTAGCACGCGACGTGCTTAGAATTTGGTGGTTGGTTGGGTATTTGGCTTTATTGGCCTCAATCCGTATCGTTGCACTTCCGGTTAAATCGGCAGATGCAATTTTGCCAATCGTTGTACTGTTTGGGATTATGAGCCTGCTCATTGTCGGCATCATTCTAATTTCTGCAATGATCATCAAACGTACAACAGTGTACACAATAACCACAAAACGTGTGGCGATGCGGATTGGTGCTATGGTCAATGTGACCTTGAACCTACCCTTTGCAAAAATCGGCTCAATGGATATGGACTTGCGCAAAGATGGCTCTGGCTCGATTGTGCTAAGCTTGATGGGGCGCACGCGTCTGTCATATCTGATGTGTTGGCCACATGTACGACCCTTTTACATCTCGAATACCAAGCCAGCTTTGCGCGCAATCCCAAACGCGCAAGAGGTTGCAGATATCTTATCGGAAGCGGCCCAAGCGCGCGTCGTGCAACTGCACAATAATCGGGTGATTGAACCTGCCCATGGTGCGGAGGTCACGTCGTGAGCGATCGGGCCAATATACCCCAGCCACCCAAAGAGTTGGTGCCATCCTTTTTATTGGTCTCCGTTCTTGCCTTGGTGCTGACCACATTGGCCTTGGTCGCCTATGCCAGCCTATCTGATCGTGCACCGACCGCGATACCAAAACCCTCTGCGGTAACTCATGAGCGCCTGATCAGTGTTGAGATTACAAGCCGTGGCGGCGCGTTAGTCCATGATATGGGCACGGGTGCTCTGGTTGCCGATATCGCGGCAAACCGCGCGGGATTTGTGACAGGCGTGTGGCGCGCGTTAAGTTACAAACGCCGCATCAACGATGTTGCGCCTGATTTGCCCGTCATTTTGCAAAAACGTGCCAATGGCCGTTTTTACCTTTTCGACCCTGAAACCGGTTGGGATTTTCAAATCCATGGATTTGGGGCCGACAATATAGCTGCCTTCGCGCAGCTTTTAACCATAACAGAAAACTAGGAGGAGAGACCTATGCCACTGTTTAAACGCGCAACCGATACCGTTCCTTGTACGGTTGAAGTTAGCCATGTTTTTGAAAGTCTGCATGCACATGTGCGCTTCAACGACGGGTCAATCGTGAACCCGGGCGACGAAGTCTTGGTGCATGGCCAACCTGTCCAAGCCGCCTATGGCGAAGTGGTCAGCGAAGATCGATTGGCCACAATTACGCGGGCGTCCGCGTTCAAGCGTCTTTGGACAAAATTGACCGGTGATTTGGAATTCATGGAGCTTTGTGAATTCGCCTTTTCA
>JBCCGP010000041.1:0-26278 GCA_039029215.1 Pseudomonadota bacterium
CTCTGACATGCCCAAACGGTTCAGACCGGCAACAGCTAAAAACGTCGCCTCTGCAACCCCTTCGGACAGTTTGCGCATGCGTGTTTGAACGTTGCCGCGAAACTCAACAACCTCCAAATCTGGGCGACGCGCCAAAAGCTGCGCACGGCGCCGCAGGCTGGATGTACCAACAACGGCACCTTCGGGAAGTTCAGCGATGCTGGTATATTTATGGGATACAAACGCATCACGCACATCTTCACGCGGCAAAAAACAGTCCAGCTCTAATCCTTCGGGATTATCGACTGGCATGTCCTTCATCGAATGCACGGCGCAATCGATGCGTCCATTCAGCAATGCCTCTTCAATCTCTTTTGTGAACAGACCTTTGCCGCCAATCTCGCCCAAGGGGCGATCTTGGATCGCATCGCCTGTTGTTTTGATCACGACAATCTCGAACCCTTCCTTGGGCAGGTTATGGGTCGCCATCAGGCGTGAGCGCGTTTCATGCGCTTGTGCCAGCGCAAGCGGTGATCCTCTTGTCCCGATCTTGATCATGGCCATTTCGCCACCGGTGGAAGTGACATCAAAACGGCGGACGGATCATGGCCGGATTGCAGACCAAAATGCGTGCCGCGATCATAGACAAGATTAAATTCTGCATAACGCCCGCGTTTGATCAATTGTGTCTCACGATCCGCATCGGTCCAAGGTTCGTTCCGTCGTTTTTTTGTGATGGGCAAAAACGCATCTAAAAATGCCCGACCAATCGATTGGGTAAAGGCAAAATCCGCTGCCCAATCCCCGCTGTCCAGATCATCGTAAAAAATACCGCCAACGCCGCGCGCCTCACCCCAATGCTTGATCATAAAATACTCATCCGCCCAGGCTTTGAATTTTGGATAATATTCAGGATCATGCTGATCGCAGGCAGTCCTTAAAACCTCGTGGAAAAATGCTGTGTCCTCTTCGACCTCAATCATCGGGTTCAGATCAGTGCCCCCGCCAAACCAAGTAGCGCCTTTGGTCCAGAACATCCGCGTGTTCATGTGAACCGCTGGTGCTTTGGGGCTGTTCATATGCGCAACCAGTGAAATTCCAGACGCCCAAAATTGTGGATCTTCGGCCAGACCGGGTACTTCTTTGCGCGCAGCCATCGCCTTTTGCATCATGGGGCTGAGTTGCCCATAGACAGTTGAAATATTGACGCCGACCTTTTCGAATAATCGCCCACCGCGCATCACAGACATCTCGCCGCCGCCGCCCTTGCCGCCATCACGCGCGGTTTTGGTGCGCTCAAACCGCCCTGCAGGTAGGTCTTTATGTGGACCAGAGGTTTGTGTGTCTTCTAAATTTTCGAAAGCGGCACAGATTTTGTCCCGAATTTCACGAAACCATTGCGATGCTTGTTCTTTTTCGTGTTCCATTTCGGGTGAAAGTTTCCCCATATTCGCCAAGCAAGAGTGTCTCGCGTACAGACTTAACTGTCAACCTAAAGTGACATATTTCCGTTTCTACTTATGCCGCGTTTGCGCGTGGTCTGGCGTGTGTTCAAACCGCTATCCCGTCCAAAACCGTGCGATATCAGTCACATCTTTGCAGTCCAAGACCGACCAGATATCTTTGATCACCTTGTCCTGATGCGCCTTTGTCAGCACCCCTTCTGCACAGGCGCGGAATTTTGCCTCAACCTCGGCATCTGAAAGCGGATTTTCAGGCCCGCCGCGATAGCGTTCATCGGCCCAGCCGTCGATCTTGGTGCCATCGGTCATTGTAATTTCTATTCTAGATCGCATCTTATCAAAACCCTGCGCCTCGATGTCTGGATCCAGCTCGGTGCTGATGCGCCGTTGCATCGCCTGCATCGCATCAGAGGCAACAAAAGTATCTGAAAACTCCACCTTCCCCGCGCGGCGCGCAAGGGCTGCCATGGCCAGCGCGGCAGGCAGCGAGAATTTTGCCTCCAAATGATTGGTCGCAATCGGATAGCGGATCGGTTTTAAAATATTGGTTCCCGCGAAAACTGTGATCTTATCGATTGCCTCTGGCGTCAAATCGTTTTCGATGACCAGCTTGAGCATCAGATCAATCGTTGGGTGGGTCAACACACCACATGGATAAGGTTTGATCGACACGCCGGGCTCAACAATCGTCCATGTTTTGCCAAATCCTTGGTTCAGTTTTTCGGGACTGCATCCGCCCCCCTGAACCGCCATGAACCCCCATGGGCCATCAAGCGCTGTTGGGTCCGCTGAAAACCCACGCGCGGCGATCAAAGCGGCCGTAATTCCATTTTCAGCCGCACGGCCGACATGCAGTGGCTTTGTCATGGTCCCAAAGTTACACCGAATACCGGCGGCAAGACTTGCCGCAATCCCAAGGCCGGACCGCAGCTTGTCACCCTTTAACCCCATCAGTTTCGCGGCAGAGGCGAAGGCACCAAACGTCCCCACAGTCCCGCTGGTATGCATACCCGACATATAATGTTGCGGCAGCATCCATTCAGAAATTTTACATTCCACCTCAAACCCGGTCTGAAAGGCCAGCATGAAATCCTTGCCAGATACTGGTCCAAGTTTTTCAGACATGATCAAAGAGGCGGTCAGGGGTGGGATCGTGGGATGGGTGAGCAGTCCATAGATATGATCGGGATCAATGCTGACCTGACTGTCATCCCAGTCATGGGCGTGCCCCGCCGTTCCCAATACACGCGCCGCCATGGGTGCAGGAATTTTCTGATCGGTCGTGATCAAGCTTGCATCTTCGCGCCCACCTGTTTCCGCGGCCTCTGCAATCAACATCTCAATCGAATGCTCGTCCGATCCGGCTGCATAAAGTCCGATCCCATCGATGATGCAGCGTTTGCCGATATGAAGCGCCTGTTGGGGAATATCCTGATACTGAACGGTCTCAATAAACTGCGCCGCATCCTCGGTTATTGTTGTATCGGCAGGCATATTTGCGAATGCGTTTTGAGCGACGGACATGAGATTACCCCTTGAACTGTGTGTGTGTGGACAGCCGGTTCCAAATCAGACCGGCAAAGCTGTTGACCAGAATGGCGCGGATCGATTGGAACGCGGCAACAATGGCCATGTCAAGCTCCAAACTGCGCGCGGTCAGGACCATTTCGGCCAATCCGCCAATCGAAAAGGCCAGCACCATCGTTGGTGCATCCATAGGCAGGAACGAACTGGCTGCAATACCAAGCCCAGCCATGATCAGAATAATACCCAGAAGCGCAGGCGTTCCCGCTGCAATCGCGCGCGGAATTTGGCGCAAGCGGTCGCGTTGGAATTTTGCGCCCAACGACATCCCAACAAAGATCTGTGCAATTGCCATAAGCGGGCTTGGAATTTGGCCATCTACGACACCTGTTGCCGTCACCAGCCCAACCGCCAACAAAGCGCCCAATAGCCAAGCCGCGGGTAAATGAAACCGCATGCCCAGCCAGCCGCCAAGAAGGGCGATGGCAAGAATAAAGACCAGTGGAAAAAATCGCAAATTGTCGATTTCCGCGCCAACACCTGTACTTGGGAAAAAGGTAAATAACGCAAGGGGCAATATGCCAACGACAAGCGCAACACGAATGGCATGAAGGGCTGCGATTGTCGTGCGGTCCGCACCATGCGGTTCGCCAATATTGGCCATTTCAATCACACCACCCGGCATCAGCGCAAAGAATGCCGTGCTTGGGTCTATCTGCCCTTTGCGCGCAACAAGGGGCGTTGCGATGGCGGCCAAAACCACACCGGCAAATCCCATCACCGCCATAAAGGGAAACCATTTTGCGATTTCAAGCGCGACACTCGGTGTAATGGTCAGCCCGACGCCTGCACCGATCACAGCCAAGGATGGACGATAAAGCGGATCGGGCAGTTTGACTTTCAACCCCGCAAAACAAAAAATACCGGTTACAAGTGCTGCACCCATCAACCATGCTAGTGGTAGACCCAAACTGGCCCAAACCGCGCCCCCCATCGCCGCTGGGATCAGCGCAATCAGAAACCCGCGATAGGGATAAAGCTTATCCATGATCCGACCTTCTTGATCTTAAAAGTGTGATCTGCATTCGCAACGCGCCCCCGCGTTCTGAAATAGCCATATTTTGTGACAAGAGAAAGATCATTTCATTCTGTTCTCTTTCAGATAATTTTTTTATCAAGGTGCATGATCACCCGCCACCATATCCAACCGATTGTCATAGGGCTCATCGGGGTTGGGGTGTTTTTCCTCTTATCGCTGCCGCTGCCGTTTCTGTTGGGGCCAATTACCGCCTGTTTGATCGCAGCATTGTTTCGGGTCGAGATGAAGGGCATCAAGTTTCTAAACGAGTCCATGCGCTCCATCCTTGGCGTTGCGATCGGCGCGTCGCTATCGACAACTGTGGTCATCGGCATGCTCGCCTATTGGCCCACACTTTTGATGATGCTGGTGATGACCGGGTTTATTGGTTTTATGGGCGTCATTTATTTTCACCGCATTTGCGGATATGATTTTCCAACCAGCTATTACAGCGCGATGCCAGGGGGATTGCCCGACATGGTCGCCTTCGGCGAGGAGGCAGGCGGCAGTGTTCGTTCGATTTCTTTGCTGCATGCGGTCCGCGTAACCCTGATTGTGGTGGGTCTCCCATTTTTGCTCAAATTGATCTGGGATGTAGACCTTAGCAATCCACCCGGCCCGCCCGCACGGGATGTCCCGCGTGTCGAGATTTTACTCATGGCGATCAGCGCCATCGCCGGATGGCAGATTGCTAAACGGCTGGGTATGTTTGGGGCAACAATTTTGGGTCCGATGATTTTTTCGGGCATTTTGGCACTGCTCGGTTTCATTCATTCGCGCCCACCTGCCGAGGCTGTGTGGGTCGCGCAATTTTTTATCGGGATGATGGTGGGTGTGAAATATTCCGGCATCACCATCGAAGAAGTACGCCGCGATATTGTGTCGGGTACCGGATTTGCGATCCTGATCTATATCCTCACGATTATCGCTTTGGTGGTGATCTATATCTTCGATCTTGCGCCCATGATGGATGCGCTGATGGCGTTTACACCGGGCGGACAGGCGGAGCTGTTGGTGTTATCGATCATTGTGGGTGCTGATCTTCCCTTCGTAATTGCGCATCATGTTTTGCGTCTTTCGACCGTTGTCGTCGCCGCGCCAATTTTTGCACGATTGTTGGGGCGGCCTTAGAACCGTTCTATCGATTGAAATCGCATTTTTTGCGCGTCAGAAATTAGGTTAAATTTCAATAACTTGGAATAAACTAAACCGGTTTACTGTTTCTTTTTTTTAACCATTCGTTTACCATGATAATCCACTGAAATCGCGAACTTACTGACCCCAAACCTCAGGATTGATCATATGAATTGGCGTACCTTCTCGCCAAGCGACAACCTGATCAAAAATGTCAGAGAATTGCAGCTCATATTCATCTTCGGTCACAAATCCAATATGCGGTGTTCCGATCAGGCGTGGGTGACAAGCCAGCGGATCACCTGCCGCTGTGATGGGTTCTAAATCGAACACATCCAGTGCCGCTTGACCGGGGCGACCGGCATTCAGGGCATTCAGCATCGCCCCCGGCGCGATCAAACCAGCCCGGGACGTATTTACAAACAACGCATCTTCGCGCATCGCAGCGAGATCTTCGTAAGTGATCAACCCCTGCGTTGTAGGCTTTAGGCGCACATGCACAGACACGATATCAGATTCTGCAAAAAATACGGCCCGACTGGTGGCGACGGATTTGCCGTCCGCCTGCACCCGTGCGCGGCCCTCTTGGGAACTCCACCAAACCACATTCATCCCAAAAGCTTCGGCATAGCCCTCAACCGCTTTGGCGATGCGCCCATAGCCATAAAGCCCAAGCGTCCGTCCGCGCAGCGTCTTGCCAACCCCCATTTGCCAATCACCCGCTTGCAGGCTCGCCATTTGCTGGGGGATTTGGCGCATCGCGGCCAAGATCAGCGCCCAAGTATGCTCGGCGGCTGCATAGCTTGGCGTATCGCTATGCATATTCGAACACAGCAGGATACCATTGCGCGTGCAGGCCTCGACATCGACATGCGGATAGACACTACGCTGAGAGATAAGTTTCAGATTGGGCAGATTGTCCAAAACATCCGCGCTCATTGCAGAGCGCTCGCGGAACAACACCACCGCATCAAAGGGTTTAAGCCGTGCAGCCAGCTTTGCCGGATCAGGCTCGTGATCAGTAAACACCGTCACATCAATTCCATCCAGTTTTTCAAAACACGGCAAACCGCGCAGCGTATCAAACCAATCATCCAGAATGGCGAGTTTCATTTTGTGCCGTCCCAGACATGTGTTGGCACCATCACCTCACCGCGCGCCAAAAGACGCGCCGTGCGCGTCAGCCCGCCAGAGACATGATTGAACCCTTCTTCGGAAATCTCGTACTCCGTCACCAACTCAATCACCCCAAGCGGTTGTTCCATCATCAGCGTGGCGGGCGAGGCAGGGCGGTCCATCATTCCATCGGCAATTGTCCCGGGCGTCAAAGCACAAGCCGCCATACATTGCCCGCCCGTCACTGCTAAAGTTGGATGTGTGGTCCACGGCATAAAGTACCGCACGGCGATGTCGCCGCCCTTGGATGCGGGCGCTATCAGACCGAATTTCGGCGTCACAGATTTCGAACAATCCCCCATGCCCATCAATGCGCCGGCTTTCAGGCGTACCGCCTCAAACTTTGCAAAAAACTCCGTATCCGCATCCAACGCCTCGCGGCTTTCGGTGCCATCTTTGCCAAAATCTGACGCCCGCGCGATCACCATGGGCATGGCGACATCCATACAGGTCACCTCGATCCCATCGATTGTATCCCGCAGATTGCCTGTCGGCAGAAACGCCCCGGTAGAGCTGCCCGCAACATCCAGAAATTTCAACGTCACTGGCGCATGGGTGCCGGGCACCCCGTCAATTGCCGTCGCGCCATGAAAGACGGGTTTGCCGTCTTCTGTCTCAAACTCCGCAATAACTCTTGCGCCGGTATTGACCGCATTGATTTTCACCGAAGCACGATTGCCCGTCGGCGCAATCAAGCCAAGTTCCATCGCCGCTTGACCCACACCCGACAGGATGTTCCCACAGGTCGGTTTGTAATCCACCAGATGTTCATCTGGGTTCACTTGGGCAAAGAAATAATCCACATCTGCCCAATCATCCTGAGCGACTGATAGCATCGCAACTTTCGTGGTCACGGCATTCCCGCCACCAATCCCGTCGATATTCAGCGCATGTCCTGACCCGCAAACCGAAATCAAAACCTCCGCCAGCTTATCCAAATCTTCCGGTAGATCTGCACGATTGAAATAAGGCCCGCGCGAGGTACCCCCGCGCATAAATAGAAATGGAATGGCTGTTTGGGTCATGAATGTGCTGCCTTATGCGCGCGCAGAATTTGCGGCGATGCGATTTGATCTGAAATATGTATATCCCAAATTGCAGGTCTTGGCGCGGATAAAAATGCCTCCATCTGGCTTTGCATGTCGCCCAAATCGGTGATCGTCGTACCTGCAAATCCGAAGCCTTTTCCAATACCCGCAAAATCCGGCCGCCCAAAGACGGAGCCCGCATCGCTGACCCCATCGGCGCGCAGCTTATGCACCTCAGAGCCGTAGGCGCCATCATTCATCACGACGATCAGCACATGCATTTTATGGCGTATCATCGTCTCTAGCTCTTGGATATGCATCAATGCGGACCCATCACCATCGATCAGCACGACCGGCCGATCTGGGTGGGCTGCCGCAATCCCAAGCGCAAAAGATGTGCCATTGCCGATCGCGCCAAATTCCCGGATCACCGTGTAATGGTCATGCGGATGGTCATTCATCTGTGCGGTGTAATAGGCGCTGTGGCCCGATGTGTTGATGATGTGACAGGTCTTAGGAATGACCTGTGACAGCGCTTTCACAACCGCCATCGGATGCAATGCGCCGTTTGGGGTTTCCCGATCATCTGGCAGACGCAATGCGTCTTTCGCCGCATTTTTCATCGCCGTGCTGCGCCAGCCGATGCGCGGCTTCATCGCAGCGCTCAACGCCTCCGCGCCCAGCCGCGCATCTGATTTTATCAATAAATCAGTAGACTTACGGCCCTGAACAACATCTTGGGGTGCAATATCCATATGGATCACTCTCGCATCTGGCGTCAGCTTTCCACCATCAAATGTATGCGCCGCCATACGCGCGCCAATCCCGATAATCAGATCAGATTGCGCAAATATCGCCTTTGCGCCCTCGCTTGAAAAGCCGCCTGCAACGCCCAGACAAAAATCCTGATCCCGAAACAATCCCTTGGTAGGCAAGGTGGTGGCCAGCAACGCGCCCGCTTTTTCTGCAAGCGCAACACAGGCCGCGCGTGCCGCAACCGCACCCAATCCGGCAATCAAAATCGGTCGCTGGGCATCGGAAATCCAGCGCGCCGCTTCCGCAATCAATTCTGGGTTGGGTTCAATAAGCGCGGGTGGCGTGTAAAGCGCCTCTGACGTCGGCCAATCAACCTGCCCCATCCAATCTTGGGATTGCAGGTCAAACGGCGCGCCCAACACAACCGGGCAGCGATCGGATTTCGCCTTGGCGAACGCGGAGTGAATCTCTCGGATCATCTGATCTGGATCATGCAGCGGAATATATGTCGCGCCGCAAGCCTCAACAAAGGGTGCCTGATCAATCCCTTGATTGTACCAGCGTTTATGCAGTGGTGCCTCGCCTACAAAAATCACCATCGGCAGGCGCGCGCGCACCGCAATTGGCAGCACCGTCATAATCTGTGTCAGCCCGGGGCCGCATGTAACAGTCGCACAACCCACTCGACCAGACGCGCGCGCGTATGCAGCCGCGCCCGCAACTGCGGCATGTTCATGGCGTGTATAGATAAAATTCACACCCTGTTCGGCCAAGGCGCCTGCCCAATGCATATTCGCATCGCCCAACAGCGCAAAACAATCCGTCACACCTTCCTGTGCGAAAGCTTGCGCCAATGCCTGGTACAGCTTCATGGGTTTTGCTTCAGATCAAGGACACGTTTGACAAGAAACGCACCGATCCAAACGGTTAGGAAGATACGCGCCAAATGATGCAATGCGACGACCACAGGGTTAAGATTAAGCGATAGCGCAATCAAGCTCATCTCCGTCAAACCACCCGCTGCGAAGCTGATAAAGACGGCGGGGAATTCGACGGGCACAAAGGGCGACAAGACAATGGCCAAAAACAGTGCAAGCAGCAGCATAAAGATACCGCTGATCACCCCCATGCCCAGCCCCTTTAACAACAGCTTGCGCGAGATGCCGGAAAATTGCGCGCCCAGTGACGTGCCCACCATAAATTGTGCAAGGTTCAACAGCCATGCAGGCGTATCGATGGCAATAACGCCCGTGACCGATAGGATCAGCGCCAACAGCATTGGCCCCATCATATGGCTGACGGGTAGTTTCAAATGTCGTCCTAAAAACAACCCCGCCATAGCAATTGCCGCAATCAGGCCAAGGTCCACATAATCGGGCGTCCCGCGCCCCAAGGTCTCGCCCGCGAGTGAACCCACCGCATCCCCTGTTACAAACAGAAACAACAGCGGCACGGTCACAACGACCAAGATGATCCGAATGAAATGTTGTGCGGTCACAATACGCACATCTGCGCCCATCTGCTCGGCCAGCGCGATACTGTCCACAATCCCGCCCGGCAGTGCGGCGAAATAGGCGTCCAGTTTTTTATACCCGCCCAAATGCCGCATCACCCAATAATTGCCCGCATGCGCGACAAGGATAAAGGGAATGATTGCAGCCGCAGTCGCCCAGAACTGCGGAATAATACCCAACAGTTCGGGCGAAAATCGCGATCCGATCATGGCCCCAATCAGCGCGATAAACACCAGCCGGACCCAGCGGGTCAATTCTGGCAGTTGGCGCTTGGGTGTTTCATAGGTCAGCACAAAGCTTGCGCTGCCCAGAATGCTGCCCAGCAAGAAGGGCATCGGTGCCCCGATAAGATAGAAAATCGCGCTGCCAATAAGGCTGCTAAGAAAAAGGAGCAGATGAAGTTTATGCATGTCTGCCCCTTTTAAAGTTGGTTATCCCTCGGCTGTATCCCGCTGTCTGGACCGATAGCTAGAGATCGCGCGGAACACCACCACAGACGCCCCCAGCGCCAAGAATATCGCAGGTACTGGGTTGGTCACAAAGATCAGAATACCGTTGTCAGAGATGATCATCGCCTGACGGAAGGCCTCTTCCATGCTCGACGTCAAAACAAACGCAATGATGAATGCGGCCGCCGAGAAGTTCGTGCGACGCATCGCATAGCCGATCACACCAAACAGAAGCGCAAAACCCACATCCCAGATCGACGCGCGAGACGAGTAGCTTGCGGCCATCGCCGTCATAAAGATGAACGGGTAGAGGTACTTTGTCGGAAGCAACGCAATCGCACGACCAACAATCGGCGCGCCAAAGTAACCGATCAAACCATAGGCTGCGATGCCAACAAGACCAGCCGCGAAGATGCCAAAGATAAACTCGCGCGAGGTCATGATGTTCTGACCAACAAGCACCACGTTTTCAGTTGAGAAGATTTGCGGACCAACTTGAAGGCCGTTCACAAGGAACATCCCAATCAGAACCGCCGCAATCGTAGAGCCTGGAATACCAAGCGTCAGCAGTGGGATCATCGATGGACCCGAAACCGCATTGTTCGCAGACTCAGGTGCCGTGATACCCTCTACAACGCCCGTGCCCCATTCCTTGCTATTTTTCGCACGGCGCTTTTCTTCGCCGTAAGCTACGAAACAGGCAACCGAAGATCCCAGACCCGGCATCATCCCAATGAACGAGCCGTAGATGGACGAGCGGAACATGATGGGAAAACAGCGTTTGAATTCTGCCCAAGTGAAATAATGCGCCGTCGGATCATCAACCTTGGATGCATCCAAATCGATCATTTTCACCTTAGCATTTTTCTCTGCCTGAATAATCACTTCCGAAATCACGAACACACCGATCAGCAATGGAACAAGCGCCATACCAGATTCAAGCTCTGGAATACCCATCGTCATCTTGAACTGTCCTGTGATCGTATCCTCACCAATCAACGCAATCATCGCGCCAAACAGCGTCGATAGAATACCCTTGATAATCGAGTCGCCCACAACCGAACCGATGATGACAAAGGCCATGACATAGATCGCAAAATACTCCGTCGGGCCAAATGTGCGCGTGACAGACGCAATCGCAACCGCGCCAAAGATCAACAGGATTTCGCCGAAATAGTCACCATAGGCAGAGGCGACAGTCGCCGATTTCAGCGCCTTCCCCGTCCGCCCAGATTGCGTCATCGGATAGCCATCCTGCATCGTCGCGGCAGAGGCCGCGGTGCCAGGTGTATTAAACAGGATCGCGGCAATAGAGCCCCCATACCGTCCCGATTTCCCAATCACATAAAGGAAGGCAAGACCCGCCAAACCCCCGATTTGATCATTATATGCAATCAAAATCGGCAACATCATCGCAATCGCTGCTGCTGCCGTCAGACCGGGCAACGCACCAAATACAATGCCCACAAAGGCGGCCAAGATCACAAACCAAATGGCATAAGGGTCAGCGAAAAGTGTCCCGAAACCACCAATAATATCTTCCAAAAACCCCATGATTATGCCCCCGTAATCCAGTTGGTATAGGGCCGCATATCAATGATTGCCCCTTTGGGATCAAACAGCAGCATCACACCCATAAATAGCCACTGGAAAATAAACGCGACCGCAATCGCCCCCAAAATCATCACCAGCCAATTCCGATTGCCAAAGGCATAAAGTGCCGCGATGAAGGTTGTTAGTATGGCGGTGAAATAGCCAAACCCCCAAAACATAAATAGAAAGAAAGCACCACATCCGATCACTTGGAAAATGCGGGAAAGGTTGCTGTCTTGAAATCCGTATCCGCTTTTGACTTCGCCAACTTGGCCAAGATAAGCGCGCAGGGCGATCCATAGACCGCCAATAACAAGTGAGATCGATAGGAACATAGGCATCGTGCGCGGGCCAACAGCCTCGTTAGACGCGGAAATCGTTGTCGCCTGATAGATAAAGAACAAGCCGATCAACAAGGTAACAGCGGCCACACCATATTCGACTTTCTTTTTATAATCGAGATCTTTCATGATCCTCCCTGTCCCTTTGTCATGTCCCAGATAAGAAAAGGGGCAAGCCGCGAACGGCTTGCCCACAATTCAACGTTTTGAATTACTCAGATGCGATGATCTTCGCAACAACTGGGCCCATCACTTCGAACATAGTGTTCTGTGCCGCAGTTGCAGTCGCTGCATCTGTGTAGAAAGACGCAAGTGCGTTTTTCTTCATGAATTTGCCATAGCCTTCAACAGCTGCAACATGCTCAATCGCTGCTGCAACATCTGCTTTGACTTCGTCAGATACGCCTTTTTTGCCGAACAAGCACATCAAGCCAGTGAACTGTGCTTGGTCCATGCCTTCTTCTGCAAATGTTGGCATATCAGGTGCCAATGGGTCACGATCTGCACCAGCAGATGCTAGGTTGCGGATGTCATCTTCGAAGCCAACAGTTGTGTTCACACCACCAAAGACTGCGTCAACAGACTGAGATACAAGTGCCGCACGCGCTTTAGAACCACCTTTGAATGGAACTTTCTTGTGTGGAATGCCCATTGCGTCAAAGAAGATGTGGCCGATTGTTGCGTGCATAGTTGCCGCACCAGACGTACCCCAAGTGATCGTGTCACCAGATGCTTTTGCAGCTTCAACAAACTCACCCATGTTTTGTGCAGGGTTAGATGTGTGGATC
Organism: Pseudomonadota bacterium; assembly: GCA_039029215.1. Classification (GTDB taxonomy): domain Bacteria; phylum Pseudomonadota; class Alphaproteobacteria; order Rhodobacterales; family Rhodobacteraceae; genus Amylibacter. Next base: position 12,824 of record JBCCGP010000041.1, read on the forward strand.
TGCAATGATGTCACAAGCTGTGATGCACAGCCCAAGTTATCAAATGCTTCTGGAATGTTGTATGGCGCATCGTCACCTTTGGCCAATTGACCAGCGATGAATGTACCAATGTTGATCATGTACAGCGTGTAGCCGTCTGCGTCTGCATCAAGAACCGCATTTGCACCTTTTTGACCAGATGCACCTGGTAGGTTCACGATGAACGCTGGCATGCCGTTCATAGAAGGCGCTTCATGCATGTAAGATGCAAAACCACGCGCAGTTGTATCAGTACCACCACCAGCAGAGAAGCCGACGACGATCTTGATTGGTTTTTCTGGATAATCCGCAAGTGCTGCACCACCGGCAAGCATTGCAGTTGCCGCCAAACCTGTGGCGACTTTCTTTGCAAAGTTCATAATTTTCCTCCCTTAAGGTTCAGACATTCTGAAAACCGAAAGCGCATTTGTAAACCGGATTCTGCCCATTTGCCCATGATTTGATCAATCTCATTCAAAACTTGCAGCTTTTCGAGAAATCATTTTCACTTTGGGTGCGCAAACAGGAGGCTTTCGTGACAGCAACACATCCTTTGACAGGTTTTGTCGTGATTGACTTTACCCATGTTTTGGCCGGACCAGCCTGCTCTTACTACCTTGGGTTGTTGGGCGCACAGGTGATCAAGGTCGAATCGGTCGAAAAGGGCGATGCAATCCGCCATCGGGGCGGCACAGATCACGCGGCAGCGGCGCGCGGGATGAGCACCTCGTATCTGACCCAAGGGGCGGGCAAGCAATCGATCACGCTTGATTTGGACACAGATGAAGGGCGCGGGGTCATGCAACGCCTTTTGGCACAGGCAGATATCTTTGTTGAAAATCATGTTCCCAAAACAATGAAAACACTGGGCTTGGATGAACATAGCGTTTCAACGGCCCATCCACATGTGATCCATTGCGCAATGACGGGTTATGGCCGTGGTGGTACGCAAGAAAACGCACCTGCATATGATGTCAATATTCAAGCCTCTTGCGGGATTATGGAAGCTACCGGAACAGCCGAAAGCGGGCCCATACGAACCGGCGCGCCGATCTTGGATTACGCCACCGGATTGGCCGCAGCATTCGCCGTCTCTGCCGCCTTGGTCGAGCGCGAAAAAACAGGGCAGGGTAGTTTTATCGATGTTTCCATGTTGGAAACGGGTCTAACGTTGATGAGCTCTTCAATCACAGATTTTAAAAAAACCGGCAACCCGCCCAAACGACGTGGCAATTTGGCCAACAGCCGTTCACCTGGCGCAGGCAGTTTTCCATGTAAATCGGGCATCATTTCGCTGGGTGTGAACGAGGAATCTCATTTTCAAAATCTGGCACATGCCTTGGGCCGCTCAGATTGGTTGGAAGATGAACGGTTTTCTGAGCGAACTGCGCGTAAGGCGCATGCAGATGAATTTGCGCAGCAAATCGAGGTGGAATTGGCCAAGAAACCCGCGGCAGAATGGGAGCTGATTTTACAAGATGCAGGCGTGCCGTCCGCGCAGCTGCGTTCATTGCCAGAGGCGCTTGCCTCAGAACACGTTCTCAAACGCGGTTTTGTTCAAACGCTCTCTGACGGGGTTGCGGTACCAACTCTACCATTTCGAATTGGGGGGGCCGCGTCCTACCATCCAAACCGCGCCGCACCCTTGCTGGGCGATGATACAACCGCCGTTATGGAATGGTTGGTCGCAGCAGAAAGCCGCAGATGACTAAAACTTGCGCGCCCCCTGACCCTTCGCCACGTATACCTGCATTTAAGATGCCAAGCGGCAGCGTAGATACGCATTATCACATTTTCTCCAAACCTTCTGAATTTGCGGCCAATCGCAGTTACACGCCACCGAATGCCAGCGCGGCAGATTATGCCCATTTGCAATCCGTATTAGGCATAGAAAAATCCGTCGTCATCCAGCCCAGTATTTATGGTGCGGATAATCGCACAACTTTGGGCCATGCAGCAGCCTCTCCAAATCGTCGGGCTATTGGGGTGGTTCAACAGATGCCGTCCGCCGCTGATCTGAAATCCATGGCTGCGCAGAATTGCGTTGGCCTTCGGATCAACGCCGTTTTCAAAGGCGCGCCTGAATTTGATCTTGTCCCGAAACTTGCAGCGGCCATTGCCGATCTTGGCTGGCACTTGCAATTTTTGATTGATGTCGCGCAAGCGGATGATGTTCTGGACCATCTCGTCGATCTTCCCGTGCCGATTGTGATCGATCATATGGGGCATGTTCCTGCACGAAATGGGTTTGAAACATCGGGCTTTCAACGCATGTTGGCATTGTTGGGGCAGGGCCGGCTATGGGTAAAACTCTCGGCACCTTATCGGCTAGAGGATGCCACTCCTGACTATCCTGCGACCACCGCGATCGCCCGTGCATTGGTTGCTGCAAATCCGGACAATTTGCTTTGGGGAACCGATTGGCCGCATCCCGCTTTTGCAGGAACAATGCCCAATGACGGGGATTTGGTGGATTTGATCCCGCATTGGATGCCAGATAAACAGACACAACAGAAGATTTTAGTCGACAATCCCACGCGACTTTACAGGTTTTAGGACAGATCAATGGATGTATTTCAGGACGCGATCAACGCCGCAAAATCAGTAATGGCCCAACATATTGAGGCGCTCAATAATCGCGACGAGCATGCGTTGCTGAACACGCTGCATTTCCCGCATCACCGGTTAAGCGGGACGCGCTTGAAGACTTGGCCCGCAGGCGCGGAATATTTTGCCGATTTCAAGGCCCGTGCAGGATCGGATTGGGGCTATTCAGAAGCGCATGTTTTGGCGGTTTTAGGGGCATCAACTGACAAAGTGCATCTCGACGTCGAAATTCGGCGATTTCGGCCCGATGGCACACTTATCAAAAGCTTCAAATCCCTTTGGGTCTTTGTTCAAGTAGATGGCCGCTGGGGCGCTGCATTCCGCAGTTCGTTTGCGGGTGATTAGCCAGTTTTAAAAGCATCTATTTTGGCAAAGTGATATGCGTCTCGTTGAATTTTTTAAGTTCCTGCGCGATTAACGTTTCGTTAGGAACCAACCAGTTTTTACCGTCAATAAAATTGTTCTTTTTCAGGTCGTTGCGAAGGGATGCAAAATTTAGCTGTGTCATTCTTGAAACACCATTATTCGGCATGTTGCGATGTGGATAAAATTTTTCCATATGAAATTCACCAAAGCTTGAGGGTAAGTCAAAGCACTTAAGCTGTTCTTGAAATACGTTAAGTGCGCCTTCCCTTCGATGAATACAAAATACTCGTTGTTCTGGACGAGCCGCCAAGACGTATGCGTGCAAAGTTGATCCGTCTGCAAAGATAAGTTCTTCTGCGGAATGATAGATTTTAAGCTGTTCAAAAAAGGAAATCTCTTGTGGATGAATAATGCTGTACCCTTCCGCCTGAAGGTTTTCTTCTATAACCTCCTCAAGAAAAATTCGTGCAACAGGTCTTGAGCGCAACAACTTAGAACGGCTGATGTAAACCCGTTTTGACCGATCTTGTTTTCGATCAGCCGCCACTATCTCTGAAACACGTTCAGATAGATACTTTTTGGTTTCAGATGTACCGTCCAATACCCCTGTTGCGAGACGGTGCGGTTCAGCTAGAATTAGTTTTTCAACTTCAGTTGCCTGTAAAATTGGTATCAATTTCTTATCAGGACAAAGTGTCGAAAACACATCATATACATGATCTGCGACATTGGGCGGGTTCATATATATCGGTGTAAAAACCAATCCATCTATATCTTGAACCTCATTTAATGCCCAAATGCGACTAAGGCCTTCGGCAACGACGTGGCCGAAATGCCGCGATTGCAGCATGCCCAAATAAAAATAACACCCTTCTAGACGCTCGACTTTCTTGGCGGCTGCCGTGATTTCTGGCCTGTGCTGAAGTCCAGAAAAGCGATGTCTGCTGTTTGCCAAAGGGCGATTTGAAGCGTCGAAGGCACCACCGTCATATATCGTTCTTTTACCGAGTTTTTTAATGATGCCGGTCGGACGGATAAGCGCATCCTTGTGCTCGGCTATCCTAGGATGAACGGAATTTTTGGTTTTTGAACTGGTATTCTCGGACTGCTCCCAAAGTTGGAAATCACGGGCGTAAAAGCGCTCGATCATTTTAATTACAGTATCGCTTACTATTTGGTCTTCCAAATCACGATGACTTTTCATGTGATGGGGAATGATAATTTTTGACGGATCTTCGCCCAAATTTTCTACCAGATAGTCTGACAAAAGGTCCAAGCCATCTTCCAAACGAAACACTTTCGCACCACGACAAATAAATTGTGATTGCGGTCTGATATGATTGTCTAAAACGAACGGATTGTTATGATAGGCTGCGAACTGTGTGGTCAACCAGGTTTCGAAATCCATATCGAGTTTAAAATGCGTTCGACGCCAAAAATATTCACTGATAGCGCGATCAAGCGGATTTCGAATGACCGTAAAATTTGCCTTCAATTTGCTAAAATCGACCACGGATGAAAGCATCATTGCATGCCAATGCTGAGGCGATGCCTTAAGGGCGGGGTTTAGGGTTCTTGCGCCACCACCGCCATCAATAAGATGCAAATTCCAACCCAAGTTACGAAACATGTTTTCAACGCTGGTGCCACCCGCCTTTGGGATGTGGGCGAACAGCACGTAGTCTCTTTTTTTCTGAAATATGGGCATTTTTTGCAGATTGCAGAGGTCTGGATAAGTTATTTATCGGGACCTATACAGATTGCGTCCATAAATGTGAAATCAAAGACGCCAGTTTTGGTCGGACAGTTTGATAATTAAGGGTCAATGCCCAACCTACGATTCCGTGCTCAAGATAACCTGTTAGGTGGATTTTCTAGTACGCAGACGCTTTATACCGCCCAAAAATACATCCGAATAAAGCGATTTTATCGATGCTAGAAGATGCATAATAAACTCCTTGATCGGCATAAAATACAGATGCACCACATCTGCCTCGGACGAATTTTCCGACGCGTCCAATCCAAATTCCAGCGCGCTGTCATGCTCGGATAAATGCAGTGATCCAAAGGCCCAATCCCAGACCGCCAACGCCGCGCCAAAATTCTTGTCATAATGTTCCTCTGCCACTGAATGATGGACCTGATGTTGGGCAGGAGAGATCAAGATATGCTCTAACCATGGCCAATAACGGATATCGATATGGCTGTGCCGCAGGTTCGAGCCTGTCACATGAAAGAGAAAAACCAAAAGATTGGCACCAAAAATCGTATAAAGATCAACACCACTTCCAAACAGAAAAATGAAGAGTGATATCGTGACGCCTTGCGCAACAGCGGATCGCACCGCGAAGAAAGTCCCCTCAACGGGATGGGTCCGATACACGGTCAACGGCGTCAATGTCGTTGCGGAATGATGCACCTTGTGAAACGACCACAGCATGGGCCAGCGATGCATCCAGCGGTGCACCAGATATTTTGTAAAATCATCCATTAAAAACATAAACGTGGTGAACAGCCCAACAATCAGCGCAACAGGTGCATCGTCGAAAAGTCCTGATGACAAAACATCTTGGCGATGCAGCGCAAAGTAAATTGCCGTCGCAATCGCAATTTGCGTGATCAGAAGCGGCGAGATGAAGAAGGTTACAAATCGATTTAAGACGAAGATTTTTACATCTGCAAATGAAGAGCGCGAGAAAAGTATTTTAGGATCAAAAATCCGCCCCAATGCGGATCGCGCAGATTGTCCGCGGATCAGGATTAAAAAGACAAAGGCAATTAAAACCGCCAACAGCACATATCCCGCAAAGATACGCTTTCCAGGGTTTATGAAATCTGAAAACAGATCAGGGATTTGGGCGATAAAATCCATGGCATTAAATTAAGTGGCGCGGACACCCCGCGCCACTTAAAAATGTCTAGTCGTTTTCTGCGCTTGCATCGTCACCCAGCTTACCAGCAAGGTCTGCCAGTTCGCCAAGCCCATCATTGATGCGCGCTTCGACACCAAACGTATCAAGCATCAGTTTTTGAACCTGCAACATTGCAAGCTGGTAATCAGACCACGTCTTGCGACGCTCGCGAACAAAGTTGCCATCTGCATCAATGCCCGTGACGTAAGTATTGTCCAACGTGACCGGACCAAAGCCGATCAATTGGTTCATCTTTGTCGCTGTTGCGCCAAGGTTGTTTTTGCCAGACTGGATCGCCATAGAGAAGCCCGCAAGCTCGCCCCAATGTTTGCCATACGTCCGGTAGGCTTTTGCAAGCTCTTCGCCTTCAAGGTCTTTCATCGTGTTGATGTCTTTGTAGACAGAACCCGCATATTTAAAGACCGCTTCGGCAAGGACTTTTTCCCAGTTATCCGCAATTGTTTTTGCATGGGCCTGTACCGCTGCCAGCTGATCCGCGCTTAGCGCTTCACCAGCCGCATCGGTGATGATCTGACGACCATCAAGGAAGGCTTGCATGATTGTTGGCATGTAATTTGTCGTCTTCGTGCCAGACTTATCTGCCGCCGCTGCATAGTAGGCAGGACCGAAAGTGTATTCAGATTTAAGGTCAATCACGCCATCGCCATTCGCATCACCAGACGCGAGGTCTTTTTGCTTTGACACCGCATACGCTTGATCTGCGGAAAGTTTCAGAACATGCGCAGGCGCACCCCAATATCCAAACCCTTCGTCCCAGCTGTGCTCTTTACCGGTATAATGCGCACCGTCCTTGTAGGCGGCATTGTTTGGCTTGTTACCGGCCGTCATTTTCTCGTCTAGGTAGTTATCAACAGCTTGGTTATACTGCATCGCACCCATCGTGAATTTAGAGATCAATTGACCCCAATCATATCCATTCTCTGGATCCCAACCCGCATTAGATTTCGCGGCTTGGCTGAACATATGCATGATAACCGCTTTGCCGCTCAGGCCGCCGGGATAAGCTGGCATCGCACCATCGTAGAATTTACCCGCGATATTTGCCGAAGAAGAAATTTCAGAAACTTTTGTTTGCTTCACAGGGAAGCCGTCTTTGGACTTCGGGGAAATGATGTCCAAGTCACCTTCGTTGTTGAAATACGCGATCAACATCGCTTCGATCTCAGCTGCGTTTTCACCGCCGTTACCTTTGCCCGCGATGCTTTTGAGGGATTTTTCAAGCACCTGACGCGCGATTTGGCCAGAATATGAAACGGTATTGGTCTTGTCGCCTTCATAACCTTTTAGCGTCACCGGATAAGGTCCGTATACATCCGCAGAGGCGATTGTTGCGAATGCGCCCAAAGAGGCGACGCAAGTCGTAATTTTAAGTGCTTGTTTAAGCATGGCGTTCTCCTGATAGCCGATAAAAAATGTCGGAAAAAATCCTGAGTGAATTAATCAGCAATTAAATGTGAGATGTCAAGATATCCGAGTAAAAATATCAAGATTGACATATCCGACTAAATCAGTCAGAAAATAGCGAGCCAGCATTTCGAATCCCTGCCAGCCACTCTCCTTCAACTCAAAAAAGGGAAAGAGATGAGCGACATCCTCAAAGACTTAAGAGAATGCATGGACTGCGTGTGTATAAAAGAAGCCAGTATCGGCGCGTCACTATTTGGGTGGTCTGAAGCGTTCAATATCGAATGGATCATGGATCGTGTTGAGCATAAAGAATGGGGGGCAACATGGTTTTAGAACTTGTGACAGAGAGTAAGACCCCGGAGGTAGAGCAACATCCCTGCCATGCAGCGACCGATTTGACCCAAGAGGGCAAAATCGCACATATCGTCCATGAGGGTCAAAAATATACGCTTCGGATTACGAAAGCGGGCAAGTTGATTTTGACCAAATGAATATGCGGGTCAAACATCGCGGCGCGGCCGCCGTTGGGTATTTAGATGAGCTGGATCCGGTTGCCTCCACCGCGGTCGCCTATCTGCGCCTTTGGTGTGATGGCGTAGACGCGCAGATGGCGATCGATCGCGATTTTGCAACCGCTTTCGGGGTCGAACAGGGCCGTATTGTGTCTCAAAGTTTTGGACAATTATGTAAAATGTGCGTCCATCACGCCCGCCGCCCGCTGATGCGCCATGGCGTGAATTGCAGATGTTTGGGTGCTGATGAAAGCTGTTTTGCCAATTTCATTGGTTACGCGTCTGAAGGTGCGCGCGAAGATGCCCTGATGATGGCAATGACAATTGTGCCCCCAGAAAAGGCACATATTTTGGCGGGTCTGGCAGAAGAGTTTGGAATGGCGTTGCGCAAAATGGCGGTACATTTCCATCCCAATGTAACGTATCACAACAATCAAACACTCCATTGAATCAAGGATATCTAAGGCGCGAAATAAGCAGACTGCCTTGACAACCTATCCATGGTATTCGAATAGACCACTTGTCCAACGGGGCATCCTTTCCCCTTTTTAAGACCGGTGGTGTATGGCAAAAGTTCCAAGTCCTTGCGTAGATATTTGTAAATATAAGCGACAAGGCCATTGTATCGCCTGTTCCATGACGAAGGCACAAAAGGCGTTATTCAAAGAGCTTCGGAAGGATAAACATCGGATTGCGTTCATCCAGATGTTGATTGCCCAGCAAAACATGCTTGAAAAATATGATCCCTGGGCAGGGCTGTATAAAAAGAAGTGCGAGCGCAAGAAGCGCCCGCTTGATAAGCTTGGTCTTAACCTAGATGCGCGCTGATCAACCAGGCGAATTTCTCATGCGTGTGACCACGTTCGATACATAGATCTTGGGTCACCAAATCACCATGTTTTTCAGCGATTGTTGCGGCACCTGCAAGCGTTGCCGCAACTGTGCGCTGCGCTTCTGCAAGCATCCCGATCATCTCCTCGGCGCTGGCATGACCATCATGTTCTTCAACTTTGGACCGCTCTAGCAGGACCGCCAAGCGACCTTCGGCATGCTCGCCAATTGCACGCACGCGTTCTGCCAGCTCATCCTGAGCTTCGAAGTGATCTTCGTAAACTTTCTGGAACAGATCATGCAGCGGCCCAAATGCCATGCCTTTCACATTCCAATGAAAGTTTTGCGCAAGCATGGTTGTGACCACTGTTTCGGCCACCGCTTGTGTTAGGGCATCCGCAATTTCTGCCTGTGCGGAAGGGGACAGGTTTTCAACAGTTTGATTCATTTTCTTGCTCTCATATTCAGGTTATCGTCGCTTTCAAGCCTTAAGATAACACATCTAAAAGACTTGGCAAGAGTTTTTAGAATGATTCTAAATTGATGGATTTACGCGGTAATTTTTGCGATATTGAGCAGCAGCGCATGCAAAACACCACGTTTTTCACGCGCAACACGCCGCATATACAGGAAATTTAAGCTGTCATAATCCTCGGCCTGCAACCGGTCGATCAGTCGTAGCAACCAATCCTCGTCAAATGTCGTCGCGTTAGAACCGGGGGTAGAAAATCTAAATTTGCTATCGATCGCTTGATTGATGACACGAACCAACGCTTCTGCGTTGATATCCAAACTGTCTTCGCGCTGGGCTGCCAGAAAGCTGCATGCATTAAACAGATCAAGGCGGGCAGAGGCACGGCATTGAGCCGAAATAAAACGCAAACGGTTCAAAAGTGGCATCAAATGCTCTGACTTATCCTGATGCCCGTAATCAAGCGCGCTTGGATTTAGTTTTAAAACTGCACTCATTGCTGACCTGCGTAAATTTGCCCGCTTTGGGACCAACGGATCGACTCGACCCTTTATCCTTAGTGATATAGTCAGGTAATCGCTTGGCGTAAAGATGTGATTACCATTTCCATATTTGCTTTCTGCTTCACGCACCCCAGTTCTAGGTGCAGAAAATTTTTAAAACCAAACTTGGATCTTAGTCTCACGACATTTCATTAAATTCACATAGGCCCATTCGGGGACAGCACAAATATCACCTAAATTATTTTAGACAAAACAATGGTTTAAATGAAGATTTGGTGCGGGCGGGGGGACTCGAACCCCCACTCCCAATCGGGAAACGGATTTTAAGTCCGCAGCGTCTACCGATTCCGCCACGCCCGCAATGTATCCAAACAACGCCTATCTGGCCAAAGGTCTGTAGAATGTAAATCCCAGTTGCTTACTTTTTGAGGCGTAAATTCAGAAATGGGATTTTGATCATCTGCCAAAAGTCAAACGACATCGTGAATTCAAATTGTTCTTTTCCATGAGGGTTGATCTACCTAAAAAGATTTCACGGTGAAAAGGAATTTTCTAAGCATGACCGAAGCGATGTATAATGGATAAATCCAAAGCAAAATACGAGAACTGGCGTGGTATGCTATGGGCATTTATTGCTGTTTTATCGGCCAGTGCGATGAGCATTTCTGTGCGTGGGGCATCTTTGGAAATTGACCCGCGTTTGATCGTTTTTCATCGCTTTGTTTTGGGTATGGCAATTTTGCTCATTGTCATGGTGGCGCTTCCCCAACAGCGCAAAAGCTTGCGATTTTCAGATCCCAAACTTCATATTATCCGTGGGGTATTAATTGGTGTATCCACATTACTTGGCTTTTATGCACTCGCAACTGTAGAGCTCGCTGCGGCAACGGTCCTATTTGGCCTTGCACCTATTTTTGCGACGATCATTTCGATCCTGTTTTTGGGCCAATCCATCGGCGTTCGGCGCGTCGCTGCAATATTCACAGGATTTGTAGGCGCGATCATAATTATCGATCCGCGCTTTGAAATGCATATCGGGATGTTAAGCGCAGTTGGCGCTGCATTTCTTTTTGGAACAGCATTGGCAATGTCGCGCGGGTTGGCGCAAAAAGATGGAACCTTTTCGACCTTGTTTTCATCCACCGCAATGACGGTGGTTGTTTCAGCTGTTGCATCTATCCACATTTTTGAATGGCCGACAGGTTTGACGATTTGGATTTGGCTATGGGTGCTAATCGTGACGGGCCTGTTGCGTCAGTTTGCAGATATTCAATCTTATAAATTTGCCGAAGCATCCGTTCTGACCCCGATCTTCTATCTTCGGCTTATATTTATTGCTGTGGGGGGCTATGTTTTATTCAACGAAATACCAAGAATGAACACTTGGATCGGCGCATCAATCGTGATCGCCTCAACACTCTATATGACATATCGCGAACGACAACTTGAGATAGAAAAATAGCGCCCAAGTGTCTTGGGCGCTACCAAAAACTTATGCGACGATTTTGTTAACCCGCTCGCTTAAAGCCCTCGTTCTGACAAATCGCATCGCCTTCTTGGATCGACATACCCGCAGGTACAGCGATCGCTTCATCCCACAAAGTAGATGTTGAACGATATAGTTGACATGTCACAACACCTTTTTCTGTCTGAACCTGCACTGGGTTGGTTGCATAACTCGCTTTATCTAATGTGGACGCACAGCCGGTGATAAGCAGTGTCGATCCCAAAACAAGCCCGATATATATTTTAGACATTACGGTCCCTTTCTTTAATCTGCGCAACTGCAGATCTTGATTTTATTCCCCTAATGGCCAGTCGGCGGTATCCCCCGAACTCCAAAGCAACGGCGCAAAAATTTAAACTTAAAATTGCAAACGCCTGACCACGCCTTGGTAGTTATAAGATAAATATAAATTTACTGTTACACAATGGAAATTGCGATCTGGGCGAATAAACGCTGCAAAACCTAACAAAACGGTAGGTTTAAAGCGATTTGCGGGCGTTTAGGGCAGCAGAGATTGTTCCATCATCTAGATAATCCAACTCGCCGCCAACGGGTACACCTTGGGCCAGCGTGGTGACAGAAATATTTAAATCTTCAAGCTGCTCGGCAATATAATGCGCGGTTGTCTGCCCATCAATTGTTGCATTTAGGGCCAGAATTACTTCGCTGACGTTTTCCGATTTTAAACGGTCCAGAAGCTGCGGGATGTTCAACTCATCCGGCCCGATTCCATCCAGCGCGGATAAGGCGCCCCCTAGAACGTGATACCGCCCTTTGAACAAAGCTGTGCGTTCCATGGCCCACAGATCGGCAACATCTGACAAAACGCAGATTTGTCCATTCTCGCGTTTCGAATCGCTGCAAATGTCACAGATATCGCTATTCCCGATATTGCCGCATTTTATGCATTTACGCGCGGTTTGTGAGACCCGTTCCATCGCATCGGCCATGGGCAGCAGAAGGGTATCACGCTTCTTAATCAAGTGAAGAACGGCACGACGGGCAGAACGCGGACCCAAACCCGGCAATTTGCCCATCTGGGCAATCAATTGTTCAATTTCTTTAGAACCGGACATATGGCCCTAGAATGGAAGTTTCATTCCTGCGGGCAGGCCCAACCCTTCGGTTAGCTTGCCCATTTCGGCCTGCGCCATACGGTCCGCCTTGTCTTTTGCGTCTTTAACTGCCGCGACAATCAGATCTTCGACAACTTCTTTTTCAGATGGCTGAAAGATCGACGGATCAATATCAAGCGCCGTTAAAACACCTTTCCCATTGACCGTAGCCTTGACCAATCCGGCACCCGCTTCGCCCGATGCCTCCATCTCTTCGACTTTGGCTTGCATTTCTTCCATTTTGGCCTGCATCTCTTTGGCCTTTGCCATCATGCCCGCCATATCGCCCAAACCTTTGAACATCATTTACTCCTGCTCGAATGGATCCCAATTATCATCATCTTCTTCTGGGATTTCACTTAAAACCTCGTCACCTGATATCAATTCATCCAAGGATTTGACATCGCGAATTTCAGCCTTTGGGAAGGCCGCAAGGACCGATTGCACCAACGGGTGTTCTTTGACTTGCGCATGCAAATCATCGAGTGCGGCTGATTTCTGCTCTGCAATTGTGGGCGTTCCACCATCATTGACAAGACTGACGCCCCAGCGTTGGCCCGTGAAATTTTGAAGGGCTTGGGCCAAACGATGTGCAAAATCACCCGGCGCATCATCGGCGGGCTGAAATTCAATGCGCCCGGGTGTGTAGCTGGCAAGGCGGATATAATTTTCAACCTCATATAAAAGCTTCATGTCGCGTCGCGCACGGATCAGCGAGACGACATCTTCGAATTGCGCAAAGCGCGATAGGGCCGAGACCTCCGGTGCCACTTGGATCGCTGTTGCGCCTGAATTTTGAAGGACGGCCGTTGGCGCAGGCTCATGTGCGGTTTGGGGTGCTGCAAGCGTCGTTTGTGACTGCACAGATGTAGCGTTCTGAGCGGAGGGTGCATTGCCACCGCTTGGACCAGACGGATGGGTTGCGGGTGCACCTTCGGTATTCTGTAATTTGCGCACCAATTCTTCGGGACTTGGCAAATCGGCGACATGGGTCAGCCGAATGATCGCCATTTCAGCGGCCATCATCGCGTTTGGTGCGGCGGCGACTTCCTCAAGTGCCTTAAGTAACATTTGCCACATCCGGCTGAGGCTGCGCATTTGCAGGTCCGCCGCCGCCGCTGTTCCCCGATCCCGCTCTTCTGGTGCAATCGTTGGGTCCTGTGCTGCTTCGGGCGAGATTTTGA
>JBCCGP010000042.1:0-26238 GCA_039029215.1 Pseudomonadota bacterium
AATGGCGCCAAAAGGGTCGCGATCCTTGATGTCGACTTTCACCATGGCAATGGCACACAAAGCATCTTTTATGCGCGTGATGATGTGTTTTTTACCTCGCTTCATGGACATCCAGAGGAGGAATTTCCCTATTACCTTGGTTATGCAGATGAAACGGGCGCAGGATCGGGTGCGGGTTACAACCTGAACCTTCCGTTCCAGCCCGGCACGCATTACCAAACGTGGGCCGAAGGGTTGCTGCATGCGATGCAGGCAGTGACCAAGGTGCGGACCGAGGCACTGGTGATTTCCCTTGGCGTTGACACCTATAAAAACGATCCGATTAGCAGCTTTAAATTCGAGTCCGATGATTTTCTAGATATGGGCGCCAAAATCGCCGCGCTGAATTTGCCTACTGTTTTTGTAATGGAAGGCGGCTATGCTGTCGATGAAATTGGTGTGAATACCGTCAACACGCTCCGCGGTTTTCTGGACGCGTGACGCTTTTCTTTGGCACAACATTCCGATAACCCAATCCCATGACGATTGAGGTTCATAATCTTGCTGTTTCGCGCGGCGGCATCCCAATATTTGCTGATGTTTCTTTTGCTCTTTCGCAGGGTGATGCCTTGCTTGTGAAAGGTCCAAACGGATCAGGTAAAACCACACTGCTGCGTGCTCTTTCTGGTCTTATTGCACCCGACACAGGAACGATTTCGATTGAGCAGGAGGAGAGTGTTTTTGCGTCCCACCTAGATGCAATCAAATCCGCGTTGACTGTGCAGCAGAACCTAAATTTCTGGTCAAAAATCTACGGTCGGCCTTTGGATCAAGCCGTACTTACACCATTTGATCTTGACCCGCTTTTGGACCGCTATGGCAGCGATCTTTCGGCGGGCCAAAAACGCCGTCTTGGTCTGGCCCGTGTTGCCATTTCGGGCGCCAAAAATTGGCTGCTCGATGAACCCACAAACAGCCTTGATCAGAAAATAACACGAGCGCTTGAGGCGCTGATTCAAAACCACCGTAAAAACGGTGGGATTGTTGTTGTGAGCAGCCATCAGAAAATCGATTTACCCCAAGCAAAAACGCTCGACCTCTCCGCGTTCAAACCCAGCGTAGAACGAAATACAGACCCTTTCCTAGAAGGCGCGTTTTAGGCCATGTGGGCAATCATTCAGCGCGATATCAGCTTGGCCTTTGCGCAAGGTGGTGGGCTTTTGCTGACCGTCGCCTTCTTTCTGATCTTGGTGGTTTTTGTACCTTTCGGGATCGGCCCTGCGCCTACGCTTTTGTCAAAAATTGCACCCGGGATGCTATGGATTGGGGCATTGCTTGCAACCCTGCTGTCACTTGATCGCATTTTCCAATTGGATTTCGAGGATGGAACGCTGGATGCACTGGCGACCGCACCCATTCCACTGACTGGCCTTGTCACAGCCAAAGCACTGGCCCATTGGATCACCACCGGGCTGCCCCTGACACTGGCGGCACTGCCGCTTGGGTTTTTGTTGTTCCTTCCAAACGGACAATACATGTGGCTTTTTCTGTCTTTGCTGATCGGCACCCCTGCCCTGTCCTTCATTGGCACATTCGGCGCAGCATTGACATTGTCCATCAAACGCGGTGGTTTGCTGCTGTCACTTCTTGTTTTGCCCCTTTTCGTGCCGACGCTTCTTTTCGGTGTTCAGGCCATCATCCATCCCGATCACACAATTATGCTGGCTCTCTTGGCTGTGATTTCGCTGCTTTCTGCTGCCGTGCTACCCTTCGTCACAGCACTGGCCCTTCGTGCGGGCCTTCGATAGGACATGCCCATGGCAAGCATCTGGCAATATGCAAATCCGGCGAAATTTATGGCCACAACTGCGCGCTTTATGGGGCCGCTTTGGGTGCTTAGCATCGCAACTTTGGCCACTGGATTGATCTGGGGCTTCTTTTTTACGCCCGACGATTTCAAACAGGGCTCGACAGTAAAAATCATCTATCTGCATGTCCCGAGTGCTATGATGGCAATCAATGCATGGATCATGATGCTGGTTGCATCTCTTATTTGGCTGATCCGGCGTCATCATGTCAGTGCGCTTGCAGCCAAAGCGGCAGCACCTATTGGTGTGACATTCACATTGATTGCCATGGCTACAGGTGCCGTCTGGGGAAAACCAATGTGGGGCACCTATTGGGCTTGGGATCCGCGATTGACGAGTTTCATGATCCTGCTGATTTTCTATTTTGGCTATATCGCACTTTGGGAGGCGTTGGAGGATAAGGATTTAGCTGCCGATCTGACCTCCATTTTGTGTATGGTCGGCTCAGTTTTTGCGCTCCTCTCGCGTTATGCGGTGCAATTTTGGTCGCAAGGGCTGCACCAAGGCACCTCGATCCCCCTTGTAACAGGCGAGCGGCAGGTCGATGATGTCTTCTTCATCCCGCTGCTTTTTGCGATGGGTGGGTTCATTTTACTCTTCATAACGCTGCTATTGCTGCGCACGCGCACAGCAATCCGCTTGCGACGCATCCAAGCGTTGAAAGCAAAGGAAACATAATCATGTATGGATTGGACAAATATGCACCCGATGTTTTGCTGGCTTACGCTCTTGGAATGGCTTTGCTCGCCGCGATCATTTTAGGCAGTGTGATCCAATCCAAACGTGCGAAGAAACGCCTTGAAGATTTAGAATAATGCGCGCGATCTACTTCCTCGTTCCAATCCTTTTTCTATGCTTAGGTGCATTGTTTTTTCTTGGACTGAACCGAGAGAAGCCAAACACATTGCCCTCTGAAATGATCGGCCGGGACGCGCCGCCGCTATCCTTGGGCAAACTGGGCGAAAAGCCCCATTTCGATCAAAGCGATCTTCAAGGTGGCGGGATCAAAGTTTTAAATGTCTTCGCCAGCTGGTGCGTGCCTTGTCGTGTTGAGCATCCCAATATTCAAACGCTGACCGATCTTGGTTTGCCTGTCTACGGAATGAATTACAAAGACAGGCCAGAAGCTGCGCTGGCATTTCTGAAAGAACTTGGCGATCCTTATACGGGTATCGGCACAGACGAGGGTCGCAACGGCATCGAGTGGGGCGTTTATGGTGTGCCGGAGACGTTCTTGATTGATGGTGAGGGGAAAGTCCTTTATCGATTTGCAGGTCCTGTGACACGCCGGGTTTTGGAAGCGGAGATATTGCCGCTGCTGCAATAAATTTATGCACGACTGCGTAGGTATCGCAGAACCCCTATCCTGGACGCGCTTTTGCCTAGATGTGGCAAGCGTCGCAAAGCACTCAGAATAACGCCATTTGGCGGACTCTTTTTACTCAAAATACTTCGGGAGGTTTGGAGGGCCGCGCCCTCCATTTCGAGGTGCGAGGGCAGGTTTACCTGTCCGAGCGCGTCGAAGCCCATCGCGATCCAGCGCAAGCTGGGGCGCAATCCCTTACAAATCAAGCTCTGCCATCATCAGAACCGCGCGCGCGGCTTCGGCCCCTTTTTTCACAAAATGCTCTTTGTAAAACCCGATATGCTCTGGCGTTTCTTGAAACTCATGGGGTGTCAATGACACGGAATAAACCGGTACGCCTGTGTCCATCCCCGCCCGCACAAGCCCATCAACCACAGCACTGGCAACAAAATCATGGCGATAAATCCCACCATTCACAACCAAGGCGGCGCAAACAACACCATCATATTTGCCCGTCCCTGCCAATTTCTTGGCAACAAGCGGCATTTCCAATGCGCCGGGAACATGAATTTCATCAATTGAAACATCGGCTTTTTGCGATTTCATTTCTGCTTCAAACCCTTTTTGGGTTTGATCGACGATATCCGCGTGCCAACGCGCTTTCACATAAGCAATATTAAGGGGTTTTGTCATCTCGGAGCCTCCTTTGCGTTCCATAACAAAAGCCCCAGAGCGTGCGCTACAACGGCACATCGCCATCGCAACCTTTCTCTTCCATCCGGACTATGACCGTCGGCTTTGGATTTGCACCAAATCTGCTAACACCCTCTTTGATTTTTCGCCGAAGGCCGCTCGTGGGCTTACGGGGCATCCCCGCTTACCACCGGTGGGGAATTTCACCCCGCCCTGAGAATAATCCAATTCTACAACGATTTCTTACCCACCGACAAGCAGAACCGACTAGAACTATAGAATTAAAGACGCTACGAAAGCGGCATGACAACACTCTCCATTCGACGCCCTGATGATTGGCATTTGCATCTGCGCGATGGGGATATGTTAAAAACCGTCCTGCCCGAAACGGCCCGCCATTTTGGACGCGCAATCATTATGCCCAATCTTGTCCCACCTGTCACGACCTCGCAGGATGCGCAGGCTTACAAAGACCGCATTCTTGCAGCTGTGCCCAATGGCATGCGTTTTTCACCTTTGATGACGCTTTATCTGACGGACAAGACCGACGCCGATGATCTGGCAGCAGCTTTCAATGCGGGACTTATCACAGCCGTAAAGCTTTACCCCAAAGGCGCCACGACAAATTCCGATAGTGGCGTGACAAAAATCGAAAATGTGATGCCCGTCCTAGAGCGTATGGCAGAAATCGGGTGTCCGCTTTGTGTGCATGGTGAAGTCACAGACGCGCATATCGACATTTTTGATCGAGAGGCCGTATTTATCGACACGATACTTGATCCTCTGCGCCAAGCGCTGCCTGAATTGAAGGTCACAATGGAACATATCACCACATCAGAAGGTGTGGAATATGCACGTGCCGGTGGCGACAACCTAGGCGCAACAATCACGACACATCACCTGATCATCAATCGCAACCATATTCTGGCTGGTGGGATCAGGCCGCATTACTACTGCCTACCTGTCGCGAAGCGCGAAAGCCATCGTGCTGCATTGGTAGACGCTGCAACCAGTGGTGATGCACGATTTTTCCTAGGCACGGATAGTGCCCCGCATCGGGATGGTGACAAAGAAAGCGCTTGCGGGTGTGCAGGGTGTTTTACGGCGACAAACACCATGTCTTGCTTGGCCCATGTTTTCGAAAGTGCTGGCGCTTTGGACACGCTAGAAGCATTTGCATCCCTCAACGGGCCTGCACATTATGGCCTGCCGGCAAATGAGGAAACAATCACACTGACCAAAGAAAAAACCCCTGTGGACTACCCCAGCAAGATCGATGTGGCGGGTGAGCCGCTTACGGTTTTTGATCCCGGATTTCCATTATATTGGCACGTCTCTTAGCCGCTCACAGCTTATCCCCAAAGATATCAAGATAGATTTTTTCAACCCGATCTGGCATGGTGAACCCACTAAAGATCGAGCATTTGAGCGGCGGGGAAAATAAGTGAATAAGATAAGTGCCTTAGGCACATCAGAGACAGAATCACGGGCGCTTCCTCACAATATCGAAGCAGAGCAGGCCCTGTTGGGCGCCTTGCTGGTCAATAATGACGTCTACGATAAGATTGCAGCCGTCGTAAAAGAACATCATTTTTTCGATCCTGTTCACGCACGCATTTTCGAGACGGTAGCAACGCGCATCCAAAAGAACGCGCTTGCTTCGCCAGTGACCATCAAAGCGTTCATGGAAGACGATGAGGGATTGGCCGAACTTGGCGGGCCCGCATATCTTGCGCGCCTTGCAGGCGGTGCTGTGTCTGTTTTCGCGGCTCGCGATTATGCGCAGATGATCTATGACATGGCGATCCGTCGCGATTTGATGTCCATCGGGGAAGAAATTTCGGACAAAGCGGCCTCGGTTGACCTTGGCTCTGAACCCTCTGAACAAATTGTCGAGGCAGAACAGCGGTTATATAGCCTTTCCGAACAGGGCCAAGTTGATCAGGGTTTTCAAAGCTTTCTCAAAGCCGTCACAGATGCCGTGAATGTCGCCAATGCCGCCTATCAGCGGGATGGTGGATTGGCAGGGGTTGCCACCGGCCTTGATGATCTCGACAAAAAACTCGGTGGTCTTCACAAATCAGACCTTTTGATCCTTGCCGGCCGTCCATCGATGGGAAAAACCGCGCTTGCGACCAATATCGGCTTTAATATTGCCAGAGCGTTCAAACAAGGGCGCAAACCAGATGGCACGGACGGCACGATTGATGGCGGCGTGGTTGGGTTCTTCTCGTTAGAGATGTCAGCCGAACAGCTTGCAGGCCGGATCTTGGCGGAACAAGCTGAAATCCCCTCCCAACAAATCCGGTCAGGTGACATGACCGAAGATGAATTCCGCCGCTTCGTTGAGGCCGCCAAACGCCTTGAAAATGCACCACTTTATATAGATGACACCGCCGCACTTCCGATTTCACAACTCGCCGCGCGTGCGCGACGGTTAAAACGTACACATGGGTTGGATTGTATGATCGTCGACTATCTTCAACTTGTCCGCCCAGCGACGGCAAAAGACAGCCGCGTGAACGAGGTCTCCGAGATTACGCAAGGGCTTAAGGCGATTGCAAAAGAGCTTGATATCCCCGTCATCGCGCTGTCGCAGCTGTCACGTCAGGTCGAATCCCGTGATGACAAACGTCCGCAGCTTTCTGACCTGCGCGAATCTGGTTCGATCGAACAAGATGCGGATGTGGTCATGTTTGTGTTCCGCGAAGAATATTACAAAGAACGTGAAAAACCCGGCGATCACGATGCAGAAAAAATGATGGCTTGGCAGGAAGAGATGGAATCGGTCCATGGCAAGGCCGAGGTCATCATTGGAAAGCAACGTCACGGCCCAATTGGCACCGTCGATCTGAGTTTCGTTGATAAATTCACCCGCTTTGGCAATCTTGCGAAATCCTGGCAAGGTCGTGGGGGTGACGCGGATTTCTAATCCATGATCCGTGCGCTTCGATTTCTGTTACGCATGGCGCTTTTGCTTGGGTGCCTTGCACTAGTTTATTTTGCCGCAACCTATAAACCCTTAAGGGTCGTCGTACCCAATCTCGCACCGGTCGAGTGTATCACGGATCAGATCTGCATCGATGATCCAAACCGCGCTGCTGAGGCCACGCGACTTTATCGGGAAGCATTAGCCTTCGTGAATACAGAGGTTGGTGAAATCGAAAATCCACCACGCGCATACTTTTGCGCGGGCAAGGTCTGTTCCGACTACTTTGGCTTGGGCAAGGTCGCAGCTTATGCCGCCAGCACACGCGGGATAGTGATCAAACCCAACGGGTGGAAAGATTACATTGTCCGTCACGAGCTGATCCATCATCTACAAGCCGAACGGCTGGGCAGTGTTGGATTGTTTTTGCGGCCCGAATGGTTTCGTGAAGGCATGGCCTATTCGCTCAGCCGCGATCCACGTCGCCCATTGCCAGCGCAATTTGGTTTGGAGACGCTGCGCGCAAATTTTGAGGCTTGGTATGCGGGGATAAAGCCGGAAGATATCTGGACCGAGGCTCAGAAATTAACGCGCGATCAAAAGAATCTACCTTCGAATTAATACCATCTGCTATGGTCGCCGATTTGAAATTCAGCGGCTTCTTATTCCGACTTTTTAACACACATCTTTCAACTCAGCGGGCCATTAACCTCTGTTAAGAATAAAACCACTCTTCCGGTTTAGTGTTTTAATTATTAACCGGTTTTTAACCAACAAAATCACGTTTTCTCAGCGCGTTAGCAGGCTTTATTGATGCGCAAAACAACCAAA
This sequence comes from Pseudomonadota bacterium, assembly GCA_039029215.1. Taxonomy (GTDB): domain Bacteria; phylum Pseudomonadota; class Alphaproteobacteria; order Rhodobacterales; family Rhodobacteraceae; genus Amylibacter. Next base: position 7,607 of record JBCCGP010000042.1, read on the forward strand.
CAAACATTAACGCTTCTTTCGCGCACCCCGCCCCAGCGCCTTCACATAGCGCCCTTCAAGATGCTTGTTCAGCTTCGTGACTTTCTTTTCTTTCTTGTCCCGATACGGGTTTTTGTCGCTTTGAGAGCGCATGAACAATCGGATCGGCGTTCCGGGCATGTCGAAAACCTCTCGCAGCCCATTGATCAGATAGCGCGAATAGGAGGTCGGCAACACATCGGGATGCGAGCACATCACGACAAAGCTCGGCGGGCGGGTTTTGACTTGGGTCATATAGCGCAAGCGAATACGCTTTCCGCCGGGTGCAGGGGGTGGATGCGCCGTGATCATCCCCTCTAACCAGCGGTTCAATTGCGCTGTAGATATGCGACGATTCCAAACCTGATGCGCCTTCAAAATGGCGGCGTGCAAACGATCCATACCGCGGCCAGTTTTGGCAGATACAGTCACCAAAGGGGCGCCGCGCAATTGTGGCAATAAGCGTTCGAATTTCTCTTTGATGATCTTGAGTTTTTCTTGACGGCTGTCTTCGACATCCCATTTATTGACTGCAACCACAACGGCGCGACCCTCGCGCTCCGCCAAATCCGCGATGCGTAGATCCTGTTGCTCGAATGGAATGGCGGCATCTAGCAGAACGACCACGACCTCGGAAAATTTAACCGCACGCAACCCATCAGACACGGACAGCTTTTCTAGCTTTTCCTGTACCTTTGCTTTCTTGCGCATCCCTGCCGTATCCCAAATTCGAAAGGGCACATCATCCCATGTCCGATTGACCGAAATGGCATCGCGTGTAATGCCCGCCTCTGGCCCGGTTAGCATCCGATCCTCTTTTAGGATTTGGTTGATCAGCGTTGATTTTCCTGCATTGGGCCGTCCGACAATCGCGATTTGCAAAGGGCGTTTTTCTGAGAACGTCATCTCTTCGATGTCTTCGTCGGCCTCTATGTCGACCTCCGTAAATGGGGCGTCCTCTGCGGCGGCACTCTCTGCGGCCTCGACCAAAGGTGCCAACGCAAGTTGTAAGTCCACCAGCCCTTCGCCATGTTCGGCCGACACCGCCAAGGGTTCGCCCAAGCCCAACCGATACGCGTCGTAAATTCCGTCTAGGCTGGCATTGCTTTCTGCTTTATTGGCCACCAAAATTACACTGGCCGACCGCTTGCGCAAAATCTCTGCAAAGACTTGATCGGCGGGTAAAACACCTGCGCGCGCATCAATCATAAAGACGGCCACATCGGCCATATCCACGGCCCGTTCGGTTAACGCACGCATGCGACCTTGCAAACTGTCGTCGGTTGCTTCTTCTAAGCCAGCTGTATCAATCACCGTAAAACGCAAAGGTCCCAAACGCGCCGCGCCTTCGCGCAAATCGCGCGTGACGCCTGGCTGATCATCGACCAAGGCAAGCTTGCGCCCCACCAGCCGATTAAACAGCGTGGATTTACCCACATTGGGGCGTCCAACCAATGCAACGGTCAGGGACATGGATCAAACTGCCTTTCAGATTTGAAAGGCCAATAGATCATCTTTTGCTTATTGGAAAGCTGCGAGTTGTCCGTTTCCGGTAAACAGATACATCCGGTTATTCACCACAGCTGCCTGAGAAGACACGCCGCCACGAATTTCAATCGTGCGCACCAATGTGCCATCCTCGGGCCGGAACACGCGGATTATGCCATCAGTCCCGCCAACATAAAGTAAGCCGCCCGCCAAAGTTGGCCCGTAATGCCCATAATTTCCACGGAAGCGGCGCTCATTTCGATATTGTGGCAGCGGTGTTTCCCATACCACCCGTCCGTCAGATGTGTTCAAGCGCTGCACACTGCCCTCATCACCCAAGACAAAAAGCGCATTGCCCGCTGGCCAAATTGGCCCCACTGCCCCTTCGCGTGCGGTCCAAATCCGTTCACCCGTTGCCAAATTGATGGCGGCAATGCGCCCTGCTTGGGTCCCAACATAGACAATCTGCCCCACGATCACCGGGTCGGTCGTGATGGCAGAGATGTTGCCGCGCGCAATCCCAACGCGTTTGCCTGTCAGAACCTGTGACCACCGTGCGATGCCGGTGTTGATATCAACCGCTTTCACCTCGCCACGGTTAAAGGGGATGATCGCAATATTACCTGCAATCGCGGGTGCCGCTGTGCCCAGCACCGCCGTGCCGGCATCATCTGAATCTTGCGACCAAGCGATGCGACCGTTGCTGCGCGTTAAGGCACGCGCCCGATTGTCACCTGAAATTGCGATAATTCTGTCGCCTGCAAATGCTGGCGGTGCGCTGAAACTCGCCTCTGCATCATGGCGCCAGATCACTGTGCCCGTTGCCGCATTCAAGAGCAAAACCTCGCCCCCCGGCGTTGTCACGGCAAGCTGCCCACCCGAGAAGGCCAAACCGCCACCAGATCCATCATTTGAGCGACCACGGCGTGTGCGAACCAAGGGTTTTACTTCCGCCTGCCAAAGCAGTGCGCCAGCCATCGAATAGGCCCGAACGGAACTTTCCGTATCCATTGTATATAGGCGCCCATCACCGATGATGGGATCAGCGGCCAAGCGCTCTCTGTTCTGATTGCCCTTCCCGATATCAGCGTTAAGGATCAACTGGGCATTTTGGGACAAGTTTGGATGCGCTGCATAATGTGCGGCACCGCCGTTGCGATGGGTCCAATTAGAGACGGTACTAAGCGCAGGAAGGCGCAAGCTTGGCGCTTCATCAGGGGTTAAGACCTGTTCTTGTTCGCGCAAATCCAATCGTTCACCGGGCAAAGGCAGATCGCGATCTCGCGAACAGGCTGTTAAAGCCAAAGCCCCTGCAGCACAGATCAATGTAAGCGTGCGAAACATGGATTTCCCCTCATAATATACTTGCCCAATGAATTGGACCCTGTTGCCAGTTTTCTGCCGCGTTCGGCATGAAAACGCAAGTTTATTGAGCGCCGTCAGCCTGCCCCGGCGGATTTTCAGGCACGCCACCTAAGGCGATAATAAGTTGTTGCCATCTGTTGGATTGTGTGGCGGTCACACCAAGCTCTTGGCGCAGCGTATTTAAGGCCCCAATCGCTGCATCGGTTTGGTCATCCGCAATTAACGCAATCGCGCGCTGCTCAAGTGCCGAAATCCGAAATGGACGACCGGGTGCAGATAATGCATCCAAACTTGACATCCGTTTGTCAAATTCAAGATCATCCCCGCGCAACATCACAGCTTTCAAAAGCGCCAAATCCCGGAATGTCTCGTCGCTGCTGCCTGTCGCGATATCGTCCAAAGCCGTTAAGGCATCGGCCTTCTGTCCATTTTCGATCAACGCATCGGCTTGTAAAAACGCCGCTAAGTCCTGCGTTGCGGCGTCGGTGCCGTTTAAAGCTTGCAAAGCCTCAATACGTTCAGACGGCTCATCTATGCTAAGTGCCGCCAATATCGCCTCTCCGCGCGCTTGCGCACCCGCCTGTAGACGCGATTTCGACCATTCTGAATATGCGGTATACCCCACAGCACCAAGAATGATCAGCACCAATATCCAACCATATTTGCGGGCATATTTGGTGATCTGGTCTCGGCGCAGCTCTTCGCTGACTTCTTGGACAAAACCTTCGGTCTGATCGGTCATTTCTTAGGTCTCCCTATTTGCACGCGTCTCTTAACGAAGCGATGCAGGCTTGCAAAGATTACTTCGGTTGATAGGTATGTTCCTCTGTTGGAAATTTTCGTGTTCGCACTTCGGTTGCGTACCGCGCGATGGCCTCGATCATCATTTCTTCCATATTGCCATAGCGTTTGACGAAAGTCGGTACGCGTGGGAAAAGCCCGATCATATCCTCAAAAACTAAAATCTGACCATCACATTGGGCAGAGGCCCCGATCCCGATGGTTGGGATGTCCACGGCCTTGGTGATTTTATCCGCCAATTCAGGGACGACACCTTCAACAACGACAGAAAAAGCCCCCGCCTCTTCAACCGCTTTTGCATCAGCAATAACATCATCCCATTGCTCTTCATCGCGCACAGCTTTGAACCCACCTGCGGTATTCATTTGCTGGGGCATCAATCCCACATGGGCCATCACGGGGATCCCGCGAGATGACAGATAACGCACGGTTTCGGCCATCTCACGCCCGCCCTCCAGCTTCACAGCCGTGCATCCGGTTTCCTTCACAATCCGGCTGGCATTGCGAAAAGCGGCCTCTGGGCTTTCTTCAAAAGAGCCAAAAGGCATGTCCACCACCACAAGCGCTGTCTCTGCCCCGCGCATCACGGCCTGACCGTGCATGATCATATGCTCCATGGTCACGCCCAATGTATTGTCCATTCCGTGGATGACCATGCCCAGACTGTCGCCAACCAAAATCAAATCCGCTTGCTGATCCACCAGATGGGCGACATGTGCCGTATAAGCGGTTAGGCAGACTAAGGGATCACCACCCGCCGCATTTCGAAATTTTGGGACCGTCATTTTTGTCTTTTTGGATGCGGTTTTGCTGGTTTGTTTGGGATCCGCAACAGCAGACTTTTTTGACAAAGTGGATTGTGTGGACATGCGACTTGCCCCTTTTGATGCGCTTCGATTTAGAGTGAGAATACTGTTTTCAGCAGGGAAGTGTAAGGGGGATATAAAATCTGGTTTTGAATGTGTTTTGGCGTGCTCAATTTGGTTAACATTTCATTCAATAACCTAGGTTATTAGTAGAAGAGTTCATCAAATTTTAACCTTAAATTTCTTTAAAAACCATATACTTACAAGCGCCCGCGTGGCTGTCGCGTCACCATCCAACCTGCTAAGACAATCAACCCCATACCAATGAAAGCGAACATACTAGGCACAAAGGCAAACACGACAATATCCACAATCGCCGCAAAGATCAGGTAACTATACTCAAAAGTTGCAATCTTTGCCGGGGGTGCCGCTTGATAGGCCCCCGCCATCAACATGCCAACCGTCATTGTGAACACCGCCAACAGCAACAACACACCCCAATCAAACCCACGCATTGCGCCCCATTGACCCAGCAGGTAGGGCAATTCCGCACCCAGCGCAGGTTGCCATAAATACAAAACCAAACTGCCAACAAGCCCCGCGATCATCATCGCAAAATTCAGTGCAAACGCCATCGCCCAAAGCGGCGTGTCCGGACATTTCGACCGCGTAATCACATGGGCAAACGCGTAAAGCACAGCACCCGCCAATGGCAACAAAAGCCAGGGCGAGAACGCGTCGGTCCCCGGCTGCAAGAGAATCAAGACACCGACAAAACCCACGCAAACACCCAGCCAACCAAAAAAGCGCACAGGTTCGTTTAAGAAAATGCCAGAGAGGATTGCGACGAATATAGGTGCCACATAGACGGCGGAACCCGCCGCCGACAGCGCCAAAAAAGGCAAGGTCGCATAAAATCCAAGCAACATAATCGCCATAAATGATCCCCGCAAAAGTGGCCAAAAGCTGAGACCTTGCCAAAGAATCCCATTGGGCTGTTTTTGAACGCGGGCAAGAACAAAGAACAGTGGTAAAGCAATCACTCCGCGCAAGGCAAAAAGCTGCCACAAGGACAAAGAGGTCGCATAAAGCTTGAAAATACTGTCTTGGATCGCCAGCAAAAACGCCGTGATCAGGATCAATATGATCCCGCGGGCAAGGTTTTCGGCAGGTATCGCCATATATTAAGCTTCGAACCGATAGCCTGCGCGTTTTATGCCTGCCACGGCGGCGGCGGCATCATTTTCCGATGTGTCCCCCGTTACGCCAACCGCCCCAAGGGTTTTGCCTTTTTTGTCCTTGATCAGAACACCGCCCGGCACAGGAATAATCCGGCCGCTATAGGCATCTGAAAGCGCATTAACGAAATAGGCCTGTTGTTCGGCGCGTTCCATCAAAGCAGAACTTGGCACGCCCATCACAATCGCTGCATTCGCCTTGCCATCGGCAATCGCATAACGCCCGGGTGCTGCACCATCTTGACGCTCAAAAGCCACGCAATGCCCGCCTGAATCTGTCACAATCACTGCTAAAGGTTTCAATTCCATCTTCGCGCCTTCAGCAAACGCGCCTTTGATGATTTTCTTTGCTTTCGCGAGTGTCAACCCGGCCATGATCATGCCCCCAAAAAAGTCGTGATCCATATGTAGAAGAATGCGGATCAAAAACAAGCAAAGTTTGGGCTATCTTTGCGCTTGAGTTTCCCTCGCGAAACTTCACAGTCGACCAAAAGAAAAGAGAACCCGATGCGCCCGAACTCTGCCCCCACCATCCGCCTTGCCGATTATGCCGAACCCCCCTTTTGGATCAAAGAAACGCATTTGGAATTTTACCTCCATCCAACTGCGACCAGAGTGCGGTCCAAGATTATCTTCGCTGCAAATGAAAATCGAACGGATGGTCCGCATCAACTCCGCCTTGATGGACGTGGGCTGGACCTAAAATCAGCCTCGATAAATCGAACGAAACTCACAGATGAACAAATCTTAATTGATGAGGAAGGTTTGACGATTCCCGCCGACCTCGTGCCGCAAGATGGTTTCACTTGGGAAGCCGAGGTCGAAATCAACCCAAAAGCCAATACCGCACTTGAGGGGCTTTATATGTCAAACGGCATGTATTGCACGCAATGCGAAGCGCAGGGATTTCGCAAAATCACCTACTACCTCGACCGACCCGATGTGATGGCCGAATTCTTTGTGACCATGAATGGCGACCAGCCTGTGCGCTTGTCTAACGGCAATCCAAACGACAAGGGCACTTGGCATGACCCATGGGTGAAGCCTGCTTATCTCTTCGCATTGGTCGCAGGCGATCTTGTCTCTTATGAAGACAGTTTCACCACAATGTCTGGGCGCAAGGTTGATCTACAGATTTTCGTGCGCCCCGGCGATGAGGGCAAATGCGCCTATGCAATGGATGCGCTGAAACGCTCGATGACATGGGATGAAGAGGTCTATGGCCGCGAATATGACCTCGATCTCTTCATGATTGTCGCTGTTGATGATTTCAACATGGGGGCGATGGAAAATAAGGGGCTGAATATCTTCAACTCCAAATATGTGCTCGCCAGTCCCGAAACCGCTACCGACAATGATTATGAGTTGATCGAAGGCATCATCGCGCATGAATATTTCCACAACTGGACAGGTAACCGCATCACTTGTCGCGACTGGTTTCAGCTGTGCTTGAAAGAGGGTTTGACGGTTTTCCGCGATCAACAGTTTTCTGGGGATATGCGCAGCCATGCCGTGAAACGCATCGATGATGTCTCCCTCCTGCGCGGGCGACAATTTCGCGAGGATGCAGGACCTTTGGCCCATCCCGTCCGTCCAGAAGAATATATAGAAATCAACAACTTCTACACCGCAACGGTTTATGAAAAAGGTGCAGAAGTCATTGGGATGCTCAAGACACTGGTTGGCGATGCGGGCTACAAAAAAGCACTCGATCTTTATTTCGCGCGCCATGACGGTCAGGCCTGCACGATCGAGCATTGGTTGAAAGTGTTTGAAGATGCTTGTGACATCGACCTGACCCAGTTCAAGCTTTGGTACAGTCAATCCGGCACGCCCAAAGTCACGGTTGATCAAAGCTTCGCAGGGGACACACTAACGCTTACGTTGACCCAAGACGCAAACCCATCAGAAAACCGCAAAGGCAAGAAACCGCAAGTAATCCCAATCCGTACAGGCTTTCTGGGCAAAGATGGATCAGAAATCGCAGAAGAGCGCCTGCTCCTACTCACCGAAAAATCGCAAAGTTTCGAAGTCTCCGGTTTGCCTGAACACCCCACTCTCTCGCTCAATCGCAGGTTTTCTGCGCCGATCATCATTGATGCGTATGAGGGCGACACAGACGCGCGCGCGCATCTTTTTACCCATGACACCGATCCTTTCGTGAAATGGGAGGCAGGCTTTAACATGCAAATGGCGCTGCTTTCGGATGCGGCGACAGGCACACAAATCGATCCCAGCGCCTATATCGCCGCGATCGGGAAAACCATTTCGGACACCACACTCGATCCCGCCTTTCGCAACTGGATGATTGGGCTGCCAAGCGAAGATGCGATCGCTCAAAATATTGTGGACACAGATCGAGTGCCCGACCCCGCGACCATTCATTCCACCTATCAACGGCTTAAGGCGGGTACTGCCACGGTCCTACTGGATGACCTGATTGCACTTTATGATGCGAACCAAACACCCGGCACCTATGATCCAAGGGCTGAAGATGCGGGCAAACGCGCACTTAAAAACGCATGCCTACATTTGATCACCATGCGCGATATGGGCGCACGCGCAACACATCAATTTGAAACGGCGGACAATATGACCGATCAAATCGCCGCCCTTAGCGCTTTGATCCGCATCAACGCAGGTGCAGATGCGGTGGCGTCGTTTTATGATCAATGGAAGGACACCAAATTGGTGATCGACAAATGGTTTGGCATTCAAATGCTGGTCGGTGGATCAGACGCGCTGATCACGGCAAAGGCACTTACTGAACATGCCGAATTCAACTGGCAAAACCCCAACCGCTTCCGCGCGCTGATCGGCGCATTTGCGGCGACCCATTCTGCCTTTCATGCCCCGGGCGGCTATGACTTTATTGCCGATTGGCTGATCAAGCTGGACGATAAGAACCCACAAACGACCGCACGAATGTGCGGCGTGTTCGAGACATGGAAACGCTACGCGCCCGCGCGTCAGGATCAGATGAATGCCGCAATGGACCGCATTCGATCAAAGAAAAACCTGTCGAAAGACGCTGCGGAGATTTTGGGGAAAATCATTGGTTAATATACTGTTTCTCAAACAGACCAACGCCCGCGTCAGTTACCAATTACAATCCAATTTCAGTGAGAATTCCTATTAGCAGTATCCGAATTTGAGCCAAAAAATCCGGCAACTAGAAAACACAAATACCTATAAACCTGTAAACAAGGAAACTTGTTTACAGGTTTTCAAATTAAGGGGCTCATATAAGGCGTTATGAGGTGTCCAAACGCACAGTTTTCAAAAAAATAACACCAGAGAATTCGGTTTGACTTGAACCCTCAATAGTATTGCACCAACTCCATCAAACCTACCGCGTCAGATAAGCCAGCAGTTTTTTCAATCCAATCCCTGTGCGGATTTCAAACAGCTCATAGCGGAAGCGCCGTGCTGACAGCCCCTGCATTTTCAAACCTGTCCAAAGCGCATCGCGCAAGGCTACCGGCCCACAATAAAGTACATGAAATCCCGTCAAACTGCCGCCTGCCGCGGTAACAACATCTTCTGCGCTCAATCGCCCCTCCGCCTTCGTTTCACGCAAAATGAAGGTGAAATTCGCCTCCGATGCCGCAACCGCTTCCAGCTCTTCCAAATGCGCAGCCTTGGACCGATCGCGCACCGAATAAATCAATGTGATCGGCCCATCGCGCTCTTTCAAATTCCCTGCCATCGCTGCAAAGGGCGTAATCCCAATGCCGCCTGCGACCCAAATCTGCGGTCCTTTGACACCGACGAAATGGCCAAACGGTCCTTCGACCCGCGCCGCAGCCCCTTCTTTTAACCGCGACATCAATCGGATCGTATAATCCCCAAGCGGCGCAATCGTCATTCGCAACGATCCATCATCCGTCGGACCCGCACTTAACGTAAAGGGATGCGGCTCTGTCATCCCAACGCCTGGAAAGCTGATAAAGGCAAATTGCCCCGCACGATGACGCAATGGTTTTGCCTCCGGTGCCAGTGACACAGCCAAAGCCTCACCCTCGTCCACCAAATCCACCACTTTATAGCGCCGCGAAGGCCGAAACGATCTGGGTGCAGATGTATAAGCATATGCAATCACCCCAATCACACAAATCGTCCCCATATACAGACCCAGCGGATCTGCATTCGAAAACGGTTTTTGAATGAACAGATAGTGGAAAGCCGACAGCACAAAAAAGATACCAATGAACCGATGGGTCCATTTCCACAAATGATAGGGAATAAAGGTCGCCACAGTAATTGCCACCAAAACCAGCAAACCATAAAGGCTGATTTCACCAGCTGTTTCAGCAATATCATTCAGCGCAGGTGGACGCCCCAGCCCACGCATATCGGCGTCAATCGTATCATGCAGAAAACTGGCAACCAGCGCCCACAATCCCAACCACTTGTGCAAGCGATAAGATTGATCAAGCGATCCAAAGACCGCCTCTACCCCGCGCCAACGAGTGGCAATAGATTGCGAAAGCGCCATGGCAATCAACGCGGTCATGCCAAGATATTGGCTGACCACCGCTGACACATCGCGGCCCACTGCGATTTCAGGAACCCAAATCAAAGGTGCGGCCATAAGCCCCGTGGTCAAGACAAACCCAGCCGCTTTTAGTTTCATAATGCGTGTTTCTTTCTTTTGTTACAGACGAAATAAAAAATTGCCTCTGCGCCGTAAACGGGTTTTTGACAAATTTAGGCGCAATTCTTAAGAATTAGACATCCAGTGCTGCACTGGCGCTTTACCGACGCAAAACCGACGTACCTTTCACAAAAATCTCTCAAAAATGCGCATTTATGACCGAAAAGTGCGGTTTTTTAATCATTTTTAAACAAGCGAATATGTTCGATATGTACAAAAAATCAAAAAAATACGGCTTTTTTAGCAAAAATCGTAAAAAAACGCTCACTTTTTGACGATTTTAAAAGATTTTACTTGCATACCCAAAAAAATGGGCGCAACGGTGATGTCCTGAGGACATGAAAGGATAGAAAATGATTAAATCTCCTTTGATTGCTTCGACTTATTTGAAGCTGAGCGTTCCTGTTCGGCATCGTCCACAAACGTTTTGGAATTGGATTTTCCGGGACTAGGACTTCACGCCACGGCATGTGATTTTCGGCGAGCGGGCCTTCCCAAAGGCGCCGCTCGCTGGCGTTTTGGGGCCCAAGCTGCAACACTTCGCTCTTGCCGCCCAAGCCCCATGAACGTAAGAGGTTTCGACACTGTTTTATGGACATTAGGCCAATGCTTGATCTGACATTCGAGGCACCAAAACCAAAGATAATCGCAGGTGCGACCGGCGATTGGGAACTTGTCATCGGGATGGAAGTTCACGCCCAAGTCAGCTCTCAAGCAAAACTTTTCTCGGGCGCCTCTACAGAATTCGGCAATGAACCCAATTCAAATGTCAGCTTCGTGGATGCCGCAATGCCCGGCATGCTGCCCGTCCTAAACGCATTTTGCGTTGAACAAGCTGTGCGTACCGGGCTTGGCCTGAACGCAGCGATAAACCTCTATTCAGCTTTTGATCGGAAGAATTATTTCTATCCAGACCTGCCCCAAGGCTATCAAATCAGCCAGCTTTACCATCCAATTGTCGGTGAAGGCGAAATCCTAGTCGATATGGAGCCTGGCATTGCACGGGTTGTGCGCGTCGAGCGGATACATTTGGAACAGGATGCGGGTAAATCTGTACACGATATGGACCCAAATATGTCATTTGTGGACCTCAATCGCACCGGCGTTGCCCTTATGGAAATCGTTAGCCGCCCCGATATTCGTGGGCCCGAAGAAGCGGCGGCCTATGTTACCAAGCTGCGCCAAATCCTGCGCTATCTGGGCACCTGTGATGGCAATATGCAAAACGGCAATCTGCGCGCGGATGTGAACGTATCGGTCTGCCGTCCCGGTGATTACGAAAAATACCAAGAGACACAAGATTTCGCGCATCTCGGAACACGTTGCGAGATCAAGAATATGAATTCCATGCGCTTCATCCAAGCCGCAATTGATTACGAGGCCCGCCGTCAAATTGCAATCTTAGAGGATGGCGGATCGGTCGATCAGGAAACGCGACTTTATGATCCAGATAAGAACGAGACGCGATCCATGCGCTCCAAAGAAGAGGCACATGATTATCGCTATTTCCCCTGCCCTGATTTGTTGCCCCTAAAGATTGAGCAATCTTGGGTCGATGAAATCAAGGCGGGCCTTCCAGAATTGCCTGATCAAAAAAAGCTTAGATTTGTAAACGACTATGGCATGACTGAATATGATGCGGGTGTTTTGACAGCGGATGTTGATCTGGCCGATTATTTTGAGGCAAGTGCCAAAGGCGTGGATGGCAAAAAGGCAGCCAATTGGGTCATCAACGAGGTTTTGGGTCGCGCGAATAAAGCCGAGCTGGAGCCAGCCGATCTGGTCAAACCGGATGCAAATATCGAGATTTTGAAACTCATGGCCTCTGACGCCATCAGCGGAAAAATCGCAAAGGATGTGCTAGAAAAGCATATCACGACAGGCAAAAGTCCTGACGCGATTGTCGAGGATGAAGGGCTAAAACAAGTCACAGATACCGGCGCGATTGAGGCGGCGGTCGATGAAATCATCGCGGCAAACCCAGATCAAGTGGCAAAAGCCAAAGAGAACCCGAAATTGGCGGGCTGGTTTGTGGGTCAGGTGATGAAGGCAATGGGTGGTAAGGCCAATCCAAAAGCGGTGAACGAGTTGATCTCGAAGAAGCTGAATGGCTAGAGGTCTGGCCAAAGCGCCATTCTATAAATTTTTGGCTACTTTCCTAACAGGCACCATGCCAGAAAACTGCATTAGCGGAACTCGGCTATGTAAGATACCCACCCTGTCGTTTGAACACATCTTATTGGTCATAAATTTGGGTCGGCAAGGTTTGTCGTACAACTTAGGGCGCAACAAATGCGGGTTTAAACTTGAAATCATCCCCAAAGCCTTCATATAGGCAACTCGTAAACAGGGATTCTCCCAATGGGCGTTTTTGAATATAAAGCCGTGCCAGCCCCAACAGTGGGCAAACGCGCAAAAGGTGTGAAAGGCAATGATGGACGATTTGCCAATGCGCTGACGCTTGTGATCAATGAACAGGCCCAATATGGTTGGGAATATCTTCATGCCGAAAGCCTGCCCTCGGTAGAGCGCTATGGAATTTTACGCCGCAAGCGTGAAGCCCATCAGAATGTGCTGATTTTCCGTCGCGAAACAGAGAATGCGCCAAAGTCAGCGCAAGAAACGGACCCAAAAGTTACCGCCAATCCATTCCGCAAAATCGTACCGAACAAAGAAGCACCAGCAACAGCATCTGCGCCACCACCGAAGGTAGAGAAACCCGCGCCAAAGGCTGCTGCGAAAAAGACCACAAAAAAGACAGCGAAAGCAGATTAAGCGCGCGCATCTAACGCAAGCGCGTGCAAACCCTCTTCAAATTCTTGCTTCAGGGCTTTCATCACCAGACGCTGTGCCGCCACCCGTGAGAGCCCTGCAAAAGCATCTGACCTGATCTTCACATTGAAATGTGTGCCCCCGCCCTCGCGCCAACCACCATGACCACGATGTGCTTCGCTATCATCGATCACCTCCAAGCGAGAGGGCGAAAATGCCTCGTTAAGTCGTTTTATGATGCGCTCTTCCATGCTGATCCTTCCAAACTTGCCTCTTGGCAAAGGCAATTATCTGAGTAAACTTCTCTCTCCGAGTCGAAAAGCCCCATTGGGCCAGAAAGGACGAACTATGTCAGACAGACCACCACTGGATTTCGATTTTGATATTTCGGTGAAAGCTGACAAGAAAAAACGTGCCCGCGCGCGACGCGGTATGTCGGGTGCATCCGAGACTTCCACACAAATGTGCCAGCACCCAGATTGTAACGAACCAGGATTATACCGTGCGCCCTTAAGTCCAGATAATCTGGATGAATTCCGCTGGTTTTGTCTCAATCACATTCGCCAATTCAATCAGAAATGGAATTTCTTCGAGAATCATTCTGAAGAGGAATTGCAAAAGCAGTTTGCTGCAGACCGTGTCTGGGAACGCCCGACCGAGCCAATGGGCAAACAAACAAACGAACAACGCGCTTGGGCGCGGCTTGGCATTAATGATCCCCATGAGGTGTTGGGCGAAAATGCCACCATGAACCCGGGCAAAGGGGACGCGCTTGGCGGTGGACGCCGCCTGCCTGTGGATGAGCGCAAAGCCATTGATATCTTAGAAGCCAAAGACAGCTGGACCAAGGCAGAACTGCGCAAAAAATACAAATCGCTCATCAAAGAGCTTCATCCCGATCTAAATGGTGGGGATCGCAGCCAAGAAGAGTTCCTCCAAAAAGTCGTTTGGGCTTGGGATCAAGTCAAAGACAGCTCCAATTTTAAGTAGAACAACGCCCATAGAGACACTGGGAATTGATCAGTGCCGCATTGGCTCTGCCTTTCTGCAAGCTGATCAACTCGCAGTGGCGCTATGGGCGTGACAGGCTTTTTGCATCTTCAATAATCATATCCGCAGCTTTCTCTGCGATCATCACCGTGGGCGCATTTGTATTACCCGATGTGATGCGCGGCATGATTGACGCATCCACAACCCGCAAGTTTTCAACACCCTTCATACGACAGCGCGCATCCACAACATCGCCCATGGCACATGTGCCGACCGGATGGAAAATCGTTGTGCCGATATCGCCTGCTGCCTTGGTAAGTTCAGTGTCGGACTGAAACGCGGTACCGGGCAAGAATTCATCCGGTTTATGCGAACGCAACGCATCTTGGTCCATTATTTTGCGGGTCAAGCGCAAGGCGCGTGCGGCTGTCAGCTTATCAGCTTCTTTTGAGAGGTAATTCGGTGCAATTTCTGGCGCGTCCTTCGGATCCGCACTGCGCGCAAAAACCGTCCCACGACTTTCGGGCCGCAAGTTGCAGACACTCATCGTTATGGCCGGAAAATCATGTAACCGCTCACCAAAGGCAGGCAGGCTGAGCGGTTGGATGTGATATTCTAAATCCGGCGTCTCCTTCTCCGGTGCAGAACGTGTGAAGGCGGCCAATTGGCTGGGTGCCATAGACATCGGCCCGCTGCGAAAGGCGGCATATTCCATTGCAATTTTTGCCTTGCCCCACAGATTGCGCGCACGCGTATTCAGCGTATCCGCGTTCTCAACCTTATAGATCATCCTAAGCTGCAAATGGTCCTGCAGGTTTTGACCGACCTTCGGGGAAACAACTTTCGTCTCAATCCCAATCTCGGCCAAATGGTTCGGATCACCAATGCCAGAGAGTTGTAGAAGCTTCGGGGAATTGATCGCGCCAGCGGCACAAATCACCTCTCCTTCCGCTAGGACATCCAAAGCTTGGCCTTTATGACGCAAACGCACCCCAGCTGCGCGCGCGCCATCCAGTAAAACCCGATCCACCTCTGCCCCTGTCAAAACCCTCAGGTTGCGCCGCGCTTTAAGCGGTTTCAGATAGCCATCGGCCAATGTCCAGCGCCAACCCCGACGCTGATTGACCTCGAAATAATTCACACCCTCATTGTCACCAAGGTTGAAATCATCACAGCGCGGAATGCCCGCTTGAACACAGGCCTCGGCCACATGATCCAAAATGTCCCAATGCAGCCGCTGTTTTTCCACGCGCAAACCACCGCTTTGCCCATGCATTGGCCCCCCTTTATAGTGATCCTCTGATTTCAGGAAATAGGGTAGAACATCCTCCCACCCCCAGCCTTGTAATCCCATTTGCGCCCACATGTCATAATCGGCGGCTTGTCCACGTAGATACAGCATCCCATTGATTGCCGAGGATCCACCCAGCACTTTGCCGCGCGGATAGATCAACGAACGCCCGTTTAGCCCCGGGTCTTCTTTGGTGCGATACATCCAATCGGTGCGTGGATTGTTGATGCAATACAGGTAGCCAACCGGAATTTTGATCCAGATATAATTGTCTTTACCACCCGCCTCGAGCAGCAGAACATTTTTAGTCGGATCAGCGGACAGGCGGTTTGCGAGAACCGATCCGGCGGATCCCGCACCAATCACGATATAGTCGTATCTGCCTTCTATCGCCACCCTGTCACAGCACCTCTTTTAGCCGATGATATTATGCGCCGGACCATAGGGGAATCCGGTGATGTTTTCGTTTCCATCTTCTGTGATGACCAGAATATCATGTTCGCGGTAGCCCCCCGCACCCGGCTGATCCGCCGCAATCGTCAGCATCGGTTCCATCGAAATCACCATACCGGGTTCCAGCACTGTGTCGATATCTTCACGCAATTCCAGCCCGGCTTCGCGCCCGTAATAATGGCTTAGCACACCAAAACTATGGCCATAGCCAAAGGTGCGATATTGCAGCAAATCACGCTCTTCAAAGAAATCGTTGACCTTATGCGTCACTTCGGCGCAACTCACACCCGGTTTCAAAAGGCTCATCCCATATTCATGCGCATCAACATTGGCCTGCCAGATCGCACGCGACGCGTCATCACATTCACCAACGAAAAATGTGCGCTCTAAGGCGGTGTAATAGCCTGAAATCATTGGAAATGTGTTCAAGGACAAGATATCGCCGCGCTGAAGCTTTCGACCCGTCACAGGGTTATGCGCGCCATCGGTGTTGATGCCAGATTGAAACCAAATCCAAGTGTCGCGATATTCAGCATCCGGAAAACGTTTTTGAATTTCCAGCTCCATCGCGTCACGCCCGGCGATCGAGACCTCCAGCTCGCTGACACCTACTTTGATCGCGTCACGCACAGCATAACCGCCGATATCCGCGACTTGCGCGCCATGTTTGATCAAGTCAATTTCGGCAGGCGACTTGTGCATCCGCTGACGCATTGTGGCTGGGGCTATATCAACCGTTTTGGAAGGATTTAAAAACGCCACAAGTTTTTGGGATTGCAGCAAAGTCAGGTGATCTTCCTCCACCCCAATGACCGCGCCCTCGCCGGTGACGGACTTAACCGCGCACCAGTAATTGTCGCGCGCCCAATCTGTATACGTGATATTATCACCATGGCAGCGCCGCCAAGGTTGGCCTGCATCAATGCCTGCCGAAATCGTGACATCCTGATCTTTGGTCACGACCAGTCCGTATGGCCGACCAAAAGCACAATACAGAAACCCACTATAGTAGGCGATGGAATGCATAGATGTAAAAACCGCAGCATCGACGCCTGCTTGATCCATAATGGCGCGTAGGCCTTTTAGCCGCGTCTCATATTCTTGCGCCGAAAAGGGTAGAATGGCTTTCTCGCCATTATGAAAACGATACATCTCTGGACGTGCAGTCATGGGTGCTCTCCGATCTCGGCGTACAAGACCAAGGGGCAAAGGCCCGTTAATTAGGAAAGGCCACGCGACGCCATCGCGGGCAAAGCGCAGATAAACGGCTGTGCCGTTTCTTGTCAATTGCGCGCGCCAAGTTGCTTGACGGGGCAGCACATCTGTGCGTTCAATCTGGTGTTTTGAAGGAGTGGCGATGAACATCATATCCAACTCATATCGCAGCGGCCCGAAGCTGGCGCCGGGGGCAAATTATCCCTCCGTGGAAATCGCGCGCGTGCAACAGATTTTGTCGGGGTGTGCTTTAGCGCGCGAGACGCCGCTTGCTCATGCGAACGGGTTGGCACCTGTTGCAGATTTTTGGGTCAAGGATGAGCGCACACGGATGGGTCTTGGTTCGTTCAAAGCACTCGGCGCAGCCTATGTAATTGCGCGAGAGGCCTACGCCATCTCAAAGACTGAAAAGTCGGGCGTATTGAAAGACCGGGTGTTTGTTACTGCAAGTGCTGGCAATCATGGCCTATCGGTTGCGTTCGGCGCAAAGATATATGGTGCGAAGGCGGTGGTGTATTTGGCCGATACCGTGCCAGAGAGTTTCGCCGCACGTTTGGCAGAACTTGGGGCGGATGTGATCCGTGCGGGATCGGATTATCAGGCGTCGATGGATGCGGCCATGGCGGCAGCGGAAGAAAATGATTGGACGCTGCTGTCAGACACCTCTTGGGCAGGATATAGAAAAATCCCAACCACTTTGATGGAAGGCTATTTGCAGATGGCGCATGAGGCGGGCGAGCAATGCGCGGGCGCACCCAGCCATATCTTTTTGCAAGCAGGTGTCGGCGGTCTTGCCTGTGCTGCGGCAGCCTATGCGCGTTTAATTTGGGGCGATGAACCTGTGATTGCGGTGGTTGAACCCGAAAACGCCCCTGCCCTACAGGCCAGTATTGCGGCGGGCAAATGTGTTTTTGCGGATGGGCCGGAAAGCGTAATGGGACGGCTGGATTGCAAAGAGCCGTCTTTGGTTGCGTTAAACGGTCTGGCCCGCGATGCGGATTATTTTGTGACCCTAAGCGATAAAACGGTTGAGGATTGTCTGCCAACGTTTGCAGCGGTGGGATTGGCAACCACTTCTTCTGGCGGGGCTGGCATGGCGGCGGTGATGCAAGCCGATGTGCGATCAGCGTTGAACATTGGCAAGGATGCACGCGTGCTAACCTATCTCTCAGAAAAACCGGCATGACCACACGCGGATTTCCACCATCAGAGTTTGAGGCCCGCACCAAAGCGGCGCAGGTTTTGATGCAAGATGCCGGACTTGATGCGCTGCTGCTCACGACGGAAACGGAGTTTCGCTATTTCGCGGGGTTCTTAACCCGCTTCTGGGAAAGCCCAACGCGGCCTTGGTTTTTGATCATCCCAAGCACAGGAAAACCGGTGGCGGTTATCTCGTCTATCGGCGCACCGTTGATGGGGGCGACCTGGGTGCGCGATATTCGCACTTGGGTATCCCCTGATCTTAGCGATGATGGCATCAGTTTGCTGGCTGATACGCTGATGGAACTTACCCCAAATGACGCGCGCATTGGCCTGCC
>JBCCGP010000043.1:0-26134 GCA_039029215.1 Pseudomonadota bacterium
ACCAAGGTAATAGGGAAATTCCTCCTCTGGATGTCCATGAAGCGAGGTAAAAAACACATCATCACGCGCATAAAAGATGCTTTGTGTGCCATTGCCATGGTGAAAGTCGACATCAAGGATCGCGACCCTTTTGGCGCCATTATCCAAGAATGCCTCTGCGGCGAGTGCAGCATTGTTAAGAAAACAATAGCCGCCAAATTGATCTGCTGTCGCATGATGCCCAGGTGGGCGACACAGCGCGAAGGTTGCGCGTTCGCCTGCGATGACTGCGTTTGCTGCATCTATCGCTGTTGCGGCCGATCCAAGCGCGGCTGTCCATGTCGTTTCGGTGATCGAGGTTTCAACGGCCAGTGCATAATAGCCCGCCCGCCCGACGATATCTTTGGGTGGGCGGTGCAGATGCGTAGAACGTGACGGGAAAATGTTTGCCATAACTTCGCCCTGCAAACCCGCAGCCTGCCAATCGGAATGAGCGGTTTTAAGAAAGTTTAGGTAGTCTTTGGAATGAACTTTCTCAATCAGTGCAGCTTCTGCTTTCCCAGCTGCAATCGGCGTGGGAAACCCCGCATCTTCTAAAGCGCGTAAAATCATATCGACCCGCGAAGGTTTCTCATACGGCGGCACAAAAACACCGCCATCAAGCTCTGCTTTTGGATGATGAAGGTGATGGTATTTGTTCAAAAATACTTTCATAGCGACAGTTGGCGCGTGCGACGCCTAAAACGCAAGGCGGATTTCTGTATACAATTGCATACTGCTTTCCTCTTGCGCGACTCGCAAAGCTCGCCTAGAGGAAGGCAACCCAAAATTCTAACCTCTCGGAGGGCCACATGACGGTTCAAGTCGGTATTGATTCCAGCAAAACACGCAAGACACTCAATGTCGGATCAGCATCTGTTGATTACTATTCTATCCCCGCTGCAAGTGACGCAGGTTTGGGCGACTTTTCTAAACTTCCAGCATCTTTGAAAGTTGTGCTCGAAAATATGCTGCGCTTTGAAGATGGTGGGCGCACGGTGTCTGTGGAGGATATCAAGGCTTTTGCTGAATGGGGCGCCAATGGCGGGAAAAACCCAAAAGAAATCGCATACCGTCCAGCGCGCATTCTTTTACAGGATTTCACCGGCGTTCCAGCAGTTGTTGATTTGGCCGCCATGCGCGATGGAATTGTCGCCCTTGGTGGAGATGCAGAACAAATCAATCCATTGAACCCTGTGGATTTGGTGATCGACCATTCTGTGATGATTGATCATTTCGGAAATCCGCGCGCATTTCAGATGAATGTGGACCGCGAATACGAGCGCAATTTAGAGCGTTATACCTTTCTGAAATGGGGTCAAAAAGCATTTAACAATTTCCGCGTTGTGCCACCGGGCACAGGGATTTGTCACCAAGTTAACTTAGAATATCTGGCCCAAACCGTCTGGACGGATCAGGATCAAAATGGTGTTGAAATTGCTTATCCAGACACGCTTGTCGGCACGGATAGCCACACAACTATGGTCAATGGCGCAGCCGTTCTTGGTTGGGGCGTTGGCGGGATCGAGGCAGAAGCCGCCATGTTGGGACAACCGATTTCAATGCTAATCCCAGAGGTGATTGGTTTTGAGCTGACAGGCGAAATGATGGAAGGCACAACCGGAACCGATTTGGTTTTGAAGGTTGTTGAAATGCTGCGTGAAAAAGGCGTGGTCAGCAAATTTGTCGAATTTTACGGCGCCGGTTTGGACAACCTGCCATTGGCGGATCGGGCGACAATTGCAAATATGGCGCCTGAATATGGCGCGACCTGCGGCTTCTTCCCGATTGATGGGGAAACATTGCGTTACTTGCGCCAAACGGGCCGCGACGAAGATCGCATCGCGTTGGTCGAAGCTTATGCAAAAGAAAACGGTTTCTGGCGCGGTGATGATTACGCGCCTGTTTACACAGATACATTGCATCTTGATATGGGCACAATTGTGCCTGCGATTTCTGGGCCGAAACGCCCACAGGATTTTGTGGCATTGACCGGATCAAAAGCGGCGTTTGCCAAAGAGATGGAAGAGACTTTCAAGCGACCAATGGACAAAGCCGTTGAGGTGGACGGCGAAGATTATGCGATGACCAGCGGCAAAGTTGTGATTGCATCAATTACGTCCTGTACCAACACCTCGAACCCCTACGTTATGATTGGGGCCGGCTTGGTTGCTAAAAAAGCGCGCGCGCTGGGCTTAGACAGCAAGCCTTGGGTCAAAACCTCGCTTGCGCCCGGCTCTCAGGTTGTGACCGAGTATTTGGAGGCGGCCGAGTTGCAAGATGATCTGGATGCGATCGGGTTTAACCTTGTTGGATATGGTTGTACGACATGCATCGGCAACTCTGGCCCATTGCAGCCTGAGATTTCCAAAGCGATCAATGATGGGGATTTGGTGGCAACGGCGGTTCTGTCTGGCAACCGCAACTTTGAAGGCCGGATTTCACCTGATGTACGGGCAAATTACCTCGCATCACCACCTTTGGTTGTGGCCTATGCGCTGGCTGGCGACATGAACATCGATCTGACATCTGAACCTTTGGGACAAGATAAAGACGGCAATGATGTCTTCTTGAAAGATATTTGGCCGACATCGCAGGAAGTTGCCGAACTGGTTGAAAAAACCGTGACGCGAGAGGCGTTCCAATCGAAATATGCCGATGTGTTCAAAGGTGATGAGATGTGGCAATCGGTCGAAACAACGGATGAGAAGGTCTATGATTGGCCTGCGGCGTCGACATATGTCCAAAATCCCCCCTATTTCCAAGGAATGGCGAAAGACCCCGGCACAATTTCAAATGTCGAAGGTGCAAAGGTTTTGGCGATCTTGGGGGATATGATCACAACTGACCATATCTCGCCTGCGGGGTCTTTCAAAGAGACGACGCCTGCGGGTCAGTATCTCACAGAGCGTCAGGTGCCGGTACGCGAGTTTAATTCTTATGGGTCGCGTCGCGGCAATCACGAGGTGATGATGCGGGGCACGTTTGCCAATATCCGTATCAAAAACGAGATTTTGGACGGGGTCGAGGGCGGTTACACGCTTGGGCCGGATGGGGCGCAAACCTCGATCTATGATGCGGCGATGGCGCATCAAGCGGCAGGTACGCCTTTGGTGATTTTCGGGGGCGAGCAATATGGTGCGGGATCATCGCGCGATTGGGCGGCGAAGGGCACGGCACTGTTGGGTGTGAAAGCTGTGATCGCTGAAAGCTTTGAGCGCATTCACCGCTCGAATCTTGTTGGCATGGGGGTGATCCCGTTTGAGTTCACAGGCGGCGATACGCGCAAGTCGTTGGGTTTGACAGGCGACGAGACAGTGTCGATCACCGGGCTTGATAGCGTAGAGCCGTTGCAAGAGGTGCCGTGTGTGATCACAATGGGGGATGGATCAACCAAAGAGATCACCTTGAAATGTCGCATCGATACCGAGGTCGAAATCGAGTATATTGAGCATGGTGGCGTGCTGCATTATGTGCTTCGAAATTTGGCCTCTCAAGCGGCTTAAATGAGGTTGTCCAAGGTTGGACAAAATTTAAGCCTTTGAAATCGCTACAAAAATGAAAATCGGGTCACGCGGGTGCCCCGATTTACGCGATAGAAAAAAAGGGGACAATTGTCTCCTTTTTTGCCGCTTTGATCAGAGATTTTAATTTAAAAGTCAGGTGATGCGCGTGCGGCGTCTTTATGCGCCCGTATCAGGGCGCATATGCGACACGCGCGGTTTTAAGTCCGGAGGAAATGGCGGAGCGCTGGCGGCGCCCCGAATGGGGCGTCCGGTCCCAGCGCGGAGCCACCTTTCGCTGGTGTGCAGTGAGGCATTCAAAATGCGTCCTGCCTCGGGCCAACCGAATGGGGCTTGTGCTTTTGGGTGCGCTCAATCACTCTTGCCGCAAAACCGGGGGCGATATGCTAAAACAACTCAACATTCCACCTGTATGGACATTGGGGGCTTTGGTGATGGTTGTGTTCATCGCGCAATTTGATCCAATGCCTTTGCTGCCGCTAAAAGCTGTTGCTGGGCTGCTGATTTTCGTTGGCTTGTCTTTGTTTTTTTGGTCGACCTATTGGTTTAAACGCAAATCCACGACGATTGTGCCACGTCAAAAGCCGCAAGCCTTGATTTTTGAGGGACCTTTCAAGATCAGTCGCAATCCGATTTATCTTGCTTTCATTCTGATCGTTGAAGGGGCTGCGTTTTGGATGGGGTCGCTTTTGGCGCTGATCGTGCCTGTGTGGTTGTTCTTCTTTTTTGAAAAGAACTATGTCCTGCCCGAAGAACGAAAAATGCGCGAAGGCTTAGGCGATGCGGCGGTGGATGCGTATTTCGCGCGCACAGGCCGTTGGCTTTGGTTTCTGTGAGGGCTTGATCCGATCCGAACGAAAATTAGCCCTAACTCCGCGACTGTTTATGGCGAAGGACTCTAAATTAAGACACCAAAACCCTGCCGCAGCCTTTGGTTGAACGGGATTCTGGTGCCACGGTGGTTAACGTTAAAGGGCATTCGCTTCCATCACTTGGCCTCTCGAATTCTTTATTCGTGTTTG
Source organism: Pseudomonadota bacterium (assembly GCA_039029215.1). Classification (GTDB taxonomy): domain Bacteria; phylum Pseudomonadota; class Alphaproteobacteria; order Rhodobacterales; family Rhodobacteraceae; genus Amylibacter. The sequence goes on from JBCCGP010000043.1 coordinate 4,565, forward strand.
ATCGCGATATGATCTACAGATCTTTCAAGAACCAAGAGGACAACATTATGCAAAAATATTTGGGTCTTGCCTTTGCAGCCATGCTTGCGTCGAGCTTTTCGGCAACAGCACAGCAATCCAGCGGCGCGCAGGATGAAAAACTTATTTTGGTGGAATTGTTTACATCTCAGGGGTGCTATTCCTGCCCGCCAGCGGATAAAATACTGGAACAAATGACCCAAGTAGACGGTATTTTGCCGCTCTCTTTGCATGTCGATTATTGGGATTATCTAGGCTGGAAAGATGATTTCGCAATTGCAAAATTTGGCGAACGCCAAGCAAGCTATAATGCGCAAATCATCAAACGTGGGCGCCGCGTGACGCCGCAGATGGTGTTTAATGGTGTGGCGGAAGTTGCAGGTGGCGTTGGCCGTTCGGTCGAAGCCATTAATATGACTTTGGAGACGCTTAAAAGTCACAAAGAAGCCGCTGATATTGAGATTGAGCGCAATGGCCGTCAAATTGTGATGTCGCTTTCAACGCAAACGCGTGGGTTAGGTCCTGCTGATATTTCCCTTGTGCGCTATACGCCTGCGATTACCGTGAAAATTGATCGTGGGGAAAATGCGGGCAAGACGCTGACCTATCATAATGTTGTGCGTTCTTTGGAGATTGTGGATCGCTGGGACACGCGCAAGACAAAAACACTTGAGGTCACATTGCCCGAAACCAAAGATGCCTTTGCCGTGATTGTTCAAGGCAAACGTTTTGGACCTGTTTTTGTGGCGCGTAATCTAGTGGTGCCGGGCGAATCCTGATCGGTTTTCGCGGTACCAAACAAATAATCCTGCACCCACAATGATGACCGCACCGATAATCACAAAGAGATCGGGCCGTTCCGCGTAGAATAAAAACCCCCATGTCGCGTTAAAAACCAGCCCGAAATATCCAAAGGGCGCGATATAGCTTGCCTCGCCCCGTGTGAAGGCAAGGATCAGAAGATAATGGGCAAAGCTGCCAAAAATACCCATCAGCGCCATGCGCGCAAATGACCAAAGATCGGGGCCCGTCCAATAAAGTGGCACAACAATGGCTGCAATCACTGTCCCAATCACGGCCGTATACAGAAAGCTTGTCCATTCCGGATCGGCATCCCCCAACACGCGGGTAGAGATCGCATAAGCCGCATAGCAAGCGGCCGCTGCGATCGGCAAAAGCAATGTCGGCTCGAAGGCCGCACTTGTTGGCCGGATGATAATCAAAGTGCCCATCAATCCGATCAGAACAGCAGCAATGCGATAGGCGCCAACCTTTTCGCCCAAGACAAAGATCGCAAGCACCGTAATCAGAAGCGGCGCGATTTCAAAAATTGCCGTGGTCATCGCGAGTGAGAGATGGGACAGTGCGGTGAAGAAAAAGAATGTGCCGCCAAAAAGAAAGAGCGAGCGTGTGAATTGCAGGCCAAGATTGCTGGTTTTGATATAGATATGCAACTGCGGGGCCAGAAAGATCACAGAAAACAGCGTTTGAAATGTATAACGCCCCCAGACAACCTCGAACGGGTGTACATCGCGCGCCAGCCCGCGTGCAACTGCGTCCATCATCGAAAAGAAAAGCACGGCAACAACCATTAACAGGGCAGCTTGGGCCATCGTGTTTTTGGGCGTTTTGGGGTCCATCCGCGCGACACTATGATCGCGCGGGTGAAATGCAAGGCTTTACTTTGAAGAGCCAATCATCATGGTCATTTGGCGGCCTTCGGTCTTGGGGTGTTGTTCGACTTTGCCAAGTTCGGCTTCGACAACTTGTTCTTCGACGCGTTTGAGCAATTCCAAACCGATATCTTGGTGCGCCATCTCGCGGCCGCGAAAGCGCATGGTAACTTTCACCTTGTCGCCATTTTCCAAAAACTTGAACACATTGCGCATTTTCACATCGAAATCATGGGTATCCGTGTTGGGACGAAATTTGACCTCTTTCACTTCGATGGTTTTTTGTTTTTTGCGCGCCTCAGCCTCGCGTTTTTGCTGTTCATATTTGAACTTGCCCAAATCCATGATTTTACACACGGGCGGTTTCGCATTGGGCGAAATTTCCACCAAATCCAGCCCCGCATCGCGGGCAAGTTGATTTCCTTTTTCTGGGGTGGTGAGGCCGATATTTTCGCCATCTGCGCCGATCAGGCGAATTTCTGTGGCGAGGATACGATTATTTGCGCGAGGGCCCGTGTCGCGTTGAGGTTGGGCCTGATGAGGTCTACGAGCTATTGGTCTTGTCCTTGGTCGTTAATAAAAGTGTACCTATCGGCATCTATTCCCCTTAACAGTTCAGATCAAGGGAACAGTTGCGCAAGCACGCACAAAAAAATGCGAGTAATTCCGCCGATGCTGCACAAAAAACAAGTAAAACAGAATATAAATATTGAAAAACGCCCGAAACTTCGGCTTAAGGACGGGAAATACGCGTGAAAACGCAACACGATGATGGGAGAGCATCTGATGAATAAAATATTTGCAATTTTGGTCGCGGCGGTTGTGGCTCTTGGCGCATATCTAATCACGCAAGGCAATTCAGAAATTGCCGCAGAAAAAGCCGCGATGGAAGCGGAAATAGCGGCAAAAGCAGCGGCGGTTGCAGAAGCACGCGCGGCAGCGGACGCAGCGGCAGCACAAGCGACAGAGGCCAATGCTGCGATTGAAGCAGCGAAGAAAGCCGCAGAGATGGCGGGTAGCGAAATTGATGAGTTGAAAGCGGCTGTGGGCTCTGCTGAGGATGCAAAGACAGCAGCAATGGAAGGTCTTGAAGGGCTAAAAGCGATGGCGATGGAAGCGGCAGAGGCCGCCGCACCAGATGATGCAAGCCCGGGGCTGAAAGAAGCGGCCAAGATGGCCATGGATAAGCTGACAGCGAAAGAAACCATGATCGACGAGGCAGCGAAGAAGGCCGATGAAGCCGCCAAAGCGTTAGAGATGGGCATGGAAGCGCAGAAATCTGCGGAAATGGCGATTGGCGAAGCAGAAGATGCCGCCAAGAAAGCCATGATGATGGCCGAAGAAGCCGAAGCCGTTGCGCAGGACGCAGAAAAAGCTGCGCAGTAAGCGCATCATCGCTGATCTTTAGAAACGCCCCGTTTTGGGGCGTTTTTTTATTTGGTTTGTCCTTGAAATTTGGGTCTACAACCCCCTAGTAGACATCCATAACCATACTCTTGGAGCAAACCAATGAACAAAATTATTCTGATTATTGCGGCTTTGGCAGTCGGCGGTGGCGGGTACTACGCGTATCAGAGCAACCAAGCGGCGAAACAGGCCGAGATGGAAGCCACAAAGCAGGCTGAAATGGAAGCTGCGGAAGCCGCGAAAAAGGCCGAAGAAGAAGCCGCTGCAAAGGCTGCGATGGAAGCAGAAGAAGCAGCGAAGAAAGCTGAGATGGAAGCGGAAGAGGCAGCAAAGAAAGCCGCCATGGAAGCTGAAGAAGCGGCTAAGAAAGCAGCGATGGAAGCTGAGGAAGCCGCAAAGAAAGCTGCGGATGAGGCCATCGAAAAAGCCAAAGATGATCTGGAAGACAAGGCCAAAGAAGAGCTTGAAGATGCAGCGAAAAAGCTGCTCGACAACAACTAATCTGCATAGACATATTTGTGACAAAAGCCGTGGGCAAATCCCGCGGCTTTTTTCGTGTTTCAAGGTCAAGCGCTGTTGACCTTGCCGAGGTGCTCTATTAAGCCCTGACCACTCGGGCGGGTATGGTGAAATGGTATCATAAGAGCCTTCCAAGCTTAAGGTGCGGGTTCGATTCCCGCTACCCGCTCCAACAGTCTTAATTTATTGATAGTGACCATTGTCACGGCATTTTTCTGGATGCTTGCCTAGTCTGTTTCCAAATGGGAAAGCCAAAGGATCAGACCTTTTCCAAAACATCTTTGGAACAGAAGCACATGGGTAAGAAAATCGTCATTCTTTTTGATGGTACGTCAAATGAGATCGAAGAAAAGCGGACGAATGTGCTGCACCTATACGGCTGTTTGGAAAAATCGAAACAGCAGCTTGTCTTTTACGATCCAGGTGTCGGCACGATGGCAAGCCATCAATATATGTATCAATTTATGCAAAAAACCTCAGAGGTTTTCGGGCTTGCATTTGGGCGGGGGATCGATCGTAATGTGTTAGAAGCCTATCGGTTTCTGGTCGAAAATTATCAGAAAGGCGATGGCAGCAACACGCAAAGGGACAAAATTTATTTGATAGGATTTTCACGCGGTGCTTATAGCGCGCGAATGTTAGCAGGTTTTATTCACAATTTTGGGCTGATGGAGCCGCGCAACCTTAATCTTTTGGAATATGTATATCGCGCTTACAAACGTATTGGCGAAAACAACGAGAAAAAAGATGGCGGGTCAACACAACGGATCGATGCCTTCAAAGAAATTCGCATGTTTGAAAATGTGGTGCAGCCAGACCGCCCGCCAATTAAAGCGATGGGATTGTTTGATACAGTATCATCGGTTTTCAAACCGTCGCCGCGCAGGTTTATTCAGCGCAGGACGCATGCCAATACCAATAACAACGCAAGTGTCCAACATGTGCGGCATGCTGCGGCTTTGCACGAAAGACGCCGTATGTTTCGCTTAAGCGAATGGCCGAAGGACCAGACCTTTTACACAGATTGGCGTAAGAAAGAAGGTGCGGGCCAACAGGATGTTGCAGAGGTTTGGTTTGCGGGATGTCATGCTGACATCGGTGGAGGCCATTCGGAACCAAATTCTGGTTTGGCCAAGATTGCGCTTGAGTGGATGATCAAAGAGCTAGGGCCATTGGGCTTGAAATTCAACGACACACTTGTGGAAAAATTGGTGTCTGGCCTTGATCCGAAAGGGACGGATGGAAAGCACGGCCATTATGGCGGTCCAGACGCGCATGCCAAAATTAATGACTCAATGGGAAAATTATGGAAAGCACTGGAATATGTACCGTTGCCGACCATAAGAAACACATGGTCCGGTTGGCGACGCGCCAAGGAGGCGTGGCGAGAGGTTCCCGAAGGTGCAACACTCCACGCGTCCGTTTTCGCAAGGTGCCCCGACAAGAAAGACCTGCCACCGAATTTGCCGAAAAAATATAAGATGATTGGCGATATGAATGATTGGTCTGATCCGAAGGGGACAAAATAGACTAAGGATCGGCTGTCCCTTCATTGCACAGCCTTCTGGCTTGCGTTAAGCGGACCCCATGTCCACCCCTGAATCTACAGCATCTGTTTCACTGGATCGCGCACGCGGGAAGTCCATGCGCTCTTTGTCTGGGCTTTGGCCTTTCGCACGGCGCTATAAACTGTTGCTGGCTGCATCAATGTTTATGCTGACCTTTACGGCGTTAATTTCCTTGATTCTGCCCCTAGCAGTGCGTCGCATTATAGATGGTTTTGGGGATGAGCCGGAATTGCTGGATCGATATTTCGCGGCTGCAATTGTGATTGCGGGATTTTTGGCGATTGGGTCTGCGTTGCGTTATGCGCTTGTCACCCGATTGGGCGAGCGGATCGTTTCTGACATTCGTCGTGCGGTTTATGACAAGATGATTGGGATGAGCCCGGCCTTTTACGAGCGTATCTTGACGGGCGAGGTGTTAAGCCGGATCACAACTGATACGACGCTTATTTTGTCCGTGATCGGCTCTTACCTCTCTTTCGTTTTGCGCAATGGTATTTTGTTCATCGGTGGGATGATTATGCTGGTGCTGACCGCGCCCAAATTGACCAGCTATGTGCTGCTTTTGGTGCCGATTGTCTTAATTCCCATCCTTGTTATCGGCAGGCGTGTGCGGGTTTTGTCGAAAACCAATCAAGACAAAATCGCAGAAAGCTCTGGCAATGCATCAGAGACATTGCTTGCCGCGCAAACCGTTCAAGCCTTTACGCATGAAGCCCAAAGCCGGTCCTTGTTCGGCGGCGTGACCGAAGAAGCTTTTGATGCCGCACGCCAGCGCATTAATATTCGTGCCGTTATGACCGCGATTGTGATCTTTTTGATCTTTACGGGGATTGTCGTTGTGCTTTGGATTGGTGCGCGTGATGTGCAAAACGGCGAAATGAGTGCCGGTGTTTTGGTGCAATTTGTCATCTATGCGATCATGGTGGGCGCGTCTGTATCAGCGTTTGCCGAATTTTGGGGCGAGATGATGCGCGCCGCGGGCGCAACGGAACGGCTGGTCGAATTGCTGGATGCGAAGGATCCGATTGAGGATAAGACGCATGTTCAAGTGCTGGCAGAACCCGTTCAGGGTGATATCACGTTTGAGAAGGTTACGTTCAAATATCCTGCGCGCCCGAAGGTGAAAGTGCTTGATAAAGTCAGCTTCAATGTGAAGCATGGTGAAACGGTTGCTTTCGTTGGGCCATCAGGTGCGGGAAAATCGACCGTGTTCCAATTGCTGCTCCGATTTTTCGATACCAGTTCGGGTGCGATAAAAATTGATGGGCTCAAGATCACCGAATTGGAGCGAGAGGCCTATCGCCAACATATTTCTTTGGTCCCTCAAGATCCGGTGATTTTTGCAACCTCCGCGCGGGAGAATATTCGTTTTGGACGGCCAGATGCCACAGATGCAGAAATTGAAGCGGCCGCGAAAGCGGCAAATGCGCATGATTTTCTGTCAGCATTGCCCGACGGCTATGACAGTTTTGTGGGCGAGCAGGGGGTCATGTTATCTGGCGGGCAGAAGCAACGTTTGGCAATTGCGCGTGCGATTTTGCGCGATGCACCGATCTTGTTGTTGGACGAAGCGACATCGGCGTTGGACGCGGAATCGGAACGCGCGGTTCAAGACGCAGTTTCGGCATTGTCGAAGGATCGCACAACCTTGGTCGTTGCACATCGATTGGCGACGGTGAAACAGGCCGATCGGATCATTGTTTTGGACAAAGGTCAGATTGTCGCCGAAGGGACGCATGCGCAACTGGTCAAACAGGGCGGTTTATATGCGCGTTTGGCGAAATTGCAGTTTACCGCAGAAGAACATGTATAAACCCTTGCAATAAATCGAAGCATCCTTAGCTTTAAAACAGAGTTAACAACAAGGAGGGTCGCATGGGCCTGCTCAGCTTTGCAAAAAATATTGGGAAATCGCTTTTCGGGGATGACGATGATGATGCGGCAGCAACGGATGCGTTGAATAAAGAACTGGACGATTTGGGTTTGGATACAGCCGGCGTCGAAGTGAAAAAAGAAGGTGACGAGGTTGTTTTGTCGGGCTCGCCCGCTGACAAGTCCCTTAAAGAGAAAATCATGCTGGCACTTGGCAATGTCAAAGGCATTTCTGGTGTGCAGGATGACACGGATGACAATTCCGAGGGCGTTTATCACACAGTTGAAAAAGGCGACACGCTTTGGGCGATTGCAGAGAAGACCATGGGCAATGGCGCAAAATATGAAGAGATTTTTGAGGCCAATAAGCCGATGTTGACGCATCCTGATAAAATTTATCCAGGTCAGGTTTTGCGTATTCCTGCGTAAATCACCTTTATTGATCTTGAAAGGCGGTCCTTTGGGCCGCCTTTTTTGATGGCCGTCCTGTTGACGCCCGATCCGCGATTAATGCGCATTTCACAGCAGTTTGGCTGGCTTGCCTATAATTAGGGCAAACTCAGGCGCATCTTTCCCTACGTCAGGCTTGATCAGCCCAAAAATGCTGCGTAGGTTATTTTGGTCTATACTGGGAGGATGCAGACAATGAACGTGCCTTTTGCAAACGTTAAAGATGTCCAAAAAATGGTTGAGGATATGCCCTATGCGAAGCGGATGCCGCATAAGACGGTCTATCAACAGCTGAGCGCAACGGCAGAGCAATTCCCGAATAATCCAGCGATTTCATATCAGATTACCTCGGGTCCCAGTGACAAGAATATCACCTTAAGCTGGTCAGAATTGAAAGAGCAGGTCACGCGGGCGGCGAATTATTTCCGGTCGATTGGGATTGGTGAGAAGGATGTGATTGCCTATCTGCTGCCAAGCACGCATGAAACGTTGATCACGCTGATGGGCGGTATGGTTGCGGGCATTGTTGCACCGATCAACCCAACGCTAGAGCCTGAGAAAATTTCTGCGCTTTTGACCCAGCTAGATGCAAAAGCGGTTGTGACATTGCGGCCTTTCCCGAAGACAGATGTTGCGCAGCTGACTGCGGATGCATTGAAAGACGCACCGTCTGTGAAAACCCTGATCGAAATTGATTTGGTTCCACATCTTTCTGGTTTGAAAAGCTTCATCGCACCGCTGATCCGTCCGAAGCTGAAGGAAGAGCATAATGTGCCAAAAGTTGATTTTAACGCGGCACTTGCGACCCAGCCTGGCGATGCGCTGACGTTTAAAGAGAATATGAAGGACCGTTTCTGTGCGTATTTCCACACTGGCGGGACAACAGGATTGCCGAAATTCGCGCAACATCGCTTCTCGGGCGTGTTGTATCAGGGGTGGCTTGGCTCAACCCTGTTGATGGATGAAACCGATTGTATGATTTGTCCAATGCCGCTGTTTCATGTCTTTGCGGCCTATCCGGCTTGGGCGTCTTGTATGGCCTCGGGCACGCATATGGTCATGCCAACGCCGGCAGGTTATCGCGGAGATGGGGTGTTTGAGAATTTTTGGAAACTGATCGAACGGTATAAAGCAACCTTTGTGATTACCGTACCCACGGCTGCGGCACGCTTGATGCAAATCCCAGTGGATGCGGATATCTCGTCGCTGAAAAATGCATTCTGTGGGTCTGCACCACTACCAGTGGAGCTGTTTAAGCGGTTCCAAGAGGTCACAGGTGTTGAGATTGTCGAAGGTTATGGGATGACCGAAGCGACCTGTTTGATTTCATGTAACCCTGTGGACGGGGAGCGTAAAATTGGATCTGTTGGGATCGCGCTACCTTACACGGATGTGAAAATCATGCAGTATGCAGATTCATCCGGCAAAGGTGCTAAGGAAGTTAAGACCGGGGAGGTTGGCGAGATTTGCGTGGCCAATCCGGGCGTTGTAACCGGCAATACCTACACTGATCCAGATAAGAACAAAGAGCTGTTTGTGAAGAAAAGCTTTATGCGCACAGGCGATTTGGGCCGTGTGGATAAGGACGGGTATCTGTGGATCACAGGACGTGCGAAAGATGTGATCATTCGTGGCGGGCACAATATTGATCCGGCAACGATTGAAGAGGCGTTGGCCGAACATGAACAGGTCGCATTTGCGGGCGCTATCGGGCAACCTGATGCGCATGCGGGCGAACTGCCCTGTGCCTATGTCGAATTGGTCGAAGGTGCGGATGTCGATGCAGATGCGTTGATTGCCTTTGCAAACGAACGCATTGGCGATCCGACAGCGCGTCCAAAATATTTGGAAGTTTTGGATGAGTTGCCAAAAACGGCTGTTGGGAAAGTCTTCAAGCCTGCGTTGCGCGAATCCGCGATTACACGGGTATATAACGCTGCATTGGAAGGTGCTGGCCTCCCTTGTTCGGTGACGAAGGTGATCGAAGATAAGAAACGCGGTCAAGTCGCGTGTTTGACGAAAACCGGTGATGTTACAGATGCGCAGGTAAAATCGGCGCTGGGAAGCTTCATTCGCCCTTGGCAATGGCAATAATTTGAAATCCTTAGAGAAGGCGGATGGAAACCCATTTCGCCTTTTCTTAATTTTGACCTAATTTTTTAGATAAGTCATACTATCAATCTGCTAAGGTGATTAGGGGCAATCGCGTGTTGGACATTTCAACATATCAAGATGTCTTAAAATTTGAGGCGTCGAATGACGTTGAGACGCTTTGGCCTGAAAATACCATTTATGAACGGTTGGCGCTTAATGCGAGAGAGATTGGTGACAAGCCTGCCATTTCGTTTCATTTGCTGGCCAATCCGCGGGGCAATACCGAAACGCTGACATGGGCCGAATTGCACGAGAAAGTCACGCAATTTGCAAATTACCTGCGCTCTATTGGTGTGCGAAAAGATGATGCGGTTGCGTTGATCATGCCATCCTCCACCGAGATGGTGATAACGCTTTTGGCCTCGATGACCGTTGGTATCGCGGCACCCATCAACCCGACACTGAATCCAGAAAAGATCGCGCAAATTCTAAAGGCATCGAATGCCAAGGTTTTGGTTACGTTAAAATCCTTCCCAAAATCGAACTTGGCACAGATCGGGGCCTATGCGGCATCGATGGTGCCTGAGGTGCATACGATTGTTGAAGTTGATTTAGGCGAACACCTAAAGGGTGTGCGAAAATCACTGCTGTCTTATATTCGTCCAAAAGAAACCTTCGAGCATGAAGCGATGGTTGTCGATTTTCGTGAGATCATGAGTTTCCAAAGGGGCAGTGATTTGAGCTTTGAGGATACAGATGATCGCGGACGGATTTGTTCCTATTTCCATACCGGAGGGACGACAGGCGCGCCAAAGATTGTGCAGCATAATCAATTTGGGGCGATGTATAATGGCTGGATGTTGAGTAAAATGGTCTTGGGCGACGACGAAATTATCGTGTCGCCACTTCCACTGTTTCATGTCTTCGCCTTTTATCCAATTTTGATGGGTGCAATTTTTGGCCGTGCGCATCTGATTCTGCCGACCCCTGCGGGGTATCGCGGCGAAGGGGTGATCGAGAATTTCTGGAAACTTGTTGCCTATTGGAAGGCGACCTTCTTTGTTGCCGTTCCAACGGCAATCATCGCGCTGAACCAAGTGAAGGTGAATGCAGATATTTCGACCCTGAAATCTGTTTTCTGCGGCTCTGCCCCAATGCCGGTTTCCGCATTTCAAAAATTCCGTGAAACCACAGGCGTTGAAATCTTGGAAGGCTATGGGATGTCAGAGGCAACATGTGTTGTGTCCGCCAACCCCCCAAAAGGTGAAAGGCGCATCGGATCTGTTGGATTTCCTCTGCCTTATTTTGATGTGCGGGTCGCGAATTTTGATGATGATGGCAAACTGGCGCAAATTTGTGGCATTGATGAGATTGGCGAGATTTGCGTTGCAAGCCCGACAATTTTGAATGGCAAAACCTATACCGAGGCGGAGAAGAACAAAGATCTGTTCGTTGAAGGTAAATTTATGCGCACGGGTGATTTGGGCCGTATTGATGGTGACGGGTATATTTGGCTTACTGGCAGGTCCAAAGATGTCATCAACCGCGGCGGGAACAATATCGACCCGCAAATGATTGAAGAGGTCGCCATGTCCCATCCGATGATCAGGCTGGCGGGTGCTGTTGGACAACCAGATCGAAATGCGGGCGAGTTGCCTTGCCTTTACGTGGAATTGGAACAGCCCAAAGGCCGCGAAACCCTGCCCAGTTTAGATGAAATCCATGACTATATCGAAGGTGAAATTGGCGATCCGATGGCCATGCCGAAATATATCGAAATTGTGCCCGAGATTAAAACCACAGCTGTGGGCAAAACCTTTAAACCTTTGTTGCGCAAACGCGCGATTCTCCGTGTGTTCCGCGCGCGTTTGGAGGAAGAAATGATTGCGGTGGATGCCGTTGATGTCGGGGATCATCCACAAAAAGGTCCAATCGTCTTGCTGCAAAAGTCAAATGCCAATGTCACCGACGAAGATGTGGATAAAGCATTGCGCCGTTTTCCCATTGATTGGGCGTGGGAATAACCCCCCGGCTGCTTCGCCCTTAGCCTTTATTTTTACAATAATGACGCAGGGTCTTTTGATTGCTTGCCAAGCCTGCATGAAAACACTACGTTGCGTGAAGAGAGCAGTGCTTATTTTCTGCACCTCCTTCTAAATGAAAAAGAAAGCTGAGCTCATGCGTTTATCATCTATTCTTATCGCTGTTGCGGTTTTGATTGCTGTTGGATTGTTTGTTTTCCGAAACTCCTTTGGCGGCGATGCACCTGTTGAAATGGCCCAAGAGGCCCAGGCAGAAGTTACTGATCAAAGAATTTCCGTTCTGGCGATGCGGTCCGCGGCCCAAGAGGTCACCAGCGGTATTATTTTGCGCGGCGAGACATCTGCCTCTAAAACCATTGCTGTGAAGGCAGAGACCCAAGGCGCGGTCATTTCGCAACCGCTTCGCAAAGGTGCGTTTGTGGCCAAAGATCAGCTGTTATGTGAATTGGAAATTGGCACGAAATCGGCCGATGTCGCCGAAGCCAAAGCGCGCCTTGCAGAGGCTGAGGCGAATAACCAAGCCTCTGCCAATTTGGTGAAAAAAGGATTTGCGTCAGAGACGACCGCAATTTCACGCGAAGCCGCACTTGAAAGTGCAATGGCCAATTTGGAACGCGCCGAAAAAGCGCTTGCAGATACAAAGATTGTCGCGCCGTTTGATGGGTTTTTGGAAACCGATACGGCGGAACTGGGTGACTTTCTGCAACCCGGGGCGTTATGCGCGACGGTTCTGTCGCTTGATCCGATCAAATTGACTGGATTTGCGACGGAGGTGCAGGTCTCTCGCATCCAAAAAGGGGCATCGGCGGGTGCACGCCTGATCGATGGGCGCGAGATTTTTGGCAATGTGACCTTTGTTTCACGCTCCTCTGATCCGATCACGCGGACATTTTTGGTAGAAGTTGAGGTGAATAACAATGATCTGACGATCCGCGATGGATCGAGCGCGGATATTTTCATCGCGCTTTCTGGGGCTAAGGGCCATCTGATCCCGCAAAGTTCTTTGACCTTGAATGATACAGGCACATTGGGTGTGCGTGTCGCCGAAGATGGTGTGGCGCATTTCAAACCTGTGACAATCATCCGCGATGACAAGGACGGGATGTGGGTCGAAGGTTTGGGTGATACAGCTGATGTGATTGTGCTGGGCCAAGAATATGTGACCGATGGAACCGAAATCAATGTGACCTTCGAAGGAGAAGGCTGATGACCGGTATAATCGATTGGGCCACCAGCCATGCCCGCATGGTGCTTGTCTTTGTCGTCCTGTCGCTGCTTGCGGGAGCGAATGCGTATATAACACTGCCCAAAGAGGGCGAGCCGGATATTGATATCCCGGGGCTTTTTGTCTCTGTCCCGTTTCCGGGAATTTCGGCGGCGGATAGTGAGAAGCTGTTGGTCAAACCGATGGAAACCCGGCTGAAAGAGCTGGATGGTTTGGACGAAATGGGGGCGACAGCGGGCGAGGGCTATGCTGGGATTTTCTTAGAGTTCGAATTTGGCTGGGACAAAGAGGCCACAATTGCGAATGTGCGCGATAAGATGAGCCAAGCCGAAGGGGATTTCCCCGATGGTGCCGAGCAATACACGATTAACGAGGTGAATTTTAGTCAGTTCCCGATCCTTGTTGTCTCGCTGGCAGGCGACATTCCGGAACGCACTTTGACGCGTGTGGCCAAGGATTTGCAGGACGATATTGAGGCGATGCCTGCGGTGCTTGAAGCGGGCCTTGCAGGTCAGCGCGACGAGATGGTTGAGGTATTGATCGATCCCTTGAAGCTGGAGGCGTATAACGTCACCGCGGGCGATTTGATTGATGCGGTGAACAACAACAACCTGTTGATTGCGGCAGGTGAGATTGAAAGTGATCAAGGGACATATGCGGTAAAAATCCCATCATCCTTCGATGATCAGCAAGATGTTTATAATCTGCCGATTAAGGTCAATGGTGATCGCGTAATCACTTTTGGCGATGTGGCTGATATTCGTCTGACTTTTGAGGATCGTACATCAACGGCACGGTATAATTCGGAAAACACAATTGCTTTGCAGGTGGTCAAACGCAAAGGCTTCAACCTGATTGACACAGTCGATGAGGTCAAAGCCTTGGTGGCCGAAAAACAATCTGAATGGCCCGAAGAATTGCAAGAGGCGATTAAGGTGAACTTCACCTCTGACCAATCCCGTCAGGTCAAAGATATGGTCAGCCAGCTTGAAGGCTCGGTTTTAACGGCAATCCTTTTGGTGATGATTGTGGTTCTGGCAGCCCTTGGCGTGCGCTCTGCACTTTTGGTTGGATTTGCGATCCCAACATCGTTTTTCCTTGCCTTCCTTGTGATGGGGGCAACAGGGATTACGATTTCCAATATCGTGATGTTTGGCCTGATCCTTGCGGTTGGGATGCTGGTCGATGGTGCGATTGTGGTCGTGGAATATGCCGATAAACGCATCGCGGAAGGTACAGGACCGATGCAAGCTTATGGGATGGCAGCAAAACGGATGTTTTGGCCCATCGTCAGTTCCACCGCGACAACGCTGTGTGCATTTTTACCGATGTTGTTCTGGCCCGGGATCCCGGGTGAGTTCATGGGGATGTTGCCTGTGACCTTGATCTATGTTCTGTCTGCGTCTTTGCTGGTCGCATTGGTTTATTTGCCCGTCGTGGGTGGCGTCGCAGGCCGCATGTCGCGGGTGTTTGAAAACAGTGCAACGGCTTTGCGTGAAAAATATTCACTGCAGATGCGGATCATCTTTTTCTTGGCTGCGGCTGCTTTTGTCGCTTTTGCAATTTTCAGCGTCATTGGCGGGTCGTTGGTGATGGGTGGGGTGCTATTTATCTTGGCGTGTTTTGCCTTGTCCATCACAGGGGGTGCCTTGCGAAAACAGCGCGAGATCATCGATACATCTGATGAAGGCAAACCAAATCTATATAGTCGCTTCATCTCTATGATTGTTAGCAATTGGTATATGCCGATTGTTGTTTTGGCCGGCACGATCTTTTTCGTAATTTCCGTGTTCAGCTATTTTGGCCAAAATAACTATGGCACCGAATTTTTTGTCGATACTGATCCGGAGACCGCGATTGTCTATGTGCGCGCGCGTGGAAACTTGTCACTGACCGAGAAAGACGAATTGGTCAAACAGGTCGAGCAATTGATCCAAGGCGTTGACGGGATCGAAAGTGCGTTTTCCTTCGCGGGCGAGGGTGGATTGAACAACAATACAGGCGGTGCCGCACCGCCCTTGGATACGGTTGGACAAGTTCAACTTGCGACCGAGCCTTGGGAAAATCGTAAATTTGGACCGACAGGTAAATCGATTTTGGCTGAGGTGGAACAGCGTGTTGCGGGCATTCCCGGTATGGATGCAGAAATCCTTAACCTCGATATTGGACCGGCCACCGGCAAGCCCGTGTTCTTGCGTGTATCAGCGGAGCGGTTTGAAGATATGCAAGCGGCCGTCGATGTGTTGATGACACGTTTTCGCGCCGATGAGGAGCTGGTCAAAATCGAAGATACAACACCACTGCCCGGTATTGATTGGGAAATTGATGTCGATGTGGAAAAAGCCGGGCGCTATGATGCGAGTGTGGCAGGTGTTGGCGCGATGGTCCAACTGGTCACGCGCGGACTTCTGTTGGGTGATATGCGCCAAGACACCTCGGATGATGAAATTGATATCCGCGTTCGGTTTCCAGAAAAAGATCGGACTTTGGCGACATTGGAGACATTGCGCATCCGGACCGAATCTGGATTGGTCCCAATTTCGAATTTTATCACGATTGCACCTGTTTCAAAACTTGGCTTGATCAACCGTGTGGACAGCAAACGTGTCTATGACGTGAAAGCGGATGTAGCCGAAGGTGTGAATGCAAATGCCAAAGTCGCCGAAATCACCGAATGGTTAGAGACCGAAAATCCAATCCCCGCAGGCGTGGAATGGGCTTGGGTCGGGGATCAGGAAGAACAACAGGAAAGCCAAGAGTTCTTAAGCGGTGCAGGGATTGCTGCCCTTGCGCTGATGTTCATCATCTTGCTTGCGCAGTTTAACAGTTTTTACAATGCGATCTTGGTTCTGTTTGCGGTAATCCTGTCCGTGACGGGTGTTTTGATCGGGATGATTGTGTGGCAGCAACCATTTTCGATCATTATGACAGGGACCGGAATTGTGGCCTTGGCGGGGATCGTTGTGAATAACAATATCGTTCTGATTGATACCTATCAGGAATATTCAAGGCGGATGGACACAATCGAGGCGATTGTGAAAACCTGTCAGGCGCGTATCCGGCCGGTGATCCTAACGACAATTACAACAATCGCCGGCCTGACGCCGATGATGCTGGGGATCTCGATTGATTTTTGGAATGGCGGTTACACGATTGATCAGCCCACCGCACTGTGGTGGAAGCAATTGGCGACGGCTGTGATCTTTGGTTTGGCCTTGGCGACCTTGCTGACCTTGGTTTTGACACCATCCCTGTTGGCGATGCGCTATTGGGTCAGAACGGGTTTTGGCTGGGTCCATAAGAAATGGATTTTGCGGGAAGCGAATGTGCCAAAAGTGAAACGCGGGCCTAAGGCTGCAAAAGCTTAAGAGGTTGCGCCCCATTGGGGCGCGATGGGGCGAAGCCGTGCGGGCAGGTGAACCTGCCACTTACGGCTTCGCGCCGATGGCATCATACCATAAACGTCCTGAATTCTGATTTTGAATGGTTTGACCTTGGATCAGGCGATGGCGGCATCGGCCTCTTCTTCAGCGGCTTGTGTTTGCCACATATGGGCGTAGCGACCGTCGCGCTTGAGCAGCTCGTCATGCGTGCCCTGTTCAGCGATACTCCCTTTTTCAAGGACCACGATTTGATCGGCATCCACGACAGTCGAGAGCCGATGTGCGATGGTGATCACGGAGCGTCCCGTGCCAAGGCCGCGCAAGCTTTCCTGAATATCGCGTTCGGTTTCTGTGTCGAGTGCCGACGTCGCCTCGTCCAGTACAAGCATTGGCGGGTCTTTCAACAACGTGCGGGCGATGCCGACACGTTGCTTCTCACCGCCTGAGAGTTTCAAACCACGTTCACCAACGGTGGTTTGAAATTCATCAGGCAAAGATATGATAAAATCATGTATTTTCGCAGCCTTAGCGGCCTCTACGATCGCGTCTTGGCTGGCACCGTCGCGGCCATAGGCAATGTTATAGCCGATTGTGTCATTGAACAGCACGGTGTCCTGAGGGACTATCCCGAGGCTTTCATGCAGGCTTTTTTGGGTGATGTCGCGAATGTCTTGACCGTCGATTTTCACGGCACCGTCCCAAACATCATAAAACCGAAACAGCAAACGGCCCAAAGTTGATTTACCTGAGCCCGAGGGGCCAACCACAGCAACGGTTTTGCCAGAGGGGACATCCAGCGAGAAATCGGTCAGGATCACCCGATCTTCGCTATAGCCAAAAGTCACATTTTCGAACTTGATATGGCCAGCGGTAACGCGCAGGTCTTCTGCGCCGTCTTTGTCTTTGACCTCGGCGGGTTGTTCCAGAAGATCAAACATCTCGCCCATATCGACAAGCGATTGCCGAATTTCGCGATAAACCGTACCAAGGAAGTTCAGCGGCATGGTCAGTTGGATCATATAGGCATTGACCATCACAAAATCACCGACGGTCAGCGCACCACTCGATACACCAATCGCGGCCATGACCATAACGATAACAAGGCTGGTCGTTATAATGACACCTTGGCCAAAATTGAGGAAGGCAAGCGAGTAATTCGTGGTCAACGCCGCCGCTTCATAGCCCCGCATACTGTCGTCATAGCGCGCGGCTTCGCGGTCTTCGGCGGCAAAATACTTCACCGTTTCAAAATTCAAAAGGCTATCGATGGCTTTCTGATTGGCATCCGTATCTTTGTCATTCATGATTTTGCGGATTTTCACACGCCATTCGGTGACGCGAAATGTGAACCATGCATAGAGGATCATGGTGACAAGGACGACCAGAAGGTAAGAGACATCAAAGGCAAAGAATAAAATGCCCATGATCAAAAGCAGCTCTAAGATCAGTGGTCCGATGGAAAACAGGATGAATCGCAGCAGGAATTCGACGCCTTTGACACCGCGTTCGATAATGCGGCTCAGCCCACCTGTTTTGCGCGTGATGTGATAGCGCAGGGAAAGTGCGTGAATATGTCTGAATGTGGTCAGCGCAAGTTGACGCAGCGCGCGTTGGCCGACCCGGGCAAAGATGACATCGCGCAACTGAGCAAAGCCAAGCGATAACAGCCGTGTCATGCCATAAGCAATGGTCAAGCCAACGGCACCTGCGGTCAGCATAAAGACAGTTTGATCGCCCGCATCGGGGGCCAGTGCATCAACAGCAGCCTTGTAATAGAAAGGTGTTGCAACAAAGATGACCTTAGACAACACCAGCATCGCCAAAGCGGCGACGACCCGAATTTTGACATCCAAGCGCCCGTCGGGCCACAGATAGGGCACAACCTTGCGGATGACGCGCCAAGCTTGTTCCCGAGATACAGAGTCTTCAGTTGTGATCGTGCGCGGTGCCATGAAATTCCCTGTACCAGATAACAAAACTAGTCTTATGAGACTCGATTGACCAGAGCGAATTTCAGATTTCAAACCCGCAAGCTATGTACCGTCGATCATGATTCTACATAATTTGGAAATGAATGTGATCGTCATGGCGTGCGGCGCGGCATCCTTGGAACCTGATCTTTTCCCCTTTTACACCTAATTCAGCTAAAATATGAGGTTCGATGAAGAGTTTTTCGACGCGAGGATCCTCTTGTAGAATTTGCAACGCTGTTCTCATCCGCGTTTTGTCCAAATCGTATTTTGGGAAGAGCGGTTGTAACCATCTCAAATTCCATCGCAATGTGAGACCTGTGTCAGAGCAGTTTGTGACACCCTGTTGAAACGCAAAATATCCAATTGGCGAACGCGCAGTGCCAGGCAGATATGTCCCATTTCTTTCGTAGTAAAATGCTAAGTCGACCTTGCGACCATCGTCATGAGACAAATGTGGCAACAGCGGAAAGCCAACAATAAATGGGAAATTTGCATCCAGTATGCGTGTTTCGGTATTTGGATGCGCTGCCGAGATTTGACCGGCATAGTCTTCCAGCGTAGTCCGAAGCTGAGGCGTTGTATAATGCCTGTTTAGCGCACAGAAGAAAATTGATTGCATTTGCAACTCTGGATTTGAGGCGCATGGCAGGGCAACGCGGCCAAAATTGGGTGCAACCCAAACCGTCAAAAAAGAAATAGCTGTGTACAGAATTAAAAACGCCAAAATACTGCGTTTGAAAAACCGACTTGCGACCCAAGCCAAGCCACCCAGTTGTGTCAGCAATGTCAAGAAAATCACTATTACGATTTGTAAAAGGAATTTGGTCATGCGCGTTTGAAAATTTATGTTGTTGCTGCGTTATCAATCAGAGAAAGAATTACTCACCAGGCAGTTCGAACAGTTGGCCGGGATAGATCAAATCAGGGTTTTTGATGATATCGCGATTGGCATTCACGATCTGCAAATAACGGTCGCCAGACCCGTATTTGATCTCTGCCAATTTCCACAACGTATAGCCCGGCTGGATGGTCACATCGGGGCCCAAAACCTCTGGGTAGACGCGTTTAAAGGGGCTTTCGACGCGTTCTTCGACGCTGCCATCTTCTGCCAAAGCGTCAACGCGAAGCGTATAGATGCCTTCGTCAATATCGGTCAGTTCCACCGACCATTGACCATCCTCGGACCGTGTCAGTGATGCGGGTTCATTGTCTACATACACACGAAGATTTTGACCATCTGTCAGACGCCCGCCCAGCAGGACCGAGCCGGTTTCGGAATAGTTGATTGTGTCCAGTGTCAATGCTGTGATCTCCGGTGCGGTTTGATCCGCCTTTGGTGTTTCCTGTGTTTCGACCACGGCTTCCGGTTCTGGCAAGATTTCTGTCACCGTTGTTGTGCCATCTTCTTTGATCTGAACCAGTTTTTGCGGCGCATCGGGGGTGGGGGGTTGCACCAAGACAATCTCGCCCGTTGTATCGCCTGCACCGTTTGTCAGCGAGAGCTGTAGCGGTTCATCGCTTTCGGGCAGTTCTGTTTGGAAAACAAAACTGCCATCTGCGCCCACAGATGTCTGTGCAATGGTCGCACCATTGGCCAAAAGCTGCACATCGGAATTTGGTTCTGTTCGTCCGGCAAATAATGCGTCAGTTTGTGATGTCACACGCACAATATCGAAGCGCGGTAGCAAGATTGCGGGAATCGGATCTGGTTCTGGCGTTGGCGCGGCTTCGGAAGCAATAGGTTCAGCAATCTCAACCGATGGCGTGCGATCCCCAAGTTTTCCGAAAACCAAAAGGGCAAACAAGCCGATTGCAATCAACAAGATAACCAACAGGCCCAAAGCTGCCGAATTCCGCTCTTTGGGTGGTTGGGGGGTTATGGCTTCTATAACAAGATCATCTTCCATGGGGTCGGACATCGCCCGTGCACCTTTCGTATTTGAACGCAGATTAGGGCCAAACCTATATTTGCGGAAGTCAAAAGATGTTTACGGTCCATATTTTCGCGCTGATACCGTATACAGAATGATCGCCGCCCAAATCACGATAAAAGGCAGGAATTGGTAGATTTCAAAAGGCTCAGCAAAGATCACAATTGCCGTAAAAAATTGTAAGGAGGGGTTTAGATATTGGATAATCCCCACGGTTGCTAATTTTAGGCGTTCTATTGCGAAGGCCATCAAGACCAACGGGCCGCCTGTCACCACGCCACTGCCAATAAGCAAACTGGTCTGAACAGCATCGTGACCAAAGTGATTTTCGCCTGTTGAAACCAAATAGACCAAATACCCAAGCGCAAGAGGCAGCAAGATCGCTGTTTCCCAAAAAACAGATTGTCGCGGTCCCATGTCGAGTGGCTTTTTGACGAAGCCATAGATTGCGAAGGTGACGGCAAGCGCAAGTGCAATCGTGGGCAGTGTGTTTTCAACATATGTTTTTAAGACCACGCCAAATGCGGCCAGACAAATCGCAATCCATTGCAGGCGGCTTAATCTTTCCCCCAACAGCAAAGCGCCAAGCGCCACGGCGCAAAGGGGGAAGATAAAATAACCCAATGCGGTTTGAACCACTTGCCCGGCTTGGACAGAGAAGATGAACAAAAACCAGTTCACGGCGATCATGAGGGCGGCGACAAGAACGCGCGCCATATCTTGTCGTGCAAGCCGATTAAGACGTTTGGCAAAAAACAGGACTAAAAACAGCAACAGGACCGACCAAAGCGTCCGGTGGGTTAGAATTTCAAGGGCGGGGACATCGCCTATGGCTTTGTAATAGATCGGCGACAGGCCCCAGATCGTACAGGCCGTGATCATCGCTAAGATACCATTGCGTGTGGCGTTTTTCACTGGTGGGCCTTTGCCAAAAAGAAACCCCGCTACTATCGTAGCGGGGCCTTTTGCTCAAGCGACCTAAGTCTGACGACCTAGTCCTCCCGTCGCTTAGCTTAATCTCGGGACTGTGATGACCCTATTTGGTTGAGGAGTCAACATAAAATATAAAAAATAGGCAGCTATTTCACAGTTTTTAGGCAGTTTACAAACGCGAGGCGACGTTTTCCCAGTTGACCAGATTGTCTAGGAAATTCGTGATGTAAACCGGACGCTTATTGCGGAAGTCGATATAGTAGGAATGTTCCCACACGTCACAGCCCAGCAGGGCCGTCTGGCCCTAGCAGTCATTCAAGTCTTAGTTTATGCGGGTGCGGTTATGGTGCTTTTTCTTTTTATAATCATGTTGCTCGATGTGAACAAAGATAGCAGCGACCTTTTGAAGGATAAGATGACCCTAGGCGCATCTATTACCGGTTTAACTCTCTTAGTGATCCTGACCGTTTCTGTTTTTGCTG
>JBCCGP010000044.1:0-25306 GCA_039029215.1 Pseudomonadota bacterium
GAAACCCTGATGCCGCTGATCCTTGATCTGGAAGCGGAATATGAAAAGGCCAAGGATGATCCAAGTTTCTGGGCAGAGATGGACCATCTTTGGAAGCATTATGTTGGCCGTCCAAGCCCGCTTTATTTTGCGGAACGCATCACCGAAGAACTGGGCGGTGCGAAGATTTACCTGAAGCGCGACGAGTTGAACCATACGGGCGCGCATAAAATCAACAACGTGCTGGGTCAGATTATTTTGGCGCGCCGGATGGGTAAGACGCGGATCATCGCAGAAACGGGTGCAGGGCAGCATGGCGTGGCCACTGCGACGGTTTGTGCCAAATTTGGGCTGAAATGCATCGTCTATATGGGTGCGCATGATGTGGAACGTCAGGCCCCAAATGTGTTTCGGATGAAGCTGTTGGGCGCGGAAGTGGTGCCAGTGACCAGCGGGCGAGGCACGTTGAAAGATGCGATGAATGACGCGCTGCGCGATTGGGTGACTTACGTGGATGAGACATTTTATTGTATCGGCACAGTGGCGGGCCCGCATCCCTATCCCGCGATGGTGCGCGATTTCCAAAGCATCATTGGCAAAGAAACCAAAGAGCAGATGATGGAAGCCGAAGGGCGTCTGCCAGATAGTGTGGTTGCCTGTATCGGTGGTGGTTCAAACGCGATGGGGCTGTTTTATCCATTTTTGGATGATCAATCCGTGCGTATCATTGGTGTAGAGGCCGGCGGCAAAGGTGTGGACGAGAAGATGGAACACTGCGCCTCGCTTACCGGTGGGCGGCCCGGTGTGCTGCATGGAAATCGGACGTATTTGTTGCAAGATGGCGATGGCCAGATTTTGGAAGGGCATTCGATTTCGGCGGGGTTGGATTACCCTGGCATTGGGCCGGAACATAGCTGGCTGCATGATGTAGGACGGGCGGAATATGTCTCTGTCACCGACACAGAAGCGTTGGATGCCTTCCAATTTGCCTGCCGGACCGAGGGGATTATTCCAGCATTAGAGCCCAGCCATGCGCTGGCCCATGTGCGCAAACTGGCCCCAACGCTGCCCAAAGATCATGTCATGGTGATGAATATGTGCGGGCGCGGGGACAAGGATATTTTCACCGTTGCGCGGGCGCTGGGGTGGGAGATGGACAGTGAGTAGACCCTATAGGTTTTCTTCGTTTTCTTCCAATTTGGTGTCTAGAAACTCATCCGTATTATCGGCCTTGAGTGAAAACCAAACTGGCAAGTGATCGGACAGTTGGCGCTTGCGAAAATCGTTGTAACGCCGCGTGGTTTGATCCCATGCGCCGCCGCCGCGATTGAGTTTGTATTCTTCCCATGCATGGGCGTGATCGGCGGCACCATCCGCCTTGAAGATAAATTCAAACGGGTCCAGCACATCGGCAGATAGGGCGTCCTCCTCCTCGGACAATTCAAAATAATTGCCGGAACGAAGGAAAAACCGATCATAGGTGTTTTTCTTGGACAGCGTTGTCGGCTTGCCGATTAGATCAGCATGTTCGGAAAATCCTTCTTGGTTCAAAAACGCGATGGTTTCTGCGTCTTTGTCATTGTCGGTGAAGAAGTTGAAATCACCTGTGATGATCAAATTATCAATCCAGCGTTCTTTGTCTTTTTTATCCAGAAGGGCGAGGATCAGTTTCATTTCGTCCGCGCGCAATTTCGCGCCTGTATCATTGTCATTGGGTTTGAGATGAAGCGACATGATGGAAAACGCTTTCCATGCGGTTTCAAATCCCATTACATAAGGTGCGCGCAGGAAACGTTGTTGGTCGCTGGGCACGAGATCTGGGAATTCTTCGAAAAACTCGTCCCATGGTGACAGCTCGCTGACCAGACCCGAGGGACGCACGCGCGACGCGTTATAGATATAACACATGCGTTCG
Organism: Pseudomonadota bacterium; assembly: GCA_039029215.1. GTDB lineage: Bacteria > Pseudomonadota > Alphaproteobacteria > Rhodobacterales > Rhodobacteraceae > Amylibacter. The sequence goes on from JBCCGP010000044.1 coordinate 1,895, forward strand.
TAATTGCCCTTGGTGCCGTAATTCACGTCCGAGACGATATAGGTCCAATCTTCGCCCAGAAGACGCAGCAGCTTTTTAAGATCGCTGAGGTCGGATTTGAGTTCTTGGATCGCGACCAGATCAAAGCGCGCGATGATTTCGGCCAAGCAAAACATCCCCGCAGCCGTGCGGTTCAGATCAGAGCCGAAATGTTGGATATTCCATGTGGCAATGATCAAATTATCCTCGGCCCGGCGGGCGGGGATATGGGACATGTCCAGACCCATGCGCAATTTTTGGAGGGTACGAATAATCTCGGCCCGGTAGGGATCAGAGATATGGGGGAAAATTTGCCTGTATTCGGCGCGGTTCTTATCGGTGCTGGGGCGTAGGTCGTTGTAATTTGGCATTCGGCATCCTTTTCCAATCGATAGATATGCGTGCTATCGAAGGCTGTTTTGAGGTAAGTTTAGCCGATTTATATGTTTTGAAACGTGCAAAATGTCACTTTTTGATGCGGGTTTGTCAAAGCGCGTAGTTGCGATCAAACGCGGCCTCTTTGCGATCATAACGCCATGTGAGGCGTTGAATTTCGGAGCGGTGGAAGAAAATATCCGATCTGGCCTTTGCGGCGGCGGATGAATCGGCGGGCGCTGTTGCTAAAACCTGATGCGCTTCGCGCAGGTCCGCGCGGGCACGATTGATATCCAGTTCGATGTCGTAAAGCGTGCGCCCATCACGATATGCGGTTTGCATATTTGCTTGGGTCTCGGGCGCGCAAGCCGGGCGCAGGCGTCGGCCCTGCTTGCCCAGATCATAGGCATTGGGCAGCGTACAATAAAGCTTTAGCCCGTCTTGACGCCCTGCTTCCCAGGCTTTTGCATCCGGCATGGCATCAAATTTTGCGCAGCGTTTTTGGTAGCGTTCTAGCTGGGCGGCATCCAAACCGCGCGCGCCGTCAGCCTTGCCAATCGCGGTCCAATCGCCTGTTTGACAGGTTTCCTCGGATAAGGCGCAGGCACTAAGAATTGCACCAAGTACGAAGAGGCTTGGATAGAAAATGCGCATGGGAAAGCTATACCCGAAGCCAGCGACCCATGCAAAATCGCCTAAAGGTCGCCCAAAACCAGTTGATAAAATTCCACCGCGCGGGCGAGGTTTTCGATCGAAACACGCTCGTCCTTGCCATGCATCAAGGCCAGATCGTCGCTGGTAAAGACAAAGGGAAGGAAGCGGTAGCTGTCGCCGACATATTGGCTGTATTTCGCACTATCAGTGCCGCCGATGGTCAAGCCCGGAACAATTGCGACATCGCCAAACACCGCTTGCGATGCTTCGGCAAGACGCGTGAAGGCGCGGTTTTCGTGATCGCTGACCGGGCTGGCAGGTGTGGCGCGTAAGACTTCCACACTAATATCATCACTTTCGATTTGATCCTGAATATGGGCCAGAATATCGTCCGGCGTATCACGCGGATGCAGACGGAAATTGACAACCGCACTTGCAGCCTGAGACAGAACATTTTCGGTGTCTGATGCCTCTAACATCGTGGGTGCGGTGGAGCTGCGCAGCATCGCATCTGTTGTGTTTGCGCCTGACAGCACGCCTTCGATAACCGGTTTGAACAGCCATGCATTTGCAAATAACACGCGCTCTGCCAATCCCATGTGACGGCCCAACCGATCAAAGAAATCGCGTGTGACGCCGGTCAAACCACCCGCAACAGGTTCGTTTTGCAAGGCCACCAAGACCTCGGCTAGTTTGGTCACAGCTGTTTGGCGCTGCGGCAGAGAACTGTGCCCGCCCTCGTCATGGGCGGTGATGCGCACGGTCATATAGCCCTTTTCAGCGATATTGATCGAGGCGATGTCGGCATCAATGGACGAGATGATGTCGCGCAGCACAAAAGAGCCTTCGTCCAAGCTCCAATCAATGGCGATGTTATTGTCGCGCAGGTAATCGACCACACCTTGGGATCCGAAATCACCGCCGATTTCTTCGTCATGGGTCAGGGCAAAATACACATCTGATTTGGGTTGAAACCCTTGGGCGGCGAGCAAATCGGCGGCCTCAAGCACGGACATTAATCCGCCTTTCATATCCAAAGCGCCGCGGCCCCAAACAAATCCTTCGGAGATTTCGCCTGCCCAGGGATCGCGGCTCCACTCGCCTTCGATGGGGACAACATCATAATGCCCGCTGATTAGGACTGCGCCTGCCGCAGGATCGCTGCCTGCCCATTTATAGATGGGGGTAAAACCATTTATGATATCGCGATCCATCGCGCCAAGCGCGTTGGGAAAGGCGGTGCCGATCCAGTCCATGAACCGTTCAAAATCCAGACTGCGCCCAGGTGTGTTTTGGGGATGGGAGATGGTTTTGAATTGGATCGCGCGCGCAAGTTTTTCTGAAATAATGCGCCCATCGTTTTTGGGAACGTCTGTGGCGATTGCGGTGGATGCGGGCGGTGTGAACCGAATTGTGTTAAAGGCAATGACCGCCAAGAGCACCAAAAATGCCAATCCAATCCAACGTAAAATTCTGAGCATAGCGTATCCTCCCAAATACCGGGATAAGGCTAGCACTTGTGGTATTGCAGAGGCAAGAAACCTTGCGTCAGATCACATCAGTTCAAAAGACCTATAGACCCTTTGCGGCATAGGCGCTGGCGACGCGTTCGATGGCCACCAGATAGGCCGCTGTGCGCAAGCTGTCGACATCGGCGCGGGCGTGCCAAACCTCCCGCATAGATTGGTAGGCTGAGCGCATTGTGTCGTCCAAGCCGGAGCGGACCAGTTCCAACTCGCCCGCGCCTTGGAAATAATCCTCTTTGAACGTGTCAGACACGGGTTTGCCAATCAGCCGCTCGATTTCTGAAATTAGCTTTTTATGGCGTTCTTCCTCGCCCCGGCGCTGCATGCGACCAAAGCGGATATGGCTGAGGTTTTTGACCCATTCGAAATAGCTGACCGTCACACCGCCAGCATTTGCATACATATCGGGGATGATCACCACACCTTTTTTCTGCAACACATCATCGGCGGCGGCGGTTACGGGGCCATTTGCGGCTTCGATGATGATATTGGTTTTGATGCGGTCGGCATTATCTGCGTGGATCACACCCTCCATCGCGGCGGGGATCAGGATGTCACATTCTTTTTCCAACAATGCCATCGAGTCTTTGTGATAGGTGCCGCCTTTGAACCCTGTGACGCCGCCGTTTTCGGCGATATGTGCTTTGAGCGCTTCGATATCGATACCGTCGTCATTTTCGATTGCGCCATCATATTCCAGCACAGCTGTAATTTTTGATCCATCTTCGACTGACAGAAAGCTGGCGGCATGATAGCCGACATTGCCCAAGCCCTGAACGATAACGCGTTTTCCGTCTAGCGTTCCGTCCAGCTTTGCCATTTTGATGTCTTCGGGATGGCGGAAAAATTCGCGAAGCCCATATTGGACGCCGCGACCTGTCGCTTCGACCCGACCTGCGATCCCGCCTGCATTCAGTGGTTTGCCCGTGACACAGGCATCGGCGTCAATGTCAGTGGTGTTCATGCGGCGAAATTGATCGGCGATCCACGCCATCTCACGCTCGCCCGAGCCCATATCAGGGGCGGGAACGTTTTGGCTGGGATGGATCAAATCACGTTTGATCAGCTCGTAAGCAAAGCGCCGTGTGATGCGTTCCAGTTCTTGGGGTTCCCAGTCGCGTGGGTTGATATGCAAACCACCCTTGGAGCCGCCAAAGGGCGCTTCGACCAAAGCGCATTTATAGGTCATAAGGGCGGCAAGGGCCTCCACCTCGTTTTGATTGACGGTTGTGGCAAAACGAATACCGCCTTTGACGGGCTCTTTATGTTCAGAATGGACGGAGCGGTATCCGGTGAATGTGTAAATTTGCCCGCGCAGCTTGACCCCGAAATTGACTTTATAGGTCGAATTGCACACTCGAATCTTTTGTTCCAACCCATCGGGCAGGTCCAACAGTCCGACGGCCTTGTTAAACATCATATCGACGGAATCGCGAAAACTGGGTTCGTTTGAGGGTGTCATAACCAAATCCTTTCGACGCATTGCGTGGGGTATTTCATCCAGCAAAGCATAAGGACCTTAGGAACCCAAAGTAAATTTTTCACTCCATATGATTTTTTTGATCACGGGTGACAGTCAGGTCAGGGTCTTTGACTTAAATCTCCATCCAGATCGTAACCGGGCCCTGATTGACCAAAGACACGTCCATATCGGCGCCAAATTGGCCCGTTTCGACCGGAATATCCTGCGCGCGTAGGGCGTCGCAAAAAAGGTGGTAAAGCCGCTTGCCTTCATCGGGTGGTGCAGCGGCGGAAAAGCCGGGGCGGTTCCCGCGCGACGTATCGGCAGCCAAGGTGAATTGAGACACGACCAAAGCAGACCCGCCAATATCCAAAAGCGATTTGTTCATACGCCCTTGATCATCTTTGAAGATGCGCAGCTTGCCGATCTTATCGGCCAATTTGTTAGCGGCGGCATCCGTGTCACCTTGCATCGCGCAAACAAGGATCAACAGCCCCTGATCAATTGCACCGATTGTGTCGCCCGAAACTGTGACGCTGGCCTGATCGACCCGTTGAATGACTGCGCGCATAACATCCCCTAGTGAAACCGAATGTCGAACCGTGTGCCGATATCCGTATGTCGATATTCTATCGTTCCTTGATGGGCGGCAAGAATATTTCGCAAGATAAACAGACCCATCCCAGTGCCGCCAGATTCGCGCTTCGTGGTGTAAAACGGCTCAAAAATCTTGCTTGGGTCTTGAATGCCGCTGCCATTATCCGAAATTGCAAATCCATTTTTTAGCCCCTGAATATGGATGGCATCGGCCCCGTGTTCCGCCGCGTTGCGGATCAGTTGCGCCAAAATCACTTCGACGCCTTTTTGGCGTATGGGAAGGTTGACCTCGCCATTTTCTATCTGGAACGCAACTGGGCTGGTCCGGGCAAGAAAATCCGCCAAATCTGACAAGCGGCACATGCCATCAAAACGGGTCTCTCTTGCGCGCGCGGCTTCTTGTAGCCCCTCTAGAAGTGCTTGCATCCGTCTGACCGAAACGGTTGCGTTTTCATGCAGCTGCGGATCGGTTGAGCCGCGCATCATCTCTAGGCTGGCAGACAAAGCGGTGAGTGGTGATTTTAGCTCATGCGTTACATGCGCCGTATATGCACGGACTGTATCGGTGCGGTTGCCCAAGACACGGGCCATATCCATCACCTCGGCCCCAAGGCGCGAAAACTCTGCGGTTCCGAAATGCTCTTGCGTGACCTCAACCCCTTCGCGCATCTGTCCAACATTATCTGCAAGCGTGCCAATCGGGCGATAGATCAAGCGCCATAGCAACCACGCCAAGATCAAAAGGGCGATTGCGGTAAACGCGGTGACAACCAGATAGGTCTGGATAATGCCCAGCGAGGGACCAAGCCCGTAGATGATCAACAGCGCTGTTGCCAGCGTGCCCAGAACGCCCAAAAGCCCGCCAAACAACACCAAGCCCAGCGAGGGGCGCCATTTTTGATTTATATATTGCATGGGCCCAGCTTTATTCCGATCCCATGAAGGGTTTCGATGGCCTCTTTTGCACCTGCCGCGTCTAATTTACTGCGCAGGTTGCGGATATGGCTGTCGACCGTGCGATCTGATGCGTTTGGATTGCCATTATACAGCAGATCGAAAATCGCAGGTTTTGCAAGAACAGCCCCCTCCTTATCCAGCAGTTTTTGCAAAATGAGAAATTCAGATTGGGTCAGCTTGATGGGGGTGGTGTTAAACGTGCAGTCACGCGTTTGAGTGTTCAGTCGCAACGCCCCACGCGTTTGCGCGCTGTTGGTTTCGGTTGCTATGCCGCGTTTCAGGATCGCGCGGATACGGGCAATCAATTCGCGCGGGGAAAAGGGTTTGGTAACATAATCATCGCCACCCAGCTCTAAGCCCAGAACCTTGTCAATCTCGTCATCGCGCGCAGATAGAAACAAGACCGGCACGCCGCTGGTTTTGCGCAACTCTTTCAATGTTTGATAGCCGTCCAGATGCGGCATTGAAATATCAAGGATTACTAAATCGGCCGAGTTTGTACTGAATGCTTGCAGGGCCAACTTGCCGTCTGCGACAGCCGTCACGGCAAACCCATCGCGTTCGAGTGCCAGTTTCAGCACCTCGCGAATTTGGGGGTCATCATCTGCAACTAAAATTGAATGCGTCATTGTCAGTGTCCTATAGCTGTTTATAGCGTGCCGTGGCAGCTTTTATTTTCATCGTCCGCAGCGACCAGCCGCGCCAGTTTTTCATATGTCGCGGTTTGGACCAATAAAGATCCGCTAAGGGATCATCACCCGTTTGGGCGATATGCTGATTCAAAGCTTCGACACCATGGGGCATCAATCCACACAGGTAACGCCGATCCAGCCAATCAGGATCCGCTTTTGCCACTGCCATTTTCAAATTCTGCGCGGCAATGACTTGGGCCACATTGACCAAGCTGAACCCATAGATGGTCGATACTGCGATAAGGGCCAGCGCTTGGATCATCCGGACCCGCGGCAGGGTGGACATCAACAGCAAGATCATCAGGGCCAAGGCAATGGCAACCCAGATCATGCCCACACCGCCATAAAGACGCATATAGGTCAGGCCATAGACATCGATATACAGCGCCAAGCGATATCCCGCAGCGCCAAGCAACATCGCGTTTTGGGCAATCCAGATAAACAAAAGAACCCGGATTGTTTTTGACGTGCGGGCATGGCCATGCGCCAGCAGCATAAAACCAAGGGCCAGCATTGCGGTTGCGGCCAGTGGATAGGCACCGCGATGCGCATATTCCGCATAGCTCATCCCCTCTGGCAGCGTTGCGCCTGCAAACAGGATCGAGATATCCAGCCCCATTTGCAGCGCGAAGATCAGATTGCAGACCAACAGTGTAGAGGTGATGGTTCGCTGCGTCAGTGGGTTTGCTAGGCCAATCGGGAGTGTGACCTTCCAGCCTGTCCAATTGGCAAAGCGATTGGCCCAAAGCACGGGCAGCAAAATAAACCCAAATATGCCCCAAAACAGGCCCCGCAAAATCAACCACTCTGGCAGCTCAAATCGAAGGAGTGCCTCTATTTGGGTTTCGATAATTGGGTTTGCCAGCGCAAACAAAAGACCAAAAATTAAGAGTGCCGAAAGGGGTAAAAAGAGGTCTTTCAATCCGCTCTTGCTGATCCGTGTTTGTCTGGAGATTTGGATCGTTTCAATGCCGCCGCAAATACTGGCCCAAAAACTCAAAGGCAGCCATGCGGTCAAGAACCGCAGCGCGAACCCATCCCACCGGCCCGTCATGGCATGCCCGATGATTGCAAGGTGACCAAGCAGCAGGAATAGAAATGCGCTGGGTTGGATATGAACAAACCAGGGCAGGGCGCTTAGAATTGAAACGCCCGCATAAAGCGCGGCTGTTTTGTTTGTGACCCATTGCCCATAAAGCCAAAGTGCGAGTGCGGTGACCCCTTGGACAAAAAGGATCAGCGCAAGGCTCGCGCCGCCCTTCCAAAACAGAAAATCCGCCAGCGCTATACCCAGCACCAACGCGCCCAAGAGCGGCCAATTTGCTGCGGGGGTTTTGACGCGCGCCGCGCCCCTTGAAAGCCCTGCTGGTTCCAGCCACCATGCGTCCTGACGCAATTTATTTGGCACTCCATATCGTATCATTTTGATCCCCTCGATCGTTGAATATGGGGGTGATATGACGATCCATTTGTGCAGTTTTTGCGCAGAAAATTTGGGGGAATTCAGGGCGCGAATCCGCTTGACGGATTGGACGCTCGCCACTAACACCTGCCTACCCGTGGCTGGGTAGCTCAGCTGGTTAGAGCGCAGGACTCATAATCCTGAGGTCGGGGGTTCAAGTCCCCCCCCCGCCACCACTTTTCCTTAAAATCGCAGAAATTTTGATGTGCTTTTGCGAATGAGTGCAGGTCGCTAACGCAGCAATTTTGCGGTTTTTGACCCTTATTGAGGAAAAATCCTGTCCGGCATAGAGGTTTCTAATTTCAAATTACCCGTGAAATAAAGATATCCAAAACCAATCAAGCAAATGATGGCCAATTTGAGTTTTTCAGATTTCGGACTCATAAACGCGGTTTTGAGTTGCTGGTATTTCGTGATGGCGTTTCTGATGCTGGCAGAGCGAAACTGGCGCTTTTGCCGTGTTGTATAGGTCGGTGTTGCGACGCGCCCATTCAAAAATTGCGCCCGAAGGTTGCGTTGATCTGCATACTGCTCGAGATTGCCAGAATCCAATCGCCGCACCACAACGTCCTGCGGCGTTTTTTCAGTTTCTACAGTTTCGAAAATAGACCCAAGTATTTTGATCCTAAGCAAGAGAAGTGTGGATGTAAAAAATATCAGAAAAAATGGACCCGCGATGGGTGCAAATAGTGCCAGCGCATAGGCGCGCCAGCTTGAAAACCACGTAAAATTCACATGATACATGACTATCCAAAGTAAAATAGACATTGCGATTGATGAAAGCCAAAGTGGCGTGGTGGGGTAGCGCGCCATCAAGCGATCTTGTGCTTTTACGATTGCACCGCGGACCACTGCCGTGCGAAGGGCCAGAAAAAAGCCCATAAAGGCCATCATTGTTAGCGAGATATATTCCGTCAGCAGCAAGACGCCAAAGAACGTGGCATCACCTTGCGCCCCTGAAGTTGCGGCCGCGCGCAAGGACCGTGCGCTTGAGGTTGGAATAAGGCCGCTTTGCGCGTCCGTGCGGTCCGCATTCAAAAACAAATCTTTGACGGATAGATCAAGGTTAAATTGTGCTGAAATTTCCGAGACCATAAAGTAAAGAATTGCAGCGAATAGAAACGCCCCGAAGCTTGCCAAACCGATTGTTATGCCTAGCGCGATGCTTTTTCTTTTTGTTTCTTGCAGCTCGTTTGCTTTTCCAAACGCAATAACGCAGGCGGTAATTACGGCAGCACCGGGCCCAACGATAAACCCGACGCACAGCAAGACCGGCACCAATAAAAAGAAGAGAACATATGCCCGTGTCGCGTTTTGAAAGACCGTTCCGGCAGATCTGGTGAATTCATTCATTTTAAATAGTCTTGGTTTTTATATCACAGCTGATGGAGAGTCGCCTATCCAAACCAATCTGTAAAGCCAGTATTTGAAGATCAAATCTCGTTTGAAAAATTCCGCGTTGCCGGTGGCGGTGTATACATCGAAATATGGATGTGCCGTTGAGCGGTAATAAGGGGCTCATTCACGTATACATGCAGTGCGCTAAGACTGCTTGTTTCTTCTCACCCGCGCCGTGAAATTTGGTTTGTTTTCCTGCCCGTTATCCAAAAAGTGATCTGTTTTTGATGTCTCTTTCAGGAAAAAGACGGAAATTTTGACGTGCTACGTTATATAAGGGTTAGGTTACAAACTGCCCTAGAAAACGGAGCCCACCTTATGTCGCGCAGAGTAGTCAATCGCAGAACCCTGATCGCCACGGCCAGCGCTGTTGCAACATCTGGCCTAATCCCCGCACAGGCTGCGGGCCTTGCGCCCACAAAATCGATGCGGGGCGGGGCGAATAACTACCTGCCCGGCGCCCCGATTGTAGAGCGGATTGGCGGTGGTGGGTTTTGGATGACTGGCACTGTCCGGATGGCAGGGAATGGCGCACCGATTGAGGGTGCCCGGATTCAAATATGGGCGCACACAACCGAAGGATATGAGCGTGATCCCCATAGCCATGGTGCCACGCTGACAGATGCCAATGGGGAATTTCGTTTGGAAATGCCTCAAATTGTGCCCGCGTTTGGACAGGCGCATGGGCATTTGGCCTATGATGATCCCGCCTTTAAAACCGTGTTTCTGCGCCCTGTGATGGGCAGCCCGAATGACACAACACTAGCTGCGCATTTCGTATTGGAACCTGCCTAGGACAAATCATGGGTCTCGTAAGAAAGATCCTTGTTTGGGTTCTTGCCCTTTGCATTCTGATCGTACCCCTTTTGATCGCCGCGCAAAGTCCGCTTTTAGCATGGCGGCAACCGGTATATATTGCGGCGGGCTTTTCAGGGATTATCGGGCTTGGACTTTTGTTTCTACAACCCCTTCTGGCGCAAGGAATGTTGCCGATGCGGTCCAGGCGCGAGGCGCGTGATCTGCATTTTTGGCTTGGATTGGGTTTGATTGCAGCTGTCCTTGTCCATGTGGCGGGGCTGTGGATCACCAGCCCTCCTGATATGATTGACGCGCTTTTGTTTCGCGCCCCAACGGCATTTTCTTACCTCGGTGTAATCGCCATGTGGGCGATATTTTTGGCAGGTGGCGTGATGGTGCTCCGAAAGCGCGTGGCGCTCTCACCGATTGCGCTGCGCTTGATCCATCGTGGATTGGCGGTGGTGATTGTCGCAACCACAATTGCGCATGCGCTTTTGATCGAGGGCACCATGGGCATAATCTCAAAATGGGTTTTGTGCCTGTTTGCATCGCTTGCGCTGCTTAAAGCTCTTTTCGATATTCGGCGAAAACAGAGATTTTAGGGTGCTGCGCGCGTGCTGCGTCGGGGCGCCCGCATCAGGGCGCACCCGCGACACGCGCATTTCGGTCCGGCGGATCGGGCTACGCGGGGGCGGCGCCCCGACGGGGGGACGGGACCCAGCGCGATGCCACCTTTCGGGGGTGGGCTGATCTAGCGTTCGGGAATAAGACCACGCGGGGCAAAGCGCAGGACGAGCAGCAAGATCACACCCATTGTCATCAGCCGCATATGGGCCGCGGATTTTAGCAGATGATCACGCAAGCTGGACCCTTCGGGCAGACCACTGGTAATCACATCCATCAGCCACAGGCCCATCGGCTCTGCTTGGATCCAGAAAAACCAGATGACAAAACCGCCCAAAACGGCGCCCCAATTATTGCCAGAGCCGCCGACGATGACCATCACCCAAATCAGGAAGGTAAAGCGCAGCGGTTGATAGGATGTGGGTGTGAACTGCCCATCCAAAGTGGTCAGCATTGCACCAGCGATGCCAATCACGGCGGAGCCGATGATGAAAATCATCAAATGGCGATGTGTCACATCTTTGCCCATCGCCTCTGCGGCATCTTCATTGTCGCGTATCGCGCGCATCATCCGACCCCAGGGCGAATTAAGCGCCTTTTCCGACAGCCAGAGCAGGGCAAGCAAGACGACTAAGAACAGGCTGGCATAGCACAGTTTCACAAAGATCGACGAGAATTCCTGAACATCCGCGCCCAGCCAATTGGCCCATGCGATGAAATTTTCTGATTGTTGAAGGTCGACCTCGTAAGGGACAGGGCGCGGCAGGCCCGAGACGTTTTTGACACCGCGTGTCAACCAATCTTCGTTTTTCAAAATCGAGATGATGATCTCGGAAATGCCAAGTGTCGCAATCGCGAGGTAGTCCGAGCGCAGGCCGAGCGAGATTTTTCCAACGCCCCATGCTGCAATTGCCGCAACGATACCACCCAAAAGCCAAGAGACGATAATCGGCAGGCCAAGACCGCCCAGATTGCCGGTGCCTGCGGGATTGACCGCCTCGATCAGGGCAACAGCAGGGTCAAAAATCCCGCGGAATAGATATAGGCCAACCAATACGATGATCGCGATAATCCATGCGCGGAAGAGTGGTGGGACGAAGCGGTAGGCCGCGACAATGCCTATGATAAAGAGCGCGACCACAAGAAACGCCATCAGAATGCCATTGCCACCTGCCGCGATGGCATCGGGAACGGCGGGGATGGACACAAGCACCGCCGTGATCCCACCCAAAGCGGCAAAGCCCATCACGCCGACATTGAGCAGCCCTGCATAGCCCCATTGCATATTCACACCCATCGACATGATTGCTGAGATCAGACACAGGTTCAGGATCGCCAGCGATAAAGACCAGCTTTGAAACAGGCCGACGGTGCAGAACATGAGCGCCATAATCCCGAAATAAAGGAAATTGCGATTGCGATCCGTCATATCGATTGCCCCCTAAAGATGCCCGTTGGTCGGATCAGCAGCGTGACCACCAAGATCGCGAAGGAGACCGCGAATTTATAATCAGTCGATAGAAGCTGGACGAGGCCTTCGGGTTGATACCCCTCTGGCGCCAGATAGGTCACAATCTTTTTGAATGCGAAGGTGAATGTGGTTTCGGAAAGCGCGATGATAAACCCGCCGACCAGCGCACCAATCGGGCTGCCCAATCCGCCAACAATGGCGGCGGCGAAAATTGGAAGAAGAAGTTGCAGGTAGGTGAATGGTTTGAAACTCTTATCAAGCCCGTAAAGCGTGCCCGCGACGGTGGCGAGTGCCGCCACAAGGATCCAACAGATCAGCACAACGCGATTTGGGTCAATGCCCGATAGCAGTGCCAGATCGCGATTATCCGAATAGGCGCGCATGGATTTTCCGGTGCGTGTTCGGTTCAGAAACCAGAATAGCGCGACAACAACCAGAAGTGTGACCACCATCGTGATCCCTTGCGTGGTTTTAAACGCCAATCCTTCGTTCAGGCCGGACCATTCTTTGAAGTCACGTGCGCGGATGATGAAACGTTCGCCGTCGCGGAACTGGCGATCATCCGGCCCGATGATGAAACGGATCAGACCGTTATAGAAAAACATCACACCGAGTGAGGCGATCAGGTAGATCACAGGATCAGCGCGTTTGGCGCGGTGGAATTTATAGACGACGCGGTCGGTTCCCAGCACCAAGACAATCGCGGCGATGATCCCGAAGGGCAGGGCGATCAACGCTGTGGGCAGCGGCCCAAGGCTCAACCCCCAGCTGGTAAACAGCCAAGTCGTGAGGATGGTGAACATGGTGCCAAAGGCCATAATCTCGCCATGCGCAAAATTTGAAAAGCGCAGGATACCATAGACAAGCGTGACCCCCATCGCACCAAGCGCAAGCTGACATCCATAGGTAATGCCCGGGATCAGTAGGAAGTTGGTCAGAAGGACAATTGAATTGAGAATATCTTCCATCACTACCCTCCTAAAAACGCTTTGCGGACTTCGGGATCGGCGAGTAATGCTTCGCCCGTGTCGGTATATCGGTTGCGCCCTTGGACAAGGACATAGCCCTTATCCGCAATATTCAGCGCCTGTTTGGCATTTTGTTCGACCATCAAGATGGCAATGCCTGTACGGGCAACTTCGATGATCCGGTCGAAAAGTTCGTCCATCACAATCGGGCTGACGCCCGCTGTCGGCTCGTCCAGCATCAGCACTTTCGGCTTGGTCATTAGCGCGCGTCCAACGGCGACCTGTTGGCGTTGCCCACCGGAAAGCTCGCCCGCAGGTTGGCGGCGCTTTTCCTTGAGGATTGGGAACAGGCCGAACACCTCTTCCATGGTTTGTTTGATATCGTCGCGGCGGATGAAGGCGCCCATTTCTAAGTTTTCTTCCACCGTCATTGTGGTGAAGATGTTTGAGGTTTGGGGGACAAAGCCCATTCCGTGTTGCACGCGGTCTTGGGGGGTGAGGTCTGTGATGTCTTCACCATCAAGCGTGACTTGACCCTCTCGCAGATCGAGCATGCCAAAGACGGCTTTCATTGCCGTGGATTTACCGGCGCCATTTGGGCCGACCACAACCGCAATCTCACCCTTTTCAACGCCAATGGTGCAGTCATGCAGGATATCCGCGCCGCCATAACCGCCAGTCATGCTGTTTCCTAGGAGGTAAGACATTTATATATCCTCCGTTGGTTCGAGTTGGCTGAAGATTGAGCTTTGCAATTCGATTGCATCGTTTTGAGCAAGCTTGAACCCAAAGTCCGTCCACATTTTGAAACTTTTTTCTTTTGAATTTAGTTTACTGATCGTCGAACAGGTTTCGTCTTCATTAAAAGAAAAGCAAAAAAAGAATACTGCGGCAAAGCCATCTCTGACTTCAAATGTTTCAATTGAGGATAAAGTAAGACGTTGAAGTTCGCCGTTTTGCTTGGCGTTTTCTATCAACTCGTCTACTTCTTTTGACAGGTCTTCTTTCACGCTCTCTTCAGCAGTTAGATCACTGCTAAATTCATTTCGGTCGACCGCTACTAAGGCACTGGTAATTTCCCGCCCTTGAAAAATTGGATTAAGTACCAAGCCTTCATAAGCCTCCGAAACTACCACATCTTCGAACTGCACGTCATCACCGAGACAAAGCTGATGCTTCTTTATCGGTTGAGAACAGTTTGTCGATTCCGAGAGCCCTATATTCGGAAGTAAGATTAGGGAAATTAAGACAAGATTTTTCATAAAATCTCTACGCAGCTCCCTTATTCTTTAAACCCGTACCTAAATAGGCCTCGATCACCTCTTCATTGGCTTTCAGCTCTTCAATTGTACCCGTCGCCAATACGCGACCTTCGGCCATACAGATCACCGGATCGCAGAGGCGCGCGATAAATTCCATGTCGTGTTCGATCATGCAGAACGTGTATCCGCGCTCTTTGTTGAGCCGCAGGATTGCGTCGCCGATTGTGTTGAGCAGCGTGCGGTTTACACCTGCGCCGACCTCGTCTAGGAATACAATCTTTGCATCCACCATCATCGTTCGGCCAAGTTCGAGGAGTTTTTTCTGACCACCCGACAGATTGCCTGCGAGTTCATCAGCGACCTGAGGTATTTCAAGAAACTCAATCACCTCGTCCGCGCGTTTGCGAATGTCTTCTTCGACAGTGCGGACGCGGCTGGGGTTTGTCCACACTTGCAACAGGTTTTCGCCCGGTTGGTCGGCAGGGACCATCATCAGGTTTTCGCGCACCGTTAGCGTCGAAAACTCATGCGCGATCTGGAAGGTGCGCAGCAGCCCATGCGCAAATAACGTGTGGGGTTTCAGGCCCGTGATATCCATCCCGTCGAGATAGACCTTGCCTTGGGTCGGCGCGAAATGTCCCGCGATGCAGTTAAACAGCGTGGTTTTGCCCGCACCATTGGGACCGATCAGCCCGGTGATGCTGCCTGTCTCAATCTCAAGCGTGACACCATCGACTGCACGGATGCCGCCAAAATGTTTGTGAAAATCCTCTACCCGGATCATCTGTCCTGTCCCCTTGGCAAACGGCCCGAGCGTTTGCCCGGGCCGTTCCTATGCGTGTTGCGAAATGCTTAGCGGTAAGACGCTGTTGTGTTTTCGCCGCCTTTGACAAGGATTTCGCGGTAGTTGCCCGCAGACTCGCCGCCATTGACCAGCTCAACCGCAGAAGCACCGACATAATCCACGTCGCCACCCGCAGCCAAGATTTCCATCGCTTTGCCAAGCTCGCCAGGTTGAATAGGCTCGCCCGGTGCGTTTGCAACATCCAAAATCTTGTCTTTATAATCCGCAGAGTTTGTTGACCCTGCCGCTTGCATCGCCAACATGATCAAGGCTGCAGCGTCATAGCTTTCGGCAGAGAAGGCGTCAGTTTTGATGCCCGCTGCTGCTGCATTTGCCTCGAACAGTTCAACGCCTTGGCTATCAGTGCCTGGGACCGTGCCCCAAGACCCGTCTAGGTCTGGGCCGATGGCCGCTGGAAGGCTGTCACCGATCATACCGTCTGGCAGAACGAAAGTGTCAAACGCGCCTGTGTCCAAAGAACCTTGGATCACACCTTTGCCGCCTTGGTCCAAATACCCTGCAACGATCAGAAGATCACCGCCGGCTTGAGCAAGGGCTGCAACTTCGGCACCATAGTCGCCTTTGCCATCTTCATGGGGCGCAGAAATGGTGATGGACCCGCCCATGGATTCAAAGTTTTGTTGAATAGAATCCGCAAGACCCTTGCCATAGTCGTTATTTGTGTAGGTCATCGCCGCAGATGTGATGCCTTTTTCTTTTAGAAGCTCTGCCAAGACCTGACCCTGACGTGCGTCTGATGGTGCTGTGCGGAAGAACAGACCGTCATCTTCTGCTGTTGTCAGTGCAGGTGAAGTTGCAGATGGGGATACCATGACAACACCGTTTGGACGTGCCACGTTTTGAAGCATCGCACCTGTTACACCAGAACAGTCGCCACCAACGATGCCGGCGACTTTGTCAGATGTAACAAGACGTTCGGTTGCGGCAACGGCGGCCGCAGAATCGACGCAAGTCGTATCACCGCGCACAGAGACAATTGTTTTGCCATCCATGAATTTGCCAGATGCGTTAACCTCTGCCATTGCCAATTCGGCAGAATCGCCCATTGGACCCGTCAAAGATTCAATCGGGCCCGTATAGCCCAAGATCACGCCGATCTTTACCTCGTGACCATCTGCGAACGCAGCGCCCGTCATCGCGGTTGTTGCAGCAAGTGCAAGCATAAGTTTTTTCATAAGTTTCTCCCATTTATCAACATCGATAGCTTTCCCTATCGAGACAGAGGAAAGATTAGCGTGAATGTCGCGTTGGGGCGAGTCCTTTTGCGACGCCTTGCTTTTCTGGCACGTCTTAGGCGACCTACGTCTTTGTGCTGGTCACGATTTGGGTGCGCGACGTTTAAGTGTTATGTGCTTTGGTTGTTTAACCGCGACCACAGGTCGATCACCTCGACCACTTTGGCGTTTTGTGGGCCAGCATGTGCCGTTTCAATTGTGAGTTCAGTGCCATATTCGGTTGCCGCGATATCCAGCATCGCAAAACCAACATTTGTCTCCCAATCCGGCGAATAAATGCCAGAGGTGACTTGCCCAACATGCGTTTTTCCATCCCGCGCGGGCAGTGGCATGGCCACGCCCGGCAATTTTGGTCCGTCCATCAGGACCCCCATCATGCGGGATTGAATGCCCGCATCGCGCTGGCGCAACAATGCGTCTTTGCCGATAAAATGCACGTCCTTGTCGAGCCCGACATATTTCTCAAGGCCAATTTGCAAGGGCGTATCACCGCGCGTCATATCATTGCCATAGGACAAGAGACCACTTTCGATACGCTCGATCGCGTTGGGGCATCCGGCACGCAGATTGAAACCATCCGCATGATCGGTGATCAGGTCCCACAGATCGAGGCCAAGGCTGCTGTCATCAAGATAAATTTCGAACCCACCTTGTTTGGACCAGCCTGAACGGGCGATATTGAGCATGCGGCCCTTGAACGGAAAGGCTTTGAAATTGAAGAACTTAATCGACCGGATCTCGTCACCAAAAACGCGTACCAAGAGGTCCTCGGCCTTTGGGCCTTGTATGGCCAAGGGGCTTACATCAGGCTCGCAAACCGTTACATCAAGGCCAAGCCCAGTTGCGATCCCTTCGGCCCAAAGGCGCATGTCGCTATCGGCAATCGAAAACCAAAAATGATCCTCGGCTAGACACAGCGCGATGGGATCATTGATCATGCCCCCATCAGGCCCACAGATGGGCGCGTAATAACATCGCCCTGGCTTTGCCGCCGTAAGATCGCGCGCGGACAACATGCAGGCAAGTTTATGGGCGTCTTTGCCCTTGAGTTCGACCTGACGTTCGGCGGAGACATCCCAGATTTGCACATGCTCTTTGAGATGGCGGTAATCGGCCTCGAAACTCTCAAACATTGTGGGCAGTAACATGTGGTTATAGATTGTGTAGGCTTTGACGCCTGCTGCCTCGACGCGCGGGGTAAAAGGTGTGGCGCGCAAGCGGCGTGTGGGTGTGATGCCAGATGCCATTGGCTGTGTCTTTCGTTACGTTTCGGCGCGGTTTAGCGTGTATTTGGATGCGCATTTATCCTTTCGCGACATTTTTGGTCAGAAGGCGGTTTTGTCTTGGATTTGGGCGGGTAAGGGATCTTAAAATTTCGTTAATATCAAAATGAGAAAATGCATTTAGTGATTTCACATTTCACGAAATTTTAACCACGTTTTGAAAGCCGCGCCCAAGCGCGTTTCGCGAAATCGGGTTTTTGAACCTCCAACATGTGGTCATGCAAAAACCAATAGAAATATTTTTCATACGGGAAAGATTTCACAATATCTGGGGCGGCAGCAATCGCGTCTTTAAGCGCATCAGATGATCTCGCGACTAAACTGCCATGATGATAATCACTTGCACCACAGGTGATCACGGGTTTCTTTTGCATAAACGCCTCAAACCCCGCAGCTGAGTTTTGAGAGAGAACCACATCACTTGCCGCGATTAGATCATGCACGCTGGCATCGCTCAGAACGACATTCTTAAATTCCGCGCATCTGGCGGCCAAAGCATCCCGCGCATGGGCATCATAAAGCGGATGGGGTTTGACATAAACGGTTTCATCGGTCGCTTGCGCCGCCGTTTCGATCATCTGATCCAAGGTTAGATAATGCACTTTGGTCATATAGTTTTCGATGTCTTGAGCAAAAATAACTGCCTTGGCTTTATCCAAGGGGGCATTCAAGCGAAGGGTTTGCGTGCGTTTTGAATAATTTTCGCGCAGCATAAATCCGGTGACACCGTTGAAGAAATACGTGGCCTCTTTTGCGTCAATCGTAGATGGATCAAACTCGGCATCTGCAAGCGATGAATTCCAAAACACGCCTTTCGGATCAAGATACCAAAAGCCCACAATATAACTTTCATCGGCGTGAAACAGATTTGGTCCGTCTGCATGGCTGGGACCAAAGATGATGTTGATATGATCGCTTTCCTGTAAAATGCCGCTTGCCAATTCGGACTGATCTACCAGATAACAAGGCAAGCCTTCGCGCTGTGCATATTGGGCGAGCTTTTCAAAAAACACCACGCGCCCCTCTTGGATAGCAGAAAACCGTTTTCCGTAAGCGTGCACGACCAAGGCACGGTCCTCGCGGATTGTCGGTGTCTCAAGCGTTTGGAAAAGTCCCATGCCAATCATCCCTTTAGGGCGCGGCCCCTGTCTAGGCGCAGTATATCCAAAGCGCAATTGCCTATAAAACGGCGTTTTCGATTGACTTATTTTGCCAGACAAGGCCTATCTCTTTGACACGCGGTTTCGGGAGGTATCGGTCGTGACGGGAGATTACAAATTCAACACGTTGGGTTTGCATGCAGGCCATGTGCCGGACGAGCGGCATGGATCACGCGCTGTGCCGATCCATCAGACCACATCCTATGTCTTCCAAGACAGCGAACATGCAGCAGCGCTGTATAATCTCGAACTTGGCGGGCATCTGTATTCGCGGATTTCAAACCCGACTGTCGCGGTGTTGGAACAGCGTGTTGCGGCTTTAGAAGGGGGCGTTGGGGCTTGTGCGACATCATCGGGCATGGCGGCCTTGTTTGTCACGGTTTTGGCTTTGTGTTCCGCAGGCGATCACATAGTTAGCTCGTCAAAAATGTATGGTGCGAATATCAATCTGTTTGAGCATACGTTGAAACGCTATGGGATCGAGACAACCTTTGTCGCACCCAATGATCTGAAAGGTTTTAAAAAAGCGATCCAACCAAATACGAAAATGTTGTTTGGCGAGATTATCGGGAACCCGACGCTGGACATTATGGATTTGCCTGCGGTTGCTAAAATTGCGAAGGCCGCAAATGTGCCCGTGGTGATTGACGCAACCTTCAACACACCCTTCTTGTTTAAGCCGTTAGAGAATGGCGCAAATATCGTGATCCACTCGCTGACCAAATGGATGGGCGGTCATGGTGTGGCCATTGGCGGGATTGTTGTCGATGGTGGCAATTTCGATTGGGGCGATGCAGAGAAATTCCCGATGATCAGCGGGCCGCATTTTGGGTTTCAAGCTGTGAACCTGTGGGAAGAATTTGGGCCCGCGGCCTTTATCACACGCGTGCGGACCGAGGGGATGTATAATATCGGACCGTCTTTGTCGCCCACCAACGCGTTTCATCTGATCCAAGGATTGGAAACACTAGGCCTGCGGATGGAGCGTCATGTTGCAAACACCGCTAAGATGCTGGAATTTTTGAAAAATCACGATGCGATCAATTGGGTCAGTCACCCGACCTTGCCCGATCATCCCGATTACGAGGTCGCGAAACGCCTGCTGCCCAAAGGTGCTGGTTCAATCATTGCCTGTGGCGTCAAGGGCGGGCGCAAAGGCGGGCAAGTCTTTATTGAAAGTGTCGAGGTTGCTTCGCATCTGGCGAATGTCGGTGACGCCAAAACGCTCGTGATCCATCCAGCCTCAACCACGCATAGCCATATTACCGAAGCGGCGATGAAGGCAGGTGGATTGACCGATGATATGCTGCGCATTTCGGTGGGCTTGGAAGATATCGATGACCTGACGGCTGATTTTGATCAGGCGTTGAAGAAAGCGATGCGGGCGGCGGGGTAAGCGATGAAGATTGATGTAAATGGGAACGCCGCTTTTGCCTCCACCGGTGGGCGGGCCTTTGATCCCAAGGCCGAGGCCGTGATGTTCATCCACGGCTCTGGCCAAAGCCATCTGAGTTTTATTTTGCAATCGCGGTTTTTTGCCAATCGCGGCTATGCGGTGCTGTCACCCGATATGCCAGCGCATGGGTTGTCGGATGGCGATCCGCTGACCTCAATCGAAGCGCAGGCGGATTGGCATGCGGATTTGATGGCGGCTGCGGGCGTGGAAAAGGCGCATGTGGTTGGGCACAGTCAGGGTGGATTGATCGGGCTGGAATTGGCACGACGGCATGGCGATAAAGTGCGTTCTTTGTCCTTTGTCGCCACCGCGCTTGCGATCCCTGTGAATGACGCGTTGATCGATATGGCCAAGAACAAAGAGGCGCGTGCGATAGATATGATGACCGATTGGGGCCATGGGCGTCAGGGGCATATGCATGACAATACCACGCCGGGGAACACACATCTGTATTTCGGGCGCGAGTTGATGGCGGCGAATGAAACCGGTGCGCTGCATGCTGATTTGGTTGCATGCAATGAATACAAGGATGGCGCTGTTGCAGCGGCAGGTGTAACCTGTCCGGCGCATGTGACATTAGGCGAGAAAGATCGGATGACGCCGATGAAATTTGGCCTGAAATTGGCAGAAGCGGTGGGTTGCACCCACCCTACGCTTGTACAAGGTGCTGGACATATGTTGCCGTCCGAACACCCAATTGAGGTCAACGCAGCCGTGCGTAAATTTATTGAGGCAAATCCATGAGTTTTGAAAAAATTGCCGTAATTGGTGCTGGCACGATGGGATCAGGCATTGCAGGCCAGATCGCCAATTCTGGGCGCAAAGTCTTGTTGATGGATTTGCCTGCGGATGATGATCCACTGGGCGTGGTGAAAGCGGCGAAGACGCGATTGGTAAAATCAGACCCGCCTGCCTTGGTCCACAAATCCCGTGTCGATCTGATCGAAGAGGGCAATATTCGCGATGATTTCGATATGCTTGCAGACTGCGATTGGATTGTTGAGGCTGTGGTTGAGCGGCTTGAAATCAAAAAGGACCTTTACAAGCGTTTGCATGAAACGATCAAACCTGATTGCGTGGTGACGTCGAACACCTCGACGATTCCAATCAAGCTACTGGTCGAAGATATGCCCAGCGATTTCCGCAAGCGCTTTGCAATTACGCATTACTTCAACCCTGTGCGCTATATGCGTCTGTTGGAATTGGTGCGCGGCGCGGAAACGGATGCAGGTATCATGGATCGGTTGGCCGCGTTTAACGACGACGTCATGGGCAAAGGCGTCGTGCAATGTGATGATACGCCCGGTTTCCTTGGCAATCGCGTGGGTGTTTTCGCACTGCAAGTGGGTATGGATGAGGCCAAGAAAAACGGCCTGACGATTGAAGAAGCCGATGCATTGATGGGTCGCCCAATGGGTATTCCCAAGACGGGCGTTTTTGGGCTTTACGATTTGATTGGCGTCGATTTGATGTCAGATGTTGTGGATACGCTGGGCGATATCCTGCCCGCTGATGATGCGTTTCATGCGGTGGGCACATCGAACAATCCGGTTATGCCGCTGATCCGTGACATGATCGCGGCAGGGTTCACAGGCGAAAAATCTGGCAAGGGTGGGTTTTACCGCGAAGATCAGGCGATTGATTTGGAAACGGGGCAGATGAAACCGGCCTTGGGCACATTGCCGCCAATGGCAACGGCCGCCGCTGCTGCGATGGCCGCAAGCAAAGATGCGCTGCCGATGATGATTGCAGGCGAGGGTGCACATACGACATTTTGCCGACGCTTTTTGGGCCGCGTATTGGCCTATGCTGCGGATCTGATCCCAGAGGTCACGCAAAGCCCACAAGACATTGATGATGCAATGAAGCTTGGATTCAATTGGATCCGTGGACCTTTTGAAATGATTGATGCGCTGGGCGCGACAACGGTTGTCGAACTGGTTGAAGAATGCGGGCTAACTGTGCCTATGGCCTTGAAAAAATCTATTTCCGAGGGGCCGTTTTACGCCGCCTCTGACGGTGTTTTGAATGTCCGCAACTTCACGCCAGAACCCGCCTTGTCCCCGATTGTGTTGCCCGAAGGAACCGTGCGCTTTTCAATGACGCGCCAAACTTTAACCCCGCTTCTTTCAAATGCGTCGGGCAGTTTGTTTGCCTATGGCAATGACCTGCGGGTTATTGAA
The DNA here is from genome assembly GCA_039029215.1 of Pseudomonadota bacterium. Lineage (GTDB taxonomy): Bacteria > Pseudomonadota > Alphaproteobacteria > Rhodobacterales > Rhodobacteraceae > Amylibacter. The sequence goes on from JBCCGP010000044.1 coordinate 24,341, forward strand.
TTTCATTCCAAAGCGAACGCGTTAACAGGCGCATCGATGGAGATTGTGAAAGCCGCAACGGACGATCCCGGGCGCGGCATCTTGGTTCACAATGATGCGCAGCATTATTCGGCGGGCGTGGACCTTAATCACTTCCGTGCGTTGATTGAGGCAAGCGATTGGACCGGAATTGATGCGTTTTTGAATGATTTTCAACAGGCCGTCAAAGGCCTGAAATATGCACCCGTTCCTGTGATCGGTGCGCCAAGTGGTTTGGCATTGGGCGGTGGTTTTGAAGTGCTGATGCATTGCGATAAGCTGGTTTCCCATGTGAATTCCGTTATGGGTTTGGTCGAGGCAGCGGTGGGTGTTGTGCCCGGCGGCGGCGGTGTGAAAGAAACGCTTTGGCGGTGGTATCAAGCAACAGGGGATTGGAAAAAGGCCGCATGGAATACATGGATGCAAGTGGGTTATGGGCAAACAGGGTCCAGCCCCGAGACATCAGCAAAGCTACAATATTTCCTTCCGGATCGCGACCGCGCGGTTGCAAATCGTGACAAGCTGATCACAGAAGCCAGCCGAGATATCGCGGCAATGATTGACGGGTATAGCCCACCCGAGCCAATGACCTTTGAGTTGCCGGGCAATACCCTGTTGGATGAAATGGCCAGCTTTATGGATGATGGGATTGAGAAGGGAATGTTCTTCCCGCATGATAAAACCACCGCGATGGCCGTCGCCTCGATCGTAGTCAGCGACACTGCGGCGGTAGAAACAGCCAGCGAACAAGACCTTTATGACCGCGAGCGCCGTGCCTTCTTATCGCTTGCCAAAACGCCCCAGACGCATGCCCGCATCCGTGCGATGCTGGATGATGGCGCGCCCATTCGGAACTAGGGAGACGCTCATGAGCATGTATGATTTCGAAAAAACGCCAGCGAATTACACCGCGCTGACGCCGATTAGTTTCATTACACGCACAGCCAC
>JBCCGP010000045.1:0-25063 GCA_039029215.1 Pseudomonadota bacterium
AGCTTCGTAGATTTCGGATTTTGTTTCATGAAACGCGCGTTAGCACCGCGTCCCGCGCGCATCAAGGTGATGTTTATTAGCGCATAAAGCTCAATAAAACTTGGCTATCATTGGATAAAAGCAATTGATCGCCTTGGATTTCTGCAAGCGTGGCTTTTGACAGAAGATCAAAATACTGCTGCTCAATATCTAAATTTTCGCAGGCCATTTTGGTTGCACCAATCGGCCCGACCTGAAACCAAGGCAACGGCGCGTCTTGGCTGGTGAAATAGCGATTGCACGGTGCTTGGCCCACAATTTTGCCCTCTTCGGGAAATGCGATTGTGACATGCACATCAACGGGCGAACCCATCATTTCCGCCAGCACAAATTCATCCTCGCCAGAATATCCAGAAATGGTTTCGTCGGGCCGTGACATTCCAAAGGCAAGCGCTGCAGCACCTGCAAACACGCTAACCAGCGCGAAGCGCTTCAGCTTTGACATCATCCGAGACATGCGCCTCATATTGCGCAAAATTATCCATGAACATAGTCAAAAGTTTTTGCGCGGCAGCGTCATAGGCGGCTTTATCGGCCCATGTTTCGCGCGGATTCAGCAATGTATCATCAACACCATCCAATGTAACCGGCACATCGAAGCCGAAATTATCATCACGACGGAACTCGCCCGCAATCAATGTGCCATCAAGTGCAGCCGTTAAAAGCGCGCGCGTGGCTTTGATCGGCATACGCGATCCGGTGCCATAAGCTCCACCTGTCCAGCCTGTGTTCACCAACCAGCATGTTGCGCCACCTTCGGCAATCTTATCGCGCAACAAAGCACCATAAACCTCTGGTCTGCGCGGCATGAAAGGCGCACCAAAACAGGTCGAAAACGTCGGCTGTGGCTCTGTCACTCCACGCTCGGTCCCTGCAACTTTGGACGTGAACCCGGACAAGAAATGATACATCGCTTGTGCCGGTGTCAGGCGTGCAATCGGTGGCAAGACGCCAAACGCATCACAGGTCAGCATGATGATATTCTTCGGCGTGCCGCCAATCGATGTGTCTGATGCATTTGAAATATAATGCAACGGGTAAGCACAGCGCATATTCGCCGTGATGCTATCATCGTCGAAATCAAGCTCTTTGGTGTAAGGATCAAACACCATATTTTCGATCACCGTACCAAATTTCTTGGTTGTGGCGAAAATCTCTGGCTCTGCCTCTTCCGACAGATTGATGGTCTTTGCATAACACCCGCCTTCAAAGTTGAAGGTCGTACTGTCTGACCATCCATGTTCGTCATCGCCCAAAAGGACACGGTTGGGATCGGCAGAAAGTGTTGTTTTACCTGTGCCCGACAGCCCGAAGAAAACGGCTGTATCTTCTGTATCGCCAATTGCGTGATTAGCGGAACAATGCATCGGCATGATGCCCTTTTCGGGCAGCATATAGTTGAGCAGGGTAAAGACCGATTTCTTATTTTCGCCTGCATATTCAGTGCCGCAGATCAGGATCAGCTTTTGTTCAAACGAGATTGCAATCGCAACCTCTGACCGGCAGCCATGTTTGGCGGGATCCGCCTTGAAGCTGGGGCAATTCACCACCGTAAAGCCCGCCACGAAATCATCCAGATCTTCTGCCGGGGGGCGGATCAACATGGTGCGGATAAACAAGGAATGCCACGCCAACTCGGTGACAACACGCACATTCAATCGATGCGCAGGGTCGGCGCCGCCATAAAGATCTTGGACGAAATATTCGCGGTCCGCCATATGGGCGAACATATCTGCTTTCAGCGCTTCAAAAGCATCCATGGCAAGCGGTGGATTGTTTTCCCACCAAATACTGTTTTTCACCGAAGGCTCATCAACAACAAATTTATCCTTGGGCGAGCGGCCTGTATATTCACCAGTGGAGACTAAAAAAGTCCCGCCCTGGCCCAATGTGCCTTCACCGCGTTTCAACGCAGTTTCTATGATGGCAGGTTCTTGAAGATTATAATGGGCCGCTTTGACAGATATACCCATCGCTTCGAGTGTCCCATCTGGGTTTACTCGGCCTGTGTTCATTGCTTTCCCCCCCGGGATGTAATGACAAGTTGAATTGTGTGCTCGGCTATAGCGGCTGCCAAAACCAGAGTCGATGAGAATATTTTTGTTCAAAAACCTTAAAATTTCAGCATATTCATTCCGTTTTATCTCCGCTCGATAATGGTAAGATATGTACGAGTTGTTGAAATTCTTATGGTCTTTTCGAATATTTGCTTTAGATTGTGTTTGCGAATTCAGGCTATCTTTATGGGTGGATAGATCGCCGTTGCGCGAGGGAGGCGCATAATGGACGCAGGGGCATAAAGGGACACCATGGCAAATATAGCACTTGTTGATGATGATAAGAACATATTGACCTCTGTCGGTATGTCATTAGAGGCAGAAGGCTTTTCAATCATTAAATACTCTGATGGTCTTGAAGCTTGGACAGAAATGTCGAACGGAAATCTACCAGATTTAGCTGTTTTAGACATAAAGATGCCGCGCATGGATGGGATGGATTTGCTCTATCGGCTTCGCCAAATCTCTGAATTTCCGGTAATTTTTTTGACCTCGAAGGATAATGAAATCGACGAGGTTTTGGGTTTGCGGATGGGTGCAGATGACTATATCAAAAAACCGTTTTCCCAGCGCCTTTTGCTGGAACGGATCAAAGTTTTGTTGCGCCGCGCCCAAGCCGATCAAGGTGGCGAGATAGAACGTCGCCCGGAAGAGGAGTTGATCAAGCGTGGATCGCTTGTGATGGACCCAATGCGCCATTCCGTAACTTGGAACGAAAAGTCGGTTAATTTGACAGTGACGGAGTTTCTGCTGCTTCATGCTCTCGCGGTCCGACCAGGATTTGTCAAAAGCCGCGATCAATTGATGGATTTGGCCTATTCCGACCAGGTGTATGTCGATGACAGAACTATCGACAGTCACATCAAACGCCTTAGAAAAAAACTACGTACAGCCGATGAAAATTTCTCTGCGATTGAGACGCTTTATGGAATTGGTTATCGGTATAATGAAAGTTAGACCAAGGATAATCGCCAATGGCGAATACGGCTGATCTGAAAGAAGAGTTTGCGATCGACAGCTGGGTCGGAAATCCCGACATGATCACCGCTGCAGAACCCGATCAGGAAACGCCAGCGCCGCCAACACGATTTCATTCCCTTAATCTGACCAAACGTATTTTCTTTTCTGCACTTGTGGCAATCAGCATTTTCTTAATTGGCGTGGTGATTGTGTTCCAATCTCAGAATAAATCCGTGCAACTGCTGCGCACGAGCTTGCTTGCACAGGCAGATTTCTTTGAAGCAAAACTAGAAGTTGTCGACACTGAAACGCTGGATATTGGCAGCGCTGCAAGAGAGCTTTTGGATCATAACTTTTATAAGTTCTCTGTTTTTGATTCCTTTGGTAAAGTCCTCTACCAAAATACGTTCAACGATGGCCAATCGGCCATGGCCCCAACCGATGGTTGGTTTCGTCTTAAAAAACTGACTGCGCTGGGGGCCTCAACCCGCGCGTCGCTCAATGATGTAATGACCTTAACACTGAATCGCACATTGCGGGGCGATCAGACTGTGCAAACATATGAAATTTATGGGGACAATGTTGTCTTTGCCACTGGGCGTGCGATTGAGATTGAAAACCAAACCGCCGCTTACTTGGTGATTGCAACAAATGAACAGGTCATCGCCGAACTTGGCGCGATCAAAATTCAATCGCTTTTGATATTCTTAGCGGTCGCCTTGTCCCTTGCCTTGATCCTGTCCACGATCACCGCGCGATCAATTACCGTGCCGCTAAATGATCTTGCGCGGGCCGCAGAAATTGGGAAGTCCGCAAATATTTCGGCAATTGAAGCAGAAAGATTGCTGATCCCAAATATATCTGCCCGCCGCGATGTGGTTGGCAGATTGGCCAAAGCGATGCGGGAAATGACCCAAGGTTTATATAGCAGGATCGAAACAAACGAAACTTTTGCTGCGGATGTCGCGCATGAAATTAAAAACCCCTTGGCCTCGATGCAATCTGCGGTCGATTCCTTGCGCATCGCCAAAGATAAGAAATCGCGCAATGCTCTTCTCAATATTCTGGCCAAGGACGTTATGCGCCTTGACCGTCTGGTATCTGACATCGCAAACGCCTCTCGACTGGACTCTGAGTTGGTGACGGAAGAGATGCAGGAATTTGAATTCACATCCATGCTGCAAAATATCATCGAATTTTTGCGTATAAATGCAGAGAAACGAAAAATCCAAGTCTTCTTTGAGCCGCCGACAAAACCGATTAAATTTGCGGGGCTTGAGGAACGCTTGGCGCAGGTTTTTGTAAACCTAATTACCAATGCAATCTCTTTCACAAACGAGGGTGACGCAATTCGGGTTTGGACGCGCCTACGCGACAATCGCATATTGGCGGTCGTTGAAGATACTGGTCCCGGGATCCCAGAATATGCACTTGAAAGTATCTTTGGGCGCTTCTATTCGCAGCGCGAAGATCACGAGTTTGGAACCCATTCCGGCCTAGGCCTCGCCATCTCAAAACAAATCGTAGAGGCGCATGGAGGCACGATTTGGGCAGAGAATATTCGCAACACGGATATCAATGACGGCAAAACGGTTTTGGGCGCACGCTTTGTCGTGGCCCTGCCCGCCTAATGGACAGCCTAGCTATTGGTTCCCACCATGCCAGCGCAGTTGCATTTGACGATTTTGGAGTGTTGATTTTAGGCGGCTCGGGCAGCGGAAAATCAAATCTGGCGATTGACCTTATTCATATTGGGGCAAATCTTATCTCGGATGATGTGTCCTGCATCGCCAACGATCTTTCGATCACGAAACCAGACCAAGGGCCCGCACTCTTGGAAATTCGACATGTCGGCTTATTTCACGCGCCCATGCAGCAGCGTGCGACGCTCAAACTGATCGTTCATTTGGACATGCAAGAACATGATCGCCTGCCCCTCAAACGAAATACACGCATAGGTGAACACCCCGTGGTCTTGATAGCTGCAAAAGGAATACCTAATCTTGATAAAGTGGTGGCGCATTTCGTGCGATACGGGCGCGCTGAACCTTGAATAGGCCTCAACATATGTCTCGGAGCGAGCCAAAGATTTTGATTATTACCTGCCCATCGGGCGCAGGACGCTCAACCGCGATCAACGCGCTTGAAGATGCAGGGTATGAAACGATTGACAATCTTCCGCTTGCGCTTTTGCCGCGCCTTTTGGATGGCCCAAAACCAACCCGTAATCTTGCGCTGGCCATCGATATTCGGACACGGGATTTTAGCGTAAAGTCGGTTATGGACGCGCTGGATCACCTTCATCAAATAGAGGGTATCGAAAGCTCCTTGGTGTTTCTTGATTGCTCTGACGAGGTGTTGTTGCGCCGCTACTCAGAAACACGCAGACGCCACCCAACCTCGCCCGATGGCGAACCATCGACAGGAATTTCAATCGAAAAAGACCTGCTCGCTGCACTTAAACACCGCGCTGATGTGGTGATTGAGACAACCGATTTATCCCCCCACCAGCTAAAATCCGAAATCCAATCGCTTTTTGCGACCGACGGCGAGGCGACCCTAGCCATTAACCTACAAAGCTTTTCTTACAAGCGCGGCATGCCAAGGGGAATTGACATGGCCTTCGATTGCCGCTTTCTTAAAAATCCATATTGGGATGAGTCTCTGCGCGAGCGGACGGGAAAAGACACGGCGGTAATCGACTATATCCGCCAAGACCCGCGCCTCGACAGTTTCTTGGGACAGCTGACGGGGTTACTTGAAACCCTCTTGCCAGCTTACAAAGAGGAAGGTAAGGCGCATCTCACGATTGGATTAGGGTGTACGGGCGGGCAACATCGGTCCGTTTATGTCGCAGAAGCGCTGGGGCGCGCGTTGGAGAAGGTGGGTTGGCACACACAAGTCAGGCATCGCGAATTGGAGCGCAAAGCGTCAATGGGGGTCAACCAGTGATTGGTATCGTGATCGTTGGCCACGGGCGTCTTGCGCAGGAATATCTTGCCGCAATCGAACATGTGATGGGGCCGCAAGCCGCGATTGAGGCGGTGTCTACCGTTGCAGAATGCAATCGAACCAATAAACAAGCCGAAATTTGTGCCGCAGCGGATCGCGTTGATCAGGGCGAAGGCGTTATTGTGGTCACTGATATGTTTGGTGGCTCGCCATCGAATCTATCGATGAAGGCGTGTGATTGCTCGGACCGGCGTATTCTTTATGGGGCCAATCTGCCAATGCTTTTAAAATTGGCCAAATCCCGCCGCCTTCCGATGGAACAAGCACTGTCCGCAGCGATCAGTGCTGGCAAAAAATATATCAATAGCTGCGCAGGGTCTGCTGGTATATAACACCATCTATGGCAGACGAAGAAATCACCCAAACCCTTGTTATTCTTAATGAAAAAGGTCTTCATGCCCGTGCATCTGCGCGTTTTGTTGAAACGGTTGATGACCATGACGCACAAGCGCTTGTTTCAAAGGATGGGTTGGATGTCACAGGCGACAGCATTATGGGTTTGATGATGCTTGCCGCGTCCAAAGGCTGTTCAATCGAGGTGACGACCACTGGACGAGAGGCCGAAAAACTGGCAAATGCTCTTAAAACATTGGTCGAAGACTATTTCGGCGAGGGACAGTGATAAGATGAACCAGCATCTTGATACAGATGAGTTCGAATATGATCCCAACAAGCTCTATGATCGGAGCGCGATCACCTATTCCAATTCCTTTCCGCAATTCTACAAGCGCTGGTTCATAAAATTCGTCGAGATTATTACCGCACGCTATTACCTGTTATGGAAAATGCGTCGCTGGGAAAAGAACCCCAATAAAGACCCAGATTTTTGGGTTTCTGTGCTGGATGAGATGAATATCAAACTCACCACGCCGATCGACGAGATCAAGCGCATCCCGAATAAAGGCCCATTGGTGATTGTCTCAAACCACCCGCACGGGCTGATCGACGGGATCATCATGGCGCACCTGATTAGCCATGTTCGCGATGATTACCAAATTCTGACACGCGCCCTATTGGTCGGCGTCAAGCGGGTGGAGCGTTATTTGCTGCCTGTTGCTTTCCCGCATGAGGAAGATGCGATCAAGAAAAACATCGAAATGCGGCAAAAAGCGATTGCCGCCCTGAAAGAGGGACATTGCATCGCGCTTTTCCCAGCGGGCACTGTATCAACCTCGCCCACATTCTTTGGCGAGCCGGTGGAACGCGAATGGGCACCTTTCACAGCCAAGATGATCCGTCAGTCTGGCGCGCAAGTGCTGCCGATTTACTTCACGGGCCGCAATACGCGTTGGTTCCAAATTGCAAACAAGCTGGGCGATACATTCCGCCAAAGCCTGCTTTTGTACGAAATCCGCGCAGCTTTTGGCAAAAAGCAAAGCCCGGTTGTTGGTGAATTGATCGATCCCGAGGTTCTGAAATCTTATGAAAAAGATGCCAAAGGGTTGATGGCCTTCCTGCGCGAAGAGACGCTGAAGCTTAAGCCCAAATAGGGTTCATCTGAGTTTTTGAAAGTGGAACTAGGATGCGCCGGCACGGCGCCACCCTATTCGGACGGCTTATGGCTCCTCAATCGTAGCCTTAGGAACAGCCGCTCCAAAAAAACGCCCCGCATGCCAGCAGGCAAACGAGGCGCCTTTCGAATAGTATAAGACGTGAATTACAGCGCGTCTGTCAGTGCCGGAACCGCGTCAAACAAATCGGCCACCAGACCATAATCTGCCACTTGGAAAATCGGTGCTTCCTCATCCTTGTTGATCGCAACGATAATTTTGCTGTCTTTCATCCCAGCCAAATGCTGGATCGCACCGGAGATACCGCAAGCGATATACAGATCAGGCGCAACCACCTTACCTGTTTGACCGACCTGCCAATCATTCGGCGCATAGCCAGAATCCACCGCCGCGCGCGATGCACCCACAGCTGCACCCAGCTTATCAGCCAATGCCTCGATAATGTTAAAGCTCTCTTCCGATCCAACGCCGCGACCACCAGAGACGACAATCTTAGCAGATGTCAGTTCTGGGCGGTCCGATTCTTGAACCATATCCTCGACCCATTCAGACAGGCTTGGATTGCCAGCCGCGCTGATCGTCTCAACAGCCGCAGAACCACCCTCGCCCGCTGCATCAAAGCCAGCAGTCCGAACGGTCACAAATTTCTTCGCATCAGAAGATTTCACTGTTTGGATTGCGTTACCTGCATAAATCGGGCGTTCAAATGTATCGCCATCGACCACGCCAGTAATGTCAGAGATGACCATCGCATCGGACATCGCTGCTGCGCGTGGCATAATGTTTTTCGCAGATGTCGTTGCAGGGGCCATGATATGGTCATAGTCACCCGCCAGCGATACAAGCAAATCCGCCACTGGCTCTGCCAAAGAATTGCCGTATATCGCATCATCAGCACATAACACTTTCGCAACGCCATCAAGCTTCGCGGCTGCATCTGTCGCACCATTGCTGCATCCAGCGGACGCACATAGAATTGTCACATCGCCCAGCGCTTTTGCAGCCGTCAAAGCTTTCGCGGTTTGGTCGATGGAAATTTCACCATTGTTAATTTCTGCAAGAAGAAGAACAGCCATTAGATCACTCCCGCTTCGTCTTTAAGTTTCGCGACCAATTCAGCCACGTCTGCAACCTTCACACCCGCTTTGCGCGATTCCGGTTCAGATGTTTTTACGATTTCGAGGCGCGGCGTGACATCCACGCCCAAATCCGCTGCCGTCTTTTCATCCAAAGGCTTTTTCTTTGCCTTCATGATATTTGGCAGTGACGCGTAGCGCGGCTCGTTCAATCGCAGATCAACCGACACAATCGCAGGCATCTTCACTTTGATCTTTTGCAAACCACCATCTACTTCGCGAACGACCGTGGCGCTGTCACCTTCAACATTCAACTCAGATGCAAATGTTGCTTGCGACCAACCAAGAAGTGCAGACAGCATTTGGCCGGTTGCATTCATATCATTGTCAATCGCTTGCTTGCCGCACAGAACCAAACCTGGCTTCTCTTCATCGACAACAGCTTTAAGCAGTTTGGCGACCGCCAAAGGCTCGATATCCGTGTGCACATCATCTGCCGCTTCGATCAAAATCGCGCGGTCCGCGCCCATTGCCAATGCTGTGCGCAATGTTTCTTGGTTTTGTTTCACACCAATTGACACGGCAACGATTTCATCAGCTTTGCCCGCTTCTTTAAGGCGGATTGCTTCTTCGACTGCAATCTCATCAAACGGGTTCATCGACATTTTCACATTCGCCAGATCGACGCCGCTTCCGTCCGCTTTGACGCGAACCTTCACGTTGTAATCGATCACGCGCTTTACAGGTACCAACACCTTCATTTCGTGATTCTCCTAAAGTCAGGCCTGAATTTTATTCTGGGTCGCGCATAGCTGTTTTGACTGCCACTTGGAAGGCAAAAAGCGACTCTTTTACGTGAAGTAAAGCATCCACCACCTAGCGGTTTGCGCCGGGCACCCACAATACATCCTTGGCGCCATTTTCATTGGCCACGCGTGACGCTACAAAAAACCAGTCGGATAAGCGGTTTAAATACTTCACTGCGTTTTCATTCACTTCTTCTTCGCCTGCAAGCGCCACAGCCAAACGTTCAGCCCGCCGCGACACTGTACGCGACAAATGAAGGGCAGCGGCCAAGGCAGATCCCCCCGGCAAAATGAAGCTTTTAAGCGGTTCTAAATTCGCATTCATCGCGTCAATTTCTTCTTCTAAGCGGGTTACTTGATCCGCGCTCATCCGCAGGGGGGGATATTCAGCGTCCGCATCTTTGGACATATCCGGCCGGCACATATCCGCACCAAGATCAAACAGGTCGTTTTGGATGCGCGTAAGGGCCGCGTCTATGTCGCCTATGCTATGAAGGCGTGCCAACCCAACGGTCGCATTGGTTTCATCCACCGTGCCATAGGCCTCGACCCGCAACGCGTGTTTTGGAACACGCGTGCCATTGCCCAAGGCCGTATCGCCTTTGTCGCCGGTGCGTGTGTAAATTTTATTTAGCGTCACCATCAGCCTGCATTCCCCCTGTAAAGCGCGAAGAGGATGATTAACAAAACCGCAACCGCTTGCGCAATAATACGCATGCGCATCAACTTGTTGGCGTATTTCCGATTGAAGTCCCCACCCCGCGTGAACGCCCCAAGGCCGATCATCAAGATCACCATCACAGCCAAAACTGCGACAACCACAACGTAATATAAGATCGTATCCATCAGCGCTCACCTCTTTGATGGTTATCTAGTTTGATGGTTATCTAGCGAGATTTCAAAAAAAGGCGAAGAAAATAAAACGCACTCCATTCACGCCACATCATCTAGCCCTGCGCCATAAACCAATCTCGTCCCCGTGTTGGAAACAATCTCATAATCAGCGCCGCGATATATGTTGGTCGCGTTACAAAATAACGCGGTTTGGGCCGTTTTGCTTTAAGTGCGAGGATCAACTTCTCTGTCACAGCGGAGGGCGGTAATTCACCCGGATCCAGCTTACCACTTTCATCATAAAGCCGCGGCATTAGGGTATGTTCATAGACCTTGCGCCGCGGCGAATTTTTCCAATCAATCCACTTTTCAAATTTCGGCTGTGCATTCTGGCGAATATCGGTGGTGATTGGCCCCGGTTCGATTAAAATAATATCAATCGGCTGTCCGCGCAGCTCCAACCGCATTGTGTCGGTTAACCCCTCCATCGCGAATTTCGAAGAATTATAGGCCCCACGTGCGCGCATCGCCGCAAAACCAAGAACAGATGAATTGTTGACAATCCGCCCATACCCCTGCGCCTCAAAGGTCGGCATCAGCGCGCGGATCAATTCAAACTGACCAAAGAAATTCACGTCAAACGTCTCGCGCAGCGCTTCAATTGGCAGATCTTGCACAAAGCCCGGCGTTGCAAAGGCACCATTGTTAAACAGCGCATCCAAAGTGCCACCCGTGCGTTTCAACGCCTCTGCCGCACCTTTCTTGATTGACACAGGGGAGGCAAGATCAAGTTTGAAACTCTCCATTCCCTCATCACGCAACCGCTTACAGTCTTTGTCTTGCCGACAGGTGGCAAAGACCCGCCAACCGCGGTCGTGCAAGGTTTTTGCGGCATCATAGCCGATGCCAGAGGAACATCCGGTGATCAGAATTGATTTTTGTGCCATCTTAAAGCTCTCTTGGTATTTTAAATGCGATGATTGTACCTGCGCCAAATTCCAGCTTGTCCCATGATGCAATATCAAAGGTGAAAACCGTCGTGGCGCAAGTGGGGTATCTGTAAAATGCCTCGTGATCAGCGGCCTGCGTGGCCAAACGCATCGCGCTATCGCCAATTCCGGGATTATGGGCCAGCAACATAACCGTGTCGCCCTTTGCCTTTCGCACATAACCAGCAATCTGATCAGACGAGCTGTGATACAGACCGGTCTCGTAGGTCATATTAGCTGTGGATTCCATTTCCAAACCGATGATTTCCCAAGATTGCACACAACGCTCTGCGGTAGAACAGATCACCTGGTCCGGCAGATGGCCATGCGCTTTCAACCACGCGCCCATCGCGCGGGCGTTTTTGCGCCCGCGATCATTTAGAACACGCGCATGATCCCCGATAAGCGGATTGTCCCAGCTGCTTTTGGCATGCCGCGTCAGTATCAGCTTTTTCATCTGCCCTCCAAAAAAGATCGCATATGCAATCGGCTTTGCGCTGGATCGCGATGCACCCCGCCCGAATATGGGCAAGCCCGACGCACAAGGCAACCATTCATGCACACTGCCCCTTCGTCACTGCGCAAATACGCCGCACAGGCATCTGTATCATATCCCTCAGCGTTTAAGGCATTCACAGGACAGGACGTCAAACATGGTTTCGCGGAACAGCTTTGGCAGGGTTTTTCAGCCCCCGTGCGCGGCACATCCAGAGCATTCTCGAAACGCAAGGCACCGCGATAGGACACCATCAAACCCATTTGATCATGCACCAACATGCCCACGGGCGATTGCCACGCGCGCCCTGTTTTCAACGCCCAATCCAAAAATGGCGCATAGGGCGGCCCACCAAAGGGAAATTCCGGTGCGGCATCAAATTGCCCCGCTAAATCCCCAATGACACGTCGTGACCAACGATCCACGGGGTCGTTTTGACCATCTTGATATTCCGGTGCGCTTTGAAAAAGCTGCCAAAACCCTTTGCCGGGTCCCAAAAGCACAATCTGATCGTCCACCACCCCGATGACATCCAAACCTTGGGCTTGGACGGCGCGTTCAATCGCAGCAAATGTCATTTTCGAAACGGCAACATTAAGGCCCAAATCGGATGCGCGGGACGCTCATCCTGCCACGTTAACCCCAGCACCATATCCTCATGCCCATCTTTGGGTTGCGCGGTATATGTCCCAAACAGCCGATCCCAAACCGACAGCATAAACCCAAAATTATGATCATGCTCGGCACGATAGACGGAGTGATGCACGCGGTGCATATCGGGGGTCACAATGATCTTGCGTAATCCCGCATCAAGCCAGCGGGGCACAGCTAAATTCGCATGATTAAACATCGCCATGCCATTGAGCAAAATTTCAAACAGAACCACCGCCAATGCCGCCGGGCCAAGAATAAAAATCGCAGCGATTTTGACGAAGATTGAAAATGCAATCTCGAGCGGGTGAAACCGGATGGCGCTGGTGACATCAATATCCCGATCCGAATGATGCACACGGTGAAGCCGCCACAGGATCGGCACGTGATGCGTCACCAAATGCTGCCCCCAAATCACAAAATCCAAAACAATGATCGCAATCACGGTCTCGACCCAAAACGGCAAATCAACAAAATGCAGCCCCCCGATTTGATAGCGCATCGTAAAAACGGCTGCACCCGCCACCATAATCGGCATGACCAATCCCATCGCGTAAACCGTCGCAGTATTCGCAATTGTCATCAAGCCATTGGTCAACCATCGCCCTTGGCGTGGTTGCACGCGCATCTTGCGTTCAAAGAACGTTTCCAGAATTGTCAAAACGATCAGAATGAAAAAGAAAATAACAAGGCGTAAAGAATCAGCACTTTCCATTACAAGAACTTGGCTTAAAATGATATTTTGTGAAAGGTGTACAACAGGAGGACAGTTGGATTCACCACTCAGCACCGTTCTTGTGTGTTGTACATCTTTAGTATCCGAGTGCCAAAACGGGCACTAGTTGTCCGAATGACTGCTATGTGTTAGCAAGATTTACAACGAAACTTGAAAAGTGATTAAAATGCTAAAATTTTTTACAGCCTTGATTGTAATTGGATTATTCGGCACGGCAAGCCCTAGCGAAGCCAAAAAACTAAACGAAAACGAAGTGAAAGCCCTATTAATCGGAAACTCAGAAACTGGAGAGGTCATTGCAGCTTCAGTTGACGATCTTGGGAAAAAAGGAACCTCGTATGTTATCAAATATTTTTCTGATGGGTCACTTTCATACAGCACAAGCAGTGGCCGTTCCGGCAAAGGTAAATGGCAATTTTTGAAAGATGCGTTGTGTCGTTCCTTTGAAGATGGCGCAGAATCCTGTCGCAACATTGTAAAGCGGGGAAAGCGTTACAAGGGTGTAGGTTTCAATTCTGGAAAGACCAGATATAGGTTCACTGTGAATTAGGTCAAAATTTATTCTAGCAATCGCATGATTGCCTATCCTTAAATTTAAGCGCGGATCATCGTCCCCGCACCATGATCGGTAAACAGCTCCAGCAAACAGGCGTTTTCCTTCCGCCCATCCAAGATCACCACCGCACGCACACCATTTTTAACAGCCTCTAGCGCGGTCTGCGTTTTCGGGATCATCCCGCCAGCAATCGTGCCTTCATCTGTCATCGCAACCACATTTTCAGCTGTCAGATCGGTCAAAACATCGCCATCCACATCTTTGACGCCTTCAACATCGGTCAACAAAAGCAGGCGATCAGCTTTCAAGCCACTGGCAATCGCCCCCGCAGCTGTGTCCCCGTTCACATTGAACGTCTCACCATTCATCCCCGCGCCCAAGGGCGCAATCACCGGAATAAACCCATCTTCCAAAAGCGTGTTCAAAACACCGCCATTTACTGTCACGGGATCGCCCACCATGCCCAAACCACCTTTGGCCTGTTTGCACAGCATAATATCGGCATCTTTGCCTGACAGGCCAACCGCCTTGGCCCCTTGCGCATTGATGGCCTGAACAATCGATTTGTTAACTTTGCCAGATAAAACCATCTCAACAACTTCAACGACCTCAGGCGAGCTGATCCGTTTGCCGTCTTTGAATTCTGACTTGATTTCCAACTTCTCAAGCATCGCATTGATCATCGGACCACCACCATGCACAATTACTGGCTTCAAATTGCACTGATGCATCATCACAATATCACGCGCAAAACTGGCCATCGCGGCATCCGATGACATCGCATGCCCGCCCAGCTTGATGACAATAACCGAGCCATCATGGCGCTGAATATGCGGCAAGGCTTCCGACAGGATTTTCGCGGTTTCAAGGTAATTGGCCATATCTGCTTGTGATTTGTTCATCTGCTTACTCTTTCGGCTCGCGCTTTAGCTCAATCGCGGGCTTCAGGGAAGAGCAGGCTTGAAGCATTCAACCCACTGTGGCTTATTAACCGAAGGGAGGGACCGCATCCATGGCCAGCTACGACCGCGACAAGGTCAAAGACATACATGAGCATTTGCACAGCCATCTTCCGTCAGAGCCTGCGCTGCGCACCAAAGCATTGATGAGCGTGCTGGAACAAAAAGGCTATCTGCGCGCTGACAATCTGGATGCGTGGGTTGCTGCCTATACCGAGGATATCGGACCTAAACGCGGGGCCAAAGTTGTGGCGCGCGCGTGGGTAGACGCAGATTTCAAGGCGCGGTTGCTGGCTGATGCGTGCGAAGCGATCAAAGAATTTGGATTTGAAGGCACAGCAACGGGGCATCTGAAAGCTGTGGAAAATACCAGCACAATCCATAACCTAGTCGTGTGCACGCTGTGCTCCTGCTATCCGTTTTCGATCCTTGGCATTGCGCCCCCATGGTACAAAGCAAATGCCTACCGCGCCCGTGCAGTGCGTGACCCGCGCGGGGTTTTAGAGGAGTTTGGCGTCACATTGCCAGACGCGGTCGAGACACGCGTTTGGGATTCGACAGCAGAGCTGCGCTATATCGTGATTCCAAAACGTCCAAAAGACAGCGAAGGTTTGAACGAAGACCAACTGGCCGCCTGTGTCACCCGAAATTCCATGATCGGCACGGATCGCGATTTGAAAGTGCCGGCACCATGAGCGATCACCATGATTTAGGCGGCAAGGATTTCGGACCAATTGACGTCACCCATGACGACCCCGCCTTTCACCATGAGTATGAGGGCATTGCGTGGGCGATCTCTCGCTCTGCGCGCGCGCCTGCGATCACAATCGATTGGTGGCGTCATTGCCGCGAAATGATTGGCAAGGAAGACTATCTGTCACGGCCCTATTTTGACAGTTGGATTCAAACAGACATCGCCACCTATATCGATGGCGGTGCTTTAACTTTGGAAGAGCTGCTAAGCGGCGCGGCGCAGCCGGTGACCGACCCACCGCCAAAAACCGATAAAGATGCGGTTTTGAAACTCAACCAACAGGCCAATCGTGATTTCTCTGTTGCGATGAACACCCCACCGAAATTCAAGATTGGCGATATGATCACAACCAAGGCACCACGCGGTATCGGCCACACACGACTGCCAAATTATGCACGCGGGAAACCCGGGGTGATCCATGCCTATCACGGTGGGCATCTTTACCCAGATGTGGGCGCTTTAGGCAAACATCAGGGTGAGCATCTTTACACGGTGTGCTTTGACGCAAGCGCGCTTTGGGGCACGGAGGCGCGTGCGGGAGACAAAGTCTATCTTGATCTGTGGGAACCTTATTTTGACTGATGCCCTCAAACCCCTTGCGGCGAAGGATGGCGATCCAATTTTCGAACAGGCTTGGCAGGCCGAAGCGCTGGGTATTGCAGATTTACTTGTTCAGCAGGGTGTCTTCAGCAGCACGGATTGGGCAGAAACCCTTGGGAGTGCGCTGCGCACGGCGCCCGATACGACCGAGGGGTATTACACAGCAGTTCTGAAATCCTTAGAACATCTTTTGGCACAAAACGGTGTGGCCATGTCAGAGCTGGACGCGATGCAAACCGCTTGGACAGATGCCTATCGTAGCACGCCACACGGCCAACCTGTTACGCTCGGCAGCGCTGATTAACGCCTATTCGAGGCTTTGAATGATATGGCGCAAGGTGGCGATCCCTTCGCCTTTCTCAGAAGATGTAAGAACATAAAATGGGAACGCAGCTGGATATTTCGCAAGCACTTTTTCGGTCTTTTGAATGACCGCATATAGCTCGCCTTTTTTCACTTTATCGATCTTTGTCAACACCACCTGAAAGGTCACAGCGGCAGAAGACAACAAGGCCATGATCTCTTCATCCACAGGTTTCGGCCCATGTCGCGCATCGATCAATAAGAACACACGGCGTAGGCTTGGCCGCCCTGACAGATAGGCTTTCAAAAGTGCTTGCCATTTGGACACGACATCAAGGGGCGCTTTGGCAAAGCCATATCCCGGCACATCAACCAAGTAATGTGTGGACCCAAGCGTGAAGAAATTAATCTCTTGGGTGCGCCCAGGCGTGTTAGAGGTACGCGCCAAGGCCTTTCGACCTGTCAACGCATTGATCAAGCTAGATTTTCCAACATTTGAGCGACCAGCAAAGCAAATCTCTAGCCTGTCAGCGGGCGGCATGCCGTCCATCGCGACCACACCTTTCAAAAACTCCGCCCCTTGCGCAAAAAACTTGCGTGCAACTTCAATCTCTGAATTTTCTGGCGGTTGGGTTTCTTGAAACATCAGCCCAAGATCTCCGCCACATCGCCAATCGCAATCATTCCGGCCTGACGCACCATGCCGTAAACCCCAAAATTCTGATGCCCAAAGGCCGCATTCAGCGTGCCCAGCGTATTTGCATCAACGGCGCCCGTATCCGGATTGACGGTCGTGGCTTTGCAGCGTTCAATCGGCTCAAGGATTTCGATCTCGGCTTGCCCAATCCGAAGCAGCTTTCCAGACCAGTCAAATTCCTCAAACGCCTTTGGTCCATCAAGCCAGATATTGCCGCGAAACCGACGTTGATCAAGCGGCTGACCGACTGCCTTGCTCAGGCGGTCCAAAGATGCAAGCGATTGGATCGAAACGGTTGGATCGCTGCTATCGGTCATGCCGCGCGCAGGTTTGACAATTTTTGCGGGCATCGCACGGCGCGGGTCAGAGATTTGGGCAACCCAATCGACCAGCGCAGGTCCCTCCCGATCTGGATCAACTGTGATGTCTGGCAGGTCAGGATGTGAGAGGGTCAATGCGCCTGTGTCTTCGTTGAACACAGATGCCACAGCCATCAACTTTGGGCCGCGTGCGGCGCGCGCGAAATTCCCACAGCGCGCCCAGCCATCTGCCGCATCGCCAAGATCAGCATCTTCATGCGCAATCGCCCAATGACGGTCATAGGGAAGACACTGCCCAGCGCGGAGCGCGACCGCGCGCAATTGCTCGCGCCCAACCCCTTTAATCGGATGCCGCCAAAGATCCGCGACAGTGATCATCTAGCTTTCTTTCTTTTCGCGCTTGAAGCTTTCTTTGATATTGCCAAACACATCTGGTTTCACGCCCACATGACGCATGATCGCATATTGTTGGATGAAGGTCAGCGTGTTGTTCGCAACCCAGTAAATCACCAAACCAGAGGCAAAACCGCCCAGCATGAACATGAAAACCCATGGCAGCCAGTTAAAGATCATCTTTTGCACATCATCTGTGGGCGCCGGGTTCAGCTTTTGCTGGAACCACATCGAAATACCCATCAAGATCGGCCAAACACCAATCGAGAAGATGATCAACAGGCTGGACGCATCAGGCGCACCCCAAGGCAACAGGCCAAAAAGGTTCAAGATCGAACTTGGATCCGGCGCTGACAAATCTTGAATCCAGCCAATAAAGGGCGCGTGCCGCATCTCGAGCGTCACAAAAATCACCTTGTAAAGCGAGAAGAAGATCGGAATTTGCAGCAAGATTGGCAAACAGCCAGAGGCCGGATTGACTTTCTTCTTGCGATACAGATCGATCATGTCCTTCTGCATCGCCTGTCGGTCATCACCATGCTTTTCTTTCAGCTTCTCCATTTCCGGCTGTAACTCTTTCATCCGCGCCATCGAGGCGTAGGATTTATACGCCAGTGGGAAAAGCACCGCCTTGATAATCAGTGTTAGCGCAATGATCGCCCAGCCCATATTCCCAATGGCTTTGTTGAGCCAATTGAGCAGGCGGAACATCGGCTCGGTCAAGAAAAAGAACCAGCCCCAATCGATGGAATCGGTGAAATCTGCGACACCCGCATCAACCTCATAGGCGCGAATATCATCATATTTCTTCGCACCTGCAAACAGGCGCGACGTGACCTGGATCGTGGCACCCGGCGTAATCACCTTGGTCTCGCCGCGACTTTCGGCCTGATAGCGATCCGACCGCTCGGTATATTTTGACACAGCAGAAAATGCCTCGCCCGGGATCAGGGCCGTCATCCAATATTTGCCTGTCAGGCCGATCCAACCATCATCACCCATCGGCGTGATGCGCGTGTTGGCGCGTTCGCGCTCGTCAAATTCCTCGCCATCCATATGGGAGTAATCAATCTCAGTCAGCTCTTGGCCAGAGGACATCACGATGCCCTCATGCAAGATCCACACACCATTACGCGAACTTTCCTGACGCCCATAAGCAGCGCGCGCAATTGGGCCGTCTTGTGCGATCAGACCATAAGGCGCGAGGTTGACCGTATCAGACCCTGTATTCTCAACCACCTGCGTGACATTGAACATATAGGTGTCATCGACCTCGATTTGACGCGTGAACTTCAAACCCTGTGGGCTGGTCCATTCCAACACAACCGGATTGCCCACAGACAGCGTATCGCCCTGAACCAGCGTCCATTCCGTGTTCAGATTGGGCACATCATCATAGGTCAGCGCACCTGCGGGGTTGAAGCCATGCACCACATAATAGGGCTCTTCCGATCCGGCAGGCGAGAGCAATGTCACCTTCTCGGACGGATCATTCAGACGTGCATTATAGCTGAGCAATTGTAGATCATCGATCCGCGCACCTGTTAAAGACAGCGAGCCTTTCAAGCGCCCTGTCTCAATCGGAACACGCGCAGAGCTTTCCAGCGCTTCTTCACGGGTTGCAGGTGCGGTTGCGGGCAGTTCTGCCGCCTGATTGGTGCTTGGCGCGGTCGTTTGACCCTCTGTTTGTTGGGTTGCCTGACCTTCGGCAGGAACCGGCTCTTCTGGTGGAAAGAAGAAGAACCACGCAAATAGCACCACCATAGACAGCAGCATCGCTGCAATCATGTTTTTGGTTTCGTCCTGCATCTGATCCGCCTGTTGTTTTTCAGTCCCAGAGGTTCAACAGGAATGGGCCCAGAAGGTCAAGGTTTAAGACGGGGGTGGCGCTTGGCGTGGAGAAGAAATTTTGAGGGGCGTCGGCTTCTAAGAAAAGGCTAGTGCGCTTGTGTCGCAAGAGCCGGTTTGCGAACCTAGGTGCATTCTAAATTTGGTCGTTAAACTTCGTTAATGGGAAAACCAATAACCTAGTTTATTGGTGTATAATGTGAAAAATAATCACTTAAAATCAACGATTTAAAACAAAAATTCACCCTTTCTTAACAATCTACCCTTCGGTCCGTTAACACATTTGTGTCAAAAATCACACCGACGCAATACCGACGTGTTACCGACGCTTTACCGATCTTCGAGTTGCCCACAAAACCCCGAATTGATCCAAATCTTAACCAAGCGAACGCTTCACCGCCGCATGGAAGAAATAAGAGTAAGCCCTTGATTTCATTGATCCGAACGCCGCGCTAAGCAAATAGAAAGACTTGCAATTCAAGATTCCAAAATCTCGTCATTTGGGAGCATAAATGTCGGTTAAAAAAATGAACCCAAATTCAGTCAACGCCCGTCCGTGAAAGGCCCATGAAATCGAAAATCTTCTCATCCATCAAATGGCTCGGCCGGGCATTCATCAGGGCGCTAAACATCTTTTGGCGGCGGCCGGGATGGTTTGCTTCCCAACCATCCAACATGGCTTTTACTTGCTGACGTTGCAAACCATCCTGAGAGCCGCACAAATCACAGGGGATAATCGGATAACCCATCGCTGTGCTAAACTTTTCGCAATCCTCCTCGGCAACAAAGGCAAGCGGACGATAGACAAACAGATCACCCTCATCATTCAAAAGCTTCGGCGGCATCGCGGCCAAACGCCCACCGTGGAACAAGTTCATCATAAAAGTTTCAAGAATATCGTCGCGATGATGCCCCAACACAATCGCCGAACATACCTCCTCGCGCGCAATCCGATAAAGGTTCCCACGCCGCAGCCGCGAACACATCACACAATAGGTACGACCAGCGGGCACCTTTTCTTTTACAATCGAGTATGTGTCCTCATATTCGATCCGATGCGGCACACCCATCCGTTCCAAAAATTCTGGCAAGACCGTCGTCGGAAACCCAGGTTGTCCTTTATCTAGATTACAGGCGAGCAATTCCACAGGCAGCAAACCGCGCCACTGAAGCTCGTGCAATACTGCCAAAAGCGTATAACTGTCCTTACCGCCTGACAAACACACCAGCCATTTGGCGTTCCGTTCAATCATGCCATATCGCGCGATTGCATCCCGCGTCTGGCGCACAAGACGCTTGCGCAGCTTTTTGAATTCCGTACCCGACGGCGCGCCTTCAAAAAGCGGATGGATTTCGCTGTGGTCGTCTAACATGACGGCTTTCTAGGTGAAGCTTTGCCGCCGAACAAGCCGTCAATCCGGCACGTTATCAATGCCCTGCCCGCCCAGCGGATGACATCGCGCAATACGCTTTGCAGCCAGCCAAGAGCCTTTGATCGCGCCATGTTTTTCCAAAGCTTCCAATGCATAGGCGCTACAGGTGGGTTGATAACGACAATTATGCCCCACCCAAGGCGAGAAGATCAGCCGATAGGCCCGCACAGGCAGGGCGAAAATTTTGGCAAGAAAAGTCATAACCACTCTTTATCGCCGCCAGCCAATTTCGACAATATTGATCCAGTCTGAAACTTCTTGCGTATCACAAGTATGAAACACGCACTTTATACATTCTTCCTCGCACTCTCCCTAACGTTTGCAGTTGCCTTCAGCGCAAGCGCGAAGGGGTCCGGGTTTGTCCCCCCCTCGAAACTCGGACCCGACTTAAATATGGAAGAGTATTTTGATGGCCGCCTGACGGCAACTGGCGAATATTGGGATCGTCAGGGCAATCTGGCGCGGACATTTGATGTCGACATCGTTGGGACATGGGATGGAAAAACCCTGACCTTGATCGAGGACTTCGTCTACAATACCGGCTATGAATTCCAACGCATTTGGAAACTACAAAAAGACGGCGAGGATGGCTGGATCGGAACAGCCGGCGACACGGTTGGAAAAGCCAAAGGTGTCGAGGACGGTCCGGTATTTAGCTGGAACTATGCTGTCAATCTGGAACGCACCCCCGGAAAAGGCGATTTCATCAAGGTGTTCTTCGATGACGTTTTATGGCGCACCAGCCAGCGCGACGTTGTGAATTATGCCGTGATGAAAAAATTTGGTATGCGCGTTGGCGAGGTGATCGTTCGCTTTAAGAAACGGAGTTAAGGTCCTCGGCCCTCGTTTTGCGTAATTGCTTGTAGAGTGCGAGCACAAGGATCAACGCAATCAAATCCAAAACACCTGCCGCAATATAGGGTGCGCCCGGAAAATAGAGCCGGGCACCACTGGCGGAAAACCACCAGAACAATGCCGTGAACCCCAAGGGTGCAATAATCGTCGCAATTGCACCCGCACTTGTTAAGACACCTTGCAACTCCCCTTGCGCATCATCTGGTGTGGCTTTGGACATAATACCTTGCAAACTCGGCGTGGTCAGGAAACTGATAGAGGTCAGCGGAATAAGTGCGTAGATCATCCAACCCTCCCACGAAATACCGACCAGCACATCAGCAATAACCCCAACGATCAGCCCGTAAATCAGGGCCTTCCATTCACCGATGGCCGGAATAATTTTTCGGATCAAAAAACCCTGAACAGCAACTAGTCCCATACCGAAAACGCCAAGTGATATCCCGACCTCAAACGGCGACCATCCAAACTGTTCAATGGTAAAATAAGCCCAAACGGCTGGATAGGCATAGAAGGCCAAACTATGCAGCAGGAAGACCGTCAAAAGCGGCAAACCCATGGGCAGCTTACGCACCTCTTGCAAGGCCCCAAACGGATTGATCCGCCGCCATTCCAACGCGCGTCTAATCCGGTCGGTCACAGTCTCTGACAAAATCACAGCACCAAACAAGAAATTTGCACCTGCCAAAGCGGCGGCTGCAAAAAATGGTGCGCGCGACCCGAATTCCGAAAGCAACCCACCCAGCAAAGGTCCCAAAATAAAGCCAACACCAAAGGCCGCACCGATCAGACCAAAATTCTGCGCCTTTTCTTTCGGGTCAGAAATATCAGCGATATAAGCATTTGCCGTCGATTGCGTCGCCGATGCAATGCCAGCAATGATCCGCGCAATCAACAAAACCCATATCGATCCGGTCCAGCCCATCACCAGATAATCCACACCCACAATAACCAGCGAGGCCAAAAGTACCGGTTTGCGCCCAAAGCGATCCGATAGATTACCGACCGCTGGGCCACATAAAAACTGCATCACAGCAAAACTGGCGCTAAGAATTCCACCCCAAATTGCAGCTTCTGCCAAGCTGACCTCGCCCAGCAATTCCTGAATCAGTTCGGGCATCACAGGCATGATTAACCCTATGCCCATAGAGTCGATCACAACCGTCAGAAGAATAAAGATGATGGCTAGGCGTTTATTCATATAATTTGCTTAATCCCCTTAAGTAAGCACTGCTAACAAAAATTCAATTTGATCACAAGTGCATGCTTGTTCAAAAAAGCTTTAACCGATAACCCGACGTTACCCGTGACAGTCCGCTTGGAAAAGCTATTTTAGCGGCCAAGAAGAGGAGAGACCATGTACAACCCATCAGAGAATGATTTGCGGTTTGCAATCCACGAAGTTTTGGAAAGCGCGATCAAGGATGAACTGTCAGAGACATTCGACCTGAGCCATGATCTGGTCGATGCGATCCTGTCAGAGGCTGCGAAATTCAATAGCGAAATTGTTGCGCCCCTTAATCATTCTGGCGATCAAGAGGGATGCACATGGAACCCCCAAAATACGGTAGCGACCCCCAAGGGCTGGAAGGAAGCCCATAAAGCACTGTCAGAGCAAGGCTGGTGTGGATTGGAAACTAAAGAGGAATATGGCGGCCAGAACATGAGCCGGATCCTTGGCGCAAGCTTTGGCGAAATGCATCATAGCGCCAATATGGCGTTTTCTTTATGCCATCTGCTGACCCAAGGCCAAATTCATGCCTTGCAGCTTTTCGGCTCTGAAAAGCAGAAACAGACATATGTTCCCAAACTCTCCAGCGGCGAATGGACTGGGACCATGAACCTGACAGAGCCGCATGCCGGTACTGATTTGGGGGCATTGAAAACCACCGCAAAGAAAGAGGGCGATCATTATCGCATCAAAGGTCAGAAGATTTATATCACGTATGGTGAGCATGATATGGCGGAAAATATCATCCATCTTGTGCTGGCCCGCACCCCGGATGCGCCTGAGGGCGTGAAAGGTATATCGCTGTTCATCGTGCCCAAAATCATGGTGAACGATGATGGCTCGCTAGGTTCACGCAACGATGTGAAATGCGTCTCGATCGAACATAAGATGGGTATCAACGGATCGCCTACCGCAGTTCTTGCCTATGGTGAGGATGAAGGTGCGATTGGGTATTTGGTGGGCGAAGAAAACAAAGGCCTGAACTATATGTTCGCGATGATGAACAATGCACGTTTCGGCGTTGGCGTTCAGGGGCTTGCAATTTCGAACCGGGCTTACTTCCAAGCGCTGGACTATGCGCAAACACGCGTTCAGGGCACGCCGCTTGATCGCAAGGATGGTGATACGATTATCCATCACCCCGATGTGCAACGTTTGCTTGCCACGATGCGCGCAGAGATTGAAGCGATGCGCAATCTGATGATCTATGGTGCCGCCATGGAAGATTTGGCGCATATACGCGGCGACGACGCCACGCAAACACGGATGGAATTTTTGGTGCCGATCATGAAAGCCTGGTGCACAGAGCGCAGTTTGCAAATCACCTCTGACGGGGTGCAGGTTCACGGTGGCATGGGGTTCATCGAAGAAACAGGTGCGGCCCAACATTACCGCGATGCCCGCATCTTGCCGATTTACGAAGGTACAACCGCGATCCAAGCCAATGACATTATGTTTCGCAAAACTGTGCGGGATGGTGGCAAGGTCGCAGATGCCTTGTTAGACGAGATCGAAGCCGCTGCCAAAGCGACAACGCTTGAAATCGGCACTGCGCTACAAGAGGCTGTCGTTACAGCGCGTATGGCGCTGCATCATATTACCTCGGGCGATCTGTCGACGCGTGAACAGGCTGGTGTCTCTGTGCCCTATCTGTTGATGATGGGAGCGGTGACATGTGGTTGGATGATGCTGCGCGTCGCTGATGCTGCAACAAATGCGGATACGGATGCCTGGCGTGCTGAGTTTTTGACCCAAAAGGTGAAACTTGCAGAAATCTACTGCGCGAACACTTTGGGCAAAACAGAGGAATATGCACATATCATTATGAACAGTGCGCGTGCGGTCGAATCTGTTACACCCGAACTTCTCAGCGCATAATCTTCGCAGATTGCATTAAAAAGCGACAATTTGTCGTTTTTTAATCACTCCTGTCGGACTATCCGCTTG
>JBCCGP010000046.1:0-25024 GCA_039029215.1 Pseudomonadota bacterium
ATGTATGCACCCGAAAAAATGCGGGCGCAGAATGTTGTTGGACGACCCGATGAAGTGGTCGAACGCCTGAAATCCTTCAAGGCGTTGGGTTTTGATGAGTATAGTTTCTGGATCGATAGTGGTGCCTCTTTCGAGGCGAAAAAGAAGTCTTTGAAGTTATTTATCGATGAGGTGATGCCTCATGTCTGAGGGGATGATCTTGCTTCATGGGGTGGGGCTGGATCGACATATCTTCGCAGACCTCCGCGCGGAATTGGTTGTAAACACGCATGCCTATGATCTGCGCGGTTCGGGGGAGGGGCCGCCTTGGGTGGGGGCGGCCTCTCTCTCTCAATTTGCACAAGACCTGTGGGCCGAGGCAGATGCGTTGGGCTGGGATTGCTTTGCGCTTTGTGGTTTTTCCATGGGCGCGATGATCGCGCAATATGCGGCTTTGGAACGATCGGAGCGTGTGTCGCACCTTGTCTTGTTAAATGCGGTTTATGATCGGACGCAGGCACAGCGGGATGCGGTTGCGGCGCGTTTAACGCTGGCACAAGAGCAAGGCCCGGCAGAGATCATCGAAGGTGCCTTGGCGCGATGGTTTACCGCTGATTTTTCGCCACCTGATCTGGTGGCGAAAACACGCGCACGGTTGGAAAGCAATGATGCAGATCAGTTTTTGCGGAATTACGAGATGTTTTCCGTTGCAGATCAACAGATTAGTGGGCGACTCTCATTCTTGTCCATGCCCGTTTTTGTGGCAACAGGCGCGCTTGATCAAGGATCGAGCCCAGAGATGACGCAAGGAATGGCAGCGGTCATTCCAAATGCGCATGCGAAAGTCTACGCGGGCGCTGCGCATTTTTTACCTTTGCAATATCCCAAGCAATTGGCGCAGGATATAGCGAACTGGATGGAGGCGACATGACATTTCAACTCTATATCGATGGGGCCTTTTGCAAGGGTGCTGAGGGCAAAGAGATCGCGTGTTTCAATCCTGCGACGGAAGAAGAATGGATGCGCGTGCCAGACGCGACGGAAGTTGATGTCGACCGCGCCGTCGCGGCGGCAAAGCGCGCCTTTGAAAGCGGGCCTTGGTCGGAGATGACGGCGAGTGCACGCGGCAAGATGTTGTATCGGCTGGGCGATTTGTTGGAAGAGCGTGCAGAAGAATTCGCCGAAATTGAAACGCGCGACAGTGGAAAAATCCTGCGCGAGACGGCAGCGCAAGTGCGGTATATGGCGGAATATCTGCGTTACTATGCGGGGCTGGCCGACAAGGTCACAGGCCAGACTTTGGCGCATGACAAATCCGATATGATTTGCATGACAACACGCGAGCCTTTGGGCGTGGTTGCGGCCGTAATCCCTTGGAATTCGCAGATTTTCTTAACTTGCGTGAAGCTGGGACCAGCCTTGGCGATGGGCAATACGATGGTGATTAAAGCCAGCGAAGATGCGCCAACGCCTGTGTTAAAGCTGGCCGAATTGATCCACGACGCGGGCTTCCCATCTGGTGTTGTGAATGTTGTTGCAGGCTATGGCGCGTCTTGTGGTGCGCGTTTGACGTCACACCCTGATGTTGCGCGCGTTGCTTTTACCGGGGGCGTGGAGGCTGCACGAAATGTAGTGCGCAACACGGCGGGGAATTTTGCGCTGCTCACGCTAGAGCTGGGCGGCAAGGCGCCGGTTCTTGTGTTTGAGGACGCCAACCTAGAAAGCGCGGCAAATGGCGTCGTTGCGGGTGTCTTTGCAGCGGCGGGGCAATCTTGCGTGTCGGGGTCGCGGTTGTTGGTTGAGGAGAGCATACGCGACGCGTTTTTAGAGATGCTTAAGGTGAAGGCCGCCGCGATTAAAATCGGCGATCCGATGGATAAAGCGACCGAAATGGGCCCGCTTTGCACCCGCCGTCAGCGCGATCGGATTGTAGCGCTGCTGGGCGAGAGTTTGGACAAAGGTGCCAAGCTGATCACGGGTGGGAAAATCCCAGATGGGTTTGACAAAGGCAACTTCTTTGAACCCACGATAGTACTGTGCGAAGGCAATGCGCTGCCAGTGTTTGACGAGGAATTGTTTGGGCCTGTTTTGTCTGTGCGCGGTTTTAAGAGTGAAGCAGAAGCTATTGAAATCGCAAATAATTCTAGATTTCACTATGCAGGTGGCGCGTTCACTCGCGACCTTGCGCGTGGGCTTCGGTTGACCAAGAAACTGGCTGGTGGAATTACCTATATCAACACATGGCGTGTAATCTCGCCCACCGCCCCTTTCGGGGGCAATAAGGACACAGGCTATGGGCGCGAAAGTGGGCTCGATACGATCCATGACTATTCGCGCACACGAACGATCTGGATCAACACCAGCGACGCCCCAATGCCCGATCCGTTTGTGATGCGCTAGGCTCGCAAATGGTCCGCGCGGCGCATTAAGATCCATCCATTTGCGACAAAATCAGCAGAAATGCTGTGTCGGTAAAGTATCGGTATTGCATCGGTAAAACGTCGGGGCCGATGGGTTGTCGCAAATGGACGGATAAGGTTAACGAAAATTGTGGGAATGGTTGCGAAAGCGTTGACAAATACCGTTTGTTGGGCCTCGCGGGGCGTCACTGGTAAAAATCTGAAGGGTGTAGATAAAGATTAGATAAATAAGTGGGCTATGGCCTGAATACAGCCGCGCTCAATTTCGTCCTGGCGGGTTTTAAATATTAATAAATCGTAAAAAATTGCACCACTAAACCGGTTTAATGTTTGGAATATTAAGACCGTCTTCATTGTTTGTTGAGACCGAAAAGTAGGTTCAGAAAATCGGCCTTGCTAGATGTGCTCTGCGAACTGTTTGCACCACTTTGGTTTGAGTTGTAGCGTTTCACCAAAGCTTTGGGAGGCGCAAATGGATCAGGCGGATGTGATTATTGTAGGTGCAGGACTTGCCGGATTGGTTGCTGCGCATGAATTGGCGCTGCGCAAAAAGCGGGTGATCCTGATTGATCAAGAGGGTCCCCAGAATTTAGGGGGTCAGTGCTTCTGGTCCTTGGGCGGGTTGTTTATGGTCGATACGCCCGAGCAGCGACGCATGGGCATCAAGGATAGCCCCGAATTGGCGCTGCGTGACTGGATGGGATCGGCGCAGTTTGATCGGCCCGAGGATGAATGGCCGAAGCGTGTTGCAGAAGCTTATATAGAATTTGCCGCAGGTGAGATGCGCGGTTGGCTGCATGGGTTGGGCATGCGGTGGTTTCCAGTGGTCGGATGGGCAGAGCGTGGGGGATCCTATGCTGATGGCCACGGCAATTCCGTACCACGCTTTCATCTGACTTGGGGTGTTGGCCCCGGAGTTCAGAAACCTTTTGAAGAGCGTGTTTTAGAACACGAGAAATCCGGTTTTGTTGATTTGCGATTTCGCCATCGCTGTACCCAGATCATTCTGAAAAACGGTGCCGCAGTGGGCGTATCAGGTGACATGCTGGCCAAGGATGGCGCAGAGCGTGGTGCAAAAACCAATCGTGATGTCATTGGTGATTTTGAACTTTACGCACCAGCGGTTATTGTCGCTTCTGGCGGGATTGGTGGGAATTTTGAGTTGGTGCGCCAAAACTGGCCCGTGGATCAATTGGGCAAGCCGCCGAAAAATATGATCTCTGGCGTGCCGGATCATGTCGATGGCGCGATGATCGGGGTGGCCGAACAGGCTGGCGGACATGTCATCAATGGTGATCGGATGTGGCACTATACCGAAGGGGTAAAAAACTGGGATCCGATTTGGCCCCATCACGGCATTCGGATCTTGCCTGGCCCCAGTTCGATGTGGTTTGATGCGCGCGGCAACCGGTTCGCGCCGCCCGCAATGCCGGGCTTCGATACATTGGGCACGCTCAAGGCGATCTTGGCCACAGGTTATGATTACAGCTGGTTTATCACCACGCAAAAGATCATCAAAAAAGAGTTTGCCTTATCAGGTTCTGAACAGAACTCGGATTTTGCGTCCAATAAATGGGCAGAGGTTATTCGCCAGCGGGTATTGAACAAAAAAGCGACGCCGCATGTCGAAGCGTTCAAGGATCATGGTGCCGATTGGGTTGTGGCCGATCGGCTCGACGATTTGGTGGCGGGGATGAATAAGCTGACGCCAAAGGCTTTGCTGGATGTTGCGCATATTCGCGCTCAGGTCGAAGCGCGCGACAGCCAAATCGATAATGCATTCACCAAAGACGCGCAGATGCAGGCGATTCATGCGGCGCGTAATTATCGGGGTGATAGGTTGCTGCGCACAGCAAAACCGCATCGGTTTTTGGACGAAAGCAATGGACCGTTGATTGGGGTGAAGCTGCATATCCTAACCCGCAAAACCTTGGGTGGATTGCAGGTCGATTTGGACGGTCAAATGCTTGGCACGGATGGGCAGGGCTTGCCCGGGCTTTATGCGATTGGCGAGGCGGCGGGTTTCGGTGGCGGCGGCTATCATGGATATAACGCGCTGGAAGGGACATTTCTTGGGGGCTGCATCTTCACTGGTCGTAATGTCGGTCGTGCGCTTGAGTAAAGCACTTGCAGCTTTTTGTAAGCCAAACATGCTAATCGACAGGGGTGTCCCGCGCGCGCTGCGATGTTAAGCCAAGCGAAGGCGCGGCGGAACAAGACGCGCGCGGCCTTACGTCCGGCGGATCAGGCGAAGCGCTGGCGGCGCCCCGAATGGGGCGTCCGCACCCAGCGCGAAGCCACCTCTGGTTTACAAGCAACATTCAATAAACAGATCGAATTTTACTTGATCAGAGAAAAAGTTTCCTATAGGAAACATAAAAACGTATATCGTTATTTTACCAAGATACACTGATGAGCATATTGAAACGCACACCACTTCACGATCTTCACCAAGAGCTTGGTGCGAAGCTTGTGGATTTTGCGGGCTGGGACATGCCCGTGCAATATGCAGGCATCATGGCAGAACACAAAGCCTGCCGCGAGGCCTGTGCGCTTTTTGATGTCAGCCATATGGGACAAGTGGAATTGCGCGGCGAAAATGTTGCCGAAAAGCTTGAAGCGCTCGCACCTCAAGCCTTGACCACATTGCCCGAAGGCAAAGCGCGTTATGCGTTTTTTACCAATGATCAAGGCGGGGTATTGGATGATCTGATTATCTCGAACGCGGGCGATCATGTCTTCGTCGTGGTCAATGCATCGATGCGGGATCAGGATCTAGCGCATATGCGCGCGCATCTTGATGGGGTGGAGGTTGCAGAAATAACCGATCATGCGCTGATCGCATTGCAGGGACCAAAGGCGGGGGATGTCTTGGGTGGGCATTGTTCAAAAGCCGCGACGTTGCGGTTCATGGAAACGACCATGGCGGACATCGCCGGACATTGGTGCCGCATCTCTCGGCTTGGTTATACCGGCGAGGATGGGTTTGAGATTGCTGTGCCAGAGGGCGGGGCAGAAGCGCTGGCGCGTTTGTTTCTTGATCATCCTGATTGCGCACCTGCGGGTTTGGGTGCGCGTGATAGTTTACGGATGGAAGCTGGACTGTGTCTTTATGGAAGTGACCTTGATCAAACGACAACGCCGATTGAGGCAGATTTGGTTTGGGCGATCCAAAAACGGCGGCGAGAAGACGGCGGTTTTCCAGGCGACAAGATCATCATGGAACAAATCACCAATGGCACGTCGCGCAAGTTGGTTGGCATTCGGCCTGATGGACGTGCGCCAGCACGCGGTGGGACCGAAATTTTAGATATGGATGGTCATGCGATTGGTATCATCACCTCTGGCGGTTTTGGACCAACGGTTGGTGCACCAGTTGCGATGGGATATGTTTCAAGCAATGTTGCGAAAGTGGGAACACCGGTTCAGTTGAGGATCCGTGGCAAAGAACATGCAGCGAAAGTGGCAGAGATGCCCTTCGTTCCACAGAATTACAAAAGATAGGGAGGAGAGACCATGTCGACATATTATTCAGAAGAACATGAATGGCTGACAATCGAAGGCGATATTGCCACGCTTGGCATTACCGCGCATGCCGCAGAGCAGCTGGGCGAAGTTGTGTTTGTGGAGCAAAAGGACGAAGGTGATACTTTTGCTAAGACCGACGAGATCGGCGTGATTGAATCGGTCAAGGCAGCCTCTGAAATCTATGCGCCCGTTGATGGCGAGATTGTTGAGGTCAACGGCGCGCTAGAGGGCAATCCGGCCGCGTTGAATGATGATCCCGAAGGCGAGGCTTGGATTTACAAGATCAAAATTGCAGATGCAGCCCAGCTTGAAGAGCTGATGGATTTGGACGGCTACAAAAAACTGATCGGATAGGAGTGCGGCAATGCCTTTTCAGCCTGTTGATTACGATACCTATGATTTCGCAAATCGCCGCCATATCGGCCCCTCGCCCGAGGAAATGGCCGAGATGTTGGCGACCATTGGATATGACAGTTTAGATACGCTGATCGAGGATACGATCCCAAAGGCCATTCGCCAAAAAGAGCCGTTGGATATTGGCGCACCAATGACCGAAATCGCGGCGATCAATCATATTCGTGCAGCGGCAGAGAAAAACAAAGTTATGACCACGATGATCGGTCAGGGTTATTATGGCACCGTCACGCCCGCGCCGATCTTGCGCAATATTCTGGAAAATCCGGCGTGGTATACGGCCTATACCCCATATCAGCCAGAGATTTCCCAAGGCCGTTTGGAAGCGCTGTTGAATTTCCAAACCATGGTCAGTGATTTGACGGGATTGGACATCGCCAATGCCTCGCTACTGGACGAGGCGACCGCCGCCGCAGAAGCCATGGCCATGGCAGAGCGTGCGTCAAAATCCAAAGCGCGCAGTTTCTTTGTCGACAAAAACTGCCACCCACAAAATATCGCGGTGATCCGCAACCGGGCTGAAACACTTGGCATCGGTCTTGTCATTGCTGAGCCTGCGAAACTGGATGCGACAGCTGTCTTTGGCGCGGTATTTCAGTATCCGGGCACGTATGGCGGCTTGACTGATTTCACATCCCAGATGGAGGCATTGCATGACAATGGGGCCTTGGGAATTGTGATCGCCGATCCGCTGGCGCTGACCCTGTTGAAATCACCAGGTGAAATGGGCGCTGATATTGCCGTGGGCTCAACCCAACGCTTTGGTGTACCGCTGGGATATGGCGGACCGCATGCGGCGTATATGTCTTGCACAGATAAGCTAAAACGCGCGATGCCCGGTCGGATTATTGGTGTGTCGGTCGACAGCCGCGGCAATCCCGCGATGCGCCTATCCTTGCAAACGCGCGAGCAGCATATTCGCCGTGACAAAGCCAATTCAAATGTCTGTACCGCGCAAGCGCTGTTGGCTGTGATGGCAAGCATGTATGCAGTTTATCATGGGCCCAAAGGTCTAAAATCCATCGCGCAAGGCGTACATCAGAAAACGCGCATTCTGGCGGAAGGTTTGAAAAAGCTGGGTGTTGAGATTTTGAATGAGGACTTCTTTGACACGATCACGATTCAAGCCGGCGCTTTTCAAAAAGCGTTGATTTCCAAAGCGTTAGAGAAAGGTATTAACCTGCGCAAAATCGGGCGGGATCGGATTGGCATCTCGCTGGATGAGGTCACAGTTGAAGCGGATGTTGAAACGCTGTGGGGTATTTTTGGGGGCGAGGATCACTATCCGGCAGAGGCGAAGCTTGATTTCGCCATACCCCCAGCCTTGCTACGCGAAAGCGATTTTCTAACCCATCCGATTTTCCATATGAACCGGGCAGAGGCGGAAATGACCCGTTATATGCGCCGTCTTGCGGATCGCGATTTGGCGTTGGACCGCGCGATGATCCCGCTTGGATCTTGCACGATGAAGCTGAATGCGACCACAGAAATGATCCCGGTGACATGGCCGGAATTCGGCAATATCCATCCCTTCGCGCCCGCCGATCAGGCCGAAGGCTATGCCCAGATGATTGCCGATCTGGATACAAAACTGTGCCAGATCACCGGATATGACGCGTTTTCCATGCAACCAAATTCAGGCGCACAGGGCGAATATGCAGGTCTGCTGACCATCCGCAATTACCATGTTGCGCGCAATCAGGGACATCGCAATGTCTGCCTCATTCCAATGTCTGCGCACGGGACGAACCCCGCATCCGCGATGATGGTCGGTTGGAAAGTTGTGCCCGTGGGATCGGATGACGAAGGCAATATTGACTTGGATGATTTCCGTGCGAAAGCCGAAGCGCATTCGGAAAATCTGGCCGGCACGATGATCACCTATCCTTCGACCCATGGTGTGTTCGAGACAATCGTCCAAGAGGTTTGCGAGATCACACATGACCATGGCGGACAAGTCTATATCGATGGGGCAAATATGAATGCGATGGTGGGTCTGTCGCGCCCGGGTGATTTGGGCGGTGATGTCAGCCACCTGAACCTACACAAGACATTTTGCATCCCCCATGGCGGCGGCGGGCCGGGCATGGGCCCAATCGGGGTGAAAAAGCATTTGGCGCAACACCTGCCGGGCCATCCGGAATTAGAGGATATTGTTGGCCCCGTTTCAGCCGCCCCGTTTGGATCGGCATCCATCCTGCCGGTCAGTTGGGCCTATATCCTGATGTGCGGGTCCGAGGGGTTAACACAGGCGACCCGCATCGCGATCTTAAATGCAAATTATGTCGCGAAACGTTTGGAAGGCGCTTATGATATTTTGTTCACGGGCCAAAATGGGCGCGTCGCGCATGAGTGTATTTTGGATACGCGTCCTTTTGCGGATAGCGCGGGTGTCACCGTGGATGATATCGCCAAGCGTCTGATGGATAGCGGGTTTCATGCACCCACCATGTCGTGGCCAGTTGCTGGCACGTTGATGGTGGAGCCAACAGAGTCTGAGCCGAAAGCGGAACTAGATCGGTTTTGCGACGCGATGCTGTCGATTGCTGATGAGGTCAAAGCAATTGCAGATGGGCAAATGGATGCGGACAATAACCCGCTGAAAAACGCACCGCATACTTTGGAAGATATGGTCGGCGACTGGGATCGCCCTTACAGCCGCGAACAGGCAATGTACCCAGCAGGGGCACGTCGCGTGGATAAATATTTCCCGGCAGTGAACCGTGTAGATAATGCATTTGGGGATCGCAATTTGGTCTGCACCTGCCCGCCGATGGAGGCTTATGATGTGGCAGCGGAATAGGCGTGCTGTGGCGGTCTGAAGTCTGACAGGCTTTACGATTTTGTACTTAAAATGGATAAAAATTGTATTCCTAGAGTTTTATTTCGGTTGCATTGAGCCGCGTCAACGCGGCTAAAATTGCTGGCTTGATGGCCGATGTCGAAGCCTTTATGGAAGAACTCATCTCGAACGCAGAAGGATAGATGCGATGGAGCTTGGCCAAGCACCCACCGACCTCATCAAAGATGTCACGGAAGAGACATTTATGACCGACGTGATCGAAGCATCTTCGACACAACCCGTGATCGTAGATTTCTGGGCGCCTTGGTGCGGGCCCTGTAAAACACTCGGCCCGGCCCTCGAAGCTGAGGTGATGGCAGCAAAAGGTGCCGTCAAACTGGCCAAGATTGATGTCGATCAAAATCAGATGCTGGCCAGTCAAATGCGCGTCCAATCAATACCCGCAGTTTTTGCCTTCGTTGATGGACAGCCCGTCGACGGTTTCATGGGCGCCAAAAGCCCATCCGAGATTAAGGAATTCATTGCCAAACTTGCCCAAGGCGCGGGGGATGCGGCTGCGGGTTTGGATGAAGCGCTGGATGCCGCGGAACAAATGTTGGAAGAAGGCGCAGTGGCAGATGCAGCGCAAACATTCGCAGCAATCCTGCAAGAAGATAATGCCAATCCTCGGGCGTTTGCGGGACTGGTAAAGTCCTACCTTGCCGGCGGGCATGCGGAGAATGCCAAAGCCTTGTTGGATCAAGCGGACGAAGCGATGCAAAACACCCCTGAAGTGCAAGCAATCCTGTCGCAAATGGAAATTGCTGAAGCCGCGGCCGATCTGGGCGAGCTGGGTGATTTGAAAGCGAAATTGGACGCGGATGAGGGGGATCACCAAGCGCGGCTTGACTTGGCGCTTGCCCTTTTTGCAAGCGGTCAGCAGGCCGAGGCGATTGATCATCTGCTTGAAATCCACCGCCGTGACGCGGAGTGGAATGAGGGTGCTGCCAAAGAGCAATTGTTCAAATTCTTCGATACTTTGGGCGGTGAACATGAGCTGGTTCTTAAGGGGCGGCGCAAGTTGGCCTCGATGCTATTTGCATAACCGCGTCCCCGCGCTAAATTGATAGTCATGTTTGATCCAGAGACGATCCCCAATCGCTTGCCGATTTTTCCATTGCCGGGCGCGCTTCTTTTGCCGCGTGGCATTTTACCGCTCAATATCTTTGAGCCGCGTTATCTGGCGATGATCGATGATGTATTGAAAACAGATCACCGCATGATCGGCATGATCCAACCCAGACATCCTAGCCCCAAACAGATTGATGATCTGCGCGCTGTTGGCTGTATGGGGCGCATTACAAATTTTACCGAAACGCCCGATGGGCGCTATCAGATTGGTTTAAACGGCATCATGCGCTTTCGTGTGGCCGAGGTCACACCAGAAGGGTTTCATCCGTATTTGATCGCTGATGTGGATCGCGCCGAATTCGAAAACGATCTTCAAAAGCCTGACATAGATGAAGGGTTTATACGGCAAGACTTTTTAAAGCTCTTGAAGCGGTATTTCAAAGCGAAGCAACTGCAATCTGATTGGGAAAATCTGGCCGAAGCAGATGAAGCGTTGATGATTGATGCGCTGGCCATGCTGTGCCCCTTTGAAAATGAAGAAAAGCAGTTGATGCTAGAGGCCCCGAATTTAGAAGCCCGGCGCGAAATGATCCAAGCCTTGATGGAATTTGCCATTCGCGACACCGAAGAAGGCGAAGGCAAGGTCCAATGAGTGACGCGCCTTATGACGGTAAGATGTTAGAGGTTCTGATCTGTCCGCTGACCCATGATACATTGGTGCTTGACGGCGCGCGGTTGATCAGCAAACGCGCGAAACTGGCGTATCCAATCAAAGAGGGTATTCCAATCCTTTTGGCCGATGAAGCTGAACCGTTTGACGATTGAAACCGATATTCTGCGCGCTTAAAAAGAGTGTAGTCGCTGCGTGCGCTTGAAAGGATGTCAAAATTGGCCTTTGTAAAATTCTTTGGTGTTTTAATCGCCACGATGATCTTGTGGGCCGGACCAATCTTTGCACAAGACAGTGATGCAGCCACGCAATTTTCTGCCCGCCTTGATCAGCAACGTCAAAGCCTTCAAGTTGTCACCGACACATTAGATACAGAAGCCACAACACCGGTCGCTTTTGACAGTTTGCGCGATGTCCTGCGCGAACGACGCGCGGATTTACAAGACCTGATTAGCGATATTACCCCTTTCTTGGAAGAAGCTCAGGCACAGCTTGATGGGCTCGGGCCCGTGCCTGCAACTGAGGCAGAGGGTGCCGCACCCGAACCTGAAAACATTCAAGCGCTGCGCCAAAACCTAGAGGACCGCGCCCGCCAGTTCGACGGTCTACGCACAGAGGCGACCTTGTTAGAGACGAATACCACCCGTCTGCTTGACCGGATCGCAGAGCTGCGACGACAGGATTTTATCAGCGGTTTGTTTGAACCCGTCGAAGGGTTTAATGCTGATAAGTTTTGGCCGAATGTCCAAGCTGCTTTGGCTGGTCTGTCAGGCCGTGTCTTTGGCGCAATCAATGCGTTTTCGGCACATATCCGCGGCATGGCTGTAGCCACATTTTTACTTTTCGCAGCCCTTGCTGGATTAAGTATCGCCCGATCCAAACGCCGGATGGATAACACCCCACCACCAACACGCCGAGAGGCGCTTGGGCGCGTTGCTGACAGTTTGCGCGGTCCGGTTGGGATTTTTGCACTTTTTGCTGTGCTTGCACTTATATTTGCACGATTTGTCGTGGGCGATCTGCCGCAAGCCGACAGCCTCTTTGTGCTCTGCATCTCGGTGATTGGCTTGCTTCTTTTTGCGTATTTATTGCTGCGCAGATTGGCGCTTGTCGGTCAGATCGGCCTGGTTTCTTACCTCATTCTGTTTGCGATGATTGCGATCTTTGCAATCGATGGTCTGGTTCTAGAAGCGGGTCAAGTTTATGGCGCTTTATTGGAATTGGTTGTTGCGCAAAGCTATCTGTCCACCGGATTAATTGCGGTGCTTGCGCTGATTTTAGCGGCCAAACAATATGTCGCGTCTAATTTCAAATTGCTGGATGGGCATGGCCACCCGATGATCACCCTGCTGTTTGCTGGGTTTGGCTTTGTCATTCTTGGATTGAACCTGCTGGGCTATCCAGCGCTGGCGCGGTTTGGCGTTCGAATTGTTCTGCTGAGCGCATTTTTGGTGGCCTTCGTTTATGTCATCCGCGATTGGGGCCGCAGCGTGATCAGCCAGACACTGCGCCCGCAAGAGCCACAAAATGCCCTTTCATCAGAGGAAGAGACGCCGAATAACTTCACCTTTTACTGGCGTGCATTCCTGCTTGATACGGCCCTTTTATTCCTTGCGATCCCAATCTTTGCCCGGATCATCGGGCTCAGCTGGAGCGATATTCAAGATTGGTCCTATCAGGCGTTTTTTGGCTTTCAGATCGGTGCGGTCAACATATCCATCGTCGCGGTTTTCTTTGGGGTCTGCCTGTTTTTTGCCCTGATCCTAATCACACGCCTTGTTCAACGCGTGCTTGGCAATCGGGTATTGACCAAAACACGCCTCACCCAATCTGTGCGCCAATCTATTGTACAGATTTTCGGCTATATCGGTTTGGCCATCGCATTGCTTGTGGGCGTCGCCTCGATGGGGTTCGATCTGAGCAATATTGCATTGATTGCTGGTGCTTTGTCGGTCGGTATTGGTTTTGGCCTGCAGTCGATTGTGTCAAATTTCGTCTCTGGCTTAATCCTGTTGTTTGAACGTCCGATCAAAGTGGGCGATTGGGTGGCAACCAGCACGGGTGAAGGCATGGTGCGCAAAATCTCCGTCCGCGCGACCGAGATCGAAACTTTTGACAAAAACTATGTGATTGTTCCCAATGCGGAGCTGATTTCCAATACGGTCAAAAACTGGACGCATCACAACAATCTTGGGCGGTTGAAAATCACAATCGGCGCAAGCTATGACGCCGATCCGCATAAAGTGAAGGAAGTTTTGGAATCGGTGGCCGAGAAAAGTGACGCGATCCTTAGCATCCCGCAGCCCTCGGTATTTTTCCGTGACTTTGGCGACAATGCGCTTATCTTTGATCTTCGGGTTTTTGTGCGCGATATTCTTTATGGTTTTCAGGTGGAAACCCAGCTGCGTTTGGACATATGGGATGCCTTCAAAGAGGCCGGGATCGAAATATCCTATCCACAGCGCGATATCCATATTCGCAGCGCCCCGCCTGAATTGACCGCACGCGCAGGTGAAATGGACGAGGTTTAGGGCCGTTGCTTTGAACAGCTAAGGTGGCTTCGCGCTGGGTCCGGACGCCCCATTCGGGCCGCCGCCAGCGCTTCGCCTTGTCCTCCGGACCGAGGCCCGCGCTCGTCTCATTCAGCCGCGCCTACGCTTGGCTTCACATCGCCGCTCGCGCGTGGCTTCTTTGCCTCTCGGGATCATTTGGCTGATGCCAAATAACCCTGCCGGCAGAAAATCATTTCATGATTTTCTTTGTTCCAAAAATATCTCGGGAGGTTTGGGCCCTCTCGGGCATTTTCCAAATGCCCTGCCGGGAGGCGTGATTTCGCTTTGCGAAAGCCACTCTGGCAGCGCCCTCCATTTTGGCACGCGAGGGCAGATTCATCTGTCCGAGTGTGCCGAACATCATCGCGCCCCCGAATTGGCCGCAATAACTCAAAGACAAAACCTATGCCATCTCCGCACGTTTCATTTCCTGATGCTCGTCCTCAATCAGTCCAATTTTCCAGTATCCCGAAATATAGGTCTGATCGCGCGGGATATTCAGCTCTTGATGGAGATATCCTCGCAAAGCTTTGACCACGGATTGTTCGCCTGCAATACAAGTTTGCACGCGTCCTTCGGGCCAATCGAGATTGCGGATGAAGTCTTCTTGCTGGGTCGAGGCATGATGCGCCTCTTCATGGATCAACCAATGCTGTTCAATCCCTTCGGGCATATCAATATCCTGTTTATCTTCTGGGCTGGGCACCTCAAAAATCGCGATCCCTTTGGCATCCCGCGGCATCGCTTCTAACGTGGCTGCTGCAACCGGAATGGCTGACGGGTCTGCGGCGATCAGATACCAATCGGCCGAAAAATCGACGACTTTGGGCTCACTTGGACCCGCAAAGCCCAGAAAGCTGCCTTCTTTTGCGCGTGCGGCCCATGCGCTGGCCGGGCCGTTGTCGCCATGGGCCACAAAATCGATATCCAGCTCGCCGACATCTTCGCGATAGCTGCGCACGGTATAGGTGCGACGTACGGGCGGTGGACCGTTTTCAAGACGGGCCTTAAATGCATCATAGCTTTCGTCCGGCTCTGGCAGCATGATTTTGCAATTCCCACCGTCACGCCCAGTTGGAAAACCCGCAAGCTCCGGTCCTGAAAATGTCACGCGGATCATATTGGGGGTCAGATAATAGGCGTCTTTCACACGCAACAAACGCGGCATCGGCTTTTTCTTTACGAAGGGAATTTTCACATCATACCTCTATTTCCTGAGTGTTTTACTCAGATAATGATATCAGGCAGAAATGAAAACCCCTTGCGGATTTAACTCACAGGGATGTGACGCCTACAATCCGCGCACATCCGTCAGCTTACCCGTCACAGCCGCTGCCGCTGCCATAGCTGGCGACATCAGATGTGTGCGTCCACCGCGACCCTGACGCCCTTCAAAATTGCGGTTCGAAGTCGCCGCACAACGCTCGCCCGGCGCAAGCTGATCCGGGTTCATCGCCAGACACATCGAACATCCGGCCATGCGCCATTCAAATCCGGCGTCTTTGAAAATATCGGCCAAACCTTCCTCTTCGGCTTGCGCGCGCACAAGGCCAGAACCGGGGACAACCATAGCCCGCATCCCATCCTTGATCTTCTTGCCCTTCAGTACTTCGGCGGCAGCGCGAAGGTCTTCGATCCGACCATTGGTGCAAGATCCGATAAAGACCGTATCTACCTCGATATCGGTCAGCTTCTGACCAGGCTTCAATCCCATATAATCAAGCGAGCGGGCGGCAGCCTCAACCTTGCCCCCCTCAAAACTATCAGGTGCAGGCACAACGGCAGAGATTGGCAAAACATCTTCGGGCGAGGTACCCCAGGTCACGCTCGGCTCTATCTCTTCGCCTTTGAGTGTGACAACCAAATCGAAATGCGCACCCTCATCTGTATAAAGTGTTTTCCAATACTCCAATGCCGCATCCCAATCTGCCCCTTTTGGCGCATGCGGGCGGCCTTTGACATAATCGAAGGTCTTCTGATCAGGGGCAATCAATCCAGCGCGTGCACCGCCCTCAATCGCCATGTTGCAAACGGTCATGCGCCCTTCCATGGACAACTCGCGAATGGCTTGGCCACAATATTCGATCACATAACCCGTCCCACCTGCGGTTCCGGTTTTCCCGATAACCGACATGGTGATATCCTTCGCGGTCACACCGGGGCGCAAGGATCCAGTAATCTCCACCTTCATATTCTTGGATTTCTTCTGGATCAGCGTTTGGGTCGCCAAAACATGTTCAACTTCTGAGGTCCCAATCCCATGGGCCAGCGCTCCAAACGCGCCATGTGTCGCGGTATGGCTGTCGCCACAAACAACGGTCATGCCGGGCAGCGTCCAGCCTTGTTCCGGCCCAACGATATGCACAATGCCCTGCCGCACATCCGAAACGGGATAATAATGAATCCCAAAATCCTTGGCATTTTTATCCAATGCCTCGACCTGAATGCGACTGTCTTCGGGCATCGTATTTGCATCCGCGCGGTTGAGCGTTGTCGGCACGTTGTGATCTGGCACCGCGATGGTCTTTTCTGGCGCACGGACCTTGCGGCCAGCCATGCGCAACCCTTCAAAGGCTTGCGGGCTGGTGACCTCGTGGACCAAATGGCGGTCGATATACAACAGGCATGTTCCATCCTCGGCTTCATGCGCGACATGGGCATCCCAGATTTTATCGTAAAGTGTTTTTGCGGACATCTCTTTCTCCTCCGCTAGAATTTTGACAAGGGTTCAAAGTCAGTGGGTTAGCACAGCCCACCCCATATCGCGGCCTCAACAGCGTAGAACCGCCATGGAAGGCGCGCTTGATCTTCAATGTCAAAAATACGAGTCATCGCGAGTGATTTAATGTGCTTACAGCGTGATTGCAATTCCTCTATAGAACAAAGGCGAATATCTGGGAGGATATATGAAACGGATCGAGGAGAATTTGCGCGGTCTGCGGCGTCTTGTGGGCACAATCACCTATTTTCCGTTTGTCTGTAAACGCATGATTGCAGCCGAGGGTGGTAAGTCAGAGGCGCGTCAGATCATGTTTGAGCATTTTCAAACCTCGCTTAATGCTATGGGTGTCACAGTGAAAACCAGCGGCACGCCCGCGCCGAAAGGCAAAGGTGCGGTGCTATGCTATAACGAGGCCTCTTTGATCGATGCGATTTCAATTGTTGGCCATCTTTGGCCGCATGCAGAATCCATGTCCGGTGCAGATATGTGGAAATTCATCCCGTATCTGGAACGTGCGTTTCAAAAGGCTGAAATTGATCTGGTGCCACGCGGCAATCGCGCGGCAAATGATCTTTTGCTTTCAAAAATGGCCGAGACGGTGAAAGCTGGAAATCGGTTGGTTTGGGGGGGCGAGGGTAAACTGTCGCGCTTTGATGGCGTTGGGCATTTCAAACGCGGTGCGGCACTGATCGCCATCCGAGCCCGCGCACCAATTTATCCCGTCGCGTTTCATGGCGGTCATCATATCCTTCCAGCGGGACGCCTTCGGATGCGCAAGGGCACGGTTCA
This sequence comes from Pseudomonadota bacterium, assembly GCA_039029215.1. Lineage (GTDB taxonomy): Bacteria > Pseudomonadota > Alphaproteobacteria > Rhodobacterales > Rhodobacteraceae > Amylibacter. Next base: position 16,988 of record JBCCGP010000046.1, read on the forward strand.
TATGCGCTTTGGTGCGCCACTGGAAACTACCGGCCTGACGGACGAAGATGCACGCAGTTTTTCAGACAGATTACAGCAGAAAGTTGCAGCACTTTACGCTCAGCTCAAGGACGAAATGAACGCCTCAACGCGCGACCGGATGTAGCTGTCCGCGAATATCGCCAAAATAGGTTTGACCTTTGGTATGAAGGTTAAAATAAAGCTCGCGCTCAAACGCGATTTGGGCCATGCCCGCGACGGTCACAACCCTGCCCGGCAAGCCAAGTACAATAGGGCATCCGGACGTAAACGCAGCAACCAACCCGTGGCCGTGATCCTTGGCTGCAACAATATCCTCATTTGTGATTTCCACTGAAAATTCACCATCTGCAAAAGCCTGTGTGACATCCATCTTAAGGCCGAAATCCACTAAGATTGGGCCAAGCTGCCCTGGACGCCCGCAATGAATATGAAACATGGTGATATCTTCCAATTTCACACCATCAACCACACCATGCGCAAAGGCGCGGCTGAGATCGCGTGTGAATGTAAGCGTTCCATGACCCCGCGAAGGTCGATCCGCGCGATCGACCGAGGGCGCAGTAGATTGAAAAACCTCTGGGATGAAGTTTGGCGTATCTGCCTCCTCTCCGCCCTGTTGATGGGGGCTAAGATAGGCCTCAAACACAGCGCCAATTTCGCCGCCGGCATCTGGATTAAGCGGAATGCCTGAAACAGGATCACGTTCTTGGGCAAAGGTTGCTTGGGCACAAAAAAAGAGGATGACGGAAATCAGGCGGATCACTGTTGGCTCCTTAAAACTTCGGGTAGCTTCACAGCAACGCGAAACGCGGTCTAAGTCAATGTGCGTTTTCTTATTTCAGTTTTTCTTTAATCTCATAAATCAAATCCAATGCCGCGCGAGGGGTCAGCTCGTCTGGCATGATGGCTTTGACAAAATCCTCTAGCTCCGTATTTGCGGCAGGCGCGCTTGGAGCAACCTCTGCGCTAAACAATGGCAGCTCATCAACCAACGCCTCCTGATCGCGCCGCGCATCGCCACTTTCAAGTGCGCCTAAAATTTCGCGGGCGCGGGACAGAACGGCATTAGGCAGACCCGCAAGATCAGCCACTTGGACCCCATAGCTGCGATCCGCCGCGCCCTCTGTCACCTCGTGCATGAAAATGATCTTGCCATCATATTCCTTGACCGAGACAGTTGCATTTTTCAGATGCGGCAGCTTTTCTGTTAGCGCGGTCAACTCGTGATAATGCGTGGCAAAAAGCGCGCGGGCGTCGTTCACCTCGTGCAGATATTCCAGCACTGCCCAAGCAATGGACAGTCCGTCATAAGTCGCCGTGCCGCGCCCGATTTCATCTAAAATCACCAGCGCGTTTTCATCGGCTTGGTTCAGGATTGCAGCCGTTTCCACCATCTCGACCATAAAGGTCGATTGTCCACGCGCCAAATCATCGGATGCGCCCACGCGGCTAAAAACTTGGCTGACAATGCCGATTTCTGCCTGTGAGGCAGGAACATAAGCACCCATTTGGGCAAGGATCGCGATCAAAGCATTCTGGCGCAGGAAGGTGGATTTACCGGCCATATTTGGCCCTGTGATCAGCCAGATATTTTTGTCGCCATTGGTGCCTGCGGACAGATCGCAATCATTGGCGATAAAGGGCCCGCTTGCATCTTTTGACAGCGCTTGTTCCACAATCGGATGCCGCCCACCCGTAATCGCAAAGGCGCGTGTTTTTGATAATTTTGGACGGGCATAGCTTTGATCGGCGGCCAATGCCGCATGGCTGGCGGCAACGTCGATTTCGGCCAGCGCTTGGGCGGCACCAAACACCTGCACGCTGGCATCAAGGACAGCCGAAACCAAATCCTCAAAGACTTGCAATTCAATGGCCAGTGCCTGACCGCCAGCATTGTGAATTTTCGTTTCCATCTCTGACAACGGAACGGTCGTAAAGCGCACCGCATTGGCGGTGGTTTGGCGGTGGATAAAGGTCTCCGCCATCGCCTCGTCCAGCATTTTCTTCGCATGTGTCGCGGGCGTTTCGATAAAGTAGCCCAGCACATTGTTATGTTTGACCTTCAATGCAGTAATACCCGTCAAACCTTGATATTCCGCTTGGAGGCTGGAAATCACCTTGCGCCCGTCATCCCGCAAGGCGCGGGCCTCATCCAGATCCGCGCGATAGCCTTCTGCCACAAAGCCGCCATCGCGCGCCAGCAGGGGCACCTCATCTTTCAAAGCATCATCTAGCTGTTGAATTAAGGCACCATGACCTGTCAAAGCTTTCGTGGCATCTTTCAAATCTGACGCCCCGATATCTGCAAGATGTTTCGAAATCACCGCACCCTGCTGCAAACCCCGAAGGATAGATGTCAGATCGCGCGGTCCACCGCGACCCAATGAAATACGGGTGATTGCACGATCCATATCGGGCACTTGGGAAAGTTGTTCGCGGATTTGATCGCGCAAGGCGGTGCTGGCCACAAATTCGGATACGGCGTCGAGACGTGCATCGATTTTCTCCACATTGCGCAGCGGCGCTGTCAGTCGTGACTTCAGCAACCGCGCACCTGCGCTTGTCACCGTCCGGTCAATGGCATCCAGCAAGCTGCCTTTGCGCGCGCCTGCCAAGGTTTGGGTCAGCTCCAAATTGCGCCGGGTTGCGGCATCGATTTGCATATGGCTGTCTTGGGCCTCTTTCACCGGTGGCTTGACCATCGGCAGCGTGCCTTTCTGGGTGATCTCCAAATAATCAACCAGCGCGCCTAGAACGGCCAATTCTGCACGGTCAAATTGACCAAAGCCATCCAGCGAGGTCACACCAAACAATTTATGCAACCGCGCCTCGGCAGAGCGGCTGTCGAAACTGGCCGCCCCCAAAGGCGTCAAGCTGATCGGCCAACCGTCAAGTTGTGCGTTGATCTCGCCCAGTACAGCGTCAGCCACCAAAAGCTCTGACGGGTTGATCCAAGCCAGCGTCGGCAAAAGCGAAACCGCAGGTGTGATCTGCACAGACAGATCGCCCGTCGACATATCCAGCCACGCAAGTGCGGCTTCGCCCCGAATGTCATAGTATGCTGCCAGATAATTGTGATCCCGCGCAGACAGCAAATTTTCTTCGGTCAGCGTGCCGGGCGTCACCAACCGCACGACACCGCGTTTCACGACGGATTTCGAGCCTCGCTTTTTCGCCTCTTCGGGACTTTCAAGCTGTTCGCAGACAGCCACGCGAAACCCTTTGGCAATCAAAGTGTGCAAATAGTTCTCCGCCGAATGGACGGGCACGCCGCACATTGGGATGTCCTCGCCCAGATGTTTGCCCCGTTTTGTCAGCGCAATATCCAAGGCCGCACTTGCCGCAACGGCATCGTCAAAAAACAGCTCATAAAAATCGCCCATCCGATAAAACAGTAGCGCGTCTTTATATTCTTCCTTAATCTCAAGGAATTGCGCCATCATCGGTGTGACGGAGGATTTTGTGCTCAACTTTGCCCCCAAGGCATGATTTGGCCCAGAGTAATAAAGCGCAGGTCGGAGTAAAGCGTTAATTCACCGTTGTTTTGCATGCATGGCTTCCCTATCAATAGGGTTTGTGACGGGAAAAGTTTAATATTGAACTATTTGGTTCAACAGGAGCAAAAACGATGAGCGAGTCGACGAAAGTCACCAAAGAAGAAGCCCTTTCCTATCACCTAGAGCCAAACCCCGGGAAGCTAGAGGTTGTACCAAGCACGCCGATGTCAACGCAACGCGATCTGTCGCTTGCTTATTCCCCTGGTGTGGCGTTTCCGGTTGAAGAAATCGCCGAAAATCCGGGTTGTGCCTATGATTACACGTCCAAGGGGAACATGGTTGCTGTGATTTCGAACGGCACCGCCATTCTGGGTCTGGGCAATCTTGGCGCGCTTGCCTCGAAACCGGTGATGGAAGGAAAATCGGTTCTATTCAAACGCTTTGCCGATGTGAACTCGATCGATCTAGAGCTCGAGACAGAAGACGCCGATGAATTCATCAATGCTGTAAAACTCATGGGCCCAAGCTTCGGTGGGATCAATTTAGAGGATATCAAAGCACCAGAATGTTTCATCATCGAACAGCAGTTGAAAGAACTGATGGATATCCCCGTATTTCACGATGACCAACATGGGACGGCCGTGATTTGCGCCGCAGGCTTGCTGAATGCATTGAAGATCTCAGACAAAAAAATTGAAGATGTGAAGGTTGTTCTAAACGGCGCCGGTGCCGCCGGTATCGCCTGTGTTGAGCTGATCAAGCGCATGGGTGCAAAGCATGACAATTGCATCATCTGCGACACCAAAGGCGTGGTTTATCAAGGTCGCAAAGAGGGCATGAACCAATGGAAATCTGCCCATGCCGTCAAAACCGATAAACGCAGCTTAGAAGATGCGATGGACGGCGCGGATGTGTTTCTTGGCGTGTCTGCCAAAGACGCAGTGACCCAAGATATGGTCAAATCCATGGCCGATAATCCGGTGATTTTTGCCATGGCCAATCCCGATCCGGAGATCACACCAGAAGATGCCAAGGCCGTACGCCCGGATGCGATTGTGGCCACGGGGCGTTCTGATTATCCAAACCAAATCAACAATGTGCTTTGCTTTCCATACCTCTTTCGCGGCGCGCTGGATATTCATGCACGGTCCATCAATGACGAAATGAAAATCGCCTGTGCCGAGGCGCTGGCGGCATTAGCCCAAGAAGATGTGCCCGATGAGGTTGGCGTAGCTTACGGCACAGAATTGAAATTTGGGCCGGAATATATTATCCCAACACCTTTTGATCCGCGCCTGATCCATGTGATCCCGCCAGCTGTTGCACGCGCGGGGATGGATACAGGTGCTGCGCGTCGTCCGATCGTGGATATGGATGAATATGAGCTGACGCTAAAATCGCGCCTCGATCCATCGGCGCAATTCCTACAAGGCATGTTTGCGCGCGCGCGTGGTTTGCAAGCCCGGATCGTCTTTGCCGAGGGCAATGATGCGCGTGTTTTACGCGCAGCAGTTTCTTATGTGCGTTCTGGCTTGGGCGAGGCGATTGTGGTGGATCGCCCCGATGCGGTGCGCGAGAAACTCGAGGCAGCGGGACTTGCAGATGCATATGACGATTTGACGATTGTGAATGCAGCAACGACCGATCACTTGGATCAATATCGTGAATTTCTTTATACGCGCCTACAACGGGATGGCTTTGATCAAAAGGATGTGCATCGTCTGGCGTCGCGCGATCGTCACGTTTTTGCCGCCCTAATGGTCGCGCATGGTCATGCGGATGGCATGGTCACGGGTGCCACACAAAAATCTGCGCTGTGCCTTAATCAGATCAATCATGTGTTTGACGCCAAACCCGGCGATGGTGCGATTGGCGTAAACGCCATTTTGCACAAGGGCCGCATGGTGCTGATCACAGACAGTCTTGTACATGAATGGCCCGAAGTTCAGGATTTGGCCGATATAGCAGAACGTGCCGCGGGTGTGGCCCGCAAAATGGGGCTAGAACCGCGCGTGGCCTTCTGTAGCTTCTCGAATTTTGGCTATCCGGTATCCGAGCGCGCAGAAAAACAATCACTCGCCGCCGAAGCGCTGGACGCGCGGAATGTCGATTTTGAATATGAGGGCGAGATGACCGTGGATGTGGCGATCAATATGGATGTGATGGCGAAATACTATCCTTTCGCCCGCCTCTCGGCGCCGGCAAATGTTTTGGTCATGCCCGCGCGGCATTCATCCTCAATTTCGACGAAGCTGATGCAGGAAATGGCCGGTGCGACAATGATCGGACCGATTTTGACTGGGGTTGAAAAACCTATTCAGCTGTGTTCGGTGAATGCGTCGGCTAATGATATTTTGAACATGGCGGTGATGGCGGCTTGTGATTTGAAGTAGGAGTCTGGTCACTGCGAGCCGTAGGGTTCGGCTCATATAAAACGATTTACCCATTAACTTTTACTTCAGAAACCTAGTTTTCTGAAGTAAAAGTTAACGCAGGTCTCAATGGGATGTCTTCAGTTATTGGTCGAATTCGACGCAGCCTACGCCGTCCAATTATCCATATATGCGACAGCCTCTTCAGCCGTTTCAACGAACGTAAACAAATCCAAATCATCGGCGGAAATCGTGCCCGCATCCGAAAGTGCGTCCCAATTGATGATCGAATTCCAGAAGTCTTTGCCAAATAACATGATTGGCACGGGGTTCATCCGGTGCGTCTGGATCAATGTCAGCGTTTCAAACAATTCATCCAACGTTCCAAAGCCACCTGGGAATACCGTGATCGCTTTGGCCCGTATCAGGAAGTGGATTTTACGTGTCGCAAAATAGTGGAAGTTAAAGCACAGCTCAGGCGTACAATATTCATTTGGTGCTTGTTCAAACGGCAGAACGATATTCAAGGCAATGGAAGACCCACCTGCCTCATGCGCGCCGCGATTGCCTGCCTCCATCACACCCGGTCCGCCGCCGGTCACAACGACATTCTCTTTGCCATAGCTTTCCAACGATCGCTCTGTCATCAACTTTGCAAAGGTCTGCGCCTCTTTGTAATATTTGGATAGCCCTGACAGCGTTTCCGTTCGCGCTTTGTCCTTATGCGCGGGATCAGGAATGCGGGCGCCACCGAACATGACAATTGTCGATTCAATCCCGCGTTCGGCAAGGATCATTTCTGGCTTCATCATTTCCAACTGAATCCGAACGGCGCGCAATTCGTCTGAACACAGAAACTCATCATCTGCGAAAGCCAGACGGTAAGCGGGCGCACGGGTCTGCGGCGTATCAGGTATATTTGACGCATGTTCGATATCTTTTTCGGCGTTTGGAAATGCGTGTTGTTTGCGGCCCATCTGTTTCTTTCCTGTTTAGTCGCTATTGGATTGCGAGCGTTTGGTGATCACTCTATACGCTTCTTCCAACAGAAGAAAACTACAGATTTGGAGAGGCTACATGTCAAACGCCGCCCTAGAAACCGCCATCGAAGCCGCATGGGATGCGCGCGACGAAATTACGCCCGCAACAACCGGCGAGACGCGCGAAGCCATCGAAGAGACGCTGAACGCTTTGGATGGCGGCACACTGCGCGTAGCGGAGCGTCAGGCGGATGGGGCGTGGCATGTAAACCAATGGGCGAAGAAAGCGGTTCTGCTGGGCTTCCGTTTGAAAGACATGGAAATGCAATCGGGATCCGCGCAGGGCGGTTCTTGGTGGGACAAGGTGGACAGCAAATGGGCTGATTGGGGTGAAAACCAATGGGCGGCGGCTGGCTTCCGTGCGGTTCCAAACTGTGTGGTCCGCAAGTCCGCCTATATCGCACCGGGTGCGGTGTTGATGCCATCATTTGTGAACCTTGGTGCTTATGTTGATGAGGGTACGATGGTTGATACATGGGCGACGGTTGGGTCTTGTGCGCAGATCGGGAAGAATGTGCATCTATCGGGCGGCGTGGGTATCGGCGGGGTGTTAGAACCGATGCAAGCCGGCCCAACGATTATCGAAGATAACTGTTTTATCGGCGCGCGGTCAGAGGTTGTCGAGGGCTGTATCGTGCGCGAAGGCTCGGTGCTGGGCATGGGTGTCTTTATCGGTCAATCAACCAAGATTGTGGATCGCGACAGCGGCGAGGTGATGTATGGCGAGGTGCCCGCGGGCTCGGTCGTTGTGGCCGGGTCCATGCCGTCGAGGAATGGGGTGAATCTCTACTGCGCAGTGATCGTGAAACGCGTGGATGAGAAGACCCGATCGAAGACCTCGATCAACGAATTGTTGCGGGATTAAGGGGCGGGCCTTGGGGCCCGCAAACCAAGATTTAATCAAGTGTCCAAGGTTGGACGCTTTGTTAAGTGTTTGATTTATAGTGTATTTCTAAAGTAGAGTGTTGCCCCCTCACATCCCAAATGCACCACTTTGTGCCTCAAGCGTCATCTGATCGAAGACCTCTTTTGGTGTGCGATATCCTAACACAGCACGAGGGCGGGTGTTAAGGTGGTTTTGGATGGTGCGGATGCGATCTGCGCTCA
>JBCCGP010000047.1:0-24701 GCA_039029215.1 Pseudomonadota bacterium
AACTTTTGGACATGTATTTCAGCAATTACACCAAGCTCGTCTACCAAGCCCAAGTCGAGGACACGGCCCTGCAAATCAAAGCAAAAGCTTGCGCGAAACGCTTGGGGCTAGACTATGAATACCGCTTCACGGGTTACGGCGATTTAAACAGCGCGCTTTCACATCTCGCATAGCCCCACCTCTTCTTTGTTCCAAAAATATCTTCGGGGGTTTGGGGGCAGACAGCCCCCAACGACACCGTTACATGTAAAGGGCTATCTCTGTTTCGTCGTCCCAAACCAACGCTTCAAAAACCCGCTGGTCCGTTTCTGTCCTTCATCCACTGTGTCGCGCGCCGCATCCAGCGTTTCATTAATATTGCTCTGAATACTCTCCGTCACCGGATCGATGCGGCGTTCGCGAAATCGCACAATCCGGGCGCGGATAAAGAGGAGAAGCGCAATCAGAAGGATCACAAAAATGATCCGAAACCATGGGATCAGAACCACATCTGGACCCGCAACTTCTTTAATCGACACAATATTTGGAAAGATCGAAAACAGCTTAATTCGCACCCCATAATGTTTCACGGCCACCCAAACATCGCCGCGTTGGGCCAGCGCTTGGGCCTCTGCCGTTACATTGCCGCTGTCGAATTTGAAATAGGGCGGCCAGCTCCAATCCGTATCTTCGTTGCGATAGACGCGCACACCGCCGCCCGGTTTCTCGGTATTGATAAAGCGCACATCGCGGGTGGAAACTTGTTGCGTGCCGGCATCCGCATTGGCCCAAAACAGCGCATAGCGTCCAACATCCATCCGTTTCACATCTGTGCCAACGATTTTGACCACATCACGCCCGGGCAGGGTGTAATGCAGTGTCCCAATCAACAAAAGTCCCAACAAAACTAGAAGAATATTTCGAATAATGCGCATGCTAATCCTCCCTCGGCCCCCAGGGACCGACATTTTTGAACTTCTGTCCGATATTTGTCAGCGGCTCTGGATAGACCGCGATTTCAATTTCCTTGGGCGCTTCTGGTTCGCCAAACAATCGCTCGCGTACCGCTTCTTTGTTCACTGCATAGTCGCGTTCTAAAAACGTGGCGACGAAATCCTTTTTCGCAGCAGGCCATTTTTTATAGGCGGCATAAAACGCCTCTTTATGACAAATGAATTGCTGACGAAAATCAAGCGGCGTGAATTCAGATAACAGCTGATTGACCAAATCCCGATCCTCGGTTTGGGCCGCGCGCACGGCATAGAAATAGGTCGGGTCTTCGGGCGTGACCAACGGCCATTCCGCCTGCCCAAGCGCCCATCGCAGCAGATTTGACAGCCCATGATATTCGCGGGGCAGGGCGTCCCAAGCCCGCCGCGTTAGGCGCCGCATATCGGACCGCGTCAGCGCAGTTAAGTCCTCTTTAATCGCGCCCAAACTATCGACCACCATGAAATCCATCTTCTGCTGGATCAATTCGGCAATATGGGTGCTGCGCGTGTGGATCAGCGACTCGGTCAACCCTTCCGCATCCAAAAACGCGCCCACAGCTTGGGTATTTGCCGCATCAATCACCTTGGCTTTCATCTGATCCAGCGCTTTGGTGGGTTTCTTTGCAATCACAATGGTCTGCGTTTTGGTGCGGAATATATACAGCCCGCCGAAATGCGCGGTATAGAAATTTCCCTGCGCATAGGTTTGATTGTCCAACGTCACCGGATTTCGGTTGATATCGCCCGTGCGTTTGGCGGTTTCGATCATCTTTGCGATCAACACATCATCCCACCACGCATCTTCTTCGGTCATGAATGTATCGATCAAACCTTTCAGCTCGCGCGCCTCGCTGACCTGTCCGCCCAGCGTATCTGCTTCGATCTCTATCTTCTTGATTTTTAACAATTCATTGGGATCATCGATAGAAAAGATTGAGTTCACCAACTCTCCGGCCACAGCCTCGCGCGCGGTCAACGCAAATAGTTCTTCCTCATTTTCTGTGATAAAGGATTTCAGGATTTCGCGGCTGGTGGAAAATTTCATATTCAGCAGCGGCGCAGATTTCTGATCGGTCGACAGCAGGATGAACTGACGGTTACAACCATTGGGGTTCAGGTACAGATCATCGCCCAGCTCTTCACCAATCTCGGGACTGTAACCGCTGATATCGATATGAAAATCGGTCAGTTTGGTTTCTTTGCCCGTCAGATGTTTCAGCGCGCGGTTATAGCGTTCCACAAGGGCGGGCGAGGCCACCTCGACCAGATTGCCAAACATCAACCCCGCTTTGATCAATCGCATCATATCATGCGTCCCCGATGTTTCATAAAGGCCTGTGTGCCTGCACCGATCACGGCAAGCAAGAGAAGGATGCCGATCAAGCGGATGGTCAATGTCTCCCCTTTCAAAGCAGAGCCGCCAAAGAATAGAACAAAGGCAAGCAGGTGTACGCCAATACGTTGGATGCGAATTAACGTCCCCGTGCGGCCTGCCAGCGCCACATCAACGCCCCACCAAACAGCCAAAACCATGCCGGGCCAAAAGGCGGACACGCGGGTCGAATTCGTCATCCACGCAAAATCCCCGCCGAAAAAGCCAAATGCCGCGATGACCAAATGGATGATATAGGCAATCCACGCGGTTTTCCAAAAGGCGAGCCAGTGGGTGTGTTTGTCTGTGAACCAGATAAAATAAAGCGCAGGGATCAATAGCAGTGTTGTCACCCAAGCGGAATAGGCTGACAGATGCAGCCAAAACTCGCGGCCCAAAGCGTCGGGTGCTGTGCCGTCTGGTGGTGTGAGGGAGAGCAGGCTTGAGTCCTTGAGCGTGATGGCTGCGGCTAACGCCGAGCCCAAGCCAACAATCAAAATGATTGTCGACACGCGGGAGGCGTTAATCATCTTGGAACTTCCTTACAAATTATGAGTCGCGCGCGACCCGAGGGTGGGCGCTCGCGCCCGCCTGTGGGGCGGGTCGGGCGCGACAATGATTTTTGCGCGCAAAAAATCATTAGAGGCATTTCGTTGTAGCTCAAACTCATCGTTTCCCTAAATTCCGCCTTTGTAAGATCGATGGATAAAGTAAAATTGTGAGGTAATGAACAATCATTGTCGGCAGTACGAGGAGCATTGCAAGTAATTCAAAACGCGTACCCACTGACGCTTCTTCCATCAAAAATAAAAATGAAACTCCAATCATAATAAATATAGGAAATCCGATAAAAATGGTACAGGCCAGCCATAAAAAAAATGATTTTGTACGGAAATATGTCCTCGCAGAGATTGGAAAGATTTGTTCGTAAATAAAACGGTTTAATATAATAAGAGCGGCTCCTGTTACGGTAAATGCACAAAGGCGAAGAAGAAATTCAAGCCATGTCAAAATCTACTTTCCCTCCAAATACCGCTTCTTCGCTTCTTCATTCCGTCCAAAATCACGCACCATATTCTCAATCGCGACCTCATCGGATTTATCCGCATAGCGGAATTCGCTATCGGCGTAGCGGTTGATTTCTTGGATCACCATCTCAATCGTGATCGGTTGGGCGAGCTCTGCGATCATGTTTTTCTTGGTCTCGTAATCTTTCGTCAAAAACAGATCAGTGTTTTCCATCCACTCATCGGGCAGTTCAAAATCCATCGCGCGGGTTTTCACGGCATCGGTGATGTTTTTGATGGCACGGCCCGTAAACCGCTCATCGGCCTGTTGGATTGCCTTCAGATACGCGCCCATTTTGGCGATTGTATCCAGCGCGCCAATCTCTGAGGATACCCGATCATAAACCTCCAACAACCCATCCTCATGCGGTTTCGCATGGCTTTCATAGCTGCTGGCCACCGCCTTTTTGATCTCTTGCGCAGCATATAGCTCATGCTCGCCCAGCGGAATATCGTGGTTATTACCCATCAGCAGATGCAGGATATCAATATAATCCTCGCGTGTTTGCGGTCCATCGACCAAGAACCGTGCGCCCGCGCGTTGGCGCAGCGCGTCATCGACATTCTCTGGATAGTTGGAAAACATCCCAAAGGTGCAATTCCCGCGCACAACCGTATTTGCGCCCGCGAAGCTTTCCATCAGCACAGCGGTGATTTCAAGTTGCCCTGCGCTTGATTGCCTGTCGCCCCGTTTGCCGGCCAACTGATCAATATCGTCAATCGTGCCAAAGCCGATCACATTGGGGTCCAGCACGTTACGGATAAACGCCTTGGCATTTTGCGCCGATTTGCCTTGGTAGCTGTCAATACTGTCGGTTGATAAGTTCTGATAGCGAAACGGATAGCCCGCATTCTGGCAATAATTATTGATCATTCCGGCCATCATTTGGATCAGCGTGGTTTTGCCCGTGCCGGGTTTGCCGTCACCCATGAAGGTAAAGATAAAGCCGCCCAGATCGGCGAACGGGTTCAATTTGCGTTCAAAATCATAAGCCATCAGCATCTTGGACAGTTTCATCGCCTGATATTTGGCGATATGGTTGCCGACCACCTCGTTGGGCTTCTTAAAGCTCATGGTGATGGTTGATCCCTTCGCCGCAAGCGCAGGCGCGAAGCCCGCAATTTCAAACGCATCCGCCTCAACGCGGTAATTCGCGCCTGTAAACGGCTCAAGGCGCGCCATCGTCTCGGCCCGCAGGCTGAGTTTTTCCATCAGTTTTTCTGTAAAGGCGATGATGGTGGGGATCAGTTTCTCGGCCTGATCGCCCAAACCCGCCAGCCGTTGGTCCAACTCCCATAACGCACCTGAAATCGTAGCTTGTGGATTATCGGTTAGCACTTCCTCTAATTCGGCAAGCTCTGCGGTTTCTTCGGCCTGTGCGGACAGCAGAAACCCCGTCATATTCGCAAACACATGGCCGGTAATGACGGCAGAGGCCGCCAGAAGCTCTTGAAACTCCGATTGCTTGGCCTTCGCCAAACGCCCTTCAAGATTGGCTTTCAGCATTTCTGACAAACCTGTTGCATCGCTATAGTGATCCGAGACAACATGTGCCACAGCCAGCGCGCGGCGCAATGCATGCAGCACCGTGGCTTGTGCGGGTGAGGGCAGGGGATCTTCGTCATCCACGCCCAAGATCCGTGCCGCCAAATGCACGCCATTGGGTCGCGCGGTGGATTGTGTCACCAACCCCGGTGTGGTTGAACGAAAGCGCCGCCGCGTGCCGATGCCACTGGATTTTTCTGTCCTTAGTGCCTCGACGGCTTTGGCGAGTTTCGGGGTGTGGTCAAACCCGTCCAAATACGCCTCTGCCGCGCTGTATTTGGCGGTGATTGCGTCTTCTTTTAATTCCATCAATTCTGCGGTTTTGCTCATCTTAATCTTTCTTAAAACACCACCTAATAACCTAGGTTATTGAAGCGGATATTAACCATTTGACGGCGCATATTTTTAAATCCCCACATCACTCAATACACCAAAATCTTGCCGCCTTTGCCGACCACATATTTACGCACATCGCGCAGGCTTACCGGAATGCGCTCTTCCAGCACTTGATAGGCGCGGTGCGGGATGATCAGCGCGCGGCGTTCCTCGGACAATCCACGCTCGACCATTTTTGGATTGGCCTCATCAAGGGCGAAAATTTGTCGCTCGGCAGAGGAGAAAATCCCCGTTTTCTCCGTCATCACATCTTTGGACAGCAAAGTTTCCACCGTCCATGTCAGCGCCCAATCCTCGCCCACCGGCGATTTCGCGTCTCGCAAGATATCGCGCAACGGTCCGCTCTGTTCGGTAAATGCATGGCTATACATCGGCCCAATACTGAAACGGCGCAAAGACACTGGATGCAAATCATCAAAATCTCGATCGAACCCGCGTGCAATCGTCAGCAAAGTCAGCGCAGACAGGCTTTGCGCGCTTAGATGCGTTTGCACTTGCGGCCAGCGCCGATTGTCACGGGGCAGGGGCGTGCGCCCTGAATCCTCACAAATCATAAAATAGATCTGCGGAATATTCGTCTGGCTGTCATAGACCGCCCAATGGATCAGCATTTTGCGCCGATCTGCGTCTTTCTTGGTATCAATCCAAATCGCTTGCGGATCATGCTGGCTGAGGAACAGGGCGTCAGGGTCCAGCAACTCGTAATAGATCCGCTGCGACAGTGCGAATTGCAGATTGGTCGGATGCGATTGTTCCGCCATAATATGGCTGACCATCTGGCGTTTGATCTCGTCTTGGGTATCAAGCGTGGCCAGATGATCCTTTGCTTGTGTCAGATCAGACAGCATATGCAAGATTTCTGCAAAAACTGGAAAGCCGGAGTTTACCTTATCAATCGACAACAGCTTTTTCTGATCAATGACGCGCGAGGCCATCAGAAACTTATAAGACAGCGCATTAAACGTCTGCGCCAAACCGTTCAGATAGGCGCCCAACAGCTGATATTCTGCCTCTGAGATCAGTCTTTCCTTGTTGGTCACCTTGGCCACTTCTGCCAGATGACCCACAATGCGCGAGAATTTAGAGAAGTAGCGCCGTGTCGCCTGCTCGCTGTCCAACGCGCGAATTTCAGAGCCCATCTTCAGCCCCGCGGCTTTTGATCCAGTTAGAGATCAACCACCCAATGCCAGCGATCAACAATAACAACCCAATCCAGCGCAGATAAAACCGCGCATAGATAAAGATGATAAACATGACTTTGCCAACATCTTCGGCCCATGGCTCTTGGCTAATGCTCAATAGTGCTGTTGCACCACCAAAGGCGAACAGCACGACATAGCATAGAAGACCGGTGACGATCAGGCGCTTGGGCGTGATCATTTAGCCACCATATGCGTTGCTGTCATGCTTCTCGATAATCTTTTCGAAACGCCGTGCAAAACGCTCGTCCGCTTTGGTTTTCTCTTCTAAAACCTTACGTGCAAACACGATATGGTCTTCATGCGCTTCCATCATCTCTGCCATCCGCGTGTTGGTTGCAGACCCAATCGCGGCCATAGCCTGTTGCGCCTCTTGATCGGTTTGGACGCCAATCTCGTTGATCTTATGGGCCACATCCTGTTGCTGTGCGGTTTTTAGGGATTTGGTCAACGCATCATACAGCACAACACGCTGTTTTGTATCGGTCTGCAATTTATTGATCAGAACCATTTGCGTCGCCGCTTGGTTTTGCAAACTATCAACCCAGGTTTTGCCCTTTTCAATATACCGCTCCAGCGTTTGGCTTTCGGCCAATTTCACTTGCTCGGTCTGCGCCAATTCGTTGTAGCTTTTGTTCAATGCTGCCAAATCGCTTTCCAATTTGGTCCGCTTGGCTGCATCTGTTTCCATACTGATTTTGCCCTCAAGCTCGATAATCTTAGGATCAAGCGCCAATATTTCTTGTTTGATCCCTTCCAACTCTGCCACCGCTGCCTCACGTTCTTCTAATGTGACGGTCAAATTGCCTTCGACCTTTTCCTTATGCACATTCAGCGTATTCAACTGATCCTGCAAAAGTTTGGTGATCACATCGGATTTTGAGATTAAGTCCTGCAACTTATCCTCGATCGATGCGGTGCGCACACGTTCCTGGCGCAAGCTTTCGGAGCGTTCTTTGGAAAAGAACCCCACAACCGTTTCCCATCCGGTTTTGGACCGCATGGCGTCAAACTCTTTGGAAAATCCAGCTGTGACATCATCCAGCCCCATGATCAGCTCAGCGATATTTGCATTCATCAATTCCGAATGCGCATGCACATCATCAAGGGACGCATTTTCAATATCGACCGAGATATCTGCACCCGTCGCCAGCTTCTCGCGCGCCTTTGCTAAATTCTCGCTGAGCGCATCAATTTTCTTCTGCGCCTCTCGATATTCATTTTCTGTTACTTTGATCTGTGCTTCGAAATCGCTCATCTCTATCCTGTTGAAAGTGTTGATTATATAACAGTTAAGATAAGTATTTACGGGCGATTTACAATATTTATGATACAAAATCGTTTTAAGGATGAACAGGCCAAACCACATATGAATTTCGCAAAATGGGAGCAAAAATTGATCCAAGAGGGGCATTTTTTCTGGCCCGCGCTCTTGCTCTCGATTGCTATTCATCAGATGCCGTTTCTATCTGTCATCCATTTTCCGCTTCAGCTTTTGGGCACTTATTTTCACGAATGGGGCCATGGTATTGCCGCGTATCTGGTGGGCGGCCGATTAGAGTTTTTGGAAATTTTGCCAAATCTTGGCGGAACGGCTTATTCCTATTACCCAACCGACTCAGCCTCGCGCGCCATTGTGCCCTTGGGCGGGTTGATCGGCACACCCTTGGCGGGGGCGGTGATATTGCTTTTGACCCGCAGATTAGCCTTGGGCCGATATGTTTTGGCCATCGTCGCGCTTAGCTTTCTGGCGACCGCTTTGATTTGGGCCGGCACGCCTTACACACGTATGATTTGTTTTATCGGCGCGGGGCTTGGGGCGGCCCTTGCATTACAACCCATCCGCGCGGTTCATAATTTAACAGCACAGATCATCGCCATTCAAATGATGATCGAAACATTCACCAGCCTCGATTACATCTGGATAGACGGGTTTGAGCGGCAAGGTGCTTGGCTGAAAAGCGATATTGCCAAAGTGGCTGACCATCTTTGGGGACCCCGCATGTTTTGGTCCATCGCGATCACATGTCTTGCCTTAGCGATCATTGCGGCCGCGGCTTGGTTTTCAAAACCCAAACCGGTGACCGGGCAGGGCGCTTAGGACCACTTGATCGAACAGCCCATAGATGGGGTTTGATCCATAGGCCCGCGCCCTGTTTTTGCGATGTGTTCCATGGCAAGGATCAATTCTGGCGTGCTTGGCGCACCACCGTTGGGGCGCCCACCGTCCAATCGCCCGCGATATTGCAAACCGCCATTTGCATTAAAGCCAAAGAAATCCGGCGTACATTGCGCATCAAAAGCACGTCCAACACGCTGATCTTCATCGACCAGATACGGGAAATCCCAACCAGATTGGGCCGCAAAACGCAACATTTCTGGCGGCGCATCCGCGGGATAATCGCGATAATCATTTGACATAATGCCGACAAATCCAATTTGGTGATCGCTTAAAGCCTTTGCCGTGTCGCCCAGTCGCGCCGCAATCGCTTTCACATAAGGACAATGGTTGCACAAAAACGCCACAACTAGACCCTTCTGCCCCATCAGCGTTGCACTATCGAATTGCGTCCCATTTGGGTTGGCCAAGGTGAAAGCCGGCATCGGCCAATCAAAATCACAGACTGGGGTTTGAATAAGTGCCATGAGGGTCCTTTTGAGTGTTTGTAAGCCGCAATGGAGATCGGCGGTAATTTACTGTAATTATACCTATTATAGCATTGATTTAAATAAAAAAACCGTCGTGTCCGGATCACAAAATGCAGATGAAGTTTCTGCGTAATTGAGTGAAAATTCCACGCTGCGATTTGGTAAATATCCGGTAAATTTCTACTACAGAAAACTAGGTTATTGTAGCGCTGTTAACTTTTGACGCACCGACGCAATACTGACCAAATACCGACGTAAAACCGATGGTGAAAACCATGATCTCAGCAAATAGGTTAATGCACAGCACGGCGGTATTGCAAACCCCACGCACATCAACTTCGCCTTATAACCTATTGATTTTGAATGCGCGAATGCCGCATTTTCTTAATCTTCACAATTTTAACGCAAACTGCATTCAACGCAAAAATGCAACCAAGCATTCTCCCCATCAGTGCGGTACAACAAAAGAAACCAGATTATCCGACGTAGTTCGACCGACTCAGACCATATTTGGCCATCTTCTCGTTCAACGTCCGGCGGGGCAAAGAAAGCTCTGCCATGACCGCTTGGATCGACCCTTTGTGGCGCCGCATTGTATTGTCGATCAACATGCGTTCAAACGCCTCTACATGCTCTTTCAGCGGTTTCACTTCTGCATCGGACTGATCGATCAATTCGCCATCCTCTGCGGCCAAAATATGGGCGATAGAATATTTTCCGCGTCTGGATTGCAGCACGGTGCGCTCGGCCAAATTAATCAATTGGCGAATATTGCCGGGCCAATTTGCTTGCATCAATTGCGCGGCATCCTCGGCTGTCACCTCTGGCTTGTCACACCCATATTCATCAGCGAAGGTTTCGAGGTAGCGATTGACCAGGGTTAGAATATCCTCGCCCCGTTCGCGCAAGGGCGGGGGGGTGATTTGCATCGCGGCAAGGCGATAAAAAAGCTCTTGACGAATGGCTTCTTCGGCCTCTTTTTTTCCGGTTTCATTGGCAATCGAAATGATCCGTAAGCGCGAGCCATCTTCACCTTTATCAAATTCCGTGATCACGGATTGCAATCGCGATTGGATCGAGGGCGGAAGACTTTCAATATCCTCGAGACATAGTGTTCCATCAAGCGACGCATCAATCATCGAGGCCTGTTCCGTTTCATCCCCAAACAAGCGCTTCGCAAGCTCATCTTCCGTATATGCGGCACAATTCAGCGTCAAAAACTTCTTGCCCGCCCGTGGCCCACAGGCATGTAAAGCTTTGGAAATCAAAGATTTACCCGTTCCGGTTTCACCAGTAATCAAAACATGATTGTCAGCCTGCGCGATATCCAAAATATCTTCGCGCAATCGCGCCATTAGGGGGCTTGTGCCCACCAGTTTGCGGATCAATACAGTTCCATCAGACAATTCACGTCGTAAAACACGGTTTTCCAAAGTCAGCTTGCGCGTCTGCACGGCCCGCTTGGCAAGCTCTGCCATCCGCTCTGGATCGAAAGGTTTTTCTAAAAAATCATAAGCGCCAAGACGCATCGCTTCCACGGCCATAGCAACATCGCCGTGACCGGTAATCAGAATAACAGGCAGCTGATTGTCAAGCTTTTGAAGACGGCGCAAAAACTGAATGCCATCCATTCCGGGCATCTTGATGTCCGAGATAAAGATCGCTGGATAATCTTCGCTGATGTCGCCAAGCGCATCTTCCGCGCTTGAAAAAGTCTTGGTTTTATGCCCTGAAAGACCAAGCCATTGAGAGATGCTTTCGCGCATATCCTGCTCATCATCTACGATGGCAATCGAAATATTTTCGGCCATATTTACTCCGCCGCTTCTTTGCCTTGGTTATCTAAGCGTGGGATAGAAAATTCAAATACAGCGCCGCGTGGCTCTAGGTTTCGGGCAAATAACCGCCCATCCAAATCCTTGGCAATGCCCGCCGAAATCGCAAGCCCCAACCCAACGCCTTCGCCGGGTTTTTTGGTTGTGTAGAAGGGCTCAAACAAATCCGAAAGATTTTCAATACCTGGTCCATTATCTTGCACCATTAAAACCGCCATCTCTCCAACTTCTAATGTTATCGTCAATCGCCGATCCGTTTGGCCTTTTGTGGCATCAAGCGCATTGCGCAGCAGATTGACAATCACTTGTTCAATACGCACAGGGTCCGCCAGAATCATCACAGGCTCGTTCGGGATTGCCGTTGCCATTTCTACATTTGCCTGCGTCAACTGACCCGCCATAAGTGCAATAGAGGCATGAATGCTTTGCACCATATCGATTGCAATCAATTCATCAGACCCTTTGCGCGCATAAGATTTTAACTGCTTGGTGATTTGACCCATCCGGTCAATCAGATCCTCGATCCGTTGAAAGCTTGCCTGTGCTTCATTGGGCCGCCGACGGTTCAACAACAACTTGGCGCCAGCGAGGTATGTCCGCATTGCGGCTAATGGTTGGTTTAGCTCGTGACTCACTGCGGCTGACATTTCACCAAGAGCAGCAAGTTTAGAGCTTTGCTCAAGCGAAGCTTCTGCGACGCGTAGCTCTTTCTCTGCGCGCTCACGTTGGGTGATCTCTTTTGTTAAGCGCTCGTTTAGGCCGCGGAGTTCTTCCGATTCTGCTTTGAACAAAAAGCTTTGGCGGGTGGCGCGTCGCGACAGCGTGTAAAAGACCAATGCCGCAAGGATCGCAAGCACGGTGATTTCAAGTGCCACAACGCCGTATACTTTTTCTCTAACAGATTGAAATGGGGTTAGATATGTCATACCCCATCCCCGAAATGGGATCGCTGTATCGAGGCGATAGAGTGGCTGACCTTCGATATAGGCGTCAATTTCATTGGAATACCAACTGATGCCCCCCGTTGCATCAATCACCCGATCAAGCACGGTCAAAGTCGGCTCTGTCGTCAGTTCCGTCTCTAGCTCTGTGTTTAGAAACTGGCGCTGTGTCGATTCAATGACAATTCCACTTGGGTCAGTTACCATCAGAATGGCATCGTCATCTGACCATGTGATGAACAAATTTTCGATTGCGATTTCTACGGCGATAACACCACGCAAGCTTCCTTGTTCGCGCAATCTGTGGGAATAAAAATAACTGGCGGTATTCGCTTCGTCCCGAAACAAGGTAAAGACTGTTTGGTTCGAGCGCATCGCCTGATTGAAAAATCCATTGGCGCGCATGTTTTCGCCCAAATCGCGGCGCTCTGAACTGGCCACGACAATTCCATCGCGATCCATTAGGCGGATGGATTTCGCACGAATCTCATCACGAAATTCGATGAGTTTTTGAGATGTTGTTTGAAAATCACCAGATGTTAAATCATTGTAGAAACTTTGATCTGTCGCGAGCAGGGCAGGGGCAACGGATACACGCTGAATTTCAGAAATCAGACGTCCAGAATAAAGCGACAATTCGCGCGCTGCTTCTGATCTTTTCTGTTCCGAGAAAATTTGTGTCGCATAGAGACTGGAAATCCAGATAAACGCCATAACCGCCAACAAAAGCACAAAAAGGGCTAAGCGCACGAAAAGGTAGCTGCCCCAGAAGCGTTCGTTGGAAGTCTCTTCAGACATGGCTCAAGATTATCTGTTGTGTCAACAGGATACCAGTCACAAAGACACTGACCTAGACTTATGTGTCTATTGCAAGATTACGCAGTGACGAAACCTTCAACCAGACCCTGAAACAGTTTATGCCCATCTGTTCCGCCCAATTGGGTGTCATTAAGGCGCTCGGGATGTGGCATCATACCCAATACGCGACGATTTTCGGACAAGATACCCGCTATATCATCCATCGCTCCATTTGGGGTATCGACATAGCGCAAGGCAACGCGATCTTCGGCCTTCAATGCCTTCAAAGTGTCCGCATCCGCGTTATAGTTGCCCTCGTGATGCGCAACAGGATAGGTGACAATGTCGCCCTTCTGATATTGCGACAAATAAGCAGAGTTGGTTGTTTCCACCTTCAGATCAACGTCTTTGCAAATAAATTTCAGCCCAGCATTTCGCATCAACGCACCGGGCAACAGACCTGTTTCTGTCAGGACTTGGAAGCCATTACAGATACCCAAAACATATCCGCCTTTATTTGCGAAATCGACAACGGCCTGCATGATTGGCGAACGTGCCGCGATTGCACCGCAGCGCAGATAGTCACCAAAGGAAAACCCCCCCGGAATGCCGATCACATCAATACCCGTCGGCAGGCCACTTTCTTTGTGCCAAATCATTTCGGCCGGTTTGTTTGATTCACATGCCTTTTGAAACGCAACGGCTAGGTCACGATCACAATTCGATCCCGGAAACTGAATGACCGCGGCGCGCATTAGGACAGCTCGATCGTGTAGTTTTCAATAACAGTATTGGCGAGCAATTTTTCGCACATGTCTTTGACCTGTGCCTCGGCTTTGTTGGTATCGGTTTCTTCCAATTGAAGCTCTATCAGCTTGCCCTGACGCACCTTATCCACGCCTTCAAAACCAAGGGCGCCTAGGGAATGTTTGACGGCTTCGCCTTGCGGGTCCAATACACCGGATTTTAAGGTTACAAAAACGCGTGCGATCATGCGTTACTCCACAATTTTCAATTTTGAATTACCGCCCTTGGGCATCAGGCCAAGGCGGGTTGCGACCTCTGTATAGGCTTCGGTCAAAGAACCAAGGTCGCGGCGAAACACATCTTTATCAAGCTTTTGGTTGGTTTTGACATCCCAAAGTCGGCAACTATCTGGGCTGATCTCGTCTGCCACAACCAAGCGCATCATATTGTCATCTTCAAATAGGCGCCCGATTTCAATTTTAAAATCAATCAATTTGATGCCCACACCATACATCAGACCAGATAGATAATCATTCACACGCAAAGCAATTTCGCGCATTTCAAGAATATCTTCTTGGCTGGCCCAGCCTAGCGCCAAAATATGTTCCTCTGATACCAAGGGGTCGCCAAGCGCGTCTTCTTTGTAACAAAACTCGACAATCGGGCGGGGCAGGGGTTTGCCTTCTTCCATGCCAAACATTTTGGCGAATGATCCCGCAGAAACGTTTCGCACAATCACCTCTAAGGGAATGATTTCGACCTCTTTTACAAGCTGTTCGCGCATGTTGAGGCGCTTGAGAAAATGCGTCGGAATGCCAATCGCTTCTAGGCCCAGCATAAAATATTCAGACAGGATATTGTTCAGCGCGCCTTTGCCATCAATCGTGTCGCGCTTTTGCGCGTTATAGGCGGTGGCATCATCTTTGAAATACTGGATAAGCGTGCCGGGCTCAGGGCCTGCATAAAGCGTCTTGGCTTTACCTTCGTAAAGTTTCTTACCCTTTGCCATCGCGCGATTATCCTTATTTGCGCCTTCTATAGGCGATAGTCTTTCTTGTCACAAGCTTGACCTGTTTTGGTTTTAGGCAAAAGGAGGTGCGCTGCTTTTGCACTTGTCGTGCTAGGACAAAATACACATATTCAAAGCAACAGAAATAATTGGAGATAACAATGAGCAGTTTTGATGATCGCGGCGATGCATTTGAGAACAAGTTCGCCCATGATGCTGAAATTCGTTTCAAGGTAGAGGCGCGACGCAATAAGTTATTGGGCCTTTGGGCCGCAGACCTGATGGAAAAAATCGGCGATGCTGCAGATGAATATGCCAAGGAAGTCATCAAAGCGGATTTCGAAGAAGCTGGCGACGAGGATGTTTACCGCAAAGTTGCGGGGGATTTGGGCGACCTGAAATCAGAATCTGAAATTCGGGAAAAGATGGTCGAGACGATGGCAGAGGCCAAAAGACAGATTATGGAAGAAACCGACTAAAGATCAAAACAAATGGAAAAAAAAGCGGCGCCAAATTGGCACCGCTGTTTTAAAAATTCGACCGTCGCAAGTAAACACGCACACCCGACAAATAGTCGCAAAGGTTACCCCCCGTGCTTCGGCCAACTGAAATCAGGTGGTTAAAACATGACTAAATCATGGCACGATTCGGGCGGCTAAAAAGTGACAATATTCACCTTTAACGCGAAACTTTGCTAAATCTCAACCTTTTGTTAGGTTTTGATCCGCTTTAGGCTGCAAATACGCGGGCGAAAATCGTGTCTACGTGTTTTGTGTGATATCCAAGATCAAATTTTTCCTCGATCTCGGCATCGGTCATAACGGCCGTGACTTCCGCATCTGCCTTCAATTCGGTCATAAAATCTTTGTTTTCTTCCCAAACTTTCATCGCGTTGCGTTGAACAAGCCGATAGCTGTCTTCGCGGCTGACACCTTTCTGGGTCAGTGCCAGCATCACGCGTTGGGAATGTACAAGGCCCCGGAATTTATTCATGTTTGCGATCATATTGTCAGGGTAAATCACCAAATTTTTCACGACAGAGGTCAATCGTGACAAAGCGAAATCTAACGTTACGGTTGTATCTGGTCCGATATTCCTTTCGACCGAAGAATGAGAGATATCCCGCTCGTGCCAAAGTGCTACATTTTCGAGTGCTGGGACAACCGACATGCGCACAAGACGGGCAAGTCCGGTCAAATTTTCAGTAAGAACGGGGTTACGCTTATGCGGCATCGCAGAGGAACCCTTTTGTCCTTTAGAAAAAAACTCCTCCGCTTCCAAAACCTCGGTTCGTTGCATGTGCCGTATTTCAATCGAAATGTTTTCAATTGAACTGGCCACAACACCAAGGGTTGCAAAGAAAGCAGCATGTCGATCACGCGGGATAACTTGTGTCGAAATCGGTTCTGGCTGTAGGCCGAGTTTATCACAAACATGCGCCTCTACAGCTGGATCAATATTTGCAAACGTACCGACAGCACCCGAAATTGCGCCTGTTGCGATTTCAGTGCGCGCCATTTTCAGCCGCGCGAGGTTGCGATCCATCTCCGCGTAAAACCGCGCGAAGGTTAACCCCATCGTTGTCGGCTCTGCATGAATGCCATGACTTCGCCCGATCCGTATTGTCATTTTATGTTCTTCTGCGCGCAATTTTAAAGCTTCAAGAAGACCTTTAATATCCGCGATCAAAATGTCTGCCGCGCGGGTCAGCTGTACATTGAAACATGTGTCCAACACATCAGACGAGGTCATGCCCTGATGCACAAAACGCGCCTCGTCTTGCCCAACAATTTCACCCAGATGGGTCAGGAAGGCGATGACGTCATGTTTTGTAACAGATTCAATTTCATCAATACGGGCAACATCAAATGTCGCATCCTTCGCTTTCCAAACCGCCGTTGCATTTTCTTTTGGGATCACGCCCAGCTCTGCCATCGCATCACATGCATGCGCTTCTATCTCGTACCAAATCCGAAACTTTGTTTCTGGCGACCAGATGGCAACCATATCGGGACGGGAATAGCGGGGTATCATGTGACGGCCTTGTGATTGGATCGAAAGTCAAAGGCGTCATAGACAAGCGTGAACGAAAGAACAAGAAAGCATCGTCATGCGTATGATTTCTATTGGCGCTTTGGCTACTCTTGCGACCTCAAGTGTCGCAGAGGATATGCTGTCTTTGACAGGGGATGCGTTGGTGACGACCTTGACCAATGCGCAAGTGTATTATGACAACGCGCATCGACAGTTTTTCTATGAGGATGGTTTAACCGAATATTCCAGCGGATCTCAGCCTTCGCTCGGGAATTGGCGGATTCAGAATGATCAATATTGCTCGCAATGGCCACCACAAAAGGATTGGGACTGTTATGAGGTTCGGCGCAGCGCCGATGGGTCAAGAATAGTCTTTATCGGGGACCATAGTGATGAGTATCCAGGTACCCTAAAAAAATGAGCGGACGCATTTATGTCAACCGTTTGATCAAACTGGATGTATCCCAACGACCGCCGCCCATTTTTTGAACGTCGGCATAATACGCATTGACAAGTTTTGTCACAGGCAAGTCTGCGCCATTCTCTGCCGCTGCCTTCAAACAAATACCTAGATCTTTGCGCATCCAATCGACAGCAAAACCAAAATCAAATTCATCGCGCAGCATTGTCTCTGACCGGTTGGACATTTGCCAAGAGCCTGCGGCGCCTTGAGAAATCACCTCGACAACCTTGTCCCCGTCGAGACCCGATTTTTGCGCAAAGCGGAGTGCCTCTGACAAGGCTTGAACAAGACCCGCGATCGCGATTTGATTGCACATCTTAGTTTTCTGACCTGCGCCAGTATCGCCGATCCGTTTGCAGATTTTGGAATAAACCTCCATGACTGGATAGGCTTGATCGAAGATGTCTTGATCACCCCCGCACATGATGGACAAAACTGCGTTTTCGGCACCGGCTTGTCCACCCGATATTGGTGCATCAATGAAATGGAGCCCTATATCCCGCGCTGCTGTTGCCAGCTCCTCAGTTACACTGGCTGAGACAGTCGTATGGTCGACAAAAATTGCGCCATCGGCCATGTCTTGAAAAGCACCATTTTCCCCGACACAAATTTCGCGAAGATCATCATCGTTGCCAACGCACGCAAAAACAATCTCTGCGTCCTTTGCGGCCTCTGCCGGTGTTTGCGCAGCCCGACCATTATATTCATCCGTCCAAGCTTGGGCTTTGGCAAATGTCCTGTTGAAAACAGTTACATCGTGACCCGCATTCGCAAGATGTCCCGCCATCGGATACCCCATTGTTCCGAGGCCCAAAAAACTTACCTTCGCCATTTCATGTCTCTCCAAGTTTCTTAATAGTACTGCGGTAATCTTGAGGAATGTAAAGGGCAGGGTGCATCTATTCGCCTTTGGTTGAAGTCCCTTTGTCGAACGATTAGGGTGAAGCTATGGAAGAAGAAATCACCGCCGAGACGCCAACAGAACCACAAGAGCTCGGCGAGACTGTTGAAAAAATCACGCAAGAAGCCAATAGCTTGGCCGCTATGTTGGGTGATTTTGTCGACAGGCTGTCGACACCCGTTGCGCTCAATCAGTTGTTTATTTTGCTTGGGCTCATCGTTGCGTCTTATTTGCTGAAACTTGTCATGAAACCGCCTCTTCGGACTTATTTCGCAAATGCGGGTTACGGACCCGCAACGTTGCGTTTGTTTGTGGTATTAACGCAAAGATTGGACCTTTGGATTTTTGCAATACTTGCTTGGGGCACTTACCTTGTGATGCAACAGGTCACTTGGCCATCGCGCAGTTTCTTTATTGGAATTGCAGCCTCAATCGCCACAGCATGGTTGGTGATCGAAATCGTCTCACGATTGATCCATAACCGCGCCCTTCGAACCATCGTGCGCAGCTTGGCGTGGGCCTATGCGTTTTTACAAATAGTTGGGTTTTGGGACGCAACGGCGCGCATTCTGGATGAAATCAGGATCGAAAACGGAAATTTCAGAATTTCGCTGCTGATGGTTTTGACCGCAATTGTATCTGTCGCACTGTTGATGGTGATCGCCAATATCGGAACCAGACAAGTCTCGGGGCGCATTCGCGCCAGCGATGATATTGATCCGTCGATCAAGGTGCTGCTGACCAAGGTCGTTCAAATCCTGTTTTATGTCAGCGCATTTTTGATTGCGCTTAACTTCATTGGATTTGATCTGGCCAATTTGGCAATCCTAACAGGGGCGATTGGTTTGGGTCTGGGCTTTGGGCTGCAAAAAATCGTTTCTAATCTGGTTTCGGGCTTTATTATTCTGCTCGATAAATCGATCAAACCGGGCGATGTAATTTCTTTGGGCGAAACCTTTGGCTGGATCACACAGCTTGGTGCGCGCTATGCCTCAATCACGACGCGGGATGGGCGTGAATATTTGGTTCCCAATGAGGATTTTATTACCAGTCAGGTGATTAATTGGTCGCATAGTTCTGATTTCGTCCGATTGGATATCGATTTTGGGGTCGCCTATGACAGTGACCCCTATGAAGTGCGTAAAGTTGCAAAAGAAGCGGCCGGATCTGTTGAACGTGTGTTGGGCACGCCATCACCCGTTTGTCATATTATAAACTTCGGCGACAGTTCGATTGATTTTCGGCTGCGCTTTTGGATCAAAGACCCCACCGGGGGCCTAACCAATATCCGGGGAAATGTGTATCTCGCCCTTTGGGATGCGCTGAAAGAAAATCAAATAGATATTCCATTCCCGCACAGGGATATTACGATCGTCAATGAAGCAAAAGACTAAGGCGCCTTTTGCCGCGCAATATCTTGCTCAATAAGCTGTTTATAAAGCCCCCGCAATTTCTGCATGATGGGGCGATCATCTGTTCCGATCGGTTTGCCATCAATCTGTGACACCGGTGTTTGTGCGCCAAACGTGCCGGTTAGGAAGGCTTCATCAGCGGTATAGGCTTCGTAAAGAGAGAAATTCCGCTGATGCACCGCGATACCATTCTCGATGCACAACTGGATAATTTTGGCGCGCGTAACACCGTTCATACAATAATCACCAGTTGACGTCCAAACCTCGCCTTTGCGCACAATGAAAAAATTACACGCATTGGTCGTATTCACAAATCCATGTGGGTCCAGCATCAAAGCTTCATCTGCGCCAGCTTGTTCCGCTTGGAGGCAAGCGATCACACAGTTCAACTTGGAATGACTGTTAAATTTTGCGTCCTGACTTGTTGGCAAACCGCGCACCTGCGGAACGGTGGCAAGCCGAATGCCAGCGTTTTGGACAGTTGAGGAGGGGGTCGAATGCTCCACAATAGCAACAACCGTCGGGCCAGAAACAGACAGTTTGGGATGTTGAAAAGGTTTTGATTTTACACCGCGCGTGATCATCAGGCGACAATGCGCATTATCCGCCATGCCGTTAGCTGCTGCTGTATCATTTAAAATTTTCCGAATATCCGCGCGGGAATACGGGATATCCAGTGATACAGATTTCAACGCACCGAATAGACGATCCATATGATCATCGAAAAACGCCCAATGCCCCTCATAAAGACGCATACCTTCCCACATGCCGTCACCCAACAAAAATCCACTATCATAGACGGATATTTTTGCCTCCGCCTTTGGCAGAAGTGCGCCATTCACCCAGATTTTGATCTGCTCATTTCGAGCGTCGATTTCTGTATCATGTGTGGACGGGGAAAGGACCATAATCTTCTGCGCGCTTCGGGAGCTAATTTTTCACAACACTTTTAAGATATGCGCCGTAAGAGCTTTTACCGTGCAAATCGATACGGGCTTCGAAATCTTCTGTGCTGATCCAACCTTTTTGTAATGCGATTTCATCGGGACTTCCGACCTGAAGCCCTTGCCGGTCTTCAAGCGTGCGCACAAAATTACCTGCATCAAGCAGTGCGGCATGTGTGCCAGTGTCAAGCCACGCATATCCTCGCCCGAGCTTTTCCACCGAAAGCGCCTCGTCCTCAATATATCCGTTGAGCAAATCAGTTATTTCATATTCCCCACGTGCGGACTTTGAAAGCTGACGCGCCCGATCAGGCGCATCGGAAGGAAGGTAATAAAGGCCGGTGACCGCATAATTACTGATAAACTCTTGTGGCTTTTCGACGATTTTTATGGGGCGTTCGCCGCGAAATTCAACAACACCATACGCTTCGGGATTTCTGACATGAGTTGCGAAAACTGAAGCAGTTTGCCCCTGGTTGGCGCGCGAAAGTTGTTTTGGCAAATCTGCGCCAAAAAACAAATTGTCGCCTAAGATCAAACAACTTGGATGCCCGTCCAGAAACGCTTCTGCCAAAATATAAGCTTGCGAAATCCCCTCAGGTTCGGGTTGGGCAATATACTCGATATTTAGTCCCCACTGGGCGCCATCACCGATTAAATTCGCAAAACTCGACTGTTGTTCTGGCGTTGTAATAATTGCGATATCCCTAAGGTCCGACAGCATTAGCGTCGTCAGTGGATAATATACCATTGGCTTATTATATATCGGCAGCAGCTGCTTTGAGATCGCCCGCGTTACCGGCATCAGCCGGGACCCAGTTCCCCCCGCTAAAAGAATTGCTTTGCGTTTAGTTTGCGTCAATTTCGGTTCCCATGGACAGAATTGATTTGAGTGGCACGCGCCAATCGGGTACCTCAATTCCGAATTGATCAAAAATTTTGGTGGAATCCAAGCAGGAGTTTTTAGGTCTTTCTGCTGTTGTCGGAAATGCGTCACTTTTCACAGGTGAAACGACCGTGTCTAAGCCGGCCATTTGCAAAATTTCTTTCGCGAATTCGAAGCGGCTGACATTCGGCTTTGACGCGAAATGATAGATGCCTAAACATTCGGGATCGGCAATGATCGTCGGAAGAAGGGCCAAGATAGCGTCGGAGATCTGACTCGCCGCTGTCGGCGCACCGATTTGATCTTCGACAACTTGAATATCGCGCTGGTTCTGCGCGGCCCGCATAATTTTCCGGACAAAATTATTCTGCTGTTTCGAAAACACCCAAGATGTGCGCAAAATGATATAAGCAGCGTTTGAGCTTATAATATTCTGTTCGCCTTGAAATTTAGATTGACCATAAACCGACAAAGGATTGCAGGCATCTTCCTCTGTATAAGGCCGTTTTAATTTTCCATCGAAAACAAACTCGCTCGATATATGAAGAAATGGGACGTTTTTTTCTGCACAAAGCGCCGCCATAAGTTTCGGCGCTTCTGCATTTATTTTGAAACAAAGGTCTGCATCCGTTTCAGCCCGCTCAACATCTGTATAAGCGGCTGCATTCACGACAGCATCAAAATGCATGCTTTCAAAAACAGATTTAATTGCTGATTTATCCGTCAAATCCACATCACTGCGGTATACGGGAAGGGCGGAGGGGCTTTGGCACAGTTCCTGTCCGACCTGTCCAGAAGCGCCGAAAACTAAAAACCGAGCCATTTATGACAGCGCCCAATCCGTATTTTTAACATACCAAAGAAGAGTGTCTTCTAGCGCTTGATTAAATGAAAATTGAAGTTCCCAGCCCAATTGCGTTTGAAGCTTTGTTGTATCCACGGCATATCTAAAATCATGACCCAAACGGTCTTCAACATATTCTATTTCTGATTTAGTGATATTAGGGGAGGGGTGTAACTCTTTCAATTTAAACAGTATTTTTGTTGCAATTTCGATATTGTTCAACTCATTTTCGCCGCCAATAAGATATTGCTCTCCTATCACTCCCTTGGCCAGGATCATATCCAACGCGCTTACATGGTCGGACACATAAATCCAGTCCCTTACATTCTGACCATTGCCATAGATTGGAATATTTTGACCACGAAGCGCATGACGAATAATCGTCGGAATAAGCTTTTCTTTGTGCTGATTGGGTCCAAAATTATTGGAGCAATTGGTGGTGATAACGGGAAATCCGTAGGTTTGGTAATATGCCCGCGCCAAATGATCGCTACCAGCTTTGGACGCGGAATAGGGCGAATTCGGCAAGTAGGGGGAGCTTTCATTGAAATGGCCCGTTTTACCAAGGCTTCCAAATACCTCGTCCGTTGAGACAACAATCATTCTAAAATCTGGTTTGATTGAGCGCCAATAATCGAGCCCAACCGCCAACAAGTTCGCGGTGCCAAGAACATTTGTCGCGACAAAATCATGAGGTGTTTTGATTGAACGATCCACATGACTTTCTGCCGCAAAATGAACCACACAATCCGGCGCAAAATCCAGCCATGCCTTTTGAAGGGCGTCTTTGTCACAAATATCGATTTTGTCGTGTCTATAATCTCCCTCAAACCACCGTTCCAATAAAGCGGGATCGGACGCGGCATATGTTTCGACATCAACATTTAAGACCGCGTGTTTTTGAGACAGCGCGTTTCTTACGTAATGGGACCCGATAAATCCCGATCCGCCTGTCACGAGCACTTTCATGTATTGTCGCACCGAAAAGGTGATGTGAAATCAGCAAGTGTTTTACCCGCTAAGTCTTTCTCAGACAAAATAAAATCCCCCGCGCTTTTAGGCCACTCAATTGCTATTTCCGGATCATCAAAGCGCAAACCGACCTCAGCTTCGGGCATATATTCAGCGCTGCATTTGTAGCGCACCCGTGTTTTATCCTGCAAGGTTAAAAACCCATGGGCGAAGCCGACCGGGATAAACATTGAATATCCGTTTTCTTCGCTTAGAATTTGTCCGACCCATTTTCCATAGGTTTCAGAATCAGTGCGCAAATCGATAGCAACATCAAAAATTTCACCGCTTAAAACTTCGAGCAATTTTGCTTGCGCCGCAGGCGGCGTCTGTAAATGTAAACCACGTAAGGTGCCAGCGCTCAGCGACATGGAGGTGTTTTCTTGATGAAAATTGATCCCGTCAAACTGCTGGTCCCATGCCGATTTTTTCCAGTTTTCTTGAAACCAACCTCGTTGATCCTTGAATCGCATTGGTTTTATTAAAACCACGTCAGGAATTTCTAATTTTTCAATCTGCATCAAAGCCTGCAATTTTTCTAAACAGTTTATCTTTCTGTGGATAAATCATTGATCTAGAATATTTTTTTATAATCAAATCACGCGCATTCTGACCATATTTTTGCGCAGAATTTGGATTATCAAGAATCTCCTCAATCATAGCGGCTATCTCGTCAATATTTCGCAAATCTGCAAGGCGTCCCGTGGTCCGATCTTCCATAACCTCTCGCACGGATTCATTTTTATTGCTCACAATAGGCGCGGCACAAGACATCGCCTCTAACAGCGACCATGATAGAACGAAGGGCACAGTTAAATACACATGACAATCAGACGCGCAGAGCAAATCACGATAGTCATTTAAGGGCAGACGGCCTACAAAATGTGTTCTGGCTTCATCTATATCCAGTGTTTCGAGTACGCGTTTCTTGTATGAGTCCCCTTCCTTTAGATTGGGGCCATAGTGAACCGTGTCGGTGCCTGCGATAACACAGTGAACATCCTTTCGCGTGGCAGATAACTTTGCCCAAGATTCCATGAATTGGGGAAATCCGCGATGCGGCTCCATTCCACGAGTTGCAAAGGTGACTATTTTTGCGGTTTCGGGAATTCCCAGCTTTTGGCGTAACTCCGAAGCACAATCGCGCGGTTTGAAAAACGTCGTATCAATACCATCGTGATGGACAAGAATATTTTGCCGAAGCTTTCGAGGAATTGCGCTGGCTTGAAAGCGCGTGGGCACAATCGTCGCATCCGCGTTTGTCCAATCGGTATAAAACGGTAGGTTATTAAAAAGAGTTTTAGCTTGGGTGTCCAAATTATTGTTATTATTGTTTTTTTCTAAGGAATCCCATGCCGGATAATTATACCACCATTCCAAATATTGGACGAATTTCGAGCTTGGCCACACAGATTTTGCCAAACTTCCAGAACCCCAGCCAGAATGAGCGACAATGATATCGGGTAAAAAACCAGCTTGTCTTAATTCAACAGCAAGCCGCGCAAACCCTTGTGCATTCAAAATCGCAGATTCCGTGCTGTGTAAATAGTGGTGTATCTGCTTATTAGGCTTCCGATTGGCCGAAAATCTGTGGATTTTTATAGCTGTATTCGATTTTGGTAGTTGTTTGGAGGTCGCAAAATGAACCTCCCAGCCGCACTGCGCCAAATATTGAC
>JBCCGP010000048.1:0-23855 GCA_039029215.1 Pseudomonadota bacterium
AGCCGAAGCCAGAATAGAAAAAGGCCCAAGGTCTCCCTTGGGCCTACATTTGCTGTCACAAGCAGCAAATTAGCGAATGTTTTTGATATCACCGTAAGCGATGCCAATATCGTCGAGCTCGCGCAAAGACAGGGCATAAAGTGCCTTGCGCGTTGCGCGTGCTTCGTTCCAGCGATCAAACGTATCACGCAATGCGCGCATACGCGCCACGAGGGAGGAGCCGATTTTAGAGACGGCGGCTGCGTCATTGTAAAGTTCGATGCTTGCCATAGTACTGATTCCTAACAAAGCGGTTGTTACAATTCGCCACTTAGGAGCGGTTCTGCCCCTTTACAAATGCGATTTTTGCATTCCCGAAATGCAATTTTTGCAACGGGTCGTTTGCAGTTAATTCACATGTCGATTTTGAACCATTTCAGAAAACCCTTGGCGTATGTTCTTGTTTTGTGCTAGGTCTTAAAGAAAAAACAGGGCAGGGAAAAATGCGCATTATTGGCTTGGATCCGGGCTTGCGCCATATGGGTTGGGGCATCATTGAATCGCATGGGCCTAAAATGGTGCATATCGCCAATGGCACATGCACCTCCCAAGGGGATGATTTGGCGCTTCGCCTATCCTCTTTGTTTGACCAACTGACTGATATCATTTCGGAATATGCTCCAGACCAAGCAGCGGTCGAGCAGGTTTTTGTGAACAAAGATGGCGCAAATAGCTTGAAGCTGGGCCAAGCCCGGGCGGTCTGTCTTTTGGTGCCCACCCGCGCAGGGTTGCCGATTGCAGAATACGCCCCAAACCGCGTGAAAAAAACGATTGTCGGCGCAGGACATGCCGAAAAAGCCCAAGTAGCCCGGATGCTTCAGTTGCAGCTTGGGCGCGTTGATTTCGCCTCCACTGACGCGGCCGATGCCGTTGCCATCGCGCTATGCCATGCGCATTTCGGTGGTATGGAAAACAAGCTGGCAGAAAAGCTGGGGGCGGCATGATTGGCAAGATCACCGGGCGTTTGGAATATATCCATTCCGATCATATTTTGATCGATGTCGGCGGGGTGGGTTATCTGGTCTATTGTTCTGATCGGGTTTTAACGCGTCTGCCCAAACCCGGTGCAGCGGTCGCACTTTATACCGATCTTTTGGTGCGCGAAGATAATTTGCAACTTTTCGGATTTCTTAGCTTGGCCGAAAAGGAATGGCATAAGTTGCTGATCACCGTGCAGGGCGTGGGTGCAAAAGCAGCACTTGCAATCCAATCCACACTTGGCACTGATGGCGTGCAGCGCGCAATCACTTTGGGCGATGCTACTGCAATCAAGGCCGCGCCGGGTGTGGGACCAAAACTGGCACAACGCATTGTGACAGAGCTTAAAGATAAAGCGCCCAATATGATGGCCCTTGGCGCAAGTGCGAAGGTAGAGGCATCTGCCGATCCGGACGCTGTGATTGAACCACTGACACCCGATCCAATCCCAGATATGCCAAGTGGTAGCGCAGACGCAGATGCGCTTTCTGCGCTCGTCAATTTGGGCTACGCCCAATCCGATGCGGCAGAGGCGATTGCGCGCGCGGATCAACCAGATGCGGACGCCAGCACGTTGATCAAAGCGGCTCTAAAACTGCTCGCCCCCCAAGGGCGTTAAGGCTAGGGTGACGCCATGCGCGACGATCAATCAGATTTGAATCCCAATGCCTCAGTCGAAGAGCTGGATCGCGCCTTGCGCCCACAATCCTTGGATGAATTTATCGGCCAAGCCGAGGCGCGTGCGAATCTGAAGGTGTTCATAGAAAGCGCCAAAAAGCGCGGGCAGGCGATGGATCATGCCCTGTTTTACGGCCCGCCGGGCTTGGGCAAAACCACACTTGCCCAAATCATGGCGCGCGAGTTGGGTGTGAATTTCAAAATGACCTCCGGCCCGGTGCTGGCGAAGGCAGGTGATTTGGCCGCAATCCTGACAAATCTAGAACCCCGCGATGTTCTGTTTATCGATGAAATCCACCGCATGAATCCGGTGGTGGAAGAGGTGCTTTACCCAGCACTTGAGGATTTTGAGTTGGATTTGATGATCGGCGAAGGTCCCGCCGCGCGGTCTGTGCGTATTGATCTTGCGCCTTTTACATTGGTGGGAGCGACAACGCGGCTTGGCTTGTTAACGACACCCCTACGTGACCGCTTTGGCATTCCAACACGGTTGGAGTTTTATAAGACAGCAGAACTTGTTCAGATTGTCACCCGGGGTGCGCGATTGATGGGCATTAAGATTGACGAGGCTGGCGCGCATGAAATTGCAAGTCGCGCGCGTGGCACGCCGCGTATTGCAGGCCGATTGCTGCGCCGCGTGGTCGATTTTGCAGTTGTTGAAGCTGATGGACAAATCACCAAGTCGATTGCGGATGGCGCATTACAGCGCTTGGGCGTGGATGCTTTGGGGTTAGACGGTGCCGACCGACGCTACCTGACACTACTTGCAGAAAACTATGGCGGCGGGCCGGTAGGTGTGGAAACGATCGCGGCCGGACTGTCCGAGGCACGCGATGCCGTCGAGGAAGTGGTCGAACCTTTTCTTCTGCAACAAGGCTTGATAAGCCGCACGCCAAGGGGCCGCGTTTTGGGGGCAAAGGCTTGGACGCATCTGGGCCTGGCCCCACCCAAAGCACCCCAGCAAGATGATCTGTTCGAAAGCGATTAAAAATGATCCCCAGTTTAAGCGAAAGCGAGATCACGGATCTCTTCACGCAGGCTGATGGCAGCTATCAATTTGCCCGTTGGGGCCGTCCGATTGCGCCTGTGGTGTTTGGCGTCAATGACGACATTCTAAAGGGCCTGCGCGCCGCGATTGAAAGCACAGTTGGGATCACGGGCCAAAAACTTGCCGAGGTTGATCCAGAACTTGGCACAAATTTCATCTGGATTTTTGTGCGCGAGTGGGACGAGCTGATGACCCTGCCGGACATCGGCAAACTGATCCCGGACCTTGATAAAAAGCTGGTTGAGATCAAAAAATCAAACTCCAACTCCTACCGCTATCTGACGTTTGATCCCGATGGCGCGATTATGTTTGCCTGTGTGATCATCCGGCCAGTCGGGGATTATGCCAAACAATCTGTGTCGGTGATTGGCGCTGCGGAAACAGTTCTGACGCTTGCAACTTTCGGCGCAAATGCGTTCAAAGAAGAAAGCCCATTGGCCATGTTACCGGAAAACAAGGTCGTCATCGTTAAGCCGAAATATGCGGCCGTTATTCGTGCAGCTTATGATGAAACCATGCCTGTGCGCAGCGATGATGCCGCACATGCGATGCGCATAAAGGCGCGTGCAGATATCCTGATCAAGGAATTGGCGCATGAAACATGAATACCCGATCAAAGTCTTCTACGAAGACACGGATTTGGCGGGCATCGTCTATTATGCGAATTACCTGAAATTCATCGAACGCGGGCGCTCAACCATGGTTTGGGAGGCAGGTGTCGACCAATCAGCGATGAAAGCGGCGGGTATCGTCTTTGTCGTTCGGCATATTGATGCGGATTTCCTCGCCGCAGCAAAATTTCAAGATGATGTGGTTGTCACAACTGAAATTGAACCCTTCAAAGGTGTAAAACTTGTTTTTAATCAAGCGGTTCGCCGCGAGGACACAGTTTTGTTCAAAGCACGCGTCACGGTGGCGTGTATGTCACTAGACGGGCGTCCAGTGCGCTTGCCACTGTCCATTCGGGACAAATTGCAACAATTTGCCACCTGACGGCGATTTTACAGCACTGGCCTAGTGTTTGGGGCTTAGATCACCTATATCTGTTTAGAACGAGTGGATCGGCAAACGATCCCAAACAAATGGCAGAGAGCGGTTGTCATGGAAACAGAAGTCTTAAATGCCGTCACATCAGCGGATTTTTCGCTGATGGCTTTATTTTGGCGCGCAACATTTACGGTAAAATTGGTGATGATCATATTGGTTTTGGCCTCTGTCTGGTCATGGGCGATCATCATTCAAAAATTCATCAACTATCGTCGCGCAAAGCGAAATGCTGATTTATTTGATCGCGCGTTTTGGTCGGGCGAGCCATTGGACAAACTTTACGAACGCGTGGGCGAAAAGCCGCGCGGTGCGAATGAACGCATTTTTGTTGCAGCAATGAAGGAATGGGAAAAAAGCTATCGGGCCGAGGGTTTGATTTCCGGCGTACAGCAACGGATTGATCGATCCATGGATGTCGCCATCAATCGCGAAAGTGCGCGATTGAACAATGGCCTGACATTTCTGGCAACGGTTGGGTCGACGGCACCGTTTGTGGGTCTATTTGGCACCGTCTGGGGCATCAAAAATGCGTTCGAAGAAATCGCCATTCAGCAAAACACGAATTTGGCGGTTGTCGCACCCGGCATTGCAGAGGCTTTGGTTGCAACCGCGCTCGGTCTATTGGCCGCGATCCCTGCGGTGATTTTTTATAATAAGCTGTCAGCAGATGCGGATAATCTGGCCGCGACTTATGACAGTTTTGCCGATGAATTCGCGACAATTGTTTCGCGTCAATTGGACGCCTAACCCATGGGTGGCGCAACCATAGATCGAGGCCAAGGGCGCAAGCGGCGTGGTGCACGCGCGCGGCGCAAGCCAATGGCCGAAATTAACGTCACACCTTTTGTCGATGTTATGTTGGTTCTGTTGATCATCTTTATGGTTGCAGCGCCGCTTTTGACTGTTGGCGTGCCTATTGAGCTGCCGGAAACCGCCGCGAACGCTTTGCCGACAGAGGATGAAGAACCGCTGACGATTACGGTGACAGCGGAAGGTCTGGTTATGATCCAAAATTCAGAGATTAATCGCGATGAGTTGATCCCAAAGCTGCAGGCGGTGATCGCAGAGCGTACGGACGATAAATTGTTTTTGCGCGCAGATGGTGCGATCAACTACGCCACTGTCATGGAAATCATGGGCGCGCTGAATGCAGGCGGGTTCAATGATATCGGGCTGGTTACCGATGGGGGCGGTCCAAAGCTTGATGGGCAGGGCGGCTAATGGACACGGGGATGAAAATTTCCCTGACCTTGCACGGGTCCTTAATTGCGCTTGCGCTTTTCGGCGGGCCGTTATTCAGTGCAAAATCTGATGATGCATTTGAGGTCTCGCAGGTCGCAATTATCTCCGCCGAGGAATTCGCGGAGATGAACAATACAACCCCCGCTGAACCCAAAATTCAAAATCAAACAGACCCCGTCGCCGTAGAAACCCCAGCAGAGCTTGATGATCCTGTTGGTGCAAGTGACTTGGATGATCTGGGTATTGCGTCTGATGTAGAACAGCAGGGCCGCATCGAAAACACACCTGCGGAAATCGCAAAGCCACAGCAGGCAGATCGTGTGTCCAACGAGGTCTTTAAAGCGCCCGAAGAGCCAGCGCCAACGTCGACCGAACAAGCTGCAACTCAAGACACATCAGAACCTGTGCCCGAACAACCTGAAGAGCAAGAACAATCAGCCGTTCGCGAGACAACTACAGAGATTGTCACAGAAGCGGAACAAAACGAGCGTTTCGTAAATCCGATCAAATCTATCCGCCCCAAGGGGCGTCCGAAAGATCTCGCCCTTAAGCAGACAGAAGAGCCAGAGCCTGCCGTGACCAATCAAACCGCAAGCGACGACATTGCCGATTTACTGTCCGATGCGATTGCAGAGGATCAGTCGCAACAACAGGCAGAGCCGCTTTCAGGCGTTGAGTTGCGTGGATTGGTTTTCGCAGTCCAACAATGCTGGAATGTGCCGATTGGTATGCAAAATGCCGAGGCGAATACGGTTGTCATGGGCATTTCGCTCAACCCCGATGGTTCAATCTCTGGCGAGCCGCGCAAGGTAGAGCCACTTGCCAGCAACACCCAGATTGATCTGGCCTTCGAAACAGCACGGCGTGCCTTGATCCGTTGTCAACCCTATGCCCTTCCACCAGAAAAATATGAAAGCTGGAAGGAAATGGAAATCGTCTTTAACCCTGCAAAAATGGTGCAGCGATGAAACATATTTTTAGTCTGATTTATTGTATAGCCGCGCTTTTTACGGCGACGCTGACAAACGCGCAGGCATTGCGGGTCGAGATTACCGAAGGTGTCATCGAGCCCATGCCGATTGCCCTGCCTGCGTTCACGGCGCAGGGTAATGGCGCGCAAGCACTTGCGGATCAGATCAATGCGGTTGTGGTAAATGACTTAATCGGCTCCGGCCTGTTTCGCGAAATTCCACGATCCGCGCATATCTCTGCGATCTCAAATTTCAACGCAGCTGTACAATTTGCCGATTGGAAGGCGATCAATGCAGAGGCACTTGTGACCGGCAATGTCGTACTTGAAGGGGAAACGTTGACCGTACAATTCCGCCTGTTTGATGTGGTGGCACAAACAGCACTTGGACAAGGATTGCAATTCCAAGGCGGCACAGACGGCTGGCGGCGTATGGCGCATAAATTGGCCGACGCTGTCTATTCTCGCCTGACAGGTGAAACCGGATATTTCGACAGTCGGATCGCATTTATTGCAGAAGATGGGCCCAAAAATGCCCGCGTAAAACGTTTGGCGGTTGCAGATTATGATGGCGCGAATACGCGCTTTTTGACGGATGGCGGCGCGATCGTGCTTGCACCCCGGTTCTCACCAAATGCTGCGGAAATCGTCTACACCTCTTATGAAACAGGTGTGCCGCGTGTGTTCTTGTTAAACGTTGATACGTTGGAGCAAAGATTGCTTGATGAAACACCAGGTATGACATTTGCACCGCGCTTTTCGCCTGATGGCAGCAAAGTCGTGCTTTCACTAACAGAGGGCGCAAATACAGATATCTATATTATGGATGTGAACACGGGCGCGAAAACGCGTCTGACAAGTGGATCGGCTATTGAAACCGCGCCAAGCTTTTCGCCCGACGGTTCACAGCTTGTCTTCGAAAGTGATCGCGGCGGCAAACAACAGATTTATGTGATGCCCACAACAGGCGGCGAAGCAAAGCGGATCAGTTTTGGTCAAGGATCATATGGCACCCCTGTCTGGTCGCCGCGCGGTGATCTGATTGCATTTACCAAGATCAATCAAGGCCGCTTCCACATCGGCGTGATGAAATCGGATGGATCAGATGAACGCTTGCTTTCTGCAAGTTTCCTTGACGAAGGGCCAACATGGTCACCGAATGGACGTGTGATTATGTTTTTCCGTGAAACCGCGGGCGCAGATGGCGCGCCATCACTGATGACGGTCGACATCACGGGGCGGAACCTGCGCAAGGTGAATATCCCCGTCTTTGGGTCGGATCCTGCTTGGTCTGCGCTTTTGCAATAAAGCGCTTTGGCTGACCTATGAACCATGTTACTAACCCCGCAGAAAAAAGCCTTGGAAAAAGGATGAATAAAATGAGCAGTTTCAAAACTACGCTAGCTATATTGGGTGCCTTGGCACTTTCGGCCTGTGATGGCGATGGCTTCGGTGGAAATGGAAGCAATAGCAATAACGGTATTTCAACCAGTGCTTTGGACCCTGCAAGTGTTGAGTATTTCAATCAAACCATCGGGGATACGGTGCTTTTCGAAGTTGACCAATCCACTTTGACGACCTCCGCGATTGCACTCTTGGATCGTCAGGCAGCATGGTTGCTGAACAATCCAGGACGTTCGATTGTGGTCGAAGGCCATGCCGACGAGCAAGGAACGCGTGAATATAACCTAGCACTTGGTGCGCGTCGCGCGGCGGCCGTTCAGCAATATTTGGTCACACGCGGTCTGACCGATGATCGCCTCAGCACGATCACCTACGGAAAAGAGCGCCCCTTGGCCGTCTGTTCTGATGAAGCGTGCTGGTCCAAAAACCGCCGCTCGGTGACGGTTGTGCAAGGGGGATTGGGCAGCTAAAACCTGCCCCATGCGCAGTTTACTTTTTTCAGCGATCTTATTTTTGGGCGGAACCGCTTTCGCCCAAGAGGAAGACGCTGTTCGTAGCTTGGCGGATATGAAGTTGGAAATCTCCTTCTTATCCGCGCAAATGGACGGGCTTCGAACGGAGCTTTTGCAATCAAATGCAGCGCTCTCCCAAACCAATACAGGTGATGCGTTAAACCGCGTTGCATTGATTGAGCAAGAGCTTCGAACGCTGACCGGTCAACTTGAAGAATTAGAGCATCGCATTGACCAGACGATCAAACAAACAGAAGCGAAGATTGGGCAGCTAAATGCGCGGCTTTCAGATCTCGAAGGGGCACCTGCTGAATCTCAGGTCGCGTCGACTTCGAACACAGATGATATTCCCTTGGGGTTAGAGCTGACTGTTAGCGAGAAAGAAGATTTCGAAAGCGCTAAATCAATGCTCGACGCGAATGATTTCAACGGCGCAGCAGCAGCCTTTGGCGCGTTTGTTGAAACCTATCCCGGCGGACCGCTGACCGCTTTTGCACATCTTTATCGCGGACAGGCATTTTCGGGCGAAGAGAACTGGAAGCAAGCGGGTGTAAGTTATCTTGCAAGCTTCTCCGCCGCGCCCAAAAAGGCACCGGGGGACGAGGCCTTGTTTGGCTTGGCAGAAAGTTTAAGCAAACTTGGGAAGTCTGCACAGGCCTGTGCCAGCCTATCTGAATTGCCTGCACGATTTGAGCAAAGCCGATTTGTTGCAAAGGCGGCAGAGCTGTCCGAACAACTCGCCTGCGAGTAAACCATGTCGCAAGCCAAAATCGAAGCGACTTTAAAAGACCATTTGCAAAACACATTTTCGACGGCCAACCGGATTGGTGTCGCAGTGTCTGGTGGTGGGGACTCGATGGCGCTGCTCGCGGCGACGCGAAAGGTTTGTGGAAAAAGTCCAATCACGGTTTTTGTCGCCACCGTAGATCATCAACTCCGCGACACCGCCGAGGCAGAAATTGCGCTTGTCGCCGAATTTTGTAAAGCCAACAATATTACTTGGTCTCGGCTAAAATGGACCGATTGGGATGGCGCGGGGAATCTTCAAGCAAAAGCAAGGCAAGCGCGTCGGGACTTGCTGTCCGAATGGGCGGAAGATGTCGGGTTGGACGTCGTTTTAATGGGTCACACCAAGGATGATGTCGCAGAGACGTTTTTGATGCGCTTGGCGCGGGGGTCTGGTGTTGATGGCTTGTCCATGATCGCGACTAACTTCGTGCATAATAACACCCATTTCTTCCGACCTTTCTTGGATATCTCGCGCTCCGACTTACGGGGGTATCTGAAAGCCTCAAAAATCCCTTGGGCCGAAGACCCCAGCAATGACGACCCGCAATTCGACCGCGTTAGGATTAGACAGTCTTGGGAGGCATTGGAAGGTCTAGGATTGACGCGTGACAGATTGGTTGCAACGGCACAAACCATGGCACGAACACGCGAAGCGCTTGATACTCAATCCATCGAGGCGGCCAAGGCATCAATGCTTCCGATGCCACTGGGGTTTGTCGAAGTCTCAATCGACAATTTTTCGAACCTCCCGAAAGAAATCAAACTCCGCTTGGTAAGCCGAACATTGGCTTGGATTACGGGGAACAGCTATCGTCCCAGATTAGTTGCGCTTGAGGCATTTTTGAACGACGCATTGGCAGGGAAAGCCAGCACGCTTCACGGATGCATGGTCTTACCAGATGGTGACAAATTGATTCTATGCCGCGAACCAAATGCTGTCGATCCGGGCGATAAACCTAAAGTTTTTGACAATCGATGGGCCACACCAATCGGCGCCGTTTTGCTGAACCAAAACACGCTCGATCTGAACAAAGACTGTAAAACGCGCGTTCCAAAGCAAGAAATTTTGCAAACTTTGCCAACTATGATTGACGATAACGGTGATCCACTTGAGCCGCTGCCCGATGGCAAATGGGGCACCATGTTTTCGCTTCTGCGCCCTAGTCACGAGTTCTTTACGTACATCAAGTCGCATTGAAGTTTCTTTCAAATGCTATACATTCGTAGGATGTTGAATTTTTGCCCGTAACCCTACCTTCCGGGTCGTTCAAAGGAGCAAGGTGTGAACAACACAAGAAATGTCTTTATCTGGATCGCATTATTCTTTCTGA
Source organism: Pseudomonadota bacterium (assembly GCA_039029215.1). GTDB lineage: Bacteria > Pseudomonadota > Alphaproteobacteria > Rhodobacterales > Rhodobacteraceae > Amylibacter. The sequence goes on from JBCCGP010000048.1 coordinate 10,039, forward strand.
TGATGGGTTTATTCCAGATTTTTGGTGCCTCCTCGCAAACCAATGCTGGTAACGAAGTCACCTATTCTGAAGCAATTGAGCAAATCCAAAGCGGGGGTGTAAAATCCGCCAGTTTGGATGGCGAGCGTATGATCCTGACCCTGTCGGATGATAGCCGTGTTCAAACCATCATTCCAAACGCAGGCAGCAACGAACAGATCACTCAAATCCTGTTGGATTCAAATGTCGAAGTTGAAGCGGAACGCCAGCAACAATCTGGTTTGGCCACGCTAATCCAGTATTTGTTGCCATTCGTATTGATCATCGGTGTTTGGATTTACTTCATGAACCGGATGCAAGGCGGTGGTCGTGGCGGTGCAATGGGCTTTGGCAAGTCGAAGGCGAAACTGTTGAACCAAGATGCTGATCGCAAGACATTCGATGATGTAGCAGGCATTGATGAAGCGAAAGAAGAGCTTGAAGAGATCGTAGAGTTCCTGCGTGACCCGCAGAAGTTTTCACGCTTGGGCGGTCAAATCCCGAAGGGTGCTTTGTTAGTCGGCCCACCGGGCACCGGTAAGACGCTTCTTGCGCGTGCCATCGCAGGTGAAGCGGGCGTGCCTTTCTTTACCATATCGGGTTCTGATTTTGTCGAAATGTTTGTCGGCGTCGGTGCAAGTCGCGTCCGTGATATGTTCGACCAAGCCAAAAAGAATGCGCCATGTATTGTCTTTATCGACGAGATTGATGCGGTCGGTCGCCACCGTGGTGCAGGCTATGGCGGCGGCAATGACGAACGTGAACAGACCCTGAACCAACTTTTGGTTGAAATGGATGGTTTCGAAGCAAATGAAGGTGTCATCCTTCTGGCTGCAACCAATCGTCCGGATGTTCTTGACCCTGCATTGTTGAGGCCTGGTCGTTTCGACCGTCAAGTGCAAGTGCCAAACCCAGACATCAACGGGCGTACAAAAATTCTTGAGGTTCACAGCCGCAAGACGCCGCTTGGCCCCGATGTGGACCTGCGCATTATAGCGCGCGGCACGCCCGGCTTTTCCGGCGCGGATTTGGCAAATCTGGTGAACGAAGCGGCCCTTATGGCGGCGCGCACCGGCAAACGCTTCCTAACAATGGAAGATTTTGAAAATGCCAAAGACAAGGTGATGATGGGGTCCGAACGGCGTTCGTTGGTGATGACCGAAGACGAGAAGAAGCTGACGGCCTATCACGAAGCGGGTCATGCAATTGTCGGATTGAACATGCCACAACATGATCCGATACATAAGGCAACAATCATCCCACGCGGTCGTGCGCTGGGGCTGGTTTTGTCCCTGCCAGAGCGTGATCAACTGTCCGTCTCTTACACGAAATACAAATCTCAAATTGCGATGGCGATGGGTGGGCGTGTCGCCGAAGAACTTGTTTTCGGCAAAGATAATGTCACCTCTGGCGCTGCATCAGATATTCAGCAAGCCACGCGTATTGCGCGTGCCATGGTCACTCAGTTCGGGTTTGATGATGATTTGGGCATGGTGGATTATGCCAATGAAAATCAAAGCTATCTTGGCAATTATCAATCTCAGTCAAGCCATTCAGGCATCACGCAAAAAACGATTGATGACAAAGTGCGCGAGCTGATTGACGAAGGTTACGATACGGCAAAGAAAATTCTGACGAAAAAGAAGAAGGATTTTAACCGTTTGGCCGAAGGTCTGTTAGAATATGAGACACTGACAGGCTCGGAGATCCAAGCCGTGATCGCTGGCAAACCGCTTAATCGGGACGAGGATGACGGTACGACACCAAGTGATAGCGGCTCTGCACCCTCTGTTGCCGCGATCCCGAAGACCTCGAGAAAGACGCGCAAACCGCGCGATCCGGGCATGGAGCCGGAGCCGGGCACCTAAGGCCTTTGTTCATGAAAGTTTAGATAGCGGGCGCACAAGTTGCGCCCGTTTCATTCCAAAAGCCTAAAACTTGCGGGAATCAGGGAACTAAAAGTTGGCACCGATTGGATCATTAAACCGGTTTAATAGTTTAATTTTTAAGATTTTGTTCATAATTTAAAACCGCACACAGAACCGAATTCCAATGGCGCTATTTCAGAGCATCGCCAGCTTATTTATCGTGCCAAGGTCCGATCACCTTCTGACCAAGATTGTCCATACGCTCAAAACTATGCGCACCAAATCGATCGCGAAGCGCTTGGATCATATTTGCCGTTCCTTGGCCCGACCGCATTAAATTATAGTAATTCGTCGCGGCAGCAAAGACGGGCACATGATTGCCCGAAACCAACCCAAAGCTAGCGACCATTTGCAGCAATGGACCACGCACACGAAATTCCTTTTCAAATGCTGGGTCTTCAATCAGCAGCGCATCTGGTGACCCCTCAAAGAAATCAGAGAAGTTGTCGAGCAAGCTGGACCGAATAATACACCCCGCACGCCAAACCCGCGCAATCGCCGCCAAATCAAGGTTCCACTCAGACGCAACCGATGCGCGGCGAATAATCTCCATCCCTTGGGAATAGGCGAGTATCGTTGCTAAAATTAAAGCGCTTTCCAGCGCATCAAGGGCCTTGTCGTTGGTTATGATTTCCGTCGGTATCGCATCTTGGCTGGCGCCGAAAATACTTTGAATGGCAATGCGATCCTCTTTTAGGGCCGAGATATTTCGCGCCTCAACCGCCGCGGCCATCATTGAGGAGGGTGCGCCAAGATGCAGCGCTTCGATCACTGACCATCGACCGGTGCCTTTCTGACCTGCCTGATCTAGGATCATCTCAACCATGTCGTTGCCGGTTATTGGATCTTTGGTGCTTAGAACCTCGGCGGCGATTTTCATCAGGTAACTGTCAAGATGGCCTTTGTTCCAAGCGGTAAATTTCTGTCCAATATCTTCCGTGGGCATCCTCAGCCCATGTTTCATCACACCGTAAGCTTCGGCAATCAATTGCATGACCGCGTATTCAATTCCGTTATGAATCATCTTGATAAAATGACCCGATCCACCGGGCCCAAACCAATCACAACATGGATCACCCTCGAACTTTGCAGCGGCATCGGACAAAGGTTCGACAATCCTTGCCCAGCTGTCCTTTGATCCACCTGCCATGATCGACGGGCCATGGCGTGCGCCTTCTGCGCCGCCAGAAATTCCCATGCCGATAAACTCAAGACCTTCGGCCTCCAGCTCCGCAACATAGGCTTGGGTATCCGTATAGTTGGAATTCCCAAGATCAGCGATCAGGTCTCCTTTTGCCAAAAGTGGTTTTAGCGTGTCGACGACAGACCGCAGCGGGGCACCCGACGGAACCAAAACAAGGATCGCGCGCGGGGCAGGAAGTGCATCAATCAATGCTTGGGCATCAGCATGCGCTGTTAATTTCCCGGGCAATCCTTGGTCTTGCGCGGAATCAATCACTGCCTGCATTTTCGACATGGTGCGATCCAACATCGCCACATCATGACCATTCTCGGCCAAGTTCTGCGCAAGCGCAGAGCCCATTACACCAATGCCGATCAGTCCAAGCTGTGCCATATTACCGTCCCCAATTTCTTTCTTATAAAAGCATTGCTAGAGTGTTTGCCACCTATCAAAAAGACTTGCCATCAAACTTGACCCAAAAGTGAACAGCGCTTACACAAGATATAGATGGGTCAAGTTATCAAACTTAAACGCGGCGAACTGCGCGAAGCCTTGCTGGACTATGCAATGAATGCGGTCGAGCATGGCACAATCGAGGTGATGTCGTTGCGCCAAGCGGCGCGTGATTTGGGCGTTTCTTCAGGCGCCGTCTATCGCCATTTCGCAGATAAGGAATCGCTTCTTCACGAAGTTACGATGGAAGGTTTCTTGGATCTTAAGGCCCGTTTCCGTGCCATCCGGCCCGAGGATGATCCAGCAACATCACTTGAACAAGTTATGGGGCGGCTACACCAAATTGCGGAAACCTATATTGGCTTTGCGCTTGAGCGAACAGCCATGTGGCATATGATGTTTGGTCGGATTGGGGCAGCCTGCCGTGATCAAATGATACAAGACCCCGAGATGTCGCATTACACACCTTTCGATGTTGTGATGGCTTGCCTGCAAGAATTCCATAATTTGGGCGGCACGTCTAAAGAATTGACCGAAGCCGATGTGCGTTTCTGCTGGTCAGCGGTTCACGGTGCCGCCGATCTTGCGCAATCAGGTGCGCGACTAGATGCAGATCAGATTGAGCAGATTATCAGTGATACCCATATCCGAAATATGCGGGCGCTTGGCTACAAAGGTTAGCCTTGTAAATTAACCACCGTTTGAAAATACCGAAGCCGCACCCGTCTCTGATCTCGTAAGCGCGTCCGCAACACCTTTTGCGATCGCACGGCTTCCTTTGACCGAAGGGTGCACCCTGTCAAATGCATGAAAAGATCGATCGCCCGTCGGAACCAAGTTTTTGTTGTAAAGAAAGCTCATGCCATCGGTAAAATCGGCAAGGCGGGCAATACGATCCTCGAGCGCATCAGCATATTTGCTACATTGGGACACTGGTGAATAAAATCCATTTGCCCGCAGATACCCCATATAAAGCACCTTATGGCCCCTTTTGCGCAGCTTTCGGATTTCTGCTGGAATGATACCGGATTGTCCGTTCTTTGATATCAATCGATTCAAAATCGGATCACATAATGAACATCGGCAAGTTTTCAAAAAATCATTGCCTCCACCATTCATTACGATCCAGTCCCAATCGCCAGCGCGGTATTGGCCAAATATACCCCCTGCGCCGCCGCTGCCAATCACCTCGCCCGAGACAGATTGATCTAAGATATTGGCGTTCAGTTCTTTTGCAAGATTTTGCGCAATGGTGCTTCCTCTTACTTTGTTCCACGCCAGCATAGAGTCGCCGAGCACAAGAATATTGCGCGGCCCATCCTGCGCAGCGGCTGGGATAGTAAATACAAAAAGAGCAAAAGCGATTAAAAGGCGTCTCAATGCGCGTCGGCCCAATTGTCGCCCTGTCCAGCATCGACGATCAGGGGAACATCAAGCTTCACCACTGGTTCCGCAGCGCCCGACATAACATCGCGAACGGTTTCAATTGTTGATTCAATAGCATCTTCGGGGACTTCGAAGATCAGTTCATCATGGACCTGTAATAGCATCTTGGCTGGGCTATCTTGCAACGCATCCGGCATTCGGATCATTGCGCGTCTGATAATGTCCGCGGCTGTGCCCTGGATCGGCGCATTGATCGCAGCCCGGCGGGCAAAACCCGCATGGGGTCCTCTGGCGTTAATCTCGGTCGTATGAATTTTACGCCCGAACAGCGTTTGGACAAAACCGTTCTCTTTGGCAAAATCAACGGTATTATCCATATAGGTACGAATACCCGGGAAACGCTCGAAATAGGTGTCGATGAAACCTTGGGCTTCCGCACGCGGTATCCGTAAATTCCGCGCAAGACCAAAGCCAGAGATGCCGTAGATCACACCAAAGTTAATCGCCTTGGCACGTCTACGCACCATTGGATCCATATCTTCAATCGGGACATTGAACATTTCGGATGCGGTCATTGCATGAATATCCAGGCCGTCATGGAACGCTTGTTTCAGCGCATCTATATCCGCGATATGGGCAAGGATGCGCAATTCGATTTGGCTATAATCAAGCGAGACGAGTTTGTTGCCGGGCTCTGCTATAAAAGCTTCCCGGATTTGGCGTCCTGCCTCGGTCCGAATTGGGATGTTTTGTAGGTTCGGATCTGTCGATGCCAGACGTCCCGTCGACGCGCCCGAAATGACATATGATGTATGCACCCGCCCTGTCTCTGGATGAATATGATTTTGCAGCGCGTCGGTATAGGTCGACTTCAATTTGGACATTTGGCGCCAATCTAAGACACGCGCTGGCAGATCATGCCCCTCTGCCGCGAGATCTTCCAAGATATCAACACCGGTGGAGTAGGCACCCGTCTTGCCTTTCTTTCCGCCCTCTAAACCCATCTTATCAAACAGAATTTCGCCCAGCTGCTTGGGTGAACCGACGTTGAAGCTCTCACCCGCAAGCCCATGAATTTCATCTTCAAGTGCCGCCATCTTCTGTGCGAAGTTGTTGGACATGCGGCTTAGCGCATCGCGATCAACTTTGACGCCATGCATTTCCATCTCTGCCAGAACGGGGACCAAGGGACGCTCCAGACGTTCATAAACACGGGTCACTTGCGCCGTATGCAGTTGCGGTTTGAACAAAGCCCAAAGCCGCCAAGTTATATCCGCATCTTCTGCGGCATATTTCACAGCGTCTTCGATCTTGACGCGGTCAAAAGTGATTGCGGACTTTCCCTTGCCCAAAAGCTCTTTGATAGAAATCGGGCGATGGTTCAAATACCGCTCTGACAGCGTATCCATTCCATGCCCGTGCATGCCGCCATGCATTGCGTAAGACATCAACATGGTATCATCAATTGGCTGCAAAGATACGCTGTAGCGTTTGAAAATCTTCGCATCATATTTCATGTTCTGGCCGATTTTAATAATCGCATCATCTTCCAGAACCGGACGCAACAGGTCGAGGCATCGGTTGGTCTCAAGTTGATCAGGCAACAAAGCATCGCCGCCAAATAGATCACCCTCGCCCTCTTTGTGGATCAACGGAATATAACACGCCTTGCCCGCGCCCACAGCAAGGGAAATACCAACCAAATCGACAATCATCTCGTTCAATCCGGTGGTTTCTGTGTCAATCGCAACGGCACCACGATCGCGTATAAGGGCGATCCACTTTTCAAGCTCGGCTTCGGTTCGAACACATTCATAACTGCTAGGATCAATCGGTGTCGGTGCATCAACCGCATCGCTGGCAGCTGCAACAGGTGCATCTTCGATTACCGGTGCCTCCACACCGAATTTTGAAGCGATACGGCTGGACATAGTGCGAAGTTCCATTTCCGCCAAAAAGCCCAGCAAAGTATCAGGATCGGGATCATGAAACTCTAGCGTATCGAAATTTAGATCCATTGGTGTGTCGGTTTTCAATGTCACCAACGCGCGGCTGACCCGAATTTGATCCGCGTGATCAATCAATGTCTGCCGGCGCTTTGGTTGCTTGATCTCCTCTGCACGTTCAAGAAGCGTATCGAGATCACCATATTCATTGATCAGCAACGCCGCTGTTTTTACACCGATCCCAGGTGCGCCCGGCACATTGTCCACGCTGTCACCTGCAAGTGCCTGCACATCAATCACCTTATTTGGGCCAACCCCAAATTTTTCTTCGACTGCCTCTGGCCCCATGCGGCGGTTTTTCATGGCATCAAACATTTCAACGCCGCCACCAACGATTTGCATCAAATCCTTGTCGGATGAGACGATCGTCACTCGCGCACCGGCATCACGCGCCTGAACCGCCAACGTCGCCATAATATCGTCAGCTTCGTACCCTTCGATCTCTAAACATGCCAAATTAAAGGCTTTTGTTGCTTCGCGCGTCAGCGGAAATTGCGGCACTAAATCCTCTGGTGCTGGCGGTCTGTTGGCTTTGTATTCCGGGTAGATATCTGAACGAAAGGTCTTTCCTTTGTGATCAAACACCACAGCGACATGCGTTGGCGCATCATTGCCTTTTGCATCTTCAACCAGCTTAAACAGCATGTTGCAAAACCCAGATACCGCCCCGACGGGCAGACCATCAGATTTTCGCGTCAGGGGGGGGAGCGCATGATACGCGCGAAAAATGAACCCAGAGCCATCGATCAGCTGTAAATGATGACCCTTGCCGATGCCCATTAGTGATCGTTACCTGCACCGTCTTTTAAAACATATCGTGCATCGCAATAAGGACATTCAACCCAACCGGTGTCCAAAGGGATTTGCAACCAAACCCTTGGATGACCCCCAGCGCCGCCATCACATGCGATCCTAGTTTTGTAGACCTCGATAACTTCTGGTGCCTCTTGAACCATATTTATGTCCTGTTTGAGAGAATCTTGATTTACTTTATCAAATTATTCGCGACGTGAAACCATTCCACCCACAAACTCGCCACCTAAAATGTGGAAATGCATATGTGGAACTTCTTGGAACCCATGCTCGCCCGAATTTGCAATCACGCGAAATCCTTTTCCGCGATCCAATGCCAAGTCAAGCAAGTCAACCACAGCCGCCACGGCCTTATTAAACCCAACCATTTCGTCGGCAGAGGCGTCTTTGCAGAAATGATCATAAGACACATATGGTCCCTTTGGGATAACCAAAATATGTTCTTTCATTTTCGGCGCTATATCACGGAAAGCAAGGGCGAACTCGGTTTCCAAAACAGTATCGTTCGGTACTTCGCCACGCAGAATCTTTGCAAATATATTTTCGGGATCATAATCATACGACATTTGAAACCCCTTCTCCCGCGTAGTCGATATTTTGTAAAATTTCAGCAGCAATCTTTTCGTCTATATCACCGAAATTTTGTAATGCGCGGCGCTGTAATCTTGGTCGATCCTCTGGATTAATAATCGATATATTCCTCAAACCCATTTCGGCAACTTGGTTTTGTTCCGCCGATAAATTGTGTCGTATTGTTCGAATAATAGTGGGCTCGCCTTTGGGATCAGAGTTTTCTAACAACCCTAGGCGATGTCCGTGACCCGCACAAAACTCATCTGTCAAATCAACATCAATCATCAAAAATTTTATCTTGCAGCGATCCGTTTCAAAATCCCGAAGTACATCTGTAAATGCGGGATCAACGCATAGATACAACTCGTCTGTTTCCTCAACATCCATCAGCATATTTATGAAAGCGCGCCGATGCCGCGCGCGTTTTTGTACTCCCTGCTCGAACCCGCCAAGGTCAGGAAGATTCGCGTCGCCTTCTTGAAAAACATAACCCAAAGCAAGCTGTTCCTTCAACGCGCCCAATTGGGCTGATATCGTCTTTCCAATACCCCAGTCTTTGCATAAGATAATATTAAGCTTACGCAGTCGCCCAATAGACCCGCCAGAAGCATATTTTTGCAGTGCGAAACGACGCCCCTCTCGGCCAGATTGTACCGTAAATTCATACACTTTATTGCCCTTGTTAGAAATGCGAACATATTCATCTTCGCTTTCATAAAGGTCAGCAAATTTGGTACGTAGATCTTTTTGAAATCCTGATGCTTTTCTCGCAAAAAACCTAGGCTGTTCTTTGAGGTGATCAAGATGATCCGTATGAAAAACAACAGGCATGCCATAGTCAGAGAAAGTTAGGAAGGTAGGGGGATGATTGCGAATTTGTTCTTTTGGAATCAAATGCGCCACAATTGTTTGAAAAAAGCTCTCATCGGGAATCCAGACGGTCTTAAAAAACTTCATAACATTGGGGTTTTCACCAATGAACTGTAGCACAGCTTCGGCTGTTTTACGGCGAAGGCACCACCACTGCGACCCAATTTTCATTTCGATATTGCCTGGTGGTGTCCGACTCAATCCAAAAAGCCTTTGGAGTTTCAAGGATTGATAGAAAAGTCTGCGTTGCTTGCGTTCGTTAAAGAAGTGCCGGTATTTGTAGCGATCCTCAACCATTCCTGTTTTGATCCAACCTGAGTGAACAAAGTCATGACTTTCAATATAATCGACACTGTCCTGATCTAGCTTATCCTGAATATAGGAAGCAGGTTTGATGGGAAAACACTCCCCCGAGGTTAAGAAAAAATGCGTAGCGCGCGTGAATTTCTTTGCTGCAACTTCCAGCAAGGAAATCGTCGCTTCGACCAAAGACCATTCGCCCCAACCACATTTTATGCGCGGTAAAATCTCTACATTTTTATTGTCTGAAAACCTTTCTAAAAGGTGCTCAAACTCTTCGTCTGGGGCATTACCGTCTAAGTGAATAGCAGCAAAATTACCGGTTCGTACATATGCATCGACCCAGTCGCCGACGATCGCGGTATCCTTGTGGCACAAAATCAAATATGCAATTTTTGACATGAGCACGTCCTATAAGCCTTAATCCAAAAACAAAAGAAAATTATCACTTTTAGGTCTTTTGCACTGGGACGCAGGCTCGTATATTCAAAATCTAGGGGCATCACGAATCGACCTTTAAGTCAATATTACAGGGCATTAAATGGGCTTTCCCGGAACTTGGATGACTGAAAGCAAAACCACGGTTTACCGTGTTGTGCCAAAATGTGCCTGTTCCACAATCGGTCAAATTTTGTACTATTCTGATCATGGGCACTTTTATGAAGGTGACATCCATGATGCAGATGAAGGTCTTATCAAGTGGTCACAAGAAGATCGTCGGGATGAGATTTCAGACTCTGTGCGGTCCCATAATGTCTATACTTTCAGCTGCGTAAGAAATCCTTATTCCCGCGTTTTATCCTCGTTCTTCGACAAGATCTGCGGCATTCAGCGCAATGGAAAAAAATACCGTGGTAATTTGATCCCCAACTTGGCTCAAACCTACGGGATTGAAACCGAAGGCGATTTCGATCAAATCGCATCATTTCGTAGGTTTTTATTATTTGCACGCGATACGATAAAGTTTCGAAAGCCCATGGACCCCGACATCCACTGGTCAGCCATGTCAGGCCATGCTGCGACATTAGTCGTGAATGGTGGGCGCTACGATGCCATTTTCCCAACCGAAAATTTCAAATCGGGAATGCAAAATATATTGAACCATATTGATACCCCGCATCAAGTTGATCTTGATGCTGTTCCGCGGTTCAATGAAAGCGAAGGGCACGGCCCAAAAATGGCCCACCCGATTGAGGATTATTTCGACGATTTATCGCGGCATTTGGTTTACGAAATCTACAAATTGGATTTTGATATTTTTGGCTACGATTCTGAAAACCCCGCAAACAAAGCGCCGGTCAGGGATATGGATTTGGATTTGGTTCACCGCATGCTAGGTGATTAATTCCGGGTCACGACTTCGGCTTCTAGTCCCTCAGGATTTCCGACAACAACAAAAAACAGATCCTCTTCGCGCAATAACCTTTTTGCGACACGCGCAATGTCTTCTTTAGTCACGGCCTCAATGAACGAATTCCTATTCGCGGGATAATCAATCGGGAAATTATCCATCTGGCTGTAGCGCAATATCGAGGCAATTTGTGCATTCCCATCAAAACGCAGAACATATGAACCCGTCATGTTGCGAATGGCATCTTCCAACTCTTCATCCGTCACACCACCTTCGGCCATGCGTTTCCATTCGCTTCGAATTACATCAATCGCATCTGCAATCCGATCGTTGGAAGAGGCGACCTGACCCCCATAGAACTGCGCCAAGTCGCGGCTGGCCAAATAGGAAGACACGCCATAGGTCAAACCACGCTTCACCCGCACCTCTTCTGTCAGGCGAGAACCAAAACCCCCGCCGCCTAAGATACGGTTCATCACAAAGGCTGGAAAGAAATCAGGATCATCTTGCTTGATACCTTCGTGGCCCCAAACGGCAATCGATTGGGGGGAATCAAATTCAACAATGTGCGTTGTGGATGCAGCTGCGAATTCGGTCGTATCCGGAAAATCCCCACCCGTTTCCGGAAGGGCAGAGAATAGTTTGTCAACGATATCGCTTAGCTCTGCTTCGGTAAAATCCCCGACAGCGCCAATATAAATGCGGTCTTTTGCAAAGCTTCTTTTATGCGCATCGCGAACGTCGTCCTGGGTCAAATTGGCAATCGTTTGTTCAGTCCCTTGAAAGGGACGACCATAAGCATGATTTGCATAGGCCACGCTGTTAAAATAATCGGATGCGATGTCGCCTTGATCAGTTGCACGCCGAGCGACGATTGATTGAACTTGAGCTTTCACACGCGCAAAAGCCACATCATCAAAATTTGGCTCGTTCAAAGACAATCGAAGAAGCTCCACCACCTCATCTGTATTCGCTTTTAAAAATTGGGTAGAAATTGTAATCGCTTCTGTGGTTGCGTCAAAATCGAAACTCGCGGACAATTCTTCGACTCGTTTTGCAAAGGCAACAGAGTCGTATTCGCCCGCTCCCTCTTCAAGCAAACCCGTCATAAGGTAAGCTGCACCCGCTTTGTCATCTGGGTCCAAAAGTGGACCACCCCGAAATCCAATTTCTAACGAAATCATCGGGATCGCAGGTTCTGGGATATACCAAACCGTAAATCCGCCAGGGGTTTTCAGTTCTTTGATTTCAATCGCGGCAAGTGCTGGCGCGACCCAGCAAAAGATTGCGACGAAAACGGCTGTGATCTGTTTCATTGTGCAATCTCCTTTGGTGCGCGTAGGAAGGACGTGACCGAATTTTTGGGATCAATCAGACGCGTTACCGCAGCGATAATATCTTCGGCAGTGACGCTGTTTAAAACTTCTGGCCAAGCTTTTACGTCTTGAACTGTCAGGCCCGATGTCAGCGCCATACCATAGCGCCGCGCGATTCCGCTTTGATCATCTAGTGCGAATATTTCGGAGGCACGAATGCTGCCCTTTATTCGTTCTAGATGATCAGCGTCCACGCCTTCATCTAAAAACGCTTTCAACGCCTCGTCCAATCTGTCTTGCATTTCTTCTGGTTCAAAACCCGGTGCAGGCAAGACCCAAATCCCAAATGTGTTGGGATCGTAGCTTAGGCTGCCGTGCCATGCAGACACGTTTAATGCGGACTTTTCTTCCAATACCAACCGCTCACCCAGAAATGACGTCACCCCGGACCCTGCAAAAAGCTCCGCAAAAACGGTCAAGGCCGCCGCTTCTTTTTGATCCCCCGCTTTTCTTTGCGGCGCGAAATATTCGCGAATCATATAAGGTTGACGTACCTGTGGGTCTTCAAAAGTTGTGACAACTGGCGCCCGTTTTGGCGGTTCTTGTGGGCGCATACGTTCGGCGATCTGATCGGATGGTTGGTTTGGACCATAGTGTTTTTCAGCCAAAGCGAAAACTTCTTGCGGGTCGACATCGCCAGCTACAATAAGGATCGCATTATTCGGCGCATAGAATTTTTTATAGAAGTCTAAAGCATCTTGCATCGTTAGGTTTTCGATTTCGTGACGCCAACCCACAACAGGGTTTCGATAAGGATGGTTTGTGAACATTAACGTCCGTCGATGTTCCCCAAACAATGCCGAGGGATTGCTGTCTGTGCGTTGATTGCGCTCTTCTAAAACCACGTCTAATTCTGGGCGTACCACTTCCTCTGTCAAACGCAGATTTTGCATCCGATCCGCTTCCATTTCCATCATTAGCTCAAGCCGATCTGCGGCGACCCGTTGGAAATAGCCAGTATAGTCATAAGAGGTAAACGCATTGTCCATGCCGCCATTTGCATCAACGATTTCAGAGAATTCCCCCGGTGCCAGCGTATCCGTGCCTTTGAACAACAAATGTTCTAGATAGTGGGCAATACCTGACTTTCCGGGTGGCTCGTCTGCAGCACCAACTCGGTACCAGACCATATGCGTCACAATCGGCGCGCGATGATCCTCGATCACCACGATTTCCAGTCCGTTTTCTAAGGTATGTGTCGAGACCTCTCCCAACGCCCAGGCGGGAAGCTTCAAAAAAGAAAAGATAAAAATGACAAGAAGGGCGAAGCGCATGCGAAATATTCCTATTTACAAAATAATTTACCCCTGAAGCGCATTAAGGCAAGTCAGGATACGAAATCGTTATGGCTTGTGTGAAACCCGATTAGTTGGCAGGTGGCGCAGTTGGTGTACGTACGCCCAAGCGACGAAGGCGCAGCAATTCTGCATCTGCGTCCAAGCGCTGGCGGTCATATCTGCGTAAATATCCATCGACACCAAAGGCGCGCTCTAAGATACGCTCACCATTTTGGCGGCGATATTGTTCGTCTTCTCGCGCCGTGATTTGGCGAATGTCTTG
>JBCCGP010000049.1:0-22284 GCA_039029215.1 Pseudomonadota bacterium
GACAGCGAAATCTGATTCATGCAAGGGTTTTTTGCATACGTATGCAAAATGGGTGCTTATGCCTTTCCAATCCGCAAAAAAACTGGTGCGATCATTCCATAAGATGCTCGCAAAAGATGCCTCGGGCGCTGTTGCAACCTATCTTTCGCCCGATTGTATTTGGCGTGGCTTTCATCCGTTTGGAATTCTAACACACAACCAAATCGCGCCAGACTTTTGGGCGCCGCTTCAATCCGCCATTCGACCGATGCAAAGGCGAGAGGACATCTTTTTTGCAGGCGACAATTCCTTGGATGCGGGCGGTGTCTGGGTTGTATCCATGGGGAATTTGATGGGGCTTTTTGATCAGCCCTGGCTTGGCATCCACCCCACCCAAAAAATAGTCATGTTGCGCTATTGCGAGTTTAGCCGCGTTGAGGGTGATAAAATCACCGAACAGGCGATGTATTTCGACATCCCACATTTGATGGCACAAGCGGGCCAAAATCCATTTCCAGACGGAACCGCGCAGCATTTGGTCCAGCCTGGTCCAGTAGGTGGCCGCGGTATCTTGCTGGACGATGCGCCCAAACAGGAAGGCGTCGCAACCCTTCGCGCCATCAATGCAATGATTTCCGATTTGGGAAACTGGGATCACCCTCTGTCCTTGGAAGAGGAGCTTCGCCTGACATGGCATGAAGATATGATTTGGTGGGGGCCAACAGGGATCGGGGCAACATACACAATCAAACGCTATGCGAAGCAGCATTCTGGCCCCTTCCGCGCAACATTCAAGGACCGCGACTTTAACGGCCATATCGCCCGCTTGGCCGAGGGACATTTTGGCGGCTTTTTCGGATGGCCAAATTTTACCGCCATCGCAGACAAACCCTATTTAGGTCTTCAACCGAATGGCAAACGTGTCGAATTTCGGGTCATCGACATTTATCGACGCGACGGCGACAAGCTTGCCGAAAACTGGATATTTATTGATTTTCTTCATTACGCGAAACAAATGGGTCGGGATATTTTAGGGGAACTTCAATGAGGATCGATGCGCATCATCACCTATGGGATTTGAACGCCGTCAGCTATCCGTGGATCATGGACAAAGCACCGCGGTTTTTCGGGGACCATACACCAATCCGACGCGATTATTTGATCGATGAATTTCGCGCCGATGCAACGGCACATGACATCACAGGATCGGTGCATATCCAAGTTGGTGCCGCCGATCCAGTGGCAGAGGCGCGTTGGATTCAATCTGTGGCAGAGGCCAATCCAGATTGGCCCTTGGTTCAAGTGGCTTTTTGCGACCTTACGGCCGATGATTTTGCGGAAAACCTCGAACAGCTTCGAACGCTCTCAACCCTTCGTGGCGTGCGCCAAATCGTGGGGCGCTCGCCTGAAGAGGACGCGGCGACCGGTACCAATGACCTACTCGACAATCCGCGCTTTCTAGACGGGCTAAAGCGTTTAGGTGATCTTGGGCTGTCCTTCGATTTGCAACTGATCCCAGAGCTGATGCCACGCATGGCAGAAGTGATTGCACAAGCACCAAATACCTCTGTTGGTCTCTGCCATGCAGGCTCTCCCTATGATCGATCTGAAACAGGTCTGGAAAAATGGTCCGCCAACCTGAAGTCACTGTCAGCGCTGGAAACCGTGTCCTGCAAACTTTCCGGTTTTGGCATGTTCGATCACAACTGGACCCAAGATGATCTTAAACCCGTTCTTGAAACATGCTTGCAGCAATTCGGTTCCAAGCGTGTGATGTTCGGGTCAAATTTTCCGGTCGATAGCCTTAGCGGGAACTACATGAAACTGATCACCGCATATGCAGCACTTTTGGAAACGGATTTGCACCCAGATATCTTCGGCAACACTGCCGTTCAGTTTTACGGGTTTGAAAACCCGAACGGCTAAAACCTGTCGAAATCCGTATCGGGGTGAAACGTCACAACCTTAGATATCAATAACCTGCAAATCGGCGGCAATTTCTACGGATTGCCCAAAACCCTCTTGTGCAGATCTTCGGGCAAAACTTTGCCCATCGCCCTGATCCATAGTGGTTCTAAAATGGGTCAAGAACAGCCTTTTAACATCCGCCTGTCTTGCCATCGCGCCAATCTCGGTTGGGGTCGGTGTCATCTGCGCCATTTCCGCAGAGGCTTCTGTTCCATCCAATCGGTAACACCAATGCAGCAAAAGATCAGCGCCCGCTGCTAATGTCTTCAGCTCCGCACATAATCCGGCATCACCGGAATAAACAAATTTCTTTCCAACGGCCTCAACCGCAAATGCCATACAGGTCAGCACCGGCTGCGCATGGGGCACCGCACAGCTTGATACGGTCCATCCGTTTTCTGACATCTCAAAGCCCGGTTCAACTTCCGTCACACTTGGTGCTGGCCAGGCGCGCGGCAACGTTCCACCACGCGCTACCCAAACATCTTGGCTGGGCTTTAATTCCGTGCGTGCGCGCAAGTCGTTTGAAAACACGCCATTCTTACCAAAATACTGATCCGTTATCCTTGCAATCGGGGCTGGTCCAAAAACCTTTAAGGGTGCCGCCCCTTCATCCCATGCGGCATGCACCAAACGGGCATAGTCCATAAAATGATCCGAATGCAGATGGCTGAAAAACAGATGTGTGACATCGGATGGTTTGAAGCCTGCGCGGATCAGATTGTCGAAAACACCGCCGCCACAATCGAATAAAATCTTATCATCCCCTATTTCCAGCAAATATCCCGATGACGCGCGATTGATATGGGGCTCGGGCGAGCCGGAACCCAAAACCGTCAATCTCATAAAATACTTTCCTGCGCGCGTGCTTCGATCTTCTTAAGAACGGCGCGGAAGGTCTCAAGATCTTCTGCTGTCACATCTTGGACCAGCATTTTCTGACGCTTCCGCATGGTTTGCACGACGTGATCATATTCCGCATGTCCCGCCTCGGTCAGTGACAACATCGCACTGCGCCCATCATTCGGGTCGTCGCCCTCTTGCACAAAACCCATGTCCTTTAATGTATTTACCGCGCGGCTAATCTGACCCTTATCCAAATCTGCATAGCGCGCGACTTTCGCGGCCACTGTCTGACCCTCCATATGGATCACGGCAAGGATGCGCCATTGCGTCAGCCCCAAATCGGTTAAATGCGCCAATGTTTTCATTGCTTGTTTGTTTAATGACGCACTCGCACGAGAGATTCGGAACGTGATGAAGTTCGATAAATCTTCAAGGCTGGACTGGTTGGATTCTAATTCTTGGTCGCTCATAGACTGTAAAGATCAACATATTTGTTGACAGGTCAACGAAATTATGAGGGAGTCGCACATATATTTGGGAGGAAAGAATGAAATCATTTATCAAAACCGCTGTGGCCGTCACCGCAATGGCAGCGACCATGGCAACATCAGCCTTGGCCGAAGGGTGGAAGCCCGAAGGACCAATCAAACTGATTATCGCATTTGCAGCTGGCGGTGGCGCGGATACACAAGCGCGTCTGATCGCTGATGAGGTGACCGCCGCAACAGGATGGGAAGTCATACCCGAACAAGTGACAGGCAAAGGTGGGGTAAACGCATTGGCCGCGCTGAAGGATATGCCAAATGACGGCACCGCGATTGCAATGGTGGTGACCGAGTCCATGGGCTACAACCTTGCGGGCGCAAAAGATTCTGGCATGACCCCGGCGGATTTCACACCGCTAACAACAACAGCTGGTTTTCAGATGGGTGTAGTCTCTAAATCTGACAAGGGCTGGACCACATTTGCAGATGTGATTTCTGCCGCGAAGGGCGGGCAAGAAATTCGCTTTGGCACGATGAGCCCACGCCTTTCGGATTTGGCGTTTCTTTTAGCCGAAGCAAATGACGTGGAATTCAATATCGTTCAGGTCAAAGGTGGGAAAGCAGTGCTAAACGGCGTGAATGCAGGGGACATGGACCTTGGTTTTATGGCCGGCATTCAAGCCAAAGGCGTCGCAGCAGGCGAGTTGGTTAATCTGGCCTCGGCCCTATCGACACCGTTGAAGCAAACACCGGAAGCACCACTGATCGGTGATCTAGGTGTTGCTTATAACTCTGATGGGTATTTCATGTTTGCAGCGCCTGCTGGTCTGTCGGACGAAGCGCGTAGCAGCTTGACCGATGCCTTGGTTGCGGCGGCAAATTCCGGCAAAGCCAACGGTATGATCACCAAAGCCTTTGGTGGAGCTGTTACAATTACGGGTGCTGATTTGGACGCGTTGGTAAATGCTGCATATGACGAATCTGGCGCGCTGATGGAAGCGGCACAATAATCTAAAACGCATCAGGGCCAAGCCAATGGAACCGAGAATACCTTTCGACCGTTGGCTTGGCCTTTTCTTTTGTCTCTTTGCAATCATCGCAATTTTCATCTGGATCCCGATGGATACAGGATCGGGGATTGTTGAAAAAGTCCGCCGTAAATTTGTCATCGGCGACGCCCTTGGCCCAACCGTCGCCGCGATGGTGATTTTGCTGGGCGGGCTGATTACCGCTTGGCGACCTATAAAAGATGCATCGAAACTTTCACTGGCCAATTGGATTTGGGTCGGAAAATTGTTTCTGCTGTTCCTGATCTCACTGTCGATCATGCGCTATCTGGGCCCGCTTCTGCTGGCTGGAACAGAAAGCGGTTATCGCCCGCTTCGCGGCACAATCCCTTGGAAATACTTGGGTTTTTTGGCGGGCGGCATGGCTTTGATCGGTGGGTTGGGTATGTTTGTGCGGGGTCGGCTTCTCTGGCGCGATATGGTGATCGGCTTTGCCGCAGCACTGATTATCGCGCTCGCCTATGACTTGCCGTTCGATGATCTGTTGCTGCCGCCCAATGGGGATGTCTGATGGGATTGTGGGACCATATTCTGCTTGGCATCCAAGCGGTATTTTTAGCTGATCCGGCTTTTGTTCTTTTTGGCCTGCCGATTTCCATGACCGTCTTGATGGTGCTCTGCGGGTTTTTGCTGGGCATTGTCGTCGGGGCGACACCCGGTCTTGCCGGCCCGATGGCGATGGCCGTCAGCTTACCGATTTTGATTTCCGTGTTTGGCTTTTCCAACGATGCGCTACTGCCCGTGTTGGGCTTTATGATCGGTATTATGAAGGGCGCAACGGTTGGCGGTGCCGTGCCTGCAATTTTGTTTAACACACCCGGTACACCCGACGCTTATATGACCACGCTTGATGGTTATCCCATGGCCGAACGCGGCCAAGCCCGCCGCGCGCTGCGCATTGCGCATTTCTCCTCTGCCTCTGGTGACACTGTATCCGACCTGGTCCTTGTTATCTGCGCACCTTTTTTGGCAATCATGGTCGAACGCTATTTGGACCTCCCCGAAAAAACCGGATTGCTGATCTTGTCTCTTGCTTTCATCGCTGCGGTCATCGGCAACTCTGTGGGCAAGGGGTTGATCTCGATGGGTCTTGGCCTGCTTGCCGCCATGATCGCCACGGGCGAGGATTTCTATCCCCGCCTTACCGGCAACATCCCCGCCTTGCGCGAGGGTATACCGATTGCGGCGGCGGTCCTTGGTGTCCTGATCGTGGGTGAGGTTTTCAAAGCGCTTGAAGATCTGTCGACACAAAACACAAATTCCGATCAAAACACCCATCGCGCGACCGAGGGCAAAGGGTTCAAGAAAGGCGACCTTAAACGCATCTTCCCCTATATCGCCAGATCCGCGGTAATTGGCACAGCCATCGGCGCGTTGCCCGGCGTTGGTTCTACGCTTGCAGCGACTCTTGGCTACACCTCCGCCCGTCAGCGCCACGCAAAACGCACGGACACATCCACCGCCGAATTTGGCACAGGTGCGCCCGAAGGCATCGCCGCAACCGAGGCCGCCAATTCCTCCGTCTCTGGCGCAAATCTTATCCCCGTCCTTTCACTTGGTATCCCCGGCAATGCCGCGGCGGTCTTCCTGATCCTCGCGATGGATTCTATTGGCGGGTTCAACCCCGGCCCCGGCGTCTTTCTTGTCCCAAGCGAGGGCAGAAATCCCGAACTAATCATGGCATTCGGTATTTTCACCGCAATGTTTTTGGCCAATGGCTTTAACTGGACCATCGGTGGCGTCTTCATGCGCTATGTCGGCATTATGGCGCGTATCCCGAAAGCGCGGCTATTGCCAATCGTTCTGTTGCTAACGCTCACTGCAATCTATGTTCAAGAAACAGCGCTTTCTGCCGTATGGATGACGCTCGCCTTTGGGTTTTTGGGCTATCTAATGCGGCGCGTGGATATGTCGCCTTTGCCCTTTGTGATCGCCTTTATCTTGGGGGGCAATTTGGAAGAAACCGCTCGCCAAGCCTTTGCCGCCACCGGTGCTGATCCGTTTTTCCTTTTGAATCAGCCGATTGCGCTGTTCTTTATCCTTCTGTCCATCGGCGTTGTCGCCTTTAACGCAAGAGCAAAAACATGACCCAACCCAATATTCTTCTGATTTCTGGCGATCAACATCGCGCCGATTGCTTCGGGTTTGAGGGCCGTAAAATCAAAACGCCACATCTGGATCAACTCGCCGCCGAAGGCACACATTTTTCTAATTGCATCACACCCACAGTTGTGTGCCAGCCCGCGCGCGCGTCGATCCTAACCGGTCAGCTTTGCCGCACGCATGGGGTCCATGACAACGGTATCGATCTTAATCCACAAGTCGGGGAAAAGGGATTCGCGGGCGCCTTGGCCGCATCGGGTTATGAAACCGCATTTTTCGGCAAGGCACATTTTTCTACCTACCATACGTTTGAACCAACCGGTTCGCCCGAATGCCTGCGCAGTTCGGTTAACTATGGCGATGATTGGTATGGACCGTATATGGGCTTTAACCATGTCGAAATGATGCTGGTCGGGCACAATTGGTTTCTGCCTGAAAAACCGCCCGCTGGTCAGCATTACGAACGTTGGTTTTATGCCGATGGGCGCGGGAACGAAAAAAACAAACTCTACAACGAAAACGCGGGCGATACCAAAGATGCAGCCCAAACATGGCATTCAAAGCTGCCGCCTGCATGGCACAATTCCACATGGACCGCAGATCGGACCATCGAATGGCTAAACCATGGGCGCGGCGATGACCCGTTTTGCGCGTGGGTCAGCTTTCCCGATCCGCATCATCCTTTTGATGCGCCCGAACCTTGGTCGCGATTACATGATCCGGCGGAAGTGGATGTGCCAAAGTACTTAGAACGCGACCTCCAAAACCGGCCGTGGTGGCATGAAAAGGTCCTGACCGCAGAGCCAACAGGCGATAAAAAAGGCGCGGAAATACGCAAAGCTTACAGCCGCATTCCCCATCAAGACGAAGAAAAGCTGCGTGAAATTATCGCCAATACCTACGGCCAAATCGCACTGATGGATCACAATATCGGGCGGATTTTGATTGCCTTGGACGCAGCAGGTCTGCGCGAAAATACAATTGTCATCTATATCTCGGACCATGGCGATTGGTTGGGTGATCATGGACTGATCTTGAAAGGCCCAATGCATTATGATGGGCTTCTGCGCGTCCCTATGATCCTACGCGGCCCCGGTATCAGCGCAGGCACAAGAAATGATGAACCCGTCTCGACCCTTGATCTTGGTCCAACCTTTTGTGACTGGGCGGGTGCCAAACCGCTACAAACCCAGCATGGGACCAGTCTTGATCCGTTGCTGAAGGACGCCACTGCAACGCGCGATTTTGCATTAAACGAATGGGAGCTTCTGCCGACACGCGCTGGCGTCGGACTGTCGTTGCGCACCATCCGAACCAAGACCCATAAGATGACCATCGACATGCAATCCGAAACTGGCGAGCTTTATGATATGATCAATGATCCAGATGAGATGACAAACTTATTTGATGATCCCGATCATCAATCGCTAAAGACCGATCTTTTGGCGGGCATCAACTCGCGCCCTGATGATGCGATTGGAAGTCAAACCCAAGTTGGTATGGCATAATGGGCAAAGGACTGGTTGTCATAATGTCCGATGAACATCGTGCAGATGCGATGGGATGCGTCGGCCATCCCTTTGTCAATACGCCAAACTTAGACGCGCTTGCCGCACGCGGCACCGTCTTTGCCGATGCCTATACACCATGCCCAATCTGCGTTCCGGCGCGGGCTTGTTTTGCCACGGGTCATCATGTTCATCAGATTGGCTGTTGGGACAATGCCATGCCCTATATCGGACAACCGGAAAGCTGGGGCCATATCCTGCAACGCGGCGGCGTGCAGGTCGAAAGCATTGGCAAACTGCATTATCGTGACGTCGCCGATGATGTTGGCTTTGACCAAGAACATATCCCGATGATGGTCAAGGACGGTGTGGGTATGGTCTGGGCCTCTATCCGCCGCGAAGACGAACGGATTACCCCAAAAAACCGCATGCTTGGCGATTACATTGGCCCAGGCGAAAGCGACTATACCCGCTATGATACAGCCGTCGTTGATCGGGCAATTCAATGGTTCTCTGACAAAGCCGCTGGTGAAAATGACCGCGATTGGTGTCTTTATATCGGCTTTGTCGCGCCGCATTTTCCACTCGTCTGCCCGGAACCGTTCTTCTCAAAATATCGTGCGATGGACTTGCCAGAACCCAAATTGCTGCCCAGCGAAGGGTTTGTTCAACATCCATGGATCGAAAAACAAAACGCTTTCATGAATAGCGAGGCGAAGTTTAAATCGCCAGAAGAACGTAAAGATGCAATTGCGGCCTATTGGGCGCTGTGTGAATGGCTTGACCACAACATTGGGCGGGTTCTTGCGGGTCTCAACGCGTCGGGATTGCAGGCCGATATTATCTACAGTTCGGACCATGGCGACAATGTTGGTGCACGCGGGCTTTGGGGCAAATCGAATATGTACCACGAATCCGTCTCCGTTCCGATGATCGCAACCCTTTCTGATATGCCACAGGGCATGTGTGAAACCCCAGTTTCTTTATTGGATGTTGCCGAGGCGATACCACACCATTTCGATTTAAACTGGGCGGGCGACCGACCTGGGCGTGCCTTGCAAGATATCGCGGCAGCGAACACGGATCTGGACCGAGAGATTGTCGCGCAATACCACGCCGCCGGTGCCGTCTCCGGCGCTTATATGCTGCGCGCGGGGCGCTGGAAATATGTCGACTATATCGGCTTCGCACCAGAGCTTTTTGATATCAAAGAGGACCCAGAGGAAACAACAAATCTTGCCTATGTAAGGCCCAAGATCGTTGAACAGATGAAAACCCGATTGGCCCGTCACGTCGATACAGATGCTGCAAATCAAGCCGCATTTGACGCCCAAGATAAACTCATCGCACAATTCGGCGGCTTAGAAGGCGCGAAGAATTTTGGTGCCAAAGGTGCGACGCCGGTGCCTAAAAAACTGTTAGACTAGCGCTTCAGCTTTGTTTTTGAAACAAAGCCTCACCAAACTGTAACATCGCGCGATTTGTGTTTTGGTCGCAAAGCTTTACGCTAAAAATTAACCACAACCTAAATCAGCGCATGTCTTTAAAACAGATTTGCAATGATTTTAACCTAGACGAGACCAATGGCAGAGACCCATCTCCATACCGGCACCTATACGCCCATGCCCTATCCGCGCTATTCTCGCGAGGAGCGGGTTGCGGATTTTTCTATGCATGTTGCAGGCGTTTTGGGCGGGTTGGTCGCTTCGATCCTGCTCATCCGGTTTGTGGCTTTGCAAGGCGATGCCAACGCGACCTTTTCGACGCTGGTGTATTGCTTCGCGGTGATGTTTTCATTTGTGGTTTCGGCTGCCTATCATTTCACGCCCGTTGAAGCGTATCGCCATTTTTTCCAACGCTGGGACCATGCCGCGATCTTTTTGAAAATCGCAGGCACCTATACTGCGATGGTCATGATCATCGGTGGTGACTTTAGCTTCTTTGTGTTGGGGATTGTCTGGGCGCTGTCCATCGGGGGCATGATTTGGAAAGTCGCTTATTGGACCGAACCGAATTGGCGCTCGACACTTTTATATCTTGCGCTTGGCTGGGGTGCGATCGTGCTGGCCTATCCACTGATCGCGACCTTGCCATGGGCAAGTTCCGCATTTGTCGGTGTTGGTGCGCTGGTCTATACACTAGGCACGTTCTTTTATTCCGCCGAGCATTTGCGGTTTTCAATGGCGATTTGGCATCTTTGCGTACTGCTTGCGACAGCGAGCTTTATGGTCGCGATATGGATTGCGCGGGGTGGAGCCGGGTTTTTTTAAACCAATTCGCAGAATCTTATCACATGCGTGATAACACTGGAATTATCTAAATCCCGTCAATATATTCGACTTAAAGTTGAGCTTTGAGGGGCTGGGAGGGTTTGCATGGCTTACACAGCGTCATTTTTTGCGCTTCCATTTACGGCGTTTAGCAATACGCCCGCTGGGCAACCTGACCCAGATTTTGTCTTGGCAGCAGATGGTCTGGATACAATTTATTCCGTGACGATTAATGACGCTGATGATGGCGGCGTGCCGGATAATACCATCGATGGCGATACTATCACTAATGAAATTGCCGATGACGCGACCCAACTTGCGACGGTTACAGATGCCAGCGGCACGCCAATAGCGCCGACGCAACCGATTTATATAGAGTGGACTGCAACCTATACTGGCACGAATAGTCAAGTCATCGAGATGTGGCGCTTTGAGCTGGCCGACGGCACCCGGTTCTTTGCGGTGTCCGAAGCGCCAGAGCCGGGCATTACCTATACAACCACGAATAAAGATCTTGCTGCTGATGATCTAGACCCCGACGATATCCCACGTTTCCCATGTTTTGTCGAAGGAACGCGTGTCATGACGCCTGCCGGTGAACGGGCAATCGAGCGGCTAAAGGTTGGCGACTGGGTCATTACCCAAGATCGTGGGCAGCAACAAATCCGTTGGATCGGAAAACGCAGTTTCACGCCAGAGGAAATCGACGACGACTTTCGGTTGCAACCTGTGCTGATTAAGCAAAACAGTCTGGGCCATGATTTGCCCCGGCGCGACCTTTGGGTGTCGCGCCAACATCGTATGGTTGTCCGCTCTAGCGTCGCCGCGCGGATGTTTGAGATTGGTGAAGTATTTGTCCCTGCAATCCAATTAACGCGTTTGAACGGCATTCGCAACATGCGCCCGAAAGAGCCGCTGACCTACTATCACCTGCTGTTTGACAATCACGAGGTGATTTTTGCCGAGGGCAGTCCAACAGAAAGCCTGTATATCGGTGAAATCGCCGAAGAACATTTAGGCCGCGATGTCATGGAAGAGATCGCGTTGATATTCCCCGAAGTTTTGAAAAAAGGCTTCATGCCCGCGCTAGCGCGCATCCAACCGAAGCAAAAACAGCAAAGACGTCTGGTTGCACGTCATGCCCGCAACGGTCAAATTCTGGTGGGCTAGCCCCATGCCAATCGCTGTTCTATAAGATTTGAAATAGCAAAATCTTTAGGGGCGTGCGTTGAAAATCACCTATGCTGAAAAATCTGATTTGCCTGAAATTACCCGCCTTGCAATGAAGACGTATTCTGAACATTCCGAGCATTTACCATTCTCATTTGAAAACTCACAAAGCGCAAAAACCCTTTTCATGGAACCTTATTTCAAGGCGTTTAAAGGACGGTTTATTTTTGGCAAAAAGCAGGCAGAGACAATCCTAAAGGCGGTGGCGGATGATCAGTTGGTGGGCTATATTTTTTGGTTGGTGCATGATGATCATATTTGCATCCGTGATCTGCGCGTGGTTGGGGCCTATCAAGGTCTGGGAATTGCAGAAAAATTGATTGCGCAAGTCAAAGAGCGGGCGGGCAAAATGCCCGTTGTTGCATATGTTTTGAAAGGCAATGAGGGATCAGCGCAGCTTTTCAAAAATTGTAATTTTGAGACGACCGTTCAGACTTACACTTGGCGGCAGGGATAAGCTGTGCTGCATGTGCGAATATCCGACGCTCTAAACACTGCTTTAAAGTCGCGTGCGATGACCTAACTGGGCTTGAATGATGCGTTTTTAAAGATAGGGTCGACGACATGACGGACCGTATTCTGATTTTCCGCAGCATAGTTTTTGCACTTGCCCTGGGCTATTGGATTTACCAGTTTTTCCAAACCGATTGGACGGCTTTTGGTCTTCACTTTCGGTTTTTGACGATCTGGAGCCTGACGGCCAATCTGATTGTGGCCGCGCATCTTTTGCGACGAAGCCTTGGCTGGAGCACGGCGCGTTGGGACGCGTTTACCACGCTTGCGGTGGTGATGAGCATGTCTGTGGTCTTTAATTATTGGCGGCTCTATCTTGATGATCCAGCAAATTTTTACGCTGACGGTGACTTTATTGATTGGTACCAGGAATATTATCTGCATGTGCTGGGACCGATCCTGCTTTGGATCGATGCGTTTTTCATTCACCGCGCTGTGCGGCGGTTGAGTATGGTATTTCTGGCCGTTCTGATTTTGGGGGTCGCCTATCCGGTTTGGATCGAATGGCTGGTGCAGCCGCTAAATACGTTGCCAGATGGTTCGGTCACGCAAGGTCTGCCTTATGATTTCCTCAACAATATGGAGGTTGATGAGCGGATGATATTTTACGGGACGATTACGGGCGTGAATATTGTCTTTGTCTTCCTTGCCATGGGTATTCAGAAGTTGGTCAATAAGAGGTTTTAGATGTTCACGATTGAGCATGAATTTGATGCGTCAGTGATTACACTGATTGATGACGGTACGGTTCCATTGGTTGAGGATGTCACGATCAATGTATTTGCGTCTTGTGTAACCATCGAACAGGTTAACCCCCGCAATGATCAGGTGCAGCGCATCACGCTGTCATTGGCGCAGCTTCGGGATCTGGAGGCTGCGCTGGATTTACCGGAGGGGAGTTATCAATTGCGTAAGGAGGATTAGAATTGCATTTTCATTTCTAAACGCACTTCGATCGTTAACCTTTACTACAATTACCTAGGTGATTGTAGTAAAGGTTAACCCTTGGAAAACTTCAAATTTATAAATAGAGCTTAGGTCACTCATGATTATTAAAAAAGCCGAGCTGTATAGCCCGGCTTCTCATAATTTCAATCACAAAGCGTGATTAGTAGCGATAATGCTCTGGCTTAAATGGCCCCTCGGGCTTCACGCCGATATAGCTTGCTTGCTCTTGCGAAAGTTCGGTCAATTTCACACCAATCTTCTCTAGATGCAGGCGTGCTACTTTCTCGTCCAGATGCTTGGGCAAAATATAAACCTCGTTATTATACTCCTCGCCCTTCGTCCAAAGCTCGATCTGGGCCAGCACTTGGTTGGTAAAGCTTGCGGACATCACAAATGATGGGTGGCCGGTTGCGTTACCAAGGTTTAGCAAGCGTCCCTCGGACAGAAGGATCAAGCGGTTGCCTGATGGCATCTCGATCATATCAACCTGATCTTTGATATTGGTCCATTTGTGGTTCTTCAGGCTGGCGACTTGGATTTCATTGTCGAAATGGCCAATATTGCCGACAATCGCCATATCCTTCATCTCGCGCATATGTTCGATGCAGATGACGTCTTTGTTGCCTGTCGTGGTGATGAAAATATCTGCAGATGAAACCGCATCTTCCAACAGCACAACCTCAAACCCGTCCATGGCCGCTTGTAGCGCACAGATCGGATCAGCTTCGGTCACTTTCACACGCGCACCTGCACCGCGCAGGGATGCCGCAGAGCCTTTGCCAACATCTCCATATCCCATGACAACAGCCGTCTTGCCCGCCATCATCGTGTCGGTCGCGCGGCGTATGCCGTCAACCAAAGATTCCTTACAGCCATATTTGTTGTCGAATTTCGATTTGGTGACCGAGTCGTTTACATTGATCGCGGGGAAAGGTAGCTGACCATTCTTGTGAAGCTCATACAAACGATGCACACCCGTTGTTGTCTCCTCGGACACACCCTTGATCGCATCGCGGGTTTTGGTGAACCAACCGGGGCTTTCGGCCATACGTTTTTGAATTTGAGCTTTGATCACCTCTTCTTCCTCAGAAGATGGGACTGGGATGATATCTTCACCCGCTTCTGCACGTGCGCCCAGTAGAACATAAAGCGTCGCATCGCCGCCATCATCAAGGATCATATTTGCGCCATCCGCAAACATGAAAGATTTATCCAAGTAATCCCAATGCTCTTCCAATGTTTGGCCTTTGACCGCAAAAACAGGGACGCCCGCCTTGGCAATGGCCGCCGCTGCGTGGTCTTGGGTCGAAAAGATATTGCACGATGCCCAACGCACATCCGCGCCAAGTTCAACCAGAGTTTCGATCAGAACAGCCGTTTGGATCGTCATGTGCAAGGACCCAACAATACGCGCGCCTTTTAAAGGTTTGCTTTTGCCATACTCCGCGCGCAGCGCCATAAGACCCGGCATTTCAGTTTCTGCGATATCCAGCTCTTTGCGGCCGAAATCAGCCAGTGCGATATCTTTGACGACGTAATCATTAGCCATTTTTCGGGCTCTCCTATCGTGAAAATTTGGCGTGCAGTACCATGGCGGGGGCACTGGTACAATCGACAAAATGTGTGACGCATGATCACACGCGTTAATGGCTTTATCGCCTGCGCTGATCACGCTATGGCAATGGGTGAAGAACGGAGATGGAAGTGCCCAAACAACCCCGCGCATGGCAACGGATGTTATCTGGCAGACGCCTTGATCTGCTAGACCCATCACCCTTGGATATTGAGATTGAGGATATTGCACATGGGCTGTCCTTTGTGGCGCGTTGGAATGGGCAAACGGTAGGGGAATTTCCCTATTCGGTTGCAGAACATTCATTATTGGTCGAAGAGATTTTTAGCGAGCTTAATCCAAAGACAGATGCAAAATGGCAGCTGATGGCACTGCTGCATGATGCGCCAGAATATGTGATTGGCGATATGATCAGCCCAGTCAAGGCCTCTGTCGGGCCGGGATATGAGGCGCTGGATGATCGGTTGGCCGCGGCAATTCATCAACGCTTTGGCCTGCCCCCAAAGACGCCCGATTTGATCAAAAAACAGATTAAGCGCGCTGATCGGCAATCGGCCTGGGTTGAAGCCGTGGAAATTGCTGGCTTTACCAAAGACGAGGCCGATAAGCTCTTTGGCGACAAGATTTGGTCGGATTTGAAAAAGCGTGGGCTGCGCCCGTCTGCTCCTATGGATGTCAAAGCGGCGTTTCTGACGCGATTTAATATTTTGATCAAACAGGTTTGAAAATGGAACCAGCACAACTTTTCTATGTCGACGGATCCCCATTTGCCCGATTATGTCGGGCATTGATTTTGGATTGGGGCCTGCCGGTTCAATTGGTTGAGGTGGCCTATCCGTTAGAAGAGGCCTTTTTTGAAGAGAACCCGTTGGGTCAGGTCCCGCTTTTGAAAACCGTGGGCGAGAATATTTTTCCAACATTGCAAATCGCAGAACAGCTTTGGGCGATGACCGAAGAGGCAAGTGTCCCAACCTTCGATCCACTTGCGGATCGCCAAATGTTAACCGTCATCCTGTCGATGGGCGATGCATTGGTGGCAAGCGCCTATCAAGAATGGGCAGGGCTGGAACAAACCAAGCCGTCCAAAATAGGATTTGATCCAGGTGCGCGCAATCTTGAGCGTGCGCAGCGCACATTGGATTGGATTGAAGCGCAGGCAGGTGATTGGCTGTGCGGCGATGAAGTGTCCGTGGCCGATTATGCGCTGGCGTCGATTTTGCTATGGTCGGAAAGCCGGCGAGAGATCAAATGGAAAGGCCGAAAGAAAATCCTACGGATTGTCGAAGAGGTCTCGCATGGCGAAAATTTCGCCTCGACTGCGCCCGGCCCTTGGGTGCCGCCGGTTCAGGCATAATTTTTTGCCTATACGTTCGCCAGTTTTTGCTCAACCAACAACGCCAGAAAATCATGGGCCACAGTCGCCGCCAGTAGTGCCGTGATTTCCGCATGATCATAAGGGGGCGAGACCTCGACCACATCCATGCCGATCAGATTGAGACCTCCAAGCCCGCGCAAGAATTGTAAACCCTGCCAAGACGCAAGCCCTCCCACCACAGGCGTGCCTGTGCCAGGCGCATAGGCGGGATCAAACCCGTCAATATCCCATGTGATATAAACCGGCGCGTCGCCCGCGCGATCGACGACGCGTTTCAAGGTTTCGGGAATGCCATTTTCGTGCACCCAAGGCGCGGTCAGGACTTGCAGCCCCATGTCACTATCGACCCATGTGCGTATGCCTACCTGTGATGATTTCGACGGATCAATAATCCCCTCATTCACCCCGCGCGCAAACATCGTGCCATGATCAATCCGTGTGCTGTCATCTTCCCACAAATCCCCATGCGCATCGAACTGGATCAGCGCGATTGGGCCGTATTTTTCGGCATGCGCCTTCAGCAAAGGATAGGTGGTGAAATGGTCGCCGCCCAAGGTCAGCATTTTTGCATCTGATTTTAGGATCGTGCGAGCATGATCCGCGATCGTATCGACAATCGTTTCGGGATGATGCGGATCGACCTGACAATCACCGTAATCAATAATGCTAAGATGTTCGAAAATATCGAACCCCCATGGAAACGCGTCGAGTTCGTAAACACCCGTAGACGCCTCGCGAATGGCACGGGGACCATAGCGCGTACCGGGGCGTCCCGTAACCGCGTTGTCAAAAGGAATGCCACTGACGACAACATCGACATCGGTCAAATCGCGCGTGTAACGACGACGCAGGAAGCTGAGCGCACCGCCATAATTCGTCTCGTAAATCCGACCTTTATTGCTTTCCAGACGAAAGGCCGCGTCGCCCTTTTTCTCTGCCATCAAATACGTCCTATGTAGGCCGCGTATTCCAGCGGCGGGATTTCGGTGTTCATTTCGCGGATTTCATCACGCTTTACGGCGGCGAAAACCCGGTGCAAATCATCGCCCAGAAGAGATTTGCAAAAGCTGGACGCCTCAAACACATCCATGGCGTTTTCCCAAATCGGCGTCAGACCTTTGGTGGCGTCTTCGGCTGGATCAACCATAGCAGGTGGCGGCGTCAGGTCTTGTTCCAAACCATCCAACATACCCTGCAAAATCGCCGCAAAAGCAAGGTAGGGGTTTATATCTGCGCCCGCGATCCGGTGCTCCATACGTGCCGCAGGGCCCGTGGATTGTGGGATGCGTAGACCTGCGCCGCGATGATCCTCGGCCCAATTGGGCGCTGTGGGGGCGAAGCTGCCCGGTTGGAAACGGCGATAGGAATTGCCGTGAGGGGCGAACAAGGCTTGCGCCTCTTCCATCGTGGCAATGCTGCCCGCGATTGCGTTTTTCAGACGCGGGTGGATATCGTCCGCGCTGTCGAAAATATTGTTGCCGTCGTCATCAATGACCGAGGCATGAAGATGCATGCCATTGCCCGGGGGTTCCAAAAAAGGCTTCGCGGCGAAGGTTGCCTGCCATCCATGTTGCGCCGCTGTGCCGCGCACCATCCGTCGAAAGATCACCGCCCAATCTGCCGCCGCCAGAATGTCGTCGGTATGTTTGAAATTGATCTCAAACTGACCGGGACCATATTCGGCAATCACTGTATCAACGGGCAGGCCAAGAGCGGCGGCGTTATCCTTGATGTCCTCCAGAACGGCGGCCTGACGTTCCATAATCTCCAGCTCATAATTTTGCGCTTGCGGCAGGTTCGGTGGTGCTACGGGCGGATCAGAGGCATCTTTGCGCTGTTCGATCAGATAGAATTCCAACTCCGATGCGATAACAGGATGCCACCCTTTGGCAGCAAAGCGCTTGGCAACACGCGCCAGAACCTCGCGCGGGGACAGGACAGAAATTGTGTCCACATCCTCATACATCTCGACCAGCACTTGGGCGATGTTTCCCTTTAACCAGGGAACGGGTGCAAGCGTGCCAGCAATAGGCATCAAGATACCATCGGGATCGCCGATCACGCCGCCAATACCGCTGGCCTCAACCTCGTGCCCAAAAATGCTGGGGGCATAGGTGGACAGCGGCAGGCGCGCCTCGCCTTTGTCCAGCTTGGCGGCATCGGCACCGTCCAACCACTTACCGCGAATGATGCCGTTCATATCGACCAACATCAGTTCAACGCGGTCGGGCACGCCATACGTATCGCAATACGCTTTGTAATCGTCTTGAAAACTCATGCCGCTTGTTGCTCTTCTTTCGCGCGTTTCACAAGGGCGCGTTTGGAGGCGAGTGAGGCCGCGATGACGCCAATCGTGACCATAGCGATTAGGATGGTTGAGAGGGCGTTGATTTCAGGGCTGACGCCGAGGCGTACGGCCGAGAAGATCTTAATCGGAAGCGTCGTTGCCGATGGGCCGGAGGTGAAACTTGCGATGACAAGATCATCCAAGGACAGGGTGAAGGCGAGGAGCCAGCCAGAGATAACGGCTGGCGCGATGATGGGCAGTGTGACAGATCGGAATGCATCAAATGGGGTTGCGCCCAGATCGAGTGCGGCTTCCTCGAGTGAACGATCAAAGGTCGCGAGACGAGACGAAACAACGACCGAGACATAGCACATCGAAAATGTTGTATGCGCCAGCACGATGGTGAAAACCCCGCGATCAAGACCGATGGCGATGAAGAGGAGGAGCAGAGACAGGCCTGTGATCACCTCTGGCATCACCAAAGGGGCATAGATCATACCCGAAAAGACGGTGCGTCCGCGAAAGCGACCGCCGCGAATAAGCGCGTATGCCGCCATCGTGCCCAGCACGGTTGCGATGGTAGAACTGAACACAGCGACCTTTAGCGTGACCCATGCGGCGTCCAAAAACGCCTCGTTCTGCAACAACTCGCCATACCATTTGGTCGAAAACCCTGCCCACACGGTCACCAGTTTCGATGCGTTGAAACTGTAAACGACGAGGATGATCATCGGCACGTAAAGGAACGCAAAACCAAGCGTCAGCGATGTGGCGTTGAACCAAGTGAATTTCTTCATCCTTCCAACTCCCGCTGTTTTTGCTCGTTGCGTTGGAACAGAACGATGGGAATGATCAGGATCAACAGTAGGATGATCGCCACTGCGGATGCCACAGGCCAGTCTCGGTTCGAGAAGAATTCCTCCCACAGCACCTTGCCGATCATCAATGTATCCGATCCACCCAACAGCGATGGAATGACAAATTCACCGATGACGGGAATGAAGACCAAGAAACAACCTGCGATCATGCCAGGTTTAGCGAGTGGGATGGTGACCAGCCAGAAGGCTTGGATACGGGTGCACCCCAAATCCTCGGCCGCTTCCAGCAGGCTTTCATCCAAACGTTCCAGCGTGGCGTAGATAGGTAAAACCATGAACGGCAGGTAGGTATAGACGATGCCAACATAGACTGCGAATTGGGTGTTCAGCATTTGCAGGGGTTCGGAAATCAGTCCCGTGGCCAGCAAGAATTGATTCAAATACCCCTCTTTCGACAGAATACCGATCCATGCGTAAACCCGGATCAGGAAGCTGGTCCAGAACGGCAGGATGATCAACATCATCAATGTGGGGCGCCAATGGGGTGCGGAGTTGGCCATGGCATAGGCGATGGGGAAACCAACGATCAACGCTAGCACTGTCGATATTAGAGCAATTTTCAGGCTGGAAAGATAAGCTTTCCAATACAGATCATCGCCCGTCAGCCAGACGAAGTTTTCAAAATCAAGTGCGACGAAGAAATCTTTGATACCTTGCCAGCCAGCCGACATATCAAGCTTGGGGTCATAGGGCGGGATCGACAGCGCGATGTCTGACAACGCGATCTTCATCACAATCCCAAATGGAACAAGGAAGAAGAGAAACAGCCACAGATAGGGCGTGCCTATGAGGGCAAATTTCCTCATTCCGCCAACACCACGCCAGCGGTATCCGTCCAAGAGAGCCAAACGCTATCTTCCCAAGTAAACCCACGCCGCGACAGACGGCGCTGGTTTGCGGCTTGGGCTTTGATGATTTGACCCGAAGCCAGTTCAACGTGATAGGTCGACAGGTTGCCTAGATAGGCGATGTCGAGAATTTTGCCTTGAACCGCGTTGTTCACTTTGGTCGGTTTCTTGGCGCTGATCGAGACCTTTTCAGGCCGAACTGCCAACGTCACCTTCTGATCTTTGGCAAAGCTGTTGTCTGTTTCCGCTTTCATCGTCGTGTCAGCAGTTACAATTTTCACAGCACCTTTCATCGGCTGCGCCTTACCTTCGATCAAGTTCACATCGCCGATGAAATCAGCAACATAGGCGGAGTTCGGCATTTCGTAGATTTGTGCAGGCGTATCAACCTGTTTCATCACACCCTCGTCCATCACCGCGACGCGGCTGGCGACTGTCATCGCTTCCTCTTGGTCATGCGTCACGATGACAAAGGTTGTGCCTGTTTTTTCCTGAATATCCATCAGCTCAAACTGCGTATCGGTACGCAGCTTTTTGTCCAAAGCCCCCAAAGGTTCGTCCAATAACAACAGCTTAGGTGCCTTAGCGAGGGATCGGGCAAGCGCGACCCGTTGTTTCTGCCCGCCCGATAACTGATGCGGTTTACGTTTGGCGTAGCGATCAAGGCGGACGAGTTTAATCATCTCTTCCACACGTGCCGCAATCTGATCCTTGGGCATGCCGGACCGCTTCAAACCAAAGGCGATGTTATCCGCAACCGATAAATGCGGGAACAGCGCATAAGATTGGAACATCATATTGACAGCGCGCTTGTTGGGCGGGATACCCACCATGTCTTGACCCGCGATTGTAATGCGCCCTTCTGTCGGGGTTTCAAACCCACCCAACAAGCGCATCAAGGTTGTCTTGCCGCAACCAGATGGGCCAAGCAACGCAAAGAATTCTTTTTCGAAAATGTCGATCGAGATGTTGTCGATTGCCGTGAAATCGCCAAAGCGTTTTGTGACGTTTTCAAACCGGATCAACGGCGTCGCCTGTGGATCATCCCACGGTGCAAAATCTTCAACCGACATTCTGTCCCCTTAAATAAAATACGCCCGCGAGGTGACCCCCGCGGGCGCGTGACTGGTTTAGGTGCCAGACTTAATTTTTGTCCACATACGCGTCACAACACGCTGCACTTTGGCAGGGTATGGACGTGTGACGTAAAGCTTCGCCTCTGTATCGGCATCTGGATACACGGCTGGGTAATCCAAGATCTCTTGATCAATAAATTCTTTTGCCGCCTCATTGCCGCTGGCATACCAAACATAGTTGGTTGCGGCGGCCGAGTTTTCTGCATCCAGAATGAAGTTGATAAATGTATGCGCCGCTTCTGGGTTTGGTGCGTCCGCTGGAATCACCAACTGGTCAAACCACATTTGCGCGCCTTGGGTTGGGATTGAATAATCAATCTCAAAATCCTTTTCCGCTTCTGATGCGCTGAACTGCGCTTGGAACACATCGCCCGACCAACCCACAGCAACGCAAATCTCACCATTCGCAAGTGCGTTGATATATTCAGAGCTGTGGAATTTGGTGATGTAGGGGCGGATGCCTTCGAACACCGCTTCGGCCTTCGCGATCACATCTGGATCATGGCTGTCAGGATCTTCACCGATATAATTCAGCGCCGCTGGGATCAGCTCCGTTGGGGCGTCCAGGAAATGCACGCCACATTCAGCGAGCTTTGCCATATTTGCCGGATCGAACACCAAGTCCCAGCTGTCAAATGGCGCATCTTCGCCAAGGGCCTCAGTTACCTTTTCGATGTTATACCCGATGCCAGTCGTGCCCCACATATAGTTGACGGAATATTGTCCGCCCGGGTCATACTGATCTGTGCGCTCTTGGATTGCGCCCCACAGGTTGCCGTGGTTCGACAATTTACCAATATCCAGCTTTTGAAATGCACCCGCCTCGATCTGGCGCTGCATGAAGGTTGCTGATGGCACAACCACATCATAGCCAGACCCGCCCGCCAGCAGTTTTGTCTCCAAAACTTCGTTGGAATCAAACACATCGTAGATCAGCTTGATGCCGGTTTCGTCTTCGAATTTCGTCAGCAGCTCTTCGTCGATATAGTCAGACCAGTTATACACGCGCACCTCTTCAGCGAAGGCCACGCCGCCCATTGCTAACGCGGTTGTTAGCGTAAGGAATGTCTTTTTCATAATTTTCTCCCGTCGGATAGTTTTCCGCCTGAAATGAGACGAAATTTTATAAGTCTTGGCAAGGGAAGAATCTGGTTCGCTTACTCCAACGGTCATCTCTGTAGTTCTTTAAGGCGATTGTGATTATGTAAGCAGCTAAAAGGTTAATTCTAAATCACTAAATGCTTTTTCTCATTTTGATATTAACCAAATC
>JBCCGP010000050.1:0-21487 GCA_039029215.1 Pseudomonadota bacterium
CGCAATACTGCGTGACGCGCCGATCTTGCTGTTGGATGAGCCAACCTCCGCACTTGACGCTCAATCGGAGGCGCAAATTCGTACCGCACTTGATACGTTATCAGAAAACCGAACGACTTTGGTTATCGCACATCGATTGTCGACCATATTACACTCAGATCAGATCATTGTTTTGGATCAGGGCCGGGTGGTTGAAACCGGAAAACATGATGAATTGCTCAACCAAAAAGGGCTCTATGCCGATCTATTTAATCTCCAGTTTGAAACCAACGCCGCGCCGCAAAGGCGGCTTGGCTTTCGGCGGCAAAACCCCGATGAACCCGGGTTCTTTGCTCGTCTATTTGGGATCAATGCTTAAAGCATTTACTCCCACTCAATCGTACCAGGCGGTTTTGAAGTGATATCATAAGTCACCCGATTGATCCCTTGAACCTCGTTGATAATCCGCGTTGCCGTCTCGCCCAGAAAGTCATGGGTAAACGGATAATAATCCGCTGTCATGCCATCAACCGATGTCACCGCACGCAATGCACAAGCATAATCATAGGTCCGACCATCACCCATAACCCCGACTGTGCGCACGGGCAGGATCGCAACAAAGGCCTGCCAGATCTCATCATACAGGCCATGTTTGCGGATTTGATCGATATAAACCGCATCTGCTTTGCGCAGGATATCCAGCTTCTCGCGGGTGATTTCCCCGGGGCAGCGGATGGCAAGGCCGGGGCCGGGGAAGGGATGGCGGCCAATGAAATCTGCGGGCAAACCCAACTCGCGGCCCAAGGCGCGTACTTCATCTTTGAATAGTTCGCGCAATGGCTCGACCAGTTTCATGCCCATCTTTTCGGGCAAGCCGCCAACATTGTGATGGCTTTTGATGGTGACAGATGGCCCGCCAGAGAAGCTGACAGATTCGATGACATCTGGATATAGCGTGCCTTGCGCCAAAAATTCCGCACCAATCGGTTTTGCATGTTTCTCAAACACATCAATGAACAGTTTCCCGATGGTTTTACGCTTGGTCTCTGGATCGCCTTCACCTTCCAAAGCTCCA
Source organism: Pseudomonadota bacterium (assembly GCA_039029215.1). Taxonomy (GTDB): domain Bacteria; phylum Pseudomonadota; class Alphaproteobacteria; order Rhodobacterales; family Rhodobacteraceae; genus Amylibacter. Next base: position 1,055 of record JBCCGP010000050.1, read on the forward strand.
AGGAACAATTCCTGCTCATCGGCGTGGATCAGCTTCATATTGTAATGATCGCGGAACATGGTCACGACCTCTTCTGCCTCACTCATCCGCAGCAGGCCGTGGTCGACAAACACACATGTTAACTGCTCGCCAATCGCTTCATGCAGCAACACGGCCGTCACAGAACTATCCACGCCACCAGAAAGCCCACAAATCACTTGCGCATCACCGACTTGGTCGCGGATCGCGGCGATGGCTTTTTCGCGATATGCGCCCATCGTCCAATCGCCGCTAAACCCTGCAAGGCGCACAAAATTCTCATACAGCTTCGCGCCTTTCGGCGTATGGTGCACCTCTGGATGAAATTGTACGGCGTAGAAATTTCGCGTCGTATCTGCCGTGATTGCAAAGGGTGCATTTGGCGAGGTGCCAAAGACATCAAACCCATCCGCAATTTTGGACACATGATCGCCATGGCTCATCCAAACCTGCTCGTCACCCTCGGCAAACCACCCTTCTAGCAGCGCCAAGTCCCCGTTCGGGGCAACGAAGGCACGTCCAAATTCCGCCGTACCGCCGCCGCCTGAAATCTTACCTCCTTCGACGGCACCGCCAAGGTCTTGCATCATCACTTGTTGACCATAACAAATCCCTAAAATCGGCACGCCAAGCGCATAGACCTCTTTTGGCGGGCGTGGGGATCCGTCGCGCGTCACACTGTCTGGACCACCAGAAAAAATTACGGCCTTGGGCGCAAACTCCGCCAAAAAAGCCGTATCCACATTCTGATAGGGATGGATTTCACAATAAACACTCAATTCCCGTAAGCGCCGCGCAATCAATTGCGTCACTTGGCTGCCAAAATCGATGATCAGAAGACGGTCTTGGGAAGAGTTTTGCATGCAGCAGGCTTTAGAATGAAAGTTTGGGAAAGACAATTCTTTGTATCGGCCAATTGCAAGTCTTGGGGTTACAAAACTGGCCCAACCCATAAACACCCGAATGCATCAAAACGACTGGTTCCCCAAATATGCCGAAACCGACCCTGAATGTCGCTTCTCTTCAAACGAAGGCGTTTATGGGGGGCGGTATTTGCATTCACTTGTTTAATTAGGGCCGAGTTTAGGAGTTTTGGCCATGAGTGCAGATAGCCCCAGAAGACGCGCCCGCGGTGGCGGCGCCGCACGCCGCGCAGAGCGGACAGCTGTTGTGATTGAAACCGCAAAATATATCGAACGCCAGATCCCAAATTTCGACGTGCTTAACGATGAAGCGTTAGAAATTATCGAAACCAATGCGGAGACTGTTCTGGCCGAAATCGGCGTGAATTTCCCCGATAATCCAACGGCGCTGGCAGCATGGGCAGATGCCGGTGCAGATGTCGACGGCGAACGCGTGCGTATTCCCCGCGGGCTGGCGCGCAAGCTGATCTCGACCGTGCCGTCTCAATATACACACACGGCGCGTGATCCGAATAAATCCGTGGTTGTGGGCGGCAAATCTATGGTTCTGGCCCCGGTCTATGGCCCGCCTTTTGTGCGGGATGCCGCGGGTGGTCGTCGCTATGCGACCATCGCGGATTTTCAGAAATTTGCGAAACTCGCCTACATGTCCAAATACCTGCATGTCACAGGTGGGACATTATGCGAACCCACTGATATCGCGGTCAATAAGCGCCATCTGGACATGCTTTATGCGCTGATGACCCTGTCTGATAAGCCCTATATGGGCTCGGTCACCGCGCCGGAACGGGCCGAAGATTCAGTTGAGATGTCCAAAATCCTGTTTGGTGGCGATCTGGGCGACCGGACGGTGATGACCTCGCTGATCAACATCAACTCTCCGCTGACATTTGATGACATCATGATGGGTGCCATGGATGTCTACGCGAAATCCAATCAGGCCTGTATCGTCTCGCCCTTTATTGTGGGCGGCGCGATGGCCCCTGTTTCGGTTGCGGGCACATTGACGCAAGTGCTGGCCGAAGCCATGGCGGGTCTGTCCTATAACCAACTCTGCAATCCCGGCGCCCCTGCGATTTTCGGCGCCTTCGTGACGTCGATCGATATGAATTCCGGCGCACCGACGTTTGGCACACCGGAAGCCTCGAAAATCCTTTATGGTGCGGGCCAGCTTGCGCGGCGTCTGAATGTGCCTTTCCGCTCTGGCGGTGGGCTTTGCGGCTCTAAATTACCGGATGCGCAGGCGGCATATGAAACCGCAAATACGCTCAATGCCGCCTTGCTGGGTGGGGTGAATTTCTGTTTGCATGCTTGCGGCTGGCTGGAAGGTGGGCTTGTCTCCTCTTTCGAAAAATTTGTGATGGATGCCGATCAATTGGGTGTCCTGCATTCCGTTGCCGCTGGCATTGATATGTCCGAGAATGGTCAGGCTATGGGCGCGATTGAAGAGGTCGGGCCGGGCGGTCACTATTTGGGCTGCGCCCATACCCAAGCCAATTTCAAAGACAGTTTTTGGCGGTCAGAGCTTCTGGACTACAAACCTTTTGAGACATGGCAAGAAGAGGGCGGCAAAGACACAATTGCCTTGGCATCCGAACGCGTTGAAAAGCTGTTGGGCGATTATCAACGCCCCGCCATCGACCCAGCCATTGACGAGGCGCTTGTTGCTTACATGACAAAACGCAAGGAAAGCGAACCAGACGCGTTTGGTTAGGCCAAGGCCTTTCTCTCGATCAAACCAATTTCGGCCAATAACGCCGTTAATATCTGGATATGTCGTTCAATCGAATAGGTCGCAGCACCTTGCAGGCGTTCTGTATTTAGGGCGTCTTCTACCTCTGACAGACGCGCCAATGCCACATCCGGGTCAGGTGTCTTGCGCAGCTTAAGCAATCGGGCAAGCCCTGCGTCCCTTTCATAGTGATCCAAAGCTATTTTTGCGGCTTTCACAAGGATGCGCGGGCGGCGAATAGGGGGGGTCAAATCAGGTCTCCTTTTAAAACTCTTAACTTATTCATACCTGTTAAATTCAACCGTTGCGTGTTTTCGAAAATCAGCGAACGGTAATTTAGGATAATATTCAAAGGGCTACAGGCATGTTTCTTATGTCTAAATTTACCAAATTTTTAGATTTACAACCAAAGGTTGTTTTGCCAACAGAATCGAAAGACCTATGCACCCTGACACACAGCACAATATTGTATCCTTCCCCACCAAAGACAACGCGGCACCAGAAGCCCTATATATTGCGCATGTTATCAACCGGAAAAGCCTGCGTGCGCTGGCCCGCGATACAGGGCTGAATGCGTCCACTGTGATGCGGCGTGTGCGCAAGGTCGAAGAGCGGCGCGAAGATCCTTTAATTGATCAGTATTTCACGCTTTACGATGCCGATGGAAACAGCCTCCACTCTCTGCGAAAGGACGGATTTTCCATGGCTGTTACATCCCAAAAGACATCGAAAAAAAATCTCTGTGATAAAGAGGAGCTGCGCATTTTGCGCCGTATGTCTGAAAAAGATGCAATGTTGGTGATCAATCAGGATTTGGAAAAAGGCGTGGTCTTGCGTTGCAAATCTGGCAAAGAACCAACGCGCACCGCGGTGGTGACCAAAGAGCTGGCGATGCGTTTGACATTGAAAGAATGGATCAAGCTGGATCGCAAAGACAAGGTCAGCATCTACAAGATTACACCTGTGGGCCTCTCCGCACTGCGCCGGGCCATTGGCACCGGCATGGAAGAGGCGCAAAGCGAATTCAGCCATCAGCACCGCGAGTTCGGGGAACGCGTCATCGCCGCGGGGGATGAAAAGCCCGAGAAGATCCGCGTGAACCTACGCGAAAGCCCGCTGACGATTTTGGGACGTAAGAAGGACAAAAATGGCGAGCCGTTTTTGTCGCGCGAACTGCTGGCAGCGGGTGAACGGCTGCGCGAAGATTTTGAACTCGCCCAAATGGGCCCGCGCACGACCCTGAATTGGGATCGGTTTATCAATGGCGGCGCGCCATCGGGGCATCTTGCCCCGGGCGAAGGTGGGTCGGGTGCTGCGCAACGCCGCCTTGCCGATGCATTATCTGCGCTTGGCACAGGTCTGGGCGATATCGCGCTTCGGACCTGTTGTTTCTTAGAAGGGTTGGAGACGGCAGAGAAGCGCATGGGCTGGTCTGCGCGGTCGGGTAAGATCGTGCTGCGTATCGCGTTGCAACGTCTGCGCCTTCACTATGAGGAAGACTGTGGTGAAAGTGCGAAGATGATTGGATAGTTGGGGGGCCCTAGCTAGGGCATTGGGTTAAGGAGTTGATTTTATTGCTGATTGTACGGGTGCGCAATGAATGCGCACCCTACGGTAGTGGCGTAGGGTTAAGCTCGAAATTTAATTGAAATCTTATTAGTTTGCGGCCGCATTTGCCGCTTCGGCAAACTTGGTGCAAGCTTTAACTTCTGAGCAAGGGTGGGTGAAACCCACCATTTGACCAAACCAAATACTGCTGCAACGGTGGGTTTCACCCACCCTACTTGTTACTTGCTGATGTCTATACATCCCGTGGGCAAAACATCTTACTCGAACGCGAAAAGACGAAAAGGAGAACAATGAAACAAAGGCGCTTGCAGCACGCTAAATCCGCAGCTTAAATGAAACCAGATGAGTAATTACTCTTCAAAGTTAAAACGTAATCTGTCTCAAATTGTCTGAGGACGGACAACTCACATAGCATACGACCTCCGTGGGTTTTTAGGAGATAAAAAGTGATTAAGGCAAGAGTTTTCAAAGCATCTCGAAAGAGATTAGCCACAATGCACCGGACAAAAAAAAGAGACTTCAAGATCGCTTTCAAACTTTGACCTTAGTGGTTCAATCGCCTCCTCAACAGAAAAGCTAGCTGGATCAGTGTGTCGGTTCGTTTGTCTTCTATATTTCTTATTGCAACCTTTCATTTATGCTTCGGAAGCCTACGCACGAAAAGATCTCACTGATCTGGCTGAAACCCATATATACAGTGGAAATTTAGAAAATCGCGTCGGTAAAACTAGGGTGGAGCGATATGAAATCAAGAAAGAGTTCTTGGATCGTGTAGAGCCCTGTTTTGAAAATGCAGGCGAATATTACAAACAACTATTGGACAGCACGACCTCAATAGAAAAGAAAGAAAGATTTTTTCACTTTTGTCCTGGTTTGAAGGAGAAGTGGAATTTTATAATGGTACGCCAACCTTCTGGTGTTCATCTCAACTTTGAGTCTTTGATGCAGCAAAGAATTGTCGGGTGGTTGGGTCCATTTGAATCAGGTGACGATGACGTCAATTTTCAAGTAAACTTGGAACCTCTGTCGCTCGACTTGTGGCGCGTAACAACACACACAAAAACTGGACGAGAAATCTATAAAGACGAGGAAAACTACCTTTGGGCACGCGACATTCAGAGAACTTCTTGGTTTGGAAGACAACCCTCCAACATTGATGGGAAACGAGATTTGCGCGGCATTAGGTGTATTCGCAATGGGTGTCGATCAATCTATTCTGTTCCAAAGTGTCCGCTTCCGCCAACAGCAGGGCGATCATTTGCTTTTCCAAATACCGAAGTCAGATTGATTGTATCGGTAAAAGAGGATGAGCTAGAGACGGAATTTCTCGAAAAATTCGATCTCGTGCACACGGTGGCTGAACGAATGATGCAGGGATTTCTCCTGTATAGCTGCGAAAAATATTTTGAAAATAAAATCAAAAATTAAAGGTGAATACTAGGGTCTGTGGACAATCATCGTGAAGCGATCAAAGCAGCAAGCGTATGGTGGGTGAAACCCACCATTGGACCAAACCAAATACTGCTGCAACGGTGGGTTTCACCCACCCTACTTGCTTGCCACTGATTGACTGGCCTGACTGGTCTGCGTACTGTCGTTCGTAATAGTGTCAAGCATTAGGGTGAAGAAGATTTTAGGCAGCTTAAAGAACCTTATTAGACAATTAATTCTATCGAAAGATGTCTGGCAATATGAAAGGGCAATACGAAAGGCGAGGCGACTGGTGACGGCAGTCAAGCATGTTAGGCCGGGTACTTCTTTGGAGAGTATTGATGCGCGTGCTTCGCGCGGTAACGGCTTACTCACGTCGGAGCGTTTAAATGACAAAGATTTTTGGCCGCAAGGAATATGGCCCTGCTTTATTGGGTTCCCTAAAGAGGGTGAGCACGCAAATCAAATTTTGGCGGTCGAGTTTCTTGCGTCAGTATATGATCCCGAAGGTGTCGCTAAATACCAAACGCCCGAAGCACTCTTGTCAGAATATCCGGGTGCGCGCAAAGGATACGTGACTCCTGGATCTAGGGACACAAGTGATACGGTATATCTGCCCGAAACGGAATCGGGGGTGCTACCGATAATCGTTTTCCAAGACAAAACCTTTATTTACACCCGATATGTTTACGCAAATAGGCAGCAAGAAATAGACACATACCTCCTAAAAAAAGATCAAGAAGAACTAGAAGAAAAGAAAAGAGAACAGGTTCAAAAAGACGCGATTAAAGCCGCATATTTGGAACGATCAGTTGAAGATATTTTGGCGGAATTTCGTAAAAGAGATTCTGATGCTATTAGTAGCGACGACCCAACTGCTGAAAAAGCGCTGCGTAGATGGGTAGGCAATTTTAGCAATTATAGAAATCAGCCTAGAAGGCGCGAAATCGCGCAAGAATTTGTAGAGTGGTTGATTGCTGAAAGTACTCCAGATCAGAGACATATAATTGCAGACTGGAACTGGGGTAGTGCAGATACCATTTTTCAATGGATGATACGACAACCGGATACCGATATTGCAACAATTGCCAAGATCATTTGGGGCCATGAGCCGTTTTTCTATATCGCTGCTATTAAGAAGCATATGGATGGAATAAAAGTTTTTAGTTATATCCAAGTTTACGACCTACTCTTAGAAGCCGCAGATCGGATTAGAGATGGTTTTTATCAGCCCCCCACAGGTCATGAACCCTTAGGCTATCGACCCTTAGGCTATGAACCGCAAAATCTGATGCGCCTAATTCGTGACAATCTGGCTAATGCTGACCCAGAATTGGTGGATCAATTGATCCCAATGAAAATTTGAGGTCCAATTGAAGGACGAAATCAAGACAGTCTAAGTCAAGATGGTATAGCAAAACAATTTTGGCAGTTGGGAATGTAACAGTTTTTACTTGGGCTTATGCATCTGCATAACACTTTTCCTACTAAGCAAGCTCTGGGTAAGTGAACCTTATAGCTTCGTTTGATATATAAAATTAAATGAATACAATGGCTTAACAAAGTGTCCAACCTTGGACACCTAAAATCACCCCATCGCCGTCACAATCCCCGCGAAGTCCTCTGCCTTCAAAGACGCGCCGCCAACAAGACCGCCATCGACATTCGAAACCGCACAAATCTCTGCAGCATTGGACGGTTTCATCGACCCGCCATAAAGAATGCGCACGGACCGCCCCACGCCCTCGCCAAAACGCCGCTCTAGCCGGGTGCGGATGAAATCATGGACCTCTCCAATTTGATCCGTATCGGGCACCAAACCCGTTCCAATGGCCCAAACAGGCTCGTAAGCCACAACCAGATTTTGCCCCGTCGCCAGATCCGGGATAGACCCCGCAAGCTGCCCGCCGATGATATCAAGCGTGTTCGAAGCCTCGCGCTGATCCAAGGTTTCGCCGACACAGACAATCGCCGTCAGCCCCGCCCCCCAGGCCGATTTCGTTTTATCGCGCACGCAGGCATCCGTTTCTTTATGATCCGTCCGACGCTCTGAATGACCCAAAATCACATAAGTCGCGCCTGCATCCGCAAGCATCTCTGCCGAAATATCGCCCGTATGTGCGCCTGTATTTTCTTGATGGCAATCTTGGCCGCCAATCGCGATGTCTTTGGCCATGGCAGCGGCGCGCGAGATCAAGGTCGCTGGCGGGCAAATCAGAACCTCGGCAGTTGGATTGCCCAATATGGTGGACAGCTTTTCGATCTGGTCAAGCGCAGCGCTTGTCCCATTCATCTTCCAATTACCAGCGGCCAGTTTGCGTCTCATGTCTTATCCTTTGTATTCCGCCGTATCTTTGAGCGACCGACGCGCCCAATCGACAGCGGTTTCGGGATCGTCCAGCGCAGCGTCCGGCAGGTCCCAATAGCACATTGACGTTGTTGTGCCGTTTTTGCGCGTATAGGTGAATTTTGAGGATCCAAGGCTTTCAAGTTCGGCCGCAAGCGGGCCTTGTGCCTTGAGCATCACATGACCGTCTGAGGTCATGATCGAGAAAATCTCGCCCTCGCAATAAATCGACAGGCCGCCCATCATTTTGCGGGTTGTGATTGTGCCAGCTTCATTGAAAAGATCGGTGACAAAGGCGATATCGGCCTCAGAGACGGCCAAATTACATGCCTTCGAATTTGATCGACTCGCCGCAGCCGCAGGCCTCGGACACATTTGGGTTTTTGAATTTAAACCCAGCTTCCAGCAGCGAGACCTCGTAATCAATCTCTGTGCCGAACAAAAACATCTGCGCCATCGGTGCGATCATCACGCGCGCGCCGTCTTGTTCGATTACCTCGTCATGTTCTGCAATCTCGTCGACATAATCGAGCGTATATTCCATGCCCGCGCAGCCGCCCTTTTTGACGCCTAGGCGCAGGCCCTTTTTCTTGCCGCTGCCCATCAATTTGGTCACTTGTTTGACCGCGGCCGGGGTCAGCGTAACAGCTTGTTTTCCTTCAATGCCGAACATGTGCAAAAACCTTGGTTTCGATTGGAATGTAAGATGCGTTATCCAAATGCTCAAGGGAACAATTGATCTGCGCTCCAAACTGTGAAGTAGCTGGTGGCCAGCGCCAACCCGAAAGAGGCCAGCGTGCCGATAATAACATATTCGGTGAATTTCTGTTCGTTTTCTTTATTATAGCGCAGGACGGATTTGGCAGCGATCAGGAACCCAATGCCAGAGGGTGCGCCCACAAGGATGAGAATAAAGATCAAAGCGCGTTCCAATTGGCCAATCAGCTTGCCCGCGTTTTCAAGCCCTTCGGAGGTGATTTGGGCCGCATAGGGACGCATGACATAGCCAATGATGGGACCAATTGCGAGTGTCGTGATGATCAAGCCGCAGGCGTAAACAGTGATTTTCAGCCATTCATCCGGGACCGCCCATGGGCTGGTCGCGCCCAGCGCAAGAATGACCGCGATCATGCCCAGATGCGCGGTTTGGTCGGCAAGATAGCTCCAGATCTCATCCCTGCCATAGTTGATTTTGATCCAATCGATCAGAAAGTGAGAGGCGGTTAAAAGCGCGATTAAACCCCAGCTTTGCCACAGGACAGCCGTATAAAGCGCGCCGTGAATGGCGATATGGAGGCCCAGAACTTTTAATTCCGGCTTGCGTGCGACCATGGTGTTGGTCTGGAACAGATAGTCGCCAAGTAGATGGGCGAGAAGCAGAAGGAGGGCAGTTTCAAGCATTCTTCCAACTTTCGATAATTGCGCCTTCCAAATGATGCACAGCCGACGTCAGATGCCTAAACCCGACTGATGATAGTCGCGCCTGTACGGCTTGTCTTGTGATGTTCAATTTATCAGCAATCTCTTGATCTGTAATGCCAATTAAACGCCTTGTGACCTTGTAGTAAACAGCTTGCGATTGGGCCTTTGTCCAGTGTTGCATTTGAAAGTCGAGAAGGTTGATTGCTGCCCTTGCTACATCGCCAAGTGTATGATCGATAGCGAGCAATTGATCTTTGGCCATGTTTTCCAAAGCATCGCCCGAATTTGTAAAGGCGGTTCCACTGGCGTCAAAGATGGATTTACTTACAAAAGAGGCAGATCCAAACCCAATCGATATTCGTGTCTTTGCGGGATGCGGCAGCGCTTTCAAAGCACATGTAATCGCAATGGCCAAATCTATTGATAGATTTGCTTGATCAATGAAAAGCTGCCAACCGTCCCCACGGTATCGTTCAAAGACAATCCACGCCTTATTTTCGTTGATTTCATTTGCCGTATTTTCCAATTGCTCAAATGCATCTGCGATTTGGCTTTGTGACATTTGTCGAGAATTTACGAAGTCACCTGTTAATACGGCGCTAAAATTTGTTTCCATATAGCAATCTATATTATTTGCCTTTCAAAAAAGCAAATATATTTGCTTGCTTTCATAAATAGCAATCAAAAAGCTTGCTTTACATAAAACCAAGCTCCAAACGCGCCTCGTCGGACATCATATCCATGCCCCATTGCGGCTCCCAAACCAGCTCTGCTGCAACGGACTGAACGCCGGGCACTGCGCCAACGGCATCTTCGACCCAACCGGGCATTTCGCCAGCCACCGGACAGCCGGGTGCTGTGAGCGACATTTTAACATGCACCTCGCCTGCCTCTGAAATCAGAATTGTGTAAATCAGGCCCAGATCAAAGATATTAACCGGAATTTCAGGGTCATGCACGGACCGGCAGGCCTCGCAAATTGGATCATAAAGTGGGTGATCCACGGTAGAGGGTTCGATCAATGGGATACCTTCCATTGGGCCATTTTGTTGATCTGTCATGGGTTCTGATCCTGCGCGACAATACCTGAGCAAAAATATAAGTTATCAAAGAGACGAAGTAAATAAGCGCTGCGTTTTAGGTCCTTCAATTCCGCGTAGCATTCGTATTGCGATGAAGCTAGACAAGCGTCGTGCAAAGGAGAGCATGAATGCCCAAGCCATTTTCATTTGATTTGAAGACGACCGATGGAAAGGCGCGGCGCGGCACGGTGCATACGCCACGCGGCGATATTCAGACGCCCGCCTTCATGCCGGTGGGTACCGCTGCGACAGTGAAGGCGATGATGCCAGAGAGCGTAGCGGCAACGGGTGCGGAAATACTGTTGGGCAATACTTATCATCTTATGTTGCGCCCAACGGCGGAACGTGTGGCGCGGTTGGGGGGCTTGCATAAATTTATGAATTGGTCGGGGCCGATCTTGACCGATTCAGGCGGGTTTCAGGTGATGAGCCTGACCGATCTGCGTAAACTGACCGAGCAGGGGGTGACCTTTAAAAGCCATATCGATGGCTCAAAGCACGAGCTGACGCCCGAACGCTCGATGGAAATTCAACGGCTTTTGGGTTCTGACATTGTGATGTGTTTTGATGAATGCCCCGCGCTGCCTGCGGATCGCAAACGGATTGAGGACAGTATGGAATTATCAATGCGTTGGGCGGCACGGTCGCGCGATGCGTTTGGCGACAGGCCGGGGCATGCGCTGTTTGGGATACAGCAGGGCGGCTTGGAAGAGGATTTGCGCGCGCGCAGCGCAGAGGCGTTGCGTGCGATTGAATTTGATGGATATGCGATCGGTGGCTTGGCCGTGGGCGAGGGGCAAGAGGCGATGTTTGGCTGTTTGGATTATGCGCCAGATCAATTGCCAACCAATAAGCCGCGCTATTTGATGGGGGTTGGAAAGCCCAGCGATCTTGTGGGGGCAGTTGCGCGCGGGGTCGATATGTTTGATTGCGTGTTGCCCTCACGCTCTGGCCGCACAGGGCAGGCGTTTACGCGTGATGGGGTGTTGAACTTACGCAATGCGAAATTCAAAGATGATGACCGCCCGCTTGATCCTGAATGCAGCTGTCCGGCCTGTCAAAACTACAGCCGTGCCTATCTTCATCATGTGGTGAAATCGAACGAGATTATCGCGTCTATGCTGCTGACATGGCATAATCTTCAGTATTATCAAGATCTGATGGCCGATATGCGCAGTGCGATTGAAGCGGGTAGATTTGCGGCGTTTGAAAAAGAGTTTCATATGCGGCAGGCAGGGTAGGCGTGACGGTTGCTCTATTTTAGAATAGCTTGGTTCATTTCCGATTTTGGATCGCGGAGTGGATCAAGAATTGTGAAATGATTGAGCCCTGGCGGGTCGTATAAAACGCTTTTGTTCCAAGCATTTGCGAGCGCTTGCGATTGGCTGTGGAAGGCTGGTAATTCGTCACCGCCGACCCAAATATGGATTGGGATATCCATTGGTGTATAGTGGATCGGGCTTTCTGATTTGGCGCTGTCTTCGGTGAGTTTGAATTCTTCATTCAGTGTCAAATTGCGCAATGGCGTCAAATCGAAAAGCCCAGAGAGGAGTGTTGCAGATGCAAATTTTTTGGTGGCACCCAGAGTGGGTGCGATATCATCGCACAGCTGTCGTGCGACCAGATGCGCACCGACCGAGTGGCCGATCAGATGGATCGGGTCAGATATTTCTTGCGCGATTGCCTCAATGGCTTGGGTCACGCTTTCTGTGATTTGGGGAACGCGGGTGTCGTCAACGAAAGGATAATTGACCAAGGCAACATCATAGCCTTGGGTCACATAGGTCGCTGCAAGATGCGTGAACACGGATTTGTCTAATGCGCGCCAATACCCGCCATGCACGAAAATCACTCCGCCACGCGCTGGCGGGAAGGTGCGGATATAGTCGTAGCGCTGGCGGGGATGATCACCGTATTTTAGGTCATAGCGACCGACAAAATTGCCGTCATGGCGAAAGAACCGCGCGGCGCGTTCCCAATGGGCAATGATATCTGGATGGTTGGGAACCGCAGCCCGATTGTCATAGGCCGCGTCCCAATCCATGTTTAGATGCCCCGAGCGATGGCAGCGACACCGGTGCGGGCCACATCGGTTAATCCTAGCGGCTCCATAAGTTCGACAAAGGCATCAATTTTCTCTGGCGTTCCGGTGAGCTCAAAGACAAAGCTTTCCAGCGTCGTGTCTACGACATTGGCACGAAACACCTCAGATGTGCGCAGCGCTTCGACGCGGTTTTCACCCTTGCCGACCACTTTGACCATGGCCAATTCCCGCTCTACGCTGGGGCCCTCGACGGTTAAATCATGGACATCGTGAACAACCACAATCCGGCCGAGTTGTGCCTTGATTTGTTCAATGACCGAGGGCGTCCCTGTCGTCACAATCGTGATGCGTGACAGATTATCTTCGTGGTCAACCTCGGCCACAGTCAGGCTTTCGATATTGTATCCGCGACCGGAGAAAAGCCCGATCACGCGCGCCAACACGCCTGCCTCGTTATCAACCAGCACAGCTAAGGTATGGCGTTCGATCCCTTCGTCATGGGTATCGCGCAGGTTATAGGCCGATTTGCGGTTCGAGCCACGTTTGATTTTAAGTGCGTTCATCACAGCCCCCTAAACCAAAACCGCGCCAGCGGCATCGATCGCATCCTCTGTCGAGGCTTCGCCCAACAGCATTTCATTATGCGCTTTGCCTGATGGGATCATCGGGAAGCAGTTTTCATGCTTTTCAACCAGACAATCAAAGATGACCGGACCATCGTAACTCAACATCTCCATAATCGCGTCATCCAGATCAGCAGGATCCTTGCACAAAATGCCTTTACAACCGAAGGCCTCTGCCAGTTTTACAAAATCAGGTAACGCTTCAGACCAGCTGTGCGAGTAGCGTTCGCCATGCAGCAATTCCTGCCATTGGCGGACCATGCCAAGACGTTCATTGTTCAGGATGAATTGTTTGATCGGTGCGCGGTATTGAACGGCGGTGCCCATTTCTTGCATATTCATCAACCAGCTGGCTTCGCCTGCTACGTTGATCACAAGCGCATCAGGATGGGCAATTTGCACGCCGACCGAGGCCGGCAGGCCGTAACCCATCGTGCCCAAGCCACCGGATGTCATCCATTGATGCGGTTCTTCAAAGCCCATAAATTGCGCAGCCCACATTTGGTGTTGGCCCACTTCGGTACATATGAAGCGATCTTTGCGATCTTTGGTCAGTGCCTCTAGCCGCTGCAACGCGTATTGCGGTTTGATGGTCTTGTCTGAATTTGTGTAGCTAAGACAGTCAATTGCGCGCCATTCGTCGATTTGTTTCCACCATTTGGCCACGCCTTCCTTGTTGGTTTTGCGGCCATTGGCTTTCCAAAGTTTCAACAAATCTTCCAAAACATGGGCGACATCGCCAATGATTGGGACATCGACATGGATCACTTTGTTGATCGAGGAGGGATCGATATCGATATGGGCTTTCTTCGAATTGGGGCTGAATTTGTCGATCACACCCGTAATCCGATCATCAAACCGTGCACCGATATTGATCATCAAATCGCAATCATGCATGGCCATATTCGCCTCATACGTACCGTGCATGCCCAACATGCCGACCCATTCTTTGCCAGATGCCGGATAGGCGCCCAGACCCATCAGCGTCGAGGTAATTGGAAAACCGGTTTCCTTGACCAGCTCGCGCAGCAATTGGCTGGCCGCAACGCCAGAGTTGATCACGCCGCCGCCAGTATAGAACATTGGACGCTCTGCGGTTTCGATCATGGCCGCAAGCTGCTTGATCATCTCTTTGTCACCTTTGACCTGCGGCGCGTAATGCTTGGTCTTGGCTTTTTCCTTGGGCGTGTAAGTGCCTGAGGCGAATTGAACATCCTTTGGAATATCGACCAGCACAGGGCCCGGACGGCCAGATGTCGCGATATGAAAGGCTTGATGGATCACATCGGGCAGGGTGTCTGTATCTTTGACCAGCCAGTTATGTTTGGTGCAGGGCCGTGTGATGCCGACCGTATCAGCCTCTTGAAACGCATCAGAGCCAATCATGAATGTCGGCACCTGACCAGACAGGACAACAATCGGAATGGAATCCATCAAGGCATCAGTCATGCCCGTCACAGCATTGGTCGCGCCAGGGCCAGAAGTAACCAGCACCACGCCCGGTTTGCCCGTAGAGCGCGCATACCCTTCGGCGGCATGTGCCGCACCTTGTTCATGGCGCACAAGGATATGGCGAATATCATTTTGCTGAAAAATCTCGTCATAGATCGGCAGCACGGCACCGCCGGGATATCCAAATACCGTATCAACCCCTTGATCCTTCAGCGCTTGAACAACCATTTCAGCGCCGGTCATTGTCTTGCTCATCTTTTTGCCCTGTCCATTCCTTTGGCCATAAAAAACCCCCAAACTTTCGTGGGGGCGCGGGATTAAGAGGTATTTCGCCTCACCGCGCCCTGAAAATCACCACCACTAGAAGTTCGATCCGTTTCAACATGGAAGCGACTGTATGATTTTCAAATCGAAGGTCAAGACTGTTTTTAAACGATTTTTTGAAGGATTTGAAATAATAATACAATATTTGGATAAATTTATAATTTAATTCCAAAATTAGGAATTGAAATTAAAATCATCTTGCAAATCAGGAATTTACGTCAGATTTGGCAACCGCAAACGCGCGACCTGATCCATCACGGTTTCTTCGGCATTTTGTCGGGCTTGTTCGGGCAGAGCGGTGGTGTCGGACATATCTTGCCATACGCCATCGACAAACATCTCCATCGCATCAAATTCGGCTTTATAGTTCATCTTGGGCGATCCGGGCACCCAATAGCCAAGATACAGATAGTCCAAACCGACCTCTTGGACGACATTGATATGGTCAAGGATCATAAACCGCCCAGTTGAGTTTTTGACACGATCAGGATCAAAGAAGGAATAGACCATCGACAGGCCATCATCCAAAATATCTGTCAAACATGCGGCCTGAAGCCGGCGCCGACCCTCTTTTTCTGCATGATATTCAACAACGCGCGTGCGGATTGGGGTTTCTTCGATCATGGCGGCGAATTCGAACATATCCATATCGGCCATACCCCCATCTGCGTGGCGGGTTTCAAGATATGTATTGAACAAATCATATTGTTCGTCGGTTGCCCATGCCGCGTTCGAGCTGCGCAGAAGATCAGCATTTTTTTTGATCACCCGGCGCTGGGATTTCGAGGGTTTGAAATCCGCAACACGAATACGCACAGAAATACAGGCCGAACATCCCGAACAGGCGGGGCGATACAGCACATTTTGAGACCGACGAAACCCTTGTTTGGTCAACGAGTCATTTAGGATCTGACCGCTTTCATCACGCAATCCAGTAAACAGCTTGCGTTCCAACCGACCCTCTAGATAGGGGCAGGGTTGTGCCGACGTCACATAAAACTGTGGGACAAGCGGAAGACTGTGTTTCATGCCCGCAGGCTAGCGGGCCTATATTGCAAGATCAATAACTGATCGGACGCGGGTTTGGGTTTTCAATGACGCCGCAACAGCGGCGTTCAAAAGAAAAACCGCCCCTGCAGGATGGGGGCGGTTTCATACGACGGGAGGTCTGATTTTAAGCTTTCGCAGCTTTCTGTTCTGCGGTGCGTTCATCCATGAATTGATCAAACTCTGTCTGATCTTTGGCATCCCGCAGGCGCTGTAAGAAGGTTTTGAACGCTGTTTGCTCTTCGTTCAAACGGGTGATCGTGTCTTCTTTGTATTTGTCAAAGGCCGTGTTGCCCGTTGTGTTGGACATACGGCTGGATTTACATTTGAAAAAGCGGTGGTTCATGCGGTCACTCCAAAGCATGTAAAAGAGAATGGCAAGGCCAAGCGGCCAGATGAAGATAAAGCCAAGGATCATGGCCGTCAGCCAGGCGCCTTTGCCGCGCGCATCTAGCCAAGCAACGACTTCATGAAACCAAGATTGCAGGGTCGACATCTTTTGTGGGTCCTTTCGTTTTAGATGTTAATGTTATTTACATTTACATACCTAA
Source organism: Pseudomonadota bacterium (assembly GCA_039029215.1). Classification (GTDB taxonomy): domain Bacteria; phylum Pseudomonadota; class Alphaproteobacteria; order Rhodobacterales; family Rhodobacteraceae; genus Amylibacter. Next base: position 17,620 of record JBCCGP010000050.1, read on the forward strand.
GGAGCGCATGTGAATTGTCAAGTATCTTAGATCAAATGCGCGAATCTTCGCGCGGAGCCATCGTTCAGTTGGCGTCGCTTTGATTGACGAGGCCCAAAATAGTTGCACCTTCAATTAGGGTTTTTGCAATAAGGTGCCCTAAGGCTTTAACTTCTTCGGTTGGCGGAATTAAATCTGGGACTTGCACAGTCGTCGCGCCCGAAGCGATTGCTGCGCGCACTCCTGTTTCACTATCTTCAAAGGCAATGCAGTTTTCTGCTGGATATCCAAGTACAGCAGCGGCCTTCAGATAGGGCTCTGGATCAGGCTTTCTCCTTGCAACTTTGTCCCCTCCGATTACGGATTTGAGGTATTTAAAAAGCCCAGCTGCATTCAGGTGTTTTATTGCAGTATCTGTATTTGTTGTGGTGGCGACTGCTAAAGGATGGCCCTTTTCGTGCAAAATGCGCAATAGCTGATCGGCACCGGTCTTGACGGGAATTGCTTTTCTAAGTCGGTCCGCGATCCGACGATCCCATTCCCTACTAAACGTGCCCATATCAATTTGGCCATTAAGGCTAGATTCTATGATTTTTCTTGAGTTTGCTCCATCAACACCAACACAGTTTAAGAATGTTTTTGGGCTGTCTGTTAAAGAGAATGACCGTCTGGTTTGAACAAATTCCTCTAAACACACCCTTTCTGTGTCTAAGAGCAAACCATCCATATCAAAAATTATTGCCTTCAATATTCTTTGCCTTTCCAACGTCAGCCGTATTCTAAACAGAGACTCAGACAATAGCCAGAGATCGGCACCAATATGGACGGTACCTTGGCGCAAAGTACTCATTTTAGGATTTATAAACGTTGCATGCCGCGCCAAGATCGATATCCAGTTGAAACTCAGTCTTTGGGCAAAATCCCCAATCCCCGAAGATAAATTCCAGTACCCGCTTCTAATAGCTCTTCAGGGCTAAAAGGCGAACGCGCGCCGGGTTCGCCACGCGCGAAAAGCTCCACAATACCATGGCTCATCGCCCAAATATGCTGGCTGATCATCAACGGTGGCGGGCGCAGGTCTGGGGGCAGATGCGCGCTGAGGCTTTCGGCAGATTTGCTCAGCACATCCAAGGCGCGATTGGCCGCCGCCGCCAGATCGGCATTAGCGTTGATCGACACACCGCTTTCAAACATCGCGATATAATGCCCCGGATTTTTGCGGGCAAAGGCAAGATAGGCGCGTCCAACGCTTTCGAAACTGGCCAATGGGGTGTTGCCCTTGGCATAGGCAAATTCCATCAGATCGGCGAAAATCTCGAACCCTTGTCGGGCGACTTCTGCGATCAAATCTTCGCGGCCTTCAAAATGGCGATAGGGGGCGGCGGCAGATACGCCTGCGGTTTTTGCGGCCTCGGACATGGTAAAACCCGTTGGGCCCTTTTCTTCGATCAGGGTCAGGGTTGCGTCCACAAGGGCTGCGCGCAGATTTCCGTGATGATAGCCCTTACGCGCCAAGGATTTCTGGACCCCCGGTTATTTTGGCATCGGGCGCGCTGGCGATATCACTGTCTTTCTTTGCATAATCTAATTGGCTTAGCACCAATTTGATCGCAGATAGGCGCGCGCGTTTCTTGTCATCGGTGCGGATCACATTCCATGGCGCGTGTTCCGAGCTGGATTTTTCCATCGTCTCGGCGATTGCGGCGGTATAGTCATCCCATTTTGCCAGCCCTTTGATATCGATGCTGGACAGTTTCCATTGTTTCAGCGCGTCTTGTTCCCGCGCCATGAACCGGCGCAGCTGTTCGGCGCGCCCGACATTCAGCCACAGTTTGATCAAGATGATCCCATCATTGACCAGCATGCGTTCAAAATCATTCACTTGGCGGAAGAACCGCGCCCGCTGCTCGTCTGTGCAAAAACCAAAGACTTTTTCAACCACCCCGCGATTATACCAAGAACGGTCGAAAAATACGATTTCGCCCGCGCTGGGCAGATGATCGATATAGCGCTGGAAATACCATTGGCTTTGCTCTTTGTCTGAGGGTTTCGGCAGCGCGACCACGCGGGCAGAGCGCGGGTTTAGGTTTTCGCGAAAGCGTTTGATCGTGCCGCCTTTGCCAGCCGCGTCGCGCCCTTCAAAAACGATGGCCAATCGCTGCCCTGTCTCTTGCACCCAAGCCAGCATCTTCACCAGCTCGATTTGCAGCGCCTCGTAAACCTCATCATACTCCTTACCGCTCAAAGCTTTGTCATATGGGTAAGTCGGGTTCAGGATATCCTTTTTGCTGCCCGATTGAATGGCATTGCGTATCTCCGCAGGTGCATCATTCTCGAAAAATTTCGAAATCGCACCGTCAAAAGGCAAAGTCATATTCTATCCTCCTGCTTGGAATTATGGCGCAAAGATCAGTCTTGGGAAAGCATTTCAATCGCAGACAGGATTTGATCGGTACCGGATTGATGGATGCCGTGGCCAATCCCGTCGATGAATTCGAATGTGATATCGGCGTTCACCGCGTCCGCTATAAAATCTTCGGAATGATATTGATAGGAAACAGACCGATCCGCCGTTCCATGGATCAGATGAATGCGCTGGGTCAGCTCCGCATAGCGGGGCATCATCTTTTCGATTTCGCTTAGAAGATTTTGGATTTGATGCCCGTTATGCACCTGAACACTGGGTTTTGTGGACAGGCCAAGACCAACGTGATCCAGATATCCCTCCGGCAGGTCCTCTGGATAAAACACACCGCGATAGGCATTCATAAAATAGCTGCGCGGGGCGAGGGCGTAGACGATGTTCATAGCAAGCGGGCCAATTACGGGTGTCGACAGAAGGCCATGTGTCCAATCAACGGTGCGGCTGGGCCAATCATGGACAGCGGGCGCAATCAGCAGAAGTTTTTGGGCAAAATCTGGATGATCAAGCGCAAGGCGTGCGGTGACGGTCCCGCCGTAAGAAAACCCGACAATCATCGCGTTTGACACGCCCAGTTTCTCAGCTGCCTGTTTGATCAGCATCGCCTCGCGTTCCAGCGTCAGATGCCCGTGCGCAAACCGGTCGCTATAGCCGTAGCCCGGGCGATCAAAGGCAATCACACGATGCGTCTTGGCAAGCGTGTCAAATTGCCGAAATGTCCAATCGCGCAAATTGGCGCCCGCGCCATGCAATAAGATCAGGGCAGGGCCATCGCCTTTGTCGATATAGTGCAGACGCCCGCCATCTAGTTCAATGAATTGCCCAATAGGTGGAAACGCTTGCGCAACGCGGGCCTGTTTGGTCCAAGAGATTGCGTAGATTGCAATTAGGGCCGCAGCAATGGTCAGACATATCCCAAGCAGCATGCCGCGGATCATTCCCCGATCCTATGCAGATCGAACGGGGTGGTCTGATAGATCGTGTTGATCCAATTTCCGTATAAAAGATGCCCGTGACTGCGCCAGCGGTTTTCGGGCTCGCGGCTTGGGTCATCATCTGGATAGTAATTGGCCGGAATATTGATCGGCGTGCCATTGGCGATGTCGCGATCATATTCGCCCTTCAACGTGTTCTTGTCATATTCGAAATGATTGAACACGTAGAACGCATTATATTTTGCATCCTCGACCAAGCATGGGCCAGTTTCATCCGAGTCGATCAAAACGCGCAATCCTGCCGCTTCGATTTCATCGCGCGTATTCTCTGTCCAACGACTGACGGGCACGACCAGATCGTCAGAGAACCCCGTTGTGATGGCAGTGGAATTGTCCAGAACCTTGTGCCGGATACAGCCAAAGGCCTTCGCATCCAGAATATGTTTCTGAATGCCATGGAAATAGTTCATCATCGCCATGCCGCCCCAACAGACGCCAAAGGTCGCATGCACATGGGTTTGGGTCCATTCAA
>JBCCGP010000051.1:0-21079 GCA_039029215.1 Pseudomonadota bacterium
AGCACCGATCGCATCCGCACCATCCAAAACCACCTTAACACCCGCCCCCGCGCCGTGTTAGGATACCGTACACCTAAAGAGGTCTTCGATCAGATGACGCTTGAAGAACGAAGTGGTGCATTTGGGATGTGAAGGGGCAAAGGTTAAAGGATATGAATTTACAAATAAGTTCAATGGCTTAACATAACACCCTAGCTAGGGCATCTTTCCCCGTAACAAAAAAAGCCGCCCCAAAGGACGGCTTTTAAATTCATTTCGTTACCGGCGGCGTCTATTCGTCTTCCAACGCCTCAACAGCTTTCTGAAGCTCGTCTTTAGAAACCGTCTTTTCTTTTACTTCCGCCAGCTCAACAATATAGTCGATCACCTTATCTTCAAAGATCGGCGCGCGCATCTGCTGCTGTGCCCCCGGATTGTTCTTGATGAACTCAAAAAACTGCGAAGCATTCGGCCCGTATTGCTGCGCTTGGGCCATAATTGCCTGCTGCATCTCCGCGTCGGTCACATCAATCTCTTTGATCTGCCCCACCTCTGCCAAGAGCAGCCCAAGCCGCACGCGGCGTTCAGCCAGTTTGGTATGCTCATCCGTCGTTTCAATTTCTGGATGATCATGTCCCTGAACATCTGGATTTTCTTCGTGCCACAATTGATGCGCAATCTGTTTGGCCTCCGCCGAGATCAAGCCCTCAGGCGCATCGAATTTCACCATTTTATCCAGCGCGTCCATCAGCTCGCGCTTCATCACAAGACGTGCCGCACCCTTATACTCTTCTTCCAAACGCTCCGAGATTTGGGACTTCAGACCATCCAAATCCTCTGCGCCGAATTTCTTGGCAAGCTCATCATCCAGTTCAGCCGCTTTGGGTGCTTTCACTTCGTTGACTTTACACTCGAATACAGCATCTTTACCGGCCAAATTCTCGGCACCGTAATCCGCAGGGAACGTGACCTTTACTTCAACCTCGTCGCCTGCTTTCTTGCCAATGAGTTGATCCTCAAAGCCTGGGATAAAACTGTTAGATCCAAGAACCAGCGGGTAGTCGTCAGCTTGACCGCCGTCGAACGCTTCGCCATCAACTTTTCCAAGGAAATTGATAACAACCTGATCACCTTCGGCTGATTTACCCTTTTTCTCGGCAAAGTCCTGCGCGGTTGAGGCAAGGTTTTCCAGCGCTTCTTTGACCTCCTTGTCATCCGCTTTCACAGCAAGACGCGTCAATTTCAGCTTTGCAAAGTCAGGTTCTTTAATTTCGGGCAGACATTCATAGGACAGCGCGACCTCGACATCGTCGCCCTCTTTCCAATCGTCATTGGTCATTTTGACTTCCGGCTGCTGGGCCGGCTTATCGCCAGAGCTTTCGAAATGATCGCTCATCGCTTTGTCGATGGCTTCCTGCATCGCTTCGCCCAAAATACGTGGTCCAAACTGCTTTTTCAGCATGGCCATCGGCGCCTTGCCTTTACGAAACCCCCGAAGTTCCACCGTTGGTGCGACTTCTTTGAGTTTTGTGTCCACCACAGCATCTAGATCAGCGGCTGGAACGGTAATCTCGTAGCCCCGTTTCAATCCTTCGTTCAGCGTCTCTTTAATCGCCATTTTTCACGTCCTTCTTTATCGTCTGCAAAGCAGCGCATTGGGCCTTTGCACTAAGGGAAAATCAACTCGCGCCCTTCTAGGGGGATGAACCCAGCGGCGCAAGGGGTTTTGAGCACCGAATCCATTTGAACTGACGCTTCGCTCAGATGCGTAGTGAGGGGATGTTTTCTTAAAAACGCGGGTTTTTACCGCGGATTTTCCTCTTCATTGCAGTAAAATAGCTATCAATAGTACTAAAAGGTGACGATAAATCTAAAAAATCGTAATTTATTAATTTTTAGTATCACTCTATGGTATTACAGTATTAGCTAACCTGTCGCACAGATCGTTTAATCAATCTTATTCCGCGCATGGTGCGCGGCCTATGGGAGGAAATCTATGACCTTTATGCGTAATATCGCAGCGGGTGCGGCATTGGCTGCAACGACTGCTTTGACAGCATCGGCTGATGGCCACAGCCTTACGATTGCGATCGTAAACAATGGCCACATGATCAACATGCAAAAAGTTGCAGAAGCTTACACCGATGAAACGGGTGTGGAGCTAAACTGGGTCTCTTTGGAAGAAGGCGTTTTGCGCGAGCAAGTTACGTCTGATACGGCCACGGGTGGTGGTCAGTACGACATCATCAATATCGGCATGCAAGAAGCACCGATTTGGGGTGCAGCTGGCTGGATTGAGCCGCTAAACTTTGGCGCAGATTATGATGTGAATGACATCTTGCCTGCGATGCGTGCGGGCCTAAGCCATGAAGGTACGCTTTATGCGGCACCATTCTATGGTGAGTCTTCTATGGTTATGTACCGTAAAGACCTTGCAGATGCAGCTGGCGTGACAATCAATGACAATGACAGCTGGTCGCGTGTTAAGCAGGCAGCAGCAGCAATGCATGACCCTGATAATGGCGTTTATGGTGCGTGTTTGCGCGGGAAGCCAGGTTGGGGTGACAACATGGCGTTTATCACGACTGTTGTGAACTCTTTCGGTGGTGCATGGTTTGACGCTGATTTCCGCCCTGCACTAGATACTCAAATGTGGAAAGATGCGATTAACTTCTACGTCGATCTGCTTGGCAACTATGGCCCACCGGGTTCTGAAGGCAACTCGTTCAACGAGATCCTTGCCCTTTATAACGAAGGCAAGTGCGGCATGTGGATCGACGCAACAATCGCGGCTTCTTTCCTAGAAAGCGATCAGGTTGCTTATGCACAATCCCCGAATGCGGGTACGGCGGCTGGTGCAAACTGGTTATGGGCATGGGCAATGGCTGTTCCAGCCGGTTCGCCAAACGCAGAAGCTTCCATGAAGTTCATCGAATGGGCGACATCGAAAGAGTATGTGCAAGCGGTTGGGAACCACCCAGATTTCGGTTGGGGTTCTGTCCCAACGGGTCAGCGTGCGTCTACATACGCAATCCCTGAATTCCAAGCAGCAGCAGGCTTTGCCGCAGCTGAAATGGCAGCAATCGATTCAGCAGCGCCAGCTGCTTCTGCGATCAAGCCATATGTTGGTGTTCAGTTCGCAGCGATCCCAGAGTTCCCACAAGTGGGTTCTGCGGTTGCACAAGAAATGGCAGCAGCTCTTTCTGGCGCAAAATCTGTTGATGAAGCCTTAGCGGCCTCTCAAGCAGCAGCGGATGCGATCATGAAGGAAGCAGGCTATTACGAATAATCTCCCGAGAGATTGGAAAGGCCCAAGCGTTCTTGGGCCTTTCATCCCTAAAACTTTTGTCGTTTGATTAGATATGGGGACACACCCCATTTCCAATGAGCCGATGATCCAAACCCCAAGGAAATAAGTCGATGTCAGATCGCAGACTTCCAAGATTGTTGCAGACACCTGCGGTTATTTTGCTGTTGATCTGGATGTTGGTTCCCTTGGGGATGACGCTTTTCTTCTCGTTTATCCGATATGTGTTGAACAGTTTAAGCAGACCAGAATGGACGAAACCGTCGATCGATAATTGGCGTGGCTGGGGCAATTATAATTTCGTCCTTGAGAACAAAGATTTTTGGTTTGCCGTCTCAAACTCGCTGTTCATTGTAGGCAGCATTATTGTCTTTACTGTGGTTCTTGGGCTGGCGATTGCGGTGCTGGTAAATCGAAGCTTTCCGGGACGCGGTATTGTGCGTGTGCTTTTGATTTCGCCCTTCTTCGTGATGCCCGCCGTTAATGCGGTGCTTTGGATTAATATGATCCTTGATCCTGTTCTGGGCCTTCAAGGTTTAGCCGTGAATGGGATGAATGATTTTGTCGCAGGTATGCGGGATTTCCCCATATTGGGCGCCTTCTTCTCGCTTTGGCCAGAGATTGAGCCGATTTCGTTCCGCGCGACGCAGACCAGTGCCTATGCAGTCATTATCATGGTGACATGGCAATGGACGCCGTTTGCGGTTTTGATTTTTATGACCTCGCTACAGTCCGAGGACCAGCAACAAAAGGAAGCCGCCGTTTTGGATGGGGCCAGCGCATGGTCGATGTTTATCAACCTAACCATTCCACATCTCGCCCGCCCGATTGCGATTGTGTTGATGATCCAAGCGATTTTTCACCTGTCCCTTTATGCAGAGATCGAGATCGTCAGCCGTGGCAATGGCAACAAAAACCTGCCCTATTTGATCGGTGAATTTGCCACCAACAATATCGGTGCGGCCAGTGCGACAGGCATTTTCGCCGTGATCCTTGCCAATATCGTTGCGATTTTCTTGCTGCGCATGGTCGGCAAGAGTTTGATGGATTAGGGGACGGATATGGCAATCGTTGCACAAACATCGACTTTCAGCCGTGTTTTCTGGCCTGCTATCGCTTGGATGGTAGCGATCATCTTTTTCTTCCCGATTTTCTGGATGGTGTTTACCAGCTTCAAGACAGATGCCGATGCAGTGAAACCGGAGTTTCTATTCGTTTTCAAGCCGACGTTAGAAAACTATCTGAATATGACAGAGAATTATGATTATTGGCGCTTTGCCATCAACTCTGTCATCACATCGACTTTTGCGACTTTGTTTGCTCTGGTTGTTGGCGTGCCGTGCGCATATGCAATGGCCTTTAACCCCACGCGCGCAACCAAAGATATTTTGATGTGGATGCTGTCGACCAAAATGTTGCCTGCTGCGGCTGTGCTTTATCCGATGACGTTTCTGACCAAAAATTTCCTTGGCATTTATGACACGCATTTCTTGGTGATCACGGTCTTGATGCTGATCAATCTGCCCATCGTGATTTGGATGCTGTTCACCTATTTCAAAGAAATCCCCAAAGAGATCATCGAAGCTGGTAAGATGGACGGCGTGAACACATGGGGCGAGATCAAGGATATCCTGATCCCGCTGGCATGGGGCGGTGTCGCCTCCACTGCCCTCCTCTGCTTTATCTTTTGCTGGAACGAGGCGTATTGGACTGTGCGTTTGACAACGACAGAAGCAGCGACCCTATCGAAATTGATCGAAGGCAATCGCGCACCTGAAGGATTGTTTTTTGGACGTCTATCCGCCGTGTCCACAGCGGCTGTCGGCCCAATCGTCGTATTGGGATGGTTCTGTCAAAAGCAATTGGTCCAAGGTCTAACCTTTGGGGCGGTGAAGTGATGATAGAGGCTGCACCAACTTCATTAGAAGGTAAGACCTGTATCATCACCGGTGCTTTGGGTGGCATTGGTGCGTCTACCGCGGCGCATTTTGAAGCGCTTGGTGCGCGCGTACTGACCACAGATATTGCAAATGATGCGCGCGACACACATCAGGCGTTTGACCTCAGCACAGATCAAGGGTTGCAGGCCTGTTTGGACTGGGTGCACGACGAGAAGCCAGATGTGTTGTTCAACAATGCCGCAATTTTCGATATGGGCAGTGTGCTGGATGCTGATCTGAAACAATATGACCGCCTGTTCTCAATCAATGTCCGTGCGATGTTTGGCGTGATGCAATCGGCTGCGCGGTCTATGAAAGCGAACGACCAACAAGGCTCTATCATCAATCTATCGTCTCAAGCGGGTCATCGTGGCGAAGCGCTGGTGGCCCATTACTGCGCAACCAAAGCAGCGGTGATCAGCTATACCCAATCAGCCGCCCTTGCCCTTGCACCTCATAAAATCCGCGTCAACGCCATCAGCCCAGGCGTAGTAGACACGCCAATGTGGAAAGATGTCGACGCTCTGTTTGCAAAATTCGAAGGTAAGGAAATCGGACAGAAAAAGCGCGAAGTCGGCGCAGCAGTGCCGCTTGGTTATATGGCGAAGCCAAAGGATATCGCGCGGGTCGCAGTTTTCCTTGCCTCTGACCAATCTCAATATATGACCGCACAGACGCTGAGCGTCGATGGCGGTTCGGTTCTAAGGATGTAAGCGCCCATGTCGATCATCCAACCAGAATTCGAATATGTCGACCGCGCGACCGAGAGCATCCGCTATTTGGAACATGGGTGGCCGACAGATTTGTGCCGTTGGCACAGCCACAAAGAATATGAACTGCATTTGATCACTGCAACGCGCGGTAAAGCCTTTGTCGGCGATTATATTGGCGATTTCGCGGCCGGATCCTTGTTCATGACCGGCCCAAACTTGCCCCATAACTGGGTCACGGATGAACATGCCAACCCAGAGCCTGTTGAAATCCGTGACATGCTGGTGCAGTTCAGCCAAGAAAGCATCAATGATTTGACCCGCGCCTTCGCGGAATTCAAAGAAATGAGTTCGATGTGGGAACTCGCCAAATCGGGGATCGAGTTTGAAGGGTTCGATGCGACCTTCGCACGCGGTCATTTTGAACGCATCCGAAACACACGCGGTGCGGAGCGCATTGCCGCATTTATCCGCTTTCTGGTGCGCATCAACGAACATGCTGAAAAACGTGCGCTGTCTGTAGCGGGCGTTATTCATCCTGAGGGGTCCAGTAAACAGGCGCGTATCGGCGAAGTCGTCGACCATATCACATCTCATTATTCCGATGAAATTTCGCTCGACCAAGCCGCAGATATGGCGGGGATGAGCCCGCCTGCGTTTTCACGCAATTTCAAGAAAACCACCGGTAATAATTTTGTTGAATTTGTAAACCGCGTACGGATTGGTCAGGCCTGTTCGATGCTCTATGCCACCGACGATCCCGTCTCCTCAATCTGTTTTGATGTTGGTTTTCAGAACCTTGCCAATTTCAACCGTCAGTTTTTGAAAATGAAAGAGATGACGCCATCCGCATACCGTGATCTGGCGCGGTCCGAACTGATCTCGGCAGGGCGGGTGATGCAATGAACCGACAATCCAACACATCGATTGCAAAAACGGGCTATGATCGCAGCGCATGCGCCATCGGCATCGTACATCTGGGATTTGGTGCGTTCCACCGGGCGCATCAGGCCGTCTATATTGATGATTATATGGATAAGACGGGCGATTTGGGCTGGGGGGTTGCTGCGGTAAATTTGCGTGCCGAGGAAGCGCGTGAATTTGCGGCGCTTTCGAGTGGTGATGATGGCTACCTGCTGAAGACAACAACGCCAGAGGGGATCAGCGCCTTCCGCTTGGTCCGCCCGCATATCCATTTCGAAGATTGGTCGATAGATGCGCAATCGGCGGAGGAATTGCTGTCAAACCCATCTGTTAAAGCTGTCAGCATGACCGTGACCGAAAGCGGCTATTATTTGAATGATGATTGGTTGATTAATGCAGATCACCCAATCATCGCCGCTGAAATCAACGGTGGGCCAAAGCGTTCGGTTTATGCCTATCTTGCAGCCGCCTTGGCGCGCCGTATTGCAGCAATTGATGCACCCATTACGATGCTGTGCTGTGACAATATTCGGTCCAACGGCGATATGTTAAAACGCAATTTCGCGCGGTATTTGGAATTGACGGGACAGCACGATATTGCGGAATGGTGCGTCACAAACGCAACCTTTCCCAATGCGATGGTTGACCGTATCACGCCGCGCTCGACGCAGGCTTTGCACGATGAGATCAGCGCGATTTCTTCGGCCCACGCGCCTGTGGCGATACATGGCGAAGATTTCATTCAATGGGTTTTGCAAAAAGATTTCGCAGATGACTTCCCTGCCTTGGACAAAGCTGGCGTTGAACTGGTAGATGACGTACACCCCTATGAGGAAGCAAAAATTCGCATTCTAAATGGTGGGCATACGGCGCTGTGTTATCTTGGCGCATTGGCCGGATATCAAACATTTGACCAAGCTATGGCCGATCCAAAGCTGCGCGCGCATTTCGATGGGTTTGAGACCGAAAATGTCCTGCCGGGGCTGACGCTTGATCTGCCCTTCGACAAAGCCGCCTATCGCGACCTTATCGCGGCCCGATTTTCAAATGCCGCAATCGCAGATGATTTAGGACGGATTTGTATGGATGGATGGTCAAAATTTCCGATCTTCATTCGGCCCACATTGCGCGGCTGTTTGGCCCAAGGGATCAGCCCAAAATGGGGCTATGCCAGCATTGCCAGCTGGTATGTATACGCGCGCAGATTTGCGCAAGGACAGACACATATTCCTTATGTTGAACCCTATTGGGATCACTTAGAACCTTTCTTGGCCGCGGGTCGAGAAGCAGATTTCGCCCGCTCAGAGGCGCTCTGGTCCAGTTTGCCAGAGGATTATCCAGAATTCGTGCCTGCGATTGTTCAGGCGATACAAGATACGGAAAGCACATGGCCAATTTAGAAATCAAAGACGTCAAAAAATCTTACGGCAACACCCAAGTCATTCATGGCGTGGACTTAAAAGTCGACGATGGTGAATTTGTGGTCTTCGTTGGCCCGTCTGGCTGCGGCAAATCAACATTGCTGCGCATGATCGCAGGGCTAGAAGAAATCAGCGGTGGTGAAATTTCCATTGGTGATACGGTCGTGAACGAAATCGCACCTGCAAAACGCGGTGTAGCAATGGTGTTCCAAACCTACGCGCTTTACCCCCATATGAATGTCTATAAAAATATGGCGTTTGGCCTGCGCCAAGCTAAAATGCCCGAAGCGGACATCAAAAAACGCGTCGAGGCCGCGGCCGACATCCTGCAAATCACCGATTATCTAGATCGCACGCCCAAGGCCCTGTCCGGCGGACAGCGCCAGCGCGTGGCGATTGGACGGGCGATCGTGCGCGAACCGGAGGTGTTTCTATTCGACGAGCCTTTGTCCAACCTCGATGCGGCGTTGCGTGTGCAAACACGGCTGGAAATTGCCCGCCTGCATCAACGCTTGGGTGCAACCATGATCTATGTCACCCATGATCAGGTCGAGGCGATGACGCTGGCGGATAAAATCGTGGTGCTGCGCGACGGGATCATTGAACAAGTAGGCGCACCTGTCGATCTTTACGAAAACCCAGACAACATGTTTGTCGCCAGTTTCATTGGCAGCCCGAAAATGAATTTCTTCAAGCCCTCTGCCCTGTCCAAAGGGATTTCGACAGTTATGAAAAGCGCTGCCAAAGACGACATCCTTGGTATCCGTCCTGAGCATCTTGTTCAAACAACCAAAGCAAAATCAATTTTGACAGCCAAGCTGGAGCTTTTAGAACATCTGGGCGAGAATGTTCTTGCCCATTTTGTTGCCAAAGACGGGACGGAGTTTATTGCAAAAATGGAAAAGCCACCGAAAGAAAAGATCGGGAACGATATCCACTTCACCGCCGACAAAGCACGGATGCATGTGTTTGACAGTAGGACGACCCTGCGCAGGTGAATAACATAGTCTGATTATAACACAATCTCATGCGGCAGATGCACGAGGACAAACAGATTTCTTTTTTTACAATATTGGAAACGGGTCCGATCGGATGGTCAGCATGTCGTTGTTTTACCTGTAATCAAAAAATCGACTATTTAGAATTTCTGATGAGATAGATCGTAATTTGACCACCATCGACAAAAGCTGGGCCCAAAGGCCCAGCTTAATCTCATTCATCTAACAACTAGCCGTTAATCCAGCTATTCACCAACTCTTCATTGTCGGCAATCCACTCTGCCGCAACTTCAGCAGGGTCACGTTTGTTTTCAAACATTTCTAGGATCCAACCGCCAACTTCGTCGCCAGTGAACTGAATACGGCTGAGCATGGCCGCAACCGCTGGGTTACGAGATTCTAGTGAAGTTGAATACGCAACATGCACATCGTTCTCAGCGATTTTACATTCGAAGTGCGATACTTCCAACCAGTTCTCGGCGTCTAGATCGACGTCTTCACAGCCGTCAAAACGCTCTGGCTCTGCAACAGCAGTTAGGTCGTATTGAGAATGAAGCGCTTCTGGTGTCCAGTAGTAGAACAGTTGCGGCTTAGATGCCGCATAGGCCGCAGCTAGACCCGCCTTGAACGTATCAGCAGAAACAATATTTGGCTCCCACAGATCATCCAAACCGTAAGACTTAAATTTAATCTGCCAACGCTTGGTGGACGCCCAGGTGACGTCGCCTGCCCAATATTCGCCTTTACCGTTACCATCTGTATCAAACTTCGCTGCGATTTCTGGGTTTTTCAGATCTTCGATCGAAGAGACTTCGCCTGCCATGTAAGATGGCACATAGATGTTCGACGTGCCTTTATATGGTGCGCTGACGCGGATAGACTCGTTGCCCACAACATACTCGTCCCAAGCAGACTGCCAGTTTGGCATCCACATGTCAGGCTGGATGTCGATAGAGCCATCGCCCTTGTCCATACCTGCATAAATCACAGGCTGTTGGTTCATGCCCGTTACGATTTCCGCTTCAGAGCCCATTGGGCCATTGATGATCCCAGCCAAAACATGCCCGATTGCGCGTGCACCGTTCCAGCTTGGATCAGAGATCATGACCTTTTCTTGGGCCATGGCACCGCTTGCAACAAAGGTCGCAGCGATGGCTGTCAGTTTGAAAATTGATTTCATGTTTCTCTCCCAGTTGAGTTGGTAGTTTGCCCAGCCATATTAAATTCGACTGAACGACGTTCGTATCCCGCGAAGGATCCGATCGATCATCATCGCAACCAAAGCGATTGCGATCCCAGCGAGCAGACCTTTACCAGCCTGTGCATCGCCTAATGATTCCGTAACAAGCGCCCCAAGCCCAGCCGCACCAATAAATGCAGAGATTGTGGCCATGGAAAGCGCCAGCATGATTGTTTGATTGAGCCCAGCCATAATGGACGGGATTGCCATTGGTATCTCAACCTTGCGCAACAGCTGTCGTTCTGATGCACCAAAGGCGAGTGCGGATTCCTTGGTGCTTTCGGGCACTTGCAGAATCCCAAGGGCGGTTAGTTTCACCATGGGCGGTATCGCGAAGACAACCGTGGCCAGAACAGCAGGTGGCTGTGAGATGCCGAAGAAGGCAACGGCGGGTACCAGATACGACAGCGATGGAATGGTTTGCATGACGTCCAATATGGGCTCTGTGATCCACCTGAACATCTTGTTCTTGGCCATCCATATCCCCACCGGCAACCCGACAAAAACACAGATAGCTGTCGCGACGACCACCAGTGCCATGGTTTGCATGGCGATCTGCCACAGCTCGAACACCGCAAGGAAAGCGAGCGACGAGCCAACAAAGATCGTTGTTGCGCGGTTGGTAAATGCCCAGCTGAGCGCCATGAAGAGGAAGGCTATTACGGGCCAAGGCGTTTGCATAAATGCGACCTCAACCCTGATCAAGGATTGGCGCAGGACATTTGTGACAGCGTCAAAGAAGCCCGCGAATTGCGCACGCAGATAGTTGATTGATGTATCGATACCTTCCGCCGTGTAGGTAAATGTGTTGACGCGACGCCCTTCAACTGCCGGTTTGGTTTGCACGAGTACTTTAGTGGCATCTAGATCGCCCGCAGCAATCGCTTCCTCATCTGGCACGCGACGATAGCGCACTTCCTCGCCTGGCGTGAAACGTGCCAAAGTTGGGAAGTCATCAATGAAAGCACAGTCGAACCGATCTTTGCCAGAAATGTTCAGGAAGGAATTGATTGTGTTCATCTCGCTATTGGTGACACGATCCAGCTTGCGCAGTTGAACGAGACGCGATTTCTGTTCGTTGGTCGGTTCGCTCACAGCCTCAAGCGCAGACTTCTCTGCCACTAGATCAGCACGCCTGTCATCGATCCTCTGCAATGCTTCGTCATAGCTTGGCGCTTCATATTGCGCCAGCAACTGTTCGCTATCCTCGGCGAAACGAATTTGGTTCAAACAGGCGCGATCATCGGTGCGCAGCTGTGTCGCGCGGTAAAATGTAATCGGCGCTACCAAGGCGATAATCACAAGCGCTGTGACAACGCGTTTAAAGCTTGTCCCGTTGGGTGTTTTACCCTCAATCCGCCAGCGGTTATATTGGCCGAAATACCAGCGATTGGCAGAGCTGCCCATCCAAAGACGCCCCAAAATAAGAACCGCGATCCCGATCCAGGTAAAGCGTGAAATCCATGTTGAGTAGCGGGCAATCAGCGTGACATTGTTGTCTGGGTCAAGTTGCGCCTCTGCCAGAAGCGGTGCGAATTTCACCACTTGCATTAAACAAACAACGCCAACGACATCCAAAAACAGTGAGAGCCAAAACATCACCCACAGCCCGCGATTGGCCGACCACAGCCAAGGGAACAGCAAACCCCAGATATTCATATGCCATCTGGGCAATTCCGCCTTTTGAATGCGCTCAAAGTTCTTGGTGAAATATCCTTCATTCGTCGCGACGAACGTACCGATGGATACGTCGCGATCGTCAATAATCTTCTGCTCTGCACCTGATCCCATTGTCGTCATGATTAGTTGCTCCCCTGTAAGCCGCGCAGCAGCGTATCTTTGTCCACAACACCCACGGTCTTGTCCCCATCCTTGATGACAACGGGCAAATCTGTCCCAGTGGACAGGCCGACCAATGTATCCAAATCATCATCTGGGTGGGCAGTTGGGTATTTTTTCTTGGCATTCAGTTTGCCATGTGCCTTTTCATATTTCGCCTTTGGGTGCATGATCTTCGCAGCCGAGATAAGTTTTAAGCGCGAGATGCCAGCAACGAAATCGGCCACATAGTCATCTGCCGGATCGGTCACGATATCCTCGGCCGTCCCAATCTGAACAATTTCACCATCTTTCATAATCCCGATGCGGTCGCCCATGCGGATCGCCTCGTCCAAGTCGTGGGTGATAAAGACAGTGGTTTTTTTCAAAGTCTCCGAGAGCATCAAAAACTCGTCTTGAAGGTTACGACGGATCAGGGGATCGAGTGCCGAAAACGGCTCGTCCATCAACAGGATTTCAGGATCAGCCGCCAACGCGCGGGCAAGGCCGACCCGTTGTTGCATGCCGCCCGACAGCTCCGAAGGCAGACGATCACCATAGCCCTCAAGCGACACTGTTTCTATCGCGCGATCGGCCACCTGCATGCGCGTGTAAGCATCGACGCCGCGAAGCTCTAGCGCGAAGCTGATATTGTCACGCACAGACCGATGCGGCAGCAGAGCCATGTTTTGAAACACCATCCCAATTTTTTCTGCCCGCAAGGCGCGCAATGGTTCGGGTTTCATCTGGCCAATATCTTCGCCCAAGATTTTGATCACACCTTCGGTTGGATCTATCAGGCGATTAATATGACGAACAAGCGTAGATTTACCTGAACCAGACAGCCCCATTAGGCAAAAGATCTCACCTTCTTTGACTTCGAAGCTGGCGTCTTTCACCCCGACAACAGCGTCAAAACGCTCTAGCACTTCTTGCTTGCCAATGCCTTCTTCGCGGATGGCTTTCATCGCTTCTTTGGAGCGTTCCCCAAAGACCTTCCAAACATTTTGTAATTCGACAATTGTGTCGGTCATTATTCCCCGGTTCCCTAACTGCGCGCCCGTTCGCGCTTTGGATCGTAAAATGGTATCGGCACCACCTTCGCGCCTATTTGTTTCATCCGGCCATCCATCAGACCGATTTTTAGCTCCGTTCCATCTGCGGCATGTTCGACATTCAGTCGCGCCATGGCAATGGTGCATTCGAATTTCGGCGACCGCGTGGCCGAGGTTACAACACCAACCTGCCGTTCGCCCAATAAAATTGGTGCGCCCGCCAATACTGTATCGTCAACCTCTGTCATCAGACCCTTCAAAATACGACGCGGGTCTTTCGAATTTCGTTCAAGTGCCACTTTGCCCTTGAAATCAGACTTGCGGAAATCAAGCGCGAAAGACAGTCCCGCCTCGATTGCATCCACACTAGGAGCGAATTCTGCGTTCGCGGCTGGAAGCCCAGCCTCGATCCGCAAAATATCCAAGGCCGCATTGCCCATCGGTTCGATGCCATAGGGCGCACCTGCCTCCATAATCGCATCCCAAATTTCGGTTGCATGATCTTGGGCGCAGAAAAGTTCATACCCAAGCTCGCCCGTATATCCTGACCGCGCCAGCATAAAAGGCGCACCTTCACGGTGTTTGATCCGCGCAACCGAAACGCCGAACCATTTGAGATGATCCAGATTGGGAACGGTCGGTTGGAAAAAACAAATCTCTTTTAATAAGTCGCGCGAGTTTGGACCTTGTAGCGCAAGATTTGGCAATGAATTCCCAAGCGCATGAATGCGCACCTGCACACCCATGTCTGCAGCCAAGCTTTCAAGCGCGCGTCCGCTTTCCTCTGTCCCGCAACACCAACGGAACAGCTCAGGTGCAAGACGAAACAGTGTGCCGTCGTCAATCACCTCGCCGCTGTCATCACACATCAGCGTATATTGCCCACGATGCACGGCAAGCTTGGACACATCCCGTGTCGTCGCCATTTGCAACAGTTTTTCGGCATCAGGCCCAACGATATCGAATTTGCGCAGTCCCGACATATCCTGAAGGCTGACCGCATCACGCGTCGTCCAATATTCCGCCGTCGTGCCCACACCGGGGAACGCTATAGGCGCCCACAAATCCCGCGCTGGCGCAAATTGTGTCGTCAGTTTCGATGTGCGCGGATGAAAGGCGCTTTCGGTTGAGACGCTCATAGGGGCGTTTTCCTTCTCTCGGTAGGCCACGGCACGCTGAATCCGCGCGTCTGGCTTGTAAATGCGAACATGAATATCAGTGGGGTTCCAACCATTGATCGGGTCAATGTCGTCAGGACACGCCGTGGTCACACAGGTCAGATCATCCATCGCGCGCATCAGGACATAATCGCCCGCACGGCTGTAGGACTCTGCTGTGTTGAGCGTATGGCTGTGCTCACATACCCATGTATTCCAGAAAAAGTTTATCGCCGGCCACGCATTGCGCGGCGTCACGCCGTGTTTTTCAGTCGCGAAACTTATATTGTCTGAACAATTCAGATGGCCGGGAAACCCACGTTCTTCGTACCCGCGCCCCGTACACGCCAGCCCAAACGCATCGTGACGCCCGCAAGTATCTTGGACGACATTCATCATCGGGCGCATGCGCGCATCAAAGAATTTATCCAGCAACCCCGGACCGGGGTAAGCCCCGCGCACCATGGACCGCGTGGATGTCGTATCGATCATCCACTCTTCACCGCGATCCAACCCCTTGCTGCGGAAGGCCATAAAGTCCGAACATTGCTGCCCTTCGGCATCAATGATTTGCACATATTCGCCTTCGCGAAGCGTGTAAGATTGTGCCGTGCCTTTTGCGACCGTGAACTCCTCACGAATATCGCCTAAAGGTTCTGGCAAGAATTCTTCCAAGGCATTGCCTGCTGGTTTCTTGGAAATCCGAATTTCGGAGGTTGAATTACCTTGTGCCAAATCAACCGCAGAAAACGGGGAAATGATCCAAACCGTGCATGCCTCGGATGCTTTCAGCGCAAATAATTCACCTTCTGCTTCAAGCGTAGAGACCTTAAGGTTTTGAGGATCGGGATGGCCATTGCCCAGAAGCCAGCTTGAAAGCCGCGCACTATCAAACAAGGAAAGGTCGATCGCTTCGGCAGATGTAAGCCCAAGCGCTTCTGGCTTATGTTTTCCGGATGCATCAAGCGCTGCGACCAGCAGTTTTTGACCTTTGTGCAATCCCTCAATCGAAAGTAGATCGCCCTGTTTCATCAAAAATTTAACACTGCCCCGCGTGCGTAAAACCTGCCTATGAATGCCACGTTTCGACGGAAACCCAACAAACTCGCGCCCCAAAGGTGACGCGCCAACATTGTTAAAGTCCATTCTCACATCATAGGGCAGCATGCGGTACCAGAATCGTTTGAAACCAGTTACATCGTTTATGAAACTGGTTTCATAGTCAAATATTTTTGCTATGCTAAAGCGATGAACAAACGATCCAATCTTCGTGATGTTGCTGAATATGCGGGTGTCTCTGTGGCAACTGCATCTCGGGTGATGAACACACCAGATTTGGTCAAACCAGAAACACGCAAGAAAGTGAATGCCGCAATAGAAGCGCTTCGGTTTGTGCCAAGCGCGGCAGCCCGTGCGATCAATTCGGGGCGTTCGCGTTTTGTTGCAGCACTTATTCCTACGCTTGATTACTCGATATTTTCCAGGTTCCTCAATGCGCTCGAAAAACGACTAAGTGAGCTTGAGCTTTCGCTGATCGTGGCCACTACCGACGGAAATCCAGAGATCGAAGCTAAAAAAGCAAAGGAACTCATCAACATTGGATGTGAGGGTTTTATCGTGTCTGGCTATTCGCATAACGCTGATTTCTTCAAGTTAATCGAGCGATCAAATTTACCAACAATACTTTCTTCAACATCCCAAAGTGTCCATGGGTTGCCCTCGATTGGCTACGATAATCGCGCGTCTGCAAACTTAGCAGTGGAGCACCTCGTCGCCCTTGGACATAAAGATATTGCAGTTATCCATGGTTCAACATCTGGGAATGATAGGCAAAGAGAACGTGTCGAAGCCATAAAACGAAACAACCTTGTTAATGCACGGTTTTTTGAAGGGGAGCTTTCTGTGGGACATGGACGGGAAACGGTCCAAAGAGTACTGGGCGAAAATTACGCCGCAACTGCGTTCCTTTGTACATCTGATATCATTGCAATGGGTGCTATTTTTGGAGTGCAAGCCGCCGGCAAACACGTCCCGAGCGATTATTCCATTGTCGGGATGGAGGATATTTCCTTCGCTCAACATTCAAATCCAGCGTTGAGCACCGTACGGTTGTCTGTGGCGAAGATGGGTGAGGAATGCGCAAATGTGATTTCGGATTGGCTGGAAACTGGAACGCGCCCAAAATCGATTACATTGAATTCTGAATTAATTATCAGGGATTCAACATTTGATCGCGCCCGCTGATGCGGGACATTTAGGTGTGTAATCCGTTCGCGTTTCTTTTTGCAAATTTGAACGCGGCCAGCAGCGGACGAAAGTCAAAATGTAATTGATTATTCGCCCAGTAATAAAAGAAAGTGAGTATGGAGTTGAACTTCTACTCTTTTCAAGTTTATTCGAGCATCGCACAGGTTATACAGAAGATTTTCTGAATGAATTGGAAGAAATATATTTTTCTTTAGTTGTAAAGTAACAAAATCTAGGAGCCTATTTATCGAAATGGGCTCTTTTTACGGGGGACTATTCGGGGGACCATTGGCAAGAACCGTAATTATATATTTAAAAACAGTTATTTAAGAAATTTAGTGGTGCGGGTGGAGGGACTTGAACCCCCACGCCTCGCGGCGCCAGAACCTAAATCTGGTGCGTCTACCAATTTCGCCACACCCGCATTCGATGCGTTCTTTTCCGAACGCTTGGGCCTTCTAAACAAAAGCAAAACAGGATGCGAGCGGAAAATAGCTTTCAGACATAAAAAAAACCTGCATCCGAGCAGGTTTTTTTATTTCAATCTTGGTCCTTTATCGACCGCGGCGCAAAATCTCGCGTCTTGGATCTGGTCCGGTATTCATCCAACCGGCAAGAACAGCCGCAATATGCGACGTAACGCGTTTTTTCTGCGTGTTTCCTTCTGCCTCGGCTTGCGCAAAGCGTGCGCCAGAGAAAGC
The DNA here is from genome assembly GCA_039029215.1 of Pseudomonadota bacterium. Classification (GTDB taxonomy): domain Bacteria; phylum Pseudomonadota; class Alphaproteobacteria; order Rhodobacterales; family Rhodobacteraceae; genus Amylibacter. The sequence continues at coordinate 17,498 of JBCCGP010000051.1, forward strand.
TTCCAAATCCGCATAGATCGGTGTTGGGTCTATAATCGGTTCGCTTGTTGGCCCGTCATGAACCGATGCCAAGAATGTAATGTTGTAGACGCCAGAAAACCGCAATTTGCGCAGTGCATAAGGCGTTGCACCGTGGAATTCTTCTAACTGCAAAACCAAATGAACATTTTGACCTGCATTCACGTCTTGCGCTCCTAAGGTCCCGGCCGCCTCCAAGATCGCTGCAATTTGTGCTTTCCGATCACCGCGCGGGTCGCCATGCCAAACAATATCAGCATTCGGCGCAAGTGTGTTTTGCTCTGACACAGTCAGGCGCTCAGGTATAATAATTTCGACCCGTGTCACGTTCCAACCAGAGGTTAGCGATTGTGGTAAAGGTTGATCATAATATGTTCTAAATTTTGATCCGATACCGGACTGTGTTGTGACCTCTTGAGCCATCGAATGCGTGCTCAATCCGATAAAAAGAAGGAGCCCAAGCGCGAGTTTATGATATAGATTAAACATAACGTCCCCGTTGTATAAAATAGGTTTGTCTCCCCTTAGGCGTCGACTATACTTAGGTAATCTGGTTATCAAATCATTATTCTGAAAAGCTCAAAAAAAGACGAAAAAACATCACGTAATATCACGCAAAGCTATACTAAAGTTAGACCCCGTCAGGCTTGCCCAAATTTTGCAATATTTCTACCTAAATTTCGCCATATTTTAATGAATATAATTCATTAAATCTTATTTATTTATGAATTTATGTACATTTATATTTCCTAACCTAAAATTTTGCCTAATTTTTAATATTTTTGCATAGTATTTGTGCATTTTAGCGGGGAGGATCATGTAAATTCGGCAATTTGGCCCTTCTAAAATTGTCTCCACCGCTCAAAAATGATCAATCTTCCCCGAGCAATTTAGGGAAGGACAACAGCCCAAATGAAAAAAATCGAAGCAATAATCAAACCTTTCAAACTTGATGAGGTCAAAGAAGCGCTCCAAGAGGTTGGCGTTCAAGGGCTGACGGTTCTCGAAGCTAAAGGTTTTGGCCGTCAAAAGGGTCACACAGAGCTTTATCGCGGCGCTGAATATGTCGTCGATTTTCTTCCAAAAGTGAAAATCGAAGTTGTTATTGGCGATGACATGCTTGATGCCGCCATCGAGGCGATTACCAATGCCGCACGTACAGAAAAAATTGGCGATGGCAAAATCTTCGTCTCTGACATCAGCCAAGCGATCCGTATTCGCACCGGCGAGGAAGGCGCAGACGCGCTTTAGATCCAATCAAAGTTTAATTTTAACCAGAGGGAACTCTAATCATGAGTGCAAAAGACCTGATCAAACAGATCAAAGATGAAGACATTGCTTATGTCGACATCCGTTTCACAGACCCGCGTGGCAAGCTGCAACACGTCACAGTGATGGAAAACCAAGTCGACGAAGACTTCCTAGAGGGCGGCTTTATGTTTGACGGCTCGTCTATCGCGGGTTGGAAATCCATCGACGAATCCGACATGAAACTGATCCCAGACACTGAATCTGGCTATATCGACCCTTTCTATGCCGAAAAAACCTTGGCCGTGCATTGCCATGTTGTTGAACCAGACACAGGTGAAACATACGAACGCTGCCCACGCTCAACTGCGATGCGCGCAGAGGCGTATTTGAAGTCTTCCGGTATCGGCGACACATCTTATTTCGGGCCAGAGGCTGAATTCTTCTTGTTCGACGATGTGCGTTTCTCAAATTCCATCAACAAAGTCTCTTACGAAGTTGATGCAGCCGACGCGTCTTGGAACACGGACAGCGAATATGAAATGGGCAATATGGGGCACCGTCCGGGCGTAAAGGGTGGTTACTTCCCCGTGAATCCAACGGATGCGTCTCAGGACCTTCGTTCTGAAATGCTATCGACTATGAAATCCATCGGCATGAATGTGGACAAGCATCACCACGAGGTGGCGTCGTGTCAGCATGAGCTGGGCTTGGTGTTCTCCACACTGACAAAGCAAGCAGATGAATTACAGAAATACAAATACGTGATCCACAATGTGGCGCATGCTTACGGTAAATCAGCAACCTTCATGCCAAAGCCAATCGCAGGCGATAACGGCACAGGGATGCACGTCAACATGTCTGTCTGGAAAGACGGCAAGCCGCTTTTCGCAGGTGACAAATATGCTGACCTGTCCCAAGAAGCCTTGTGGTACATTGGCGGCGTTCTGAAACACGCAAAAGCACTAAACGCGTTCACAAACCCATCCACGAACTCTTACAAGCGTCTGATCCCGGGTTTCGAAGCCCCTGTTCTGCGCGCCTATTCTGCGCGTAACCGGTCTGGTTGTGTGCGTATTCCTTGGGCGGAATCTCCCAAGGCGAAACGTGTCGAGGCACGCTTCCCTGATCCAGCAGCAAACCCATATCTGTGCTTCTCTGCACTGCTTATGGCGGGTCTTGATGGAATTAAAAACCAAATCGATCCAGGTGAAGCGTCTGACAAAGACCTCTATGATCTGCCCGCGGAAGAACTGGCCGCAATCCCAACTGTTTGTGGATCCCTTCGCGAAGCGCTCGACGAGCTACGCGCCGATATGGGCTTCCTGACCGAAGGCGGCGTGTTCACCGAATCTCAGATCGAAGGCTATATCGAGCTGAAAGAGGAAGAGAATACACTTTACGAACACACGCCACACCCTGTGGAGTTTGGGCTGTATTACAGCTGTTAAGGTTTAAAAGATCGAACTTAAAAGGGCGCTCGTCTTGGCGCCCTTTTTTATTCCGTCCAAGACTCTTGATTTTGTCTAATCCATTAAAATGTGGTCGTTGTGATATTTTATTTGCGTTGAACGAACTCTAGCGACAGTACTATACATTTGAATCATTCGAAAAGTGATAAGTTTGGCAGATTTTAAATATCGTAATTTCGGCGGTGTGATTTTTAACACAAAAGCGTTAATTCACGCAGGAAATTCGGTTAATTTTTCATAAATCAAAATCAATTAAACCGGTTTAGTGTTTTAATCTTAATGGTTTCGAAAGGCGCCAAAATACAGCTTTGAAACCGTTGTAAATGCACGTTCGAGGCAAAATGCTTGTTAAACGGCATGCCCCAAAAAAGGACATACCCAAAATTACATGCATCCTTCAAACTGCAAATCAAAGCACATATTTGGTGGAAAGAACATGACGGTCCTCCCTTTAACGATGACGCAAAGCGACGCGCAAGATCCGCTCATACGCTCAAGTTTTAGAGATATCACAATCGGGATCATGGCATGAAACAGAACCCCAAAAACCTTCCCATAGCAGAAGATTGGTTCGAAATTGATCCACCAGATGAATTTGGCATTCGTCGCATTCGGGAAACCCATACCAAGGGCGGAAGCATCTGGTTGGTCGAAGGTGAAGATAAATGCTTGCTTGTCGAATTCTAATCAATCAGGTCCGAATTTCCCTCCCTGTGGGAGGTGTACGTGATGGTTATGGTTTCCCCTTTGCTCTTCCCTGGTCATACGAAAAACCAGGGCCGACGCGGTCGGTTCGGGCACAAACGCATCGCCGGACACAGGTTCGATCGCCAAGGGCGCAACG
>JBCCGP010000052.1:0-20795 GCA_039029215.1 Pseudomonadota bacterium
CAGCGTGCGGCCAATCGGGCACGCAACTCTTTCAGGGACCAAAATTGTCCAATCCGGTTCTCATTGCCGATATCACCCATCGGCATGACCTCAATAAAAGTTAGGTCCAAATCCTGATCGGCGCACCATTCAACCAGATATTCCAGCTCGTCTTCATTAAAATCTTTTAGCGCGACTGTATTGATCTTTACACGCAGGCCTGCCGCTTGTGCCGCGCGGATGCCGTCTAAAACTTGATTTAGGCGGCCCCAACGGGTGATCTCTTTGAATTTACCTTCATCTAAGGTATCAAGCGACACATTGATCCGCCGCACACCCGCTGCGGCAAGCTGATCTGCATATTTTGCAAGTTGAGAGCCATTGGTGGTTAGTGTCAATTCCTCAAGCGCGCCGGTTTTCAGATGGCGACCTGTCGCTCTGAAAAAATCCATAATCCCCCGACGGACCAGCGGTTCCCCGCCTGTGATACGCAGTTTGCGCACCCCTTGAGAGATAAAGGCAGAGCATAGGCGATCCAGCTCTTCCAAGGTCAGAAGTTCGGTTTTGGGCAAGAATGTCATATTCTCGGACATGCAATAGACACATCTGAAATCACATCGATCTGTGACCGAGACACGCAGATAGGTAATCGCGCGGGCAAATGGATCAATCAGTTGTGGTGCGCTTTGCATGGCGTTTTGATACGCGTCTGGGCGATGTGGGGCAAGCGCCGTCACGCGCTCGTGACCGGATAAAGTCGTGTTGGTATGTCAGACAGTTTTTCCGCACCGATCTGTTTCATATTGGCCATCATATCCTCGCTCAGAATATTATGGCATTGTGCGGCACCTTTTGCACCCAGTGCGCCCAATGCGTAATGCCATGCGCGACCCAACATCACAAAATCCGCGCCAAGGCTAAGCGCACGCATAATGTCCAAACCGCCCGCAACGCCGCTGTCAAAAATCAGCGGCATATCGGGCACGGCGTCTTTGAATTTCGGAAGCTCTGTGATCGATGCTGGTGCGGCCTCTAACTGTCGCCCGCCGTGATTGGACACCCAAATCGCGTCGACACCTTCTTTGGCCAATCTTTTGGCATTGCGATGATCCAGAATGCCTTTGACAATCATCGGCCCGGTCCAAGCTTTGCGCAGGCGTTTGAGGTGATCCCAATCGGGATAGGCGCGCAGCTCGCGCCCGACATGCACAAAATTATCGCCACCCCCATCAAGCTTGCGCTCGTAGCCTTCCATAAACTTCATGCGCGGCACGCCATTTAAGGCAAAGGCCAGCGACCAATGCGGATGGCTGATCAATTGCCACATAATTGATGGCGTAAATCGAAACGGCAGGGTCAAAAGCGCCCGGCGCTGGCGCTCGCGGCGACTTTCGCCCGGAACATCTAAGGTCACAATCAGGGTCTCAAACCCGTTCGATTTGATCCGGTCGAGCATATCTAGCTCAATCGCCTCATCTTTGGGCGGGTAGAGCTGGAACCAACCGTCTTTCCCTGCAATCGGCCCGATCTCTTCGGGTGTTTGTGTTGCCACAGTTGACAGGCAATAAGGGATATTGGCCACTGCTGCGTGGCGTGCCAAATGTTGCTCTGCATTGGGCCAAATCACACCTGAAAACCCAAGCGGCGCAATGCCAAATGGGGTTGCATAACTCTGCCCCAAGAAAGTCGTTTCAAGCTGCGGGTTCAGCGGCCCTTTCAAGATATCTGACATAAATAGGATCTGATCCAACGCCGCGCGATTGCGTTTGGCGCCCAGTTCGGTGCCTGTGGCGCTATCGAGATATTCGAACGCAAATTTTGGCAAGCGCTTTTGCGCCTTTTTTCGCAAATCCGACAGGGCAGGATAAATCAGGTCAAGATCAGCCATAGATGCCGTTCTAGCGATTCTGGTGACAGGGAACAGTCGAAAATGCACCTATTCGGCGGCGATTTTGGGTACCTGTTGCTGTGGTGAATTTTCTAAAAGGGCGCCGCGTTTTTGATAATATACGCTGATGGCGTTCATTTTCACCGGACCAAAGCCGCGAATATCACCAGGCAGACCAAGCAATTGCGTTTGTTGCTTGGGCAAAAGCGGCGTGGTTCTATTCAGGACGCGCTCAATATCCGCCTCGTAATCTTGGATCAATTGACGCTCCGCACGGCGCTCTTTGGTGTATCCAAAGGGATCAAATAATGTGCCGCGCAGGCTTTTGAGCTTCGCAAGAAGCGAAAACGCGCCAAATACCCACGGCCCGAAGGGGCGCTTTTTGAGGCGACCCTCGCTGGTTTTATCTGCGAGCATAGGTGGTGCCAGATGCACCGACAGCTTGGGTGTGCCTTGGAAGGTTTGGGCCAGACCGGATTTAAACTCAGCGCTTTGATACAACCGTGCGACTTCATATTCATCTTTGTAGGACAGCAATTTTGCGTAGTTGAGCGCAATCGTGCGGCGGTCTTCTTCCGGCAACATTTCAGTCTTTTCCAAAACCACCGCATAGCGATCCGCAAGCGCTTGGTTTTGATAGGCCGCAAGATGGGCTTTGCGCGATTGAATGATCTCGTCCAAGGACAGCGCGTCGACAGGTTTCGGCGCATCTTGCGGTGTCAACCGATCCAAAACAGCGCGGGCGTCATTGGCAAAAGCACGCCCCCAATCAAACGCCGCTTTATTTTGCGCAATCGCAACGCCGTTTAAGGCAATGGCGTCATGAAGTGCTTGCGCAGATACAGGCAACAGACCCTTTTGATAGGCAAAGCCCAACATCATCACATTCACAAAAATCTCGTCGCCCAAAAGCCCCAACGCGATTTTGGAAAAATTGCGAATGTCGGACTCTTTCTTGGTCGCTGCTGCGATTGTTTTTTCAACTTGGGCTTCTTTGAAATCAAAATCGCGGTTGAAGGTGAAATCTGAAACGGGCGACAGTTTTGCGTTCAAGATCGCATGGGTGCGTGTCGCATTGCACAGCATGATCCCATCCGGACTTGCTGCGACAACACCGTCCGCTGCAATCAACAGATCGGCGCGCCCACGCGTTATTCGGGGGGCGCGCACGGGCGCGTCAACCGTGCCAATCCGAATATGGGAGAGGACCGCGCCGCCTTTTTGTGCAAGGCCCGAGATATCCATGGACAATGGGGCCAGCCCATCGATATGGGCGGCCATCGCCAAAAGCGCCCCGATGGTCAAAACGCCTGTTCCGCCCACGCCCGTGACGGCAATATTATAGGCGCCATTGATCTGCGCCCCTCTTGGATCGGGCAGCTTTGAAATATCCGGTGCGCCAAGTCCTTGGGGCTTTTGCAGCTCTGTACCCGTGACGGTGACAAAGGATGAGCAAAATCCTTTGAGGCATGAATAATCTTTGTTGCACATGGATTGGTTGATTTGCCGTTTGCGCCCGAATTCTGTTTCCAGTGGCTCAATCGCGATGCAATTCGATTGGACGGAACAATCCCCGCAGCCCTCGCACACCGCCGGATTGATATAAATCCATGCCTCAGGTTCTGCGATTAGACCTTTCTTGCGTCTCCGCCGCAGCTCTGCCGCGCAGGTCTGAACATAGACAATCGCGGTGCATCCCGGACGCTCACGCAGGTGTTTTTGCACCGCATCCAGATCATCGCGATGTTTGATCACAACACCGCTTGACATGTCAGAAGCGCGATACTCATCGGGGTGATTTGTGACCAGATGAATATCGCTTACGCCTTCTGCGGCCAGTTGGTGGCATAAACGCTGGGGCGACAAATCGCCATCTATCGGCTGCCCCCCGGTCATCGCAACCGCGTCATTATAAAGCAATTTATAGGTGATATTAGCGCCCGAGGCGACCGCCTGTCGGATCGCCATAATGCCGGAATGAAAATAGGTTCCATCGCCCAAATTCACAAACCGATGCGCTTCATTGGTGAAATTGTGAATGCCACACCACGGGGCGCCTTCTGCGCCCATTTGGGTGAAGGTCTCTGTCTCGCGATCCATCCAATGGACCATGTAATGACACCCAATCCCTGCCATCGCTTTGGATCCCTCTGGCACTTTGGTCGAGCTGTTATGGGGACAGCCCGCACAAAAATGCGGTACGCGCTGGACAGGTGGCGCGTAATCTTGGCCGGATTGATAATCCGCCGCTAGCCACTTTTGGCGCGCAGCAATCCGTTTGCGGATCGGCTCGGGCAGATCAAAGGCCAGCAAGCGTTCTGCGATTGTACGGGCCACCAGCCCAACCGTGAGACCTGCGGAATGGGGTAAAAGCGGGCGGTCATGTTCGTCAAATTTTCCAACGATGCGGGGGCGCGCCTTGGCTTGCCAATTATAGATATGTGATTTGATTTGGGTTTCGATAATTTCGCGACGTTCCTCGACAACCAAAATTTCGCACAACCCCTTGGAAAAGCCGCGCACCCCTTCGGGCTCCAAGGGCCAAGGCATGCGCACCTTATAGACGGTCAACCCGATCTTATTGGCCTCTGTCTTTGAAATCCCAAGCTCGTCCAATGCTTGCAAAACATCCTCATACGCTTTGCCGGATGCGACGATGCCAAAACGTGCCTGACGGCTGGGAATGGTTGTCATATCCACCCCATTGGCACGCGCGAAAGCCAGTGCGGCATAGGCTTTTTGTTCCTGCAACCGTTCATCTTGGACCATTGGCGGATCAGGCCAGCGAATGTGTAACCCGCCCGCCGGCATCTCAAATTCGGGGATCACAAATTGGCGCTGTTCTTGGGCCAAATCAATCACGGTTGTGGTCTCAATTGTTTCCGAGATGACCTTGAACCCGGTCCAGCATCCCGAAAATCGCGACATGGCGATGCCAAATAACCCCATCTCGATGAACTCATGCACCGAAGATGGGTAAAGCATCGGGATCACGGCTGCGGCAAAGCCATGATCGGATTGATGCGGAACGGTGGAGGATTTGCAGGTGTGATCATCACCCGCAATCGCCAAGACACCCCCATGGGGCGAGGTGCCCGCAGCATTGGCATGTTTAAACGCATCGCCAGAGCGGTCTACACCCGGACCTTTGCCATACCATATGCCCAACACGCCATCTTTGCGTGCGCCTTCGGACATCTGCACTTGCTGGGTGCCCCAAATCGCAGTGGCGGCCAGTTCTTCATTCACGCCGGGTTGGAAATGGATGTCGAGGGGGGACAAGTATTTTTGCGCCGCCAAAATTTGTTGATCATATCCGCCAACCGGCGATCCGCGATAGCCGGTTATATAGGTCCCAGTATTTAACCCCGCAGCACGATCGCGGCGCATTTGCACCATTGGCAAGCGGACCAAGGCTTGGGTGCCTGTGATAAAAACGCGGCCCTCGGTCGCGGTGTATTTATCCGTCAAATCAATGGGTTTGCCCATGACACCTCCGTCTATATGAAAATCCTAGAGGAGAATTTTTTGCAATCAAGTGAACAGATTTCACCGTTTCGGGATTGTTCAAAAAAAACACGATCATGACTTTATTGATCACGATTTTCGAATTTGAACTTATTTTATTGCGCGATAAAATGTCAGGCTTGGGGCTGACACATGGAATCAGATGTATTTCGCTGCCCTATGCGCCAGCGTTGAAGTTGGTTATTTTCACGCGTTTTTTGGCTTCGGCAACACGCTAAAAAGGGGTTAATATTCATACACTAAACCGGTTTAGTGGTTTAATTGGAAAGGTTTTATTAACCAAGCCTCTCGATAAAAACGCGGCTGAATTGGATTGAGGTCGCAGCTAAACCAAAATGCCAAACATGTCCCGAATGGCCCGGTCTTGCGATGCGCTTAAATATTCCGGCTTTGGTTGCGCCAAAATATCTTTGGCTTTCGCGCGCGCTGTATCCCAAGCGCTTTGCGCGCCTTGGTTTTGCCACGTCCGTGGTTCGTTGCGATCTGCCAGATCAGGATAAAAGTAATCCCGTTCCATCGCCGCATGGGTTTGTTCATGGCCCAGAAAATGCCCGTCGCCCAAAATTGCGTCGGTGATCGCAGACATCCCAATTGTGTCATCTGACACCTCAACCCCGCGCAAGACGCGGAAATTATGCGCGTGCATTTCATTGTCTAGAACGAAGGCCTCAAAACTCGCCCCGAGCAAGGATGCCGTCATACCCGCGCTTTCATAGATCAGGTTCGCACCTGACAGCGCTGCGGCAAGTGATGTCTGCCCTTTTTCCACGCCGTATTGTGCGTCAATCGCTTTTGCATCGGTCATCGAGGCAGCAACGCCAGAGGGCAACCCCATCCAATTCGACAGTTGTGCAGACGCCGCGTTTAAAAGCGCTGTCTCGCCTGACCCGCCAGAAAAGGCGCCAGTGCGCAGATCAATCACAAAAGGCCAGTTTGAAAACACCATCGGATGGCCGGGTTTGATGGCATGCACCATCAACAGGCTGCCCAAGGTTTCGGCCAAGGATTGCACAAGAAAACCTGCCAATGTCGCAGGTGCGGTCGCGCCTGCTTGTGCGGCAGTGATGCAAGACACAGGCACATTGTGCTCAAGACATGCATATGTCACATCCACCGCATCTTCGCCATACCGCATGGGCGAGATCACGGGGCTGATATGGGCCTTCATAAAGGGGCGTTTGGCATAGCTCCCCGCACCACCAGCCGCGATATCCAGCATTTGAATGATCGGCGCGACATGCTCTGCCACGGTGAAGGCCGTTGCGGTGGGCTTGGTTGTGTTTGCGATTAACGCATAGGCGGTGTTGATATCTAGATCATAGATATCTTCGATATCGGTCGCGATGCAACAGCGCGTGAACCAACTGATATTGTCTAACTGATCTTGAAGGCGGGTGAAATTATGCAGATCCGCAAGGGTAGAGGCGCGGTAAAGACCTGTCTCAATATCCAGCGTTTGAACTGCTGCGCCGCCTGTTCCGAAATAAACCTTGTCGCCGCCCACCTCGATTGTGCGGTTTGGGTCGCGGCCATGAAGGGGGAACTGTTTGGTGGCTTTATCAATCGCCTCTTCCACCAGACTGCGCGGAAAGCAAATGCGCGGGCCTTTATCCATCGCCCCGATTTTCAAGAAATCCGCGCGCAAACGGCCCGGCACTTCACCCATGCCGAGCGTCTCCAGCAGATCTAGTGCTGCATCGTAGATCTTTTTAATATCTGCATCTGATAGGGGACGATATTGCCCGCCGATTTGGCCGGGCGGACAGGGATTGATTTTGGGGGGCGCTGCCCGCATGGCTTGGCGCGCTTTGCGCCCGCCGCGTTTGGGTGCGTGATTTTGTGCCATACTGCGTCCTCCCCGCCGAAAGAATGGCCAATCCGCTGCGGGCACGCAAGAATTTTGGAGATGCCAAAACCGAGTTTCGGAAAAAATTATTCGGCAGTTTAATCTTTTTGGAAGCCGTTTTGTTGGCTTGAAAAGCCCGCGCGCGCTTGTTTTCATTCGACAGGATTTAAAGGAGCGCGCCATGAAATCGCGGACCAAAGTTGTTGTGATCGGCGGCGGCATTGCCGGATGCTCGACGCTTTATCACCTGACGCAAGAAGGGTGGTCAGATGTCGTACTGATCGAACGTGACGAGCTGACATCGGGGACCACATGGCATTCGGCCGCACAAGTCACTAATTTCGGCATGAACCAGACCATGGTGGGGCTCAAAACCCATTCGCTTAACCTTTACAAAGACCTGCGCGATGATCCGGATTATCCGGTCGGGTACAATTACGGCGATGGCGGCATACGGCTGGCCAATACCGAGGCGCAGATGGACGGGTATCGTCATTTCGCCTCGATGGCACGCGGCATGGATGTTGAATTCGAGGTGATTGATGCCGCTGAATGTAAACGCCGCCATCCGCTGATCTCCACCGACAATCTTTTGGGCGGCCTATGGGACCCCCATGATGGACATATTGATCCCGCGCAACTGTGTCAGGCCTTGGCGCGGCGCGCACGTCATGCCGGCGCAGAGGTGTATCGCGGCACATCCGTGACTGCCCTGACACAACATGCCGATGACACATGGACCGTCGAAACCGATAAGGGCAATATTGAGGCCGATATTGTGGTCAATGCCTGCGGCTACCGCGTGAACGAGGTCGGCGCGATGATGGGTGTGCATCACCCGGTTGTTTCGATGGAACATCAATATTTCATCACCGATGATATGCCAGACGTGATGGCGGCAGGGCACCGCATCCCGCTGCTGCGCTGTCCGATCAGTGATTATTACAGCCGTCAGGAAAAGAATGGGTTGCTGGTGGGGTTCTATGAACAAGACTGCAAACCATGGGGCATGGACGGGATTGATCCGCATTTCACCAATGATCTGTGTCCCGACGATTTGGATCGCGTGACAGATGTGCTGGAAGGGGCGTTCGCCCGTATGCCCGCGCTGATGGATGTGGGGATCAAAACCATCGTGAACGGCCCGATCACCTATACAATTGATGGCGCACCTTTGGTTGGTCCAATCCCCGGCAAGCGCAATGCGTTTTGCATCATCGGACTGCGCGCCGGTCTGGGCGAGGGCGGTGGCCATGGCTGGCTGCTGGCCCAACAGATCGTGCATGGCGAGGCGATTTATGACACATGGTGCCTTGATCCACGCCGCTTCACAGGCCACGCGAATGTCGAACTGACCAGCCTAAAAGCCATCGAAGATTATCAAAACGAATTCCGCTTTCACTTTCCAAACGAGCATCGCCCCGCAGGCCGCTATGCCAAGACCACGCCCCTGACCCCGGTGCTAGAGGCAAAGGGCGCAGAGTTCATAATCGTCAATGGCTGGGAACGGGCGGAGTTTTATAAACCCGCGCCTGATTTCCATGTGACCCATGGGTTCGGCTTTGACGAGGCGTTTGATCTGGTCGCGGCCGAAGTCGATGCGGTGCAAAACGCGGTCGGTTTGGCCGAAGTAAACGGGTTTAACCGCATCGAGATTACAGGCACAGATCGACACAGTTTTTTGGATCGGATGTTTTGTGGTACCGTGACGAAACGAGCGGGGCGCGTGGGTCTGGGCTATATGCTCAATCACCATGGCATGGTCAAAGGCGAGGCGACGGTGGCCAATCTGCCGGCCTCTGATCGCGGGCCGGATCGGGTGTGGTACGGCTCTGCTGCGGCCTCTGAATATCACGATATGGATTGGTTAATGGCGCATCGGCGAAAGGACGAGGATGTCCAATTTCGATCACTGACCAATGCACATACAATCCTTGTTTTGGCCGGCCCGAAATCGCGCGAAGTGCTGGGCGCTGTTGCACGCGGCGATTGGTCGGCGGATGCTTTTCCTTGGCTGTCGGTGCGCGAATGTTTCATCGGATTTGCGCCTGCGGTTGTGATGGGGGTCAGCTTCTCTGGCGAACTTGCCTATGAAATCCATCTGCCAAACGAGTCGCTCTATGCTGGATATCGCGCCTTGAGCGAGGCGGGCGCTGCGCATGGGCTGAAACTCTTCGGTGCGCGTGCAGTCGACAGTATGCGATTGGAAAAAGGTTTCCTTCATTGGAAGGCGGATTTGTTGACCGAGTTTAACCCGTTTGAGACTGGATTGGATCGATTTGTTCGTCTCCAGAAAACCGGTTTTGTGGGGAAAGATGCCTTGCTAGAACGCGACGCCGCTGGTCCTCGTAAACGATTGGTTTCATTAGAAATTGATTGCAATCGCGGACCCGCACATGGTGGCGCGTCTGTGATGCACGGCGCCCAAGTTGTGGGCACCGTAACCTCGGGTGAATGGGGGCACCGCATTGGTAAAAACCTCGCCTATGCCTTTGTAGATCCAGAGCTGTCAGAGGTTGGAACGGAAATGCAGCTCGACAGTTGCGGACATATGGTGGATGCAAAGGTCATTCCGATGGGCCCCTATGATCCCAATCATGAGCGTATGCGCAGCTAGTCTTTTTGTTCTAAGACTAACTAAATCAATATATGCATAATTATCTGATTAGCACTTTTGCGATCCTCGGTTGATGAAGCGTAATGGATCGGCTTAGCTAACGACCTGAACCACGCCCGTTTCACACCAACCATCAAACACATCTAAAACGGCTGTGACAAATTCGGGATCATTAATATGGGCGTCTAGCTGATGAAGCTTAACGGCATCAGGACAGGCCTCGATCATCGCGGCGTTAAACGCGGCGATACCCTCTGCATCATGCAATTCTTCGCCCTCGCGTTCCCATTCATGTGAGCCACGCAGCGGTAGCATGAGCGCTGTAGGGCCCTTCGCCGCCGACAGTTTTTTGCCCAAGGTTCGCGCTATTTCCGCGCGTTCCTTTGGGCCTAAAACAATCGAGCTGATCAAACGGTTATGGGCGTGCGTTGGATAGTCTTGCCACCGTGGATCAAGCGTGTGCCAGCCGACGATATCAATCAAATCATTGCATCCAGTGCCCACGATCTGGGGAATGCCCATGCGCCCTGCGGCGGTCAATCGATCTGGTCCGGCGCTGACGAAAGACCCAAAGGCGTGGTTCACCACTTCTTGGATTGCAAAATCCATCACACAGACAAAACGCCCCTGTGCGGCAAGATCTTCGAACGCGCGTCCCCCCATACCGGTGGCATGAAACACGGCAACTTCAAACCCGCGTTCCTCTAGTGCGGGTTTCAGATCGACCATATAGCGCATGATGGTTTTGCCAAAGGACGTCATGCCAACCATCGGCTTTGACAGATCGGGTGTATGCACCGCCTTCGCTGCACCTAAAACTGCACCTGCCGCTTGCGAAAGCGACGATTTACAAATTGCGTTCAACCCATACAGCCCACCTGCCCACAGGATCATTTGCACATCCGCTGGAATACGTTCGGGGGGGAGGAGCGGTGAAAAAGAGACGGTTGAGACGATATATTTCGGCACACCAATGGGCAGCGCATTGCAGATATCCAACGCCAGATCAGTGCCCATTGTGCCGCCCAAAATGATCACACCATCGATCTTGCCCTCGGCCCGCAACCTGCTGGCAAGCGTGCTCGCGCCCGTTGCCATGGCCTGCATCGCATGGTTTTCATCACCCAGCGCAATCACCTCGTCGATGGTTTTACCCGCCGCTGCGGCGACATCATGTTTGGAGATATCAACTGGGCTTTTAGGGTCTTTCAAAACGCTGACATCCATGGACTGCGTCTGCCCGCCCTGATCTTTGATCACACCCTCGACGAAACGCAATTCGTCGTCTTTGGTATCATAGGTCCCAACGATCAGAATGGTCTTGGACATGTTATGCCGCCGCCGCGAAACCCGCATCCAGCGCGGACAAGATGGTCACGACATCCCCTTCGGTGATCACCAATGGGGGTGACAAGATGATGTTCGGGCCGGAAACACGCACAATCACACCTGCATCATATGCGGTCTGATAAACCTTTGCGGCAAAGGATTTCTCGGGCGCGGCTTTGCTACCGCGATCCGACACTAGTTCCAACGCAGACATCAACCCATGCCCGCCGCGCACATCCCCGATGACATCATATTTTGCATAAAGCTGTTGCAACCCATCAAACAACTCCGTCCCGCGTGCCTTTGCATTTTCCCACGGCTGAATGCGTTGGGTTTCTTCAACGCAGGCAATCGCGGCGGCTGCCCCCACCGGATGCCCCGAATAGGTATAGCCTGACCCGATAGACGCAGCAGCGCTCTCATCGCCCTCAAACACCTCCGCCACACGCTCTGAAATCAGCGTCGCACCAAACGGGAAATAGCCATTTGTAATCGCCTTCGCCGTGCACATAAAATCGGGCTGGACCCCCCAATGTCGCACACCCGATGGATCGCCTGTGCGTCCGAAGGCTGTGATCACTTCGTCAGAAATCAGCAAAATTCCATGCCGGTCACAAATCTCGCGCACGCCGGGCATGAAGCTTTCATGCGGGACAATCACACCGCCCGCACCCATGATTGGCTCCATAATAAACGCCGCTATCGTTCCAGCACCTTGGAAGGCAATTTCGTCCGTCAGCGCTTGCAAGCAAAGCTGTGCCAGTTTTGCCGGATCAGTTTCATTAAACGGATTTCGAAACGGATAGGGTGCCGGAATATGATGGCAGCCGGCTAACAATGGCTCATATTGCGTGCGAAAATTTGCGTTCCCATTCACCGATGCCCCGCCCGTATGCGTGCCGTGATAGCCCTTTTTAAGGCTCACATATTTAACCCGCCCCGTATCGCCCCGGATTTTGTGATATTGCCGGGCAAGGCGCAGCGCGATTTCGACACTGTCCGACCCGCCTGATGTATAAAACGCCCGCGCCATCCCGTCGGGGGCAAAGAAGTCATGCAACAGCTCTGACAGTTCAATCACCTTGTCATTCGTGGTGCCGCGAAAAATCGAATAATAGGGCAAATCTTGCAACTGTCGCGTGATCGCCTCTTTCACCGGATCGCAGGAATATCCCAAATTCACATTCCAAAGCCCACCAACCGCATCCAGCAACTCTTGCCCTTTATCATCGCGAATATGTACGCCCGATCCACCACAGATAATTGCCGGCGGATTTGCCTTCATCTCTGCTGGATGGGCCATCGGATGCCACAGATGTTCAGCATTATGTGCGTTTAGGAAATTGGAGTCTTTCATCGAGGGAATTCCAAATTACTTGACATGTTAAATATCTTGACCGGAAAGCCCTGTTTGGTCAATATTTATTTGGAAAGGGTCACCATGGATCAGTCAAAAATTGATTCCTTGCGCGCGCAAGCTGTGCCGCCAGCGCAGCTTCTGATCGATGGAAAAATGCGGCCTGCCGCAAACGGCGCAACCCTCGATGTGATCTCGCCAATTGATGGGCAGAGCTTCACCAGCATTGCGGATGCCACACAGGCCGATGTGGATGATGCCGTCACCGCCGCACGCCGTACCTTTGAGGCCGGAACATGGTCCAAAATGGCCCCCGCAGGGCGTAAGAAAATCCTGCAAAATTGGGCGAATTTGATCGAGGCGCATGCGCTGGAATTGGCCGTTCTTGGCGTGCGCGACAACGGCACCGAGATTAATATGGCCATCAAGGCAGAGCCGGGGTCGGCGGCCGGAACCATCCGCTATTATGCCGAGGCACTGGATAAAATCTATGGCGAGATCGCGCCAACGCCCAAAGATATATTGGGCATGATCCACAAAGAGCCGGTCGGCGTTGTGGGTGCAATCGTGCCGTGGAATTTCCCACTGATGATTGGCGCTTGGAAAATGGCGCCGGCATTGGCGATGGGCAATTCGGTGGTGATCAAACCTGCGGAAACCGCCTCGCTTTCGCTGATCCGTCTTGCCGAACTGGCGCATCAGGCAGGATTGCCCGAAGGCGTGTTGAACGTCGTCACAGGACAGGGCGCAGTGGCGGGCCAAGCGCTGGCGCGATCCATGGATGTCGATGTTCTGACCTTTACAGGTTCTGGTGGGGTTGGCCGCATGTTGATGGAATATGCCGCGCAATCAAATCTAAAACGCGTTTATTTGGAATTGGGTGGCAAATCCCCGAATGTGGTTTTTGCGGATGCCACGGATTTGGAGGACGCCGCCAACGGTGTTGTCGGGGGCATTTTCCGCGATTCTGGCCAGATCTGTATCGCGGGTTCACGCTTGCTGGTTCAAGACAGCATCCATGATGAATTCGTCGCGCTGTGCGTGGAAAAAGCCAAGGCGATCAAGGTCGGTGATCCGCTACGGCTTGATACGCAAGTTGGTGCATTGAATTCAGAGGGCCACATGAACCGAGTTCTTGGGTTCCTTGACGGCGCGCAAAATGTGCAATGCGGTGGGACGCGCATCTTGGAAGAGACAGGTGGCTTTTATGTCCCCCCCACAATTGTCACCGATGTGAAGATGCAGGACAGGATTGCTGCCGAAGAAATCTTTGGCCCGGTCCTGACGGTCACAAAGTTCAAGGACGAGGCGGACGCGATTGCGCTGGCCAATGATAATATGCTTGGCCTTGCGGCGGGTGTGTGGACCTCAAACCTTAGCCGTGCGCATCGGATGATTGGCGCAGTGCAGGCAGGCGTCGTGCATGTGAATACTTATGGCGGTGCGGATAATACTGTACCGCTGGGTGGGCACAAGGAATCTGGCAATGGGCAGGATAAATCGCTGCATGCGATTGAAAAATTCATCAACAAAAAAACCTCGTGGATCAAACTTTGAAGGCGCCCAAGGATATCTATCTGTTCGAGGATGGTCTGCCGGGTGGCACAGTGGACGGGTTCAAAAGCGAATGCCCACCGGATAAAAAATTCAAGGTGGAAAACCTGTTTGAGTTCAAACGTGGACGCGGGGATTTGGCAATCTCTGCGTTTTTTTTGGGCCTTGCCCTGTTTTTTCTGATCTTCTTTTTTACCGAAACGGGATGGGACAAGCGCAAACTCCCCCAGCCATTTGGCACCTATTTGGCGCATCAATTAGGGTTGGTCGAGATGGAGGGCCGTGTGCCGCGTTTTGGCCGTTTACTGAAACAAAGCTGGCTGATCCCGATGATCTGTCTGGCTTTGCTTGTCCCGGTTGCGATTTGGAATTTCCGCGCCTCTTTGCGCGTTTATAAATGGCGTCAGCGTTTTGGGCTGCCCACCGATATGCGCTATGAATTTGAAAAATATGGCCAAGCGCTGGAATATGTGGGTTACTTCATTCTCTACACGCTTGCGGTGCCGATATTGGGCTATCTGTTATCGACTTTGATCTTGGGCACCTTCCTGACATGGCGTTTGGGCTATCGCAGCCGAAAATGGATTGGGATCGGCTTTGCCTCTAGCTTTGCCATTGTCCTAGTGTTTCGCAGTTTCCTGCAAATTAAAACCCCGGTCAGCATTTGGCTGTATGATCAGCTGCCCGCGGCGCTGCGCGGCTTCATGCTGACATATTTTTAAGGCGCGCAGATGGAGGCATTTTTAACAGGGCTGGACAGTTTGATGAACCCGCAGGTGATTGTGGCGATCATCATCGGCTCTGTTGGTGGGTTGATCATTGGTGCGGTGCCCGGGATCGGCCCAGCGATTGCGATTGCGATCCTGTTGCCTGCGACGGTGTTTTTGGATGATCTGGTCAGCCTTGTGTTGTTGTTGGGGGTCTATGGCTCTTCTATGTATGGCGGCGCGATCCCGGCAATTTTGATCAATACACCCGGTACGCCTGTGAATGCGCTGACCACCTATGATGGCTACGCGATGACGCGACGCGGGCAGGCGACGCGCGCGCTGTCGCTGGCCTATTCGGCCAGCTTCTTTGGAGGATGTTTTTCTATTCTTGCGGCGTTGATTGCGCTGTTTGCCTTTGGGCCCTACTTGCGTGATCTGGGGGCGTTGTTTGGGCAGCGCGATATTTTGATGGCGGCTGTTCTGGGTGCGGTTCTATTGATCGCGGCGCATCGACAAACCATGGGGTTGGCGGCATTGCTGTTTGCGTTTGGGTTTCTGATTGCCATGATTGGGCGGCAGACCACGCGCCAGATTGATCGCTACACATTTGATATCGACTATCTGTTTGCGGGCTTCAATCTGATTGTGGTTATTGTGGGTATCTTCGCGCTTAGCCAATCGTTGATCCTGCTGACGGGCAAAGATGATGATCCGCCAGAGGCCCGCGTGACACGCGGCGCGCTCTTGGGGTTCACAGAACTGGCCAAGCGTAAAACCATCGCCGTTTTCTCTGCCTGTTATGGCACGGTCATGGGCATCATCCCCGGTGTGGGCGAATTCGTTGCGCAATTTTTCAGCTATTCAACCGCTCGGGCACTCTCGAAAGAGCCGTCGCGTTTCGGCCATGGTTCGCCCGAAGGTTTAGTTGCATCCGAGACCGCAAATAACGCCGTACCCGCGGCTGCGATGATCCCACTATTGGCGCTTGGCGTCCCGGGCGAGGCGTTAACGGCAATGATGATGGTGGTGTTTTTTGATGCAGGGATCAAACCGGGCCCAGATATATTCGAGAATAATCCAGATTTCTTGTTCAGCCTGTTCACAGCACTTCTGATCATCAACCTTTTGGTCTTGATCACATTGCTCATCTCCTCGCGCACCATCGCCAAGATGATTTACATCCCCAACCGCTTTCTGGGCGCGCTGATTATGATCCTGTCTTTCGTCGGCGTCTTCTCGATCCGCAACAGCCTGACGGATTGCATCTTTGCCGCTGGATTTGGCTATCTGGGCTTTATCCTGCGCCGCCTCAACTGGCCCTTGGTGCCAATCGTGCTTGGGCTTGTCCTCGGCTCGATCATCATCGAACGCATCGCCGCTGGGGCAGGTCAGGTGAAATCCCTCGTTGATCTTGTAAATCGCCCGGTTTCAGGCACATTATTCATTGTCATCCTATGCGTCCTTGGATTCATCCTTTGGACGTCCATTCAAAACCGCCAACAGGCGGATCAATAAGCCAATTTCATCATGGGAGGAAAGAAGATGAAAAAACTACTGACGGCTGCAATCCTAGCAGCCACAACCAGCCTTGGGCTGCCCGCTTTTGCAGATTACCCCGATGGCCCGGTGCAATTCGTGGTCCCTTGGCCACCAGGTGATTTCGAAGATATCCTAACGCGCATGATTGCCGCGGATATGTCCGAGGCGACGGGCCAATCCGCAAGTGTTGTTAACAAACCCGGTGGTGGTGACGGACCTTTCCCAGGCGCGCTGGAGGTTTTGGCCGCACCTGCGGATGGCTCTATGGTTGGCTCTTTTGTGATTGGCGTTCCGATTGTGGGCCCAAAAATCGATATCGGGATTGAAGAGGACAGCTTCGTACCTGTCGGTATCTTCCTGACCTACCCGTTTGTTCTGGCGGCGTCAGGCGACGCGCCTTATTCGAACATGGCAGAGCTTGCAGCCCATGCGCAGGACAATGATGTCGTGCTTGGCCATTTCGGCGCCGGCCTGACCCCAACACAGGCGTCTTTCGCCGCCGCCAAGAAACTTGGCTTCGAATTTGCCGATGAAAGCGCATTTGATCTGCTGGACTGCAACACGCTTTCCGCGGGTGATGCGGATGTGATCAACACGACACTTGCGCTGATCGAGCCGTGTTTGGGCGAGGTGAATGTTCTGGCCAATATCGGGGAAGAGCCGATTGCCAAACTGGACGGCGTTGACACTTTGGCCGCCCAATCCGGCATCAACAATGTCGAGCTGTGGAACGGTTTGTTTGTCAAGAAAGGCACCCCGCAAGAGGTGATCGACAAGCTTGCCGAAATCGCCTCTGCCACAATGGCAAGCGATGAGGCGCAAGCCTTGATGGCCGAAACCGGTGCGCGTGTCTATTGGCAGGGTATGGATGAAAGCCTTGCCCGCATCGATGCGGACCGCGAAAAAATGGCGGAATTGAACGCGATCAACGCGGAATAAAAACCTTGGGCCGCACCTCAGTGCGGCCCATTCCTTTGAGGGGCATATGGATCGCATCCGGCTTGGCATATTACAAACCAATCACGACAAATCAGTCGCGGTCGGCGATGCCTTCCCCGATGATGCGCATAGGTTTCGCGATTTGTTTGATACCTTGCCCACACGCTATCGCTACCGGATTTACATGACCATCGGTGGCGAGGTGCCCAGCGATTTGGGCGACCAAGATGCTTATCTGATCACCGGATCACCTTTGTCGGTGATGGATGATCTGGATTTCAAACCGGCCCTGTTTGATTTTATCCGCCGCGCCGATGCCGCGGGCAAACCGTTGATTGGCTGTTGCTTCGGACATCAAGCGATCGCTGCCGCTTTGGGCGGCACGCTGGAAAAGCGCGGTTGGAATGTCGGCATTGAAACCGCCCAAATCACGCAAAGACACGCCTGGATGAACGGCGATGAGCCACTGCCGCTTTATGTCTATCACCAAGATCAGGTGACGGAATTGCCCATGGGTGCGCAACTGTACAAAAGCTCTAACGCCTGCCCAATCGCGGGCTTTACCAAAGGCACACATATTATGACCACGCAGGCGCACCCCGAAATTACAGATGCGTTCATGCGCTGCGTCCTTGGTGCAGAACGCGAAGAATTCGATGAAAATCAATGGGCTACGATCCAAAGCTCATTAAAACAAGACCAACAGGGCGCCATATTCGCGACATGGATGGACCGCTTTATCCAAGGACACTTGGCATGATTGATGACGGGTATCTCGATCTGTTCAGCCATGACAGCTTTGCCCATGGTGTGCCGCATAAAACCTTCGCACGGCTGCGCAAAAAGGAACCCGTCTCTTGGACCGAAGGGGATGGTCAGACGCGCGGCTTTTGGAACCTCACCCGCCACGAAGATATCGCGGCTGCAAATCGCGATGGGCAGCTTTTCAGCTCTGCCCAAGGGATCCGGATCGAGGATCAAAGCCACGAGGAATATATGGCGCGCCGCACCTTCCAAGAAACCGATGCGCCCGAACATTCTCAAACCCGGCGCAAGGTAAACCCGCAATTTGCAAAGCCTGTGGTTGCTGATTTTGAGGCGCTGATCAGGGATCTTGCCAGCGATATTATCGACAAAGCTTTGGCCCATGACGAATTTGATGCGGTCGATGCCATCGCAAAGCAATTGCCGATGTTGATGTTGGGCCGCATTTTGGGCGTGCCCGACAGT
This sequence comes from Pseudomonadota bacterium, assembly GCA_039029215.1. Taxonomy (GTDB): domain Bacteria; phylum Pseudomonadota; class Alphaproteobacteria; order Rhodobacterales; family Rhodobacteraceae; genus Amylibacter. The sequence continues at coordinate 18,517 of JBCCGP010000052.1, forward strand.
GATCTTGATTGGCTGGTTGAAAAGGGTGACGCGCTAATCGGCAATTCCGACCCCGATTTCACCCAGCATGTGATTGATCAGATGGACACAAGTGCGTATCGTCTGATGCCGTTTCGCAGCCCTGCGGGCAAAGAGCTGTATGATTATGCCGATGAAATTCTTGCGGGCCGCAAACAGGTCGATGCCGATGGTGTGCTGGCCCGCATGATCGCGCATGAGGAGGCATTGGATGATCTGGCCTTTAAAAATTTCTTCTGCCTGCTTGTGGCCGCGGGCAATGACACCACCCGTTATTCCATTGCCATGGCGCTGCATTTGCTGGCCGCAGACAATCGCCTGATCACCGCATTACAGTCCGATCAATATTGGGACACCGTCGCAGACGAGGTGATCCGTCTTGCCTCGCCCACATTGCATTTTCGCCGCACTGCGACCCAAGATACCCAAATGCACGGGCAAAAAATCAAACAGGGTGACAAGGTTCTGCTTTGGTTCGTCTCGGGCAGCAGGGATGAAACCGTGTTTGATAAACCCCATGCCGTGCAGTTGGATCGCAATCCCAACCGTCATTTGGCCTTTGGGCAAGGGGGCGTACATGTTTGTTTGGGCATGCATCTGGCGAAGCTAGAGGTCCGCGTCGCATTGCAGGAATTGGTCAAACGGATCACATCGCTGACCCCTGTGTCAGAACCGGAATGGACCCGTTCGAATTTTATATGCGGGGTTAAACGACAGATCATGCGCGCCGAAAGGATTTAGATGGCAAAGAAAAAGATCACCCGCACCCGGGCGCTGTTTTGCGATTTGCTGAACCTGCCGCGCGGGAAATATGTGCCTGCCGATGTTGCGAAATCCGGCAGCATCGGATTTGCACGCGGTGCCTTTGGCACGACTTTTGATCGCGATCTTCTGCCTGTGCCGGGTTGCGGGGTCCATGACGGGCTGCCCGATATGGAACTAAAGCTCGACAAAACCCGTCGCCTGTCTTGGCAAACAGGGACCGAAGTTGCGCTTGGTGATCTCTATACCGATGATGCGCCCTTCGGGCTTTGTGCACGCTCGCGCCTAAAGGCCTGCATCGCGGATTGGCAGACCATGAGGCTAACCCCAATGGTGGGCTTGGAAACCGAAGCTTATCTTTTCCAACGCGATGCCGATGGTATTTGGCGTCCCTATGACACGCCGGGTGCCTTTGTCTATGGCACAGGCCCCGAAAATGATCCCAAGGGTGTGATGGAAGAGATTTGGGAAACAGCACAGGCTTGCGATATCCCAATCGAAAGCATGAATGGCGAATATGACAATGGCCAGTTTGAGCTAACTTTGCGGTTCACCGACGCGGTGAAGGCCTGCGATGATGCGTTTTTGCTGCGCGTGATGGCGCGTGAAATTGCGCTGAAAAAGGATTTGCTTTTGACCTTTTTGCCAAAACCGATCCCAGATCGGGGTGGTTCGGGCTTACATGTGAATTTCAGCTTTGCGGATCAAAAGGGTCAAAATGTCATCGCGCCACAGGGTGAATTGTCAGAATTGGCCGGTCATGCCATTGGCGGGATGATCACACATCATGAAGCTTTGGCAGGACTGCTCGCGACAACCGTGAACAGTTATGACCGTTTGGGACCTGCCTCAATGGCGGGCTATTGGGCGAATTGGGCCGAGGATCATCGCCTCGTCACCATCCGCTCCTCCACCAAATCCCCAAAATCTGCACGTTTAGAACACCGCATGGCCGATTGCGCAACCAATCCCTATCTTGCTGTCACAGCTGTTTTGCAGGCCGCAAAACTGGGGGTCGATGCGAAAACACCCCTGCCGAAAGCGGAAGATTTAGACGGCTTGGACGAGGTCCGCGCCACGCGCCATGTCCCCTCTGGTTTGGACAAATCAATGGCTGCATTGGATGCAAATCCGGATTTGCGCACCGCTGTTGGATCGCTTTTATGCGATGCCATGATCTATCTAAAACGCGATGAGTTCAAACGCCTAAACGGCAAGACGGTTGACGACGTGCGGGATTATTATTTGCCGTTCATCTAGGTGTAGGGTGCGCATTTATTGCGCACCGCTATTTTTTGATTATCTTTATTAATCAATGGGTTAACCAAGTGTCCAACCTTGGACACCCAGGGTTTGGGGTCTCAATAGATCGGAAACTTCGCCAGCAGGTCTGCGACTTTGGCTTTGACGCCTGCCTCGACAGCGCCGTTGGCCTCGGCCCCATTCGCCGCCAGACCGTCGACCACTTCGACGATCAGATCCCCGATCAGGCGGAACTC
>JBCCGP010000053.1:0-20522 GCA_039029215.1 Pseudomonadota bacterium
CTGCATTTGAGATGATCCTAAATGTGCCCGCATTCACTTCTGCCACAGATAGGACCCGTTGTGTAGTGTTGTTCGAGAGGATGCGGAAGGCGCCTGCCGACCCCCTAAACCCGCTTGCGCGTGACAATTGAGAACGTTGCAGCGCGCCTCTGTTCGCCTCGGTTAACAATGTCGCCACTGCGATCACACCATCATACGCAATACCCGCCAACGGATGCGGGGCGCCGCCATAGGTTCGCGTAAATGCGGTATTGAATCCCGCGATTGCACGGCCATCGGGGATTGGGAACCAACCGCCTTGCAGGCCGGTGTTTGACAAAGTTGAGGCTGGAATGTCCCAACGTGTCAGACCCAAAAGTTTTGCGCGCTCGCCGTTTAAACCCACACCCGCCAGATAATCTGCAATTTGCGTTAGAAATGTGCTGAAATCAGCGCTGAGCAATACAGCGTTTGTGCCGCTTCTAGAAATCTCCGCAGCGATACCAGGCATGGCAGAGCGCACACCGTCAGGGGATAATGCATATCGATAAGCACCATTGAAATTGACGCCCGCGCGGCTTGCGGCTTGGCGTGCTGCTTGGATCGCAGATTCGCCCGCTGCGTTATTGGTTGTAATGACCGAGAGCGATTTGAACCCGCGCGCAGAGGCCAGACCGATAAGCCGATTTGCCCCAATATTCACCGAATTGCCAAGCGTGATGACATTGCCGCCCGCAACATCTGGATTATTGGAAAACGTAAGCACATTCACATTGCGGCTGGCAGCGACACGCCCAACCTCAACAGCGTTTTGCCCCAGCAAGGGTCCGACCAGAAGTTTTGCGCCTTCGCTCAGCGCGCGTTGCGCGGCACCCGCGGCCGTTGAGGGTTGCGCGCCTGTTGCATAGGTGCGCATTTCAATCTTCGCCTCTGGTCGAGCGGCAAGCGCCATTTCAGCAGCGCGCACGAAATTATTGGCCAGATTGGTGAAGTTGGCATCCCCCGACCCGTCGGGGACAAGCAAGCCAATGCGGGTGGTTTGATTTGGATTTGTCAGTGGGCCATCACTTGACGTTGTTGTGACCGCGCCGCCACCGGCATCCACACATGCGCTGAGCCCTAAGGCAGAGCCGCCCAAAAGCATGTTTCGGCGTGACACCAAGGCTGATTTCGTGACTGACATAATGCATTCTCCCCGAATATTTCTACGCCGCATCTTGGCTGGCTTTTAACTGAGTGTTCCCTATGATCTAAGAGAGTCTTGTTCGTATTTCAACGGCCTTGAAAAAAAGCGATGGGGATTGCGTCATTGTCTGCCGAAAAACCGCCCGCGGGTTTGTATATTTTGTCCACACCCATTGGTGCGGCCAATGATGTCACGCTACATGTTTTGGATTTGCTGGCACGGCTTGATCTTTTGGTTGCCGAAGATACGCGTGTTTTATGCAAATTGATGGATATTCATGGTGTTGCCCTCAATGGGCGTCGCTTGCAATCTTACCATGATCATTCCTCGGATGCCGATCGCACGCGTATTATGGACGCTATAGAAAATGGTGCTGCGGTTGGATATGCCTCTGATGCTGGGACCCCGCTGATTGCTGATCCGGGCTATGCCTTGATTAATGACGCCTATGCGCGCGGGTTGCGGGTGGAGATTGCGCCGGGCGCATCTGCCCTAACAGCCGCCTTGGCCTTGGCGGGGCAACCAACCGATAAAGTCTATTTTGGGGGTTTTTTACCGGTGAAATCGAAGGCCCGGAAAGACGCTTTGGAAGAGGTGGGAAAGCTGCGCGCCACATTGGTTTTTTACGAGTCGCCAAAGCGAATGGATGCATGTCTGGGCGATATGAATGATGTTTTTGGACCAGATAGATCGATCACATTGTGCCGAGAATTGACCAAGAAATTCCAAGAGGTCCGAAAGCTAAGCTTGAGCGAGATGCGTGATTTTTTGGGGACAAAAGAGCGGGTCAAAGGGGAGGTCGTCTTGGTACTTGGGCCACCGTCTAAAATCGCTGTTGATTTGGAAAGCATTAAAGAAAAATTAATTAAATTGGTCGAAGAGTATGGGACGAAGGAAGCAAGTGTAATCCTGTCGCGTGACACTGGGTTAAAACGCAAACAGGTTTATGATTTTGCCCTGTCTTTGAAAGATCGGATATGACACCAGCAGATCGCTGTGAACAAAATCGGCTGAATGGAATTGCAGCAGAAAACCGCGTTGCGTTGAATTATCAGCGATGTGGTTTTGAGCTTGTGAAAAAACGCTTCCGCGCAGGCCGCGGCGAAATTGATCTAATATTTAAGCACGCGCAAACATATTATTTCACGGAAGTAAAACGGGCATCAGACCATGAAACCGCTTTGTCCTACATTCATTCTGGCAAAGTGGCGCGGATCGAAAAGACGATTTTGGCGTTTTTAGAGGCGCATGATCTGCCAGAAAACACCGACATGCGGGTCGACGCGGCTTTGGTGGATCGTCACAACCGGATCAAAGTCATCCCCAATATTTTGCATTGATCGCCTTGCAAGCGCTTTGGCGTTAGGTCACAAACGGCTCAAGCTAAAGAGTGGAGGCGTGCATGGCGCTGAGCGTTGCGGTTCAAATGGACCCGATTGAGGCAATTGACATCAATGCCGACAGCACTTTTCGGATTATGGAAGAGGCGCAATCGCGTGGCCATAGCCTGTTTTATTACACGCCTGATCAGCTTGCCTATGAGGAAGGTGTGATCACCGCCAATGGTTGGGGTGTGACGCTGCGCCGGGAGGTTGGGAACCATGCCAGCAAGGGTGATATGCGGCGGGTCAATCTGTCTGATTTTGATGTTGTTTGGCTGCGTCAAGACCCACCGTTTGATATGGGATATATCACAACCACGCATTTATTGGACCGTATCCATCCTGAAACGCTGGTTGTGAATGATCCAAAATGGGTGCGCAATCATCCTGAAAAGCTTTTGATCCTGGACTTCCCCGACCTGATGCCGCCAACGACAATCGCGCGGGATATTGAGGTGCTGAAAGCCTTTAAGGAGAAACATAGCGATATCATCCTAAAGCCACTTTATGGCAATGGCGGAGCGGGCGTATTTCGGTTGGGCCCAGAGGATCGGAATATCAATTCGCTGCATGAATTATTCGCAGGCATCAATCGAGAGCCGTTGATCGTGCAGAAATTCCTGCCTGATGTGTCCAAGGGCGATAAACGTGTGATTTTGGTGGATGGTGTTCCGGTAGGGGCAATAAACCGCGTTCCAGCCAAAGGAGAGACGCGATCCAATATGCATGTCGGCGGTCGGCCAGAGAAGGTTGCACTGGATGCAGATGATCTGCGAATTTGTGATGCGATTGGGCCCACGCTGGCGGCGTCTGGGCATATTTTTGTTGGTATCGATGTGATTGGTGGATTGTTGACAGAGATCAATGTCACCTCGCCCACGGGCATTCAAGAACTTGAGCGTTTTGATGGCGTTAATGTCACTGCCAAGATTTGGGAAGCGATAGAAGCTAAGCGGCGTTAGAGCGTTGCGTTTCCGCACCAAACCCAGTGGTCAGGCGGTAGCTGAGCGCTTCTGCGACATGCGGGGCCCTGATGTTCGGTGCAGCCTCAAGATCGGCAATGGTGCGCGCAACGCGTAAGACGCGGTGATATCCCCGCGCGGTTAATCCAAACCGATCTGCGGCCTTGGACAACAACATCTGACCTTCGGCATCCGGTGTTGCGATCTGCTCCAAGAGTTTTCCTTCGGCATCTGCGTTTAGTCGGATCCCATCTTGATCCCTGAATCGATCTGCTTGACGTGTCCAAGCGTTATGGACACGTTTTGCAATCGTTGCACTGGGTTCGCCCTTTGGCGCAGTGCTGAGATCGGCCATTTCAACGGGCGGCACTTCGATGCGCAGATCGAAACGGTCAATCAGGGGGCCGGACAGCCGCCCCAAATATTTCTCGCCGCAAAGTGGGGCTTGACCGCAGGCGCGCCCGGGGTCGTAAAGATGCCCGCAGCGGCAGGGATTGGCCGCAGCGATCAGCATGAAACGGCAAGGGTAGCTGACATGGGCATTCGCGCGCGAGACCATGATTTTTCCCGTCTCGATCGGCTGGCGCAGGGTTTCAAGAACCATACGTGGGAATTCGGGTAATTCATCGAGAAACAAGACACCATTATGGGCAAGCGAAACCTCGCCCGGTTTGGCCCCGCGCCCGCCACCCACAATAGCGGCCATCGACGCGGTGTGATGCGGATCGCGAAAGGGTCGAATACGCGAAATGCCACCTTCGTCCAACAGACCACTGATGGAATGCACCATCGAGGTCTCAAGCGCCTCCTCGGCCGATAGGGGCGGCAGCAACCCCGGGAGGCGTGCAGCCAACATCGATTTGCCGGAACCAGGTGTGCCGACAAAGAGCAAATGGTGGCGCCCTGCGGCGGCGATTTCAAGTGCGCGTTTGGCGCGTTCTTGCCCTTTGACATCTTGCATGTCTTTGTGATCGTGGACGTATTGAATTTCGCCCGGTTCTGCCGGGGCGAGTATTTTGTGCCCCTGCAAATGGGCCAGACAATCTTTGAGATGTGTCGCACCCGTGACGTGAACGGCGCCGACCCATGCAGCTTCTGCGCCGCTGGATTTGGGACAAATCAGTCGCAGATCTTGGGAACAGGCTGCAATTGCGGCGGGCAGCGCGCCCAATACGGGTGCGATGTTGCCATCAAGCGAAAGCTCACCCATAACAACGGCGCGCTCTATCTCCTCGCTGGGGATCACATCCATGGCGGCGAGTACCGCAAGGGCAATCGGCAGATCAAAATGCGATCCCTCTTTGGGCATATCGGCAGGTGAAAGGTTGATCGTTATTTTCTTGGAAGGCATCGCAAGGCCAAGTGTCGTGATCGCAGAGCGCACGCGTTCGCGCGCCTCTGAGACAGCTTTGTCTGGCAGGCCGACAATCTGAAACGCGGCCAGCCCCGGCGCAAGGGCGCATTGAACCTCGACCAATTTGGCCTCGATCCCTTGAAAGGCAACAGTATGGGTGCGCGTGGTCATGACTCTCAATGCGAAATGGAGTGGTCATGAGTAATCAGTGTTGGTTACCAAATGCTTAAACAGCCCCGAGCGCGACGCTTTCGAGTGGAGAACTTTGCACTCGTAGTGCGTTTCTGAATTGGTTATTTTTGTCTAAATGGTGCACCACTAAATTAGTTTTCTAATTTAGTTTTTAAGACTTTCTTAACCTGAAAATGGGCCGCATTTCTACGGTTCAACTGCCTGATTTGCTGTCAAAAAGAGCCATAAACGCCGGCCACGCCTCTGGATCGGCCACCGTTTTATCCCGGCAAAACGGGTTACAAAATCCAAAAACGCGGCCCTCGATTTCAAGAAAATCTGTCAATGAACCACCCGAATAAGGGCAAATTTCATTCTCTGCGCTCTGCGCAGCATCAATGGGCTTGGCGGTAATGGGCGTTGGTCCGGGCCAATCTGCTTTTTCAAAATCCAATTGGTAAACCGGCTGTCGATAATTTTGTGCCCGTCCCATCGCGCGCCATTGACGAAAGTGAAGCTGCGCGAGATGTGCAGTGATATAGGCGTCAGCCAAGTCTGAACGGGGCAAACCATATGTGGCAAAACGCGTTGCAACTGGGGCAAAGAAAACATCGGCAATGGAATAGGTGCCAAATAACCAAGGCCCACCCGCACCGAAGGTTTCGCGTGCCAAGGCCCAAAGCTGTTCGATCCTTTTGACATCTTCAAGCACAGCGTCTGAAGGTTCAAAATTGCTGTAACTATATTCCAAATTCATGGTGCAGGCATCGCGCAGGGCCAGAAATCCCGAATGCATCTCGCCCATCATGCTGCGCGCCATGGCGCGTGCATCCCGATCCGCTGGCCACATGCCCGCATCGGGATGTTCGGCATTCAACTCTTCTGCAATGGCGACAGAATCCCAGATCACCGCACCATCTCGTTTGACGGCTGGAACCAATCGGCTGGGTGCGAAATCTTCCAACAAGGCTGGAAATGCGTCCGTATACATCCGCGCTGTGCGGGTTTTCACGGGGATGTCGAAAGCGGAAAAAAGCAGCCAGCCGCGCAGGGACCAGCTGGAATAGGTGCGATCACCAATGGCGAGTTCATAAGTCATGCATATAGTTTACTCGCGCTTATACAGATCAAGCAAATTCATATTTGTGCGGTGACACTATCAGCAAATGTGATTAACGCCCAAAATCCGCCAATGCCCGCCGTCCAAACGCTCTATCTTTGTCAGCGAAAAATTGTCGATCTTGAAACTCAGCGCGGATCGCGGCGGGATCGCACCCGCGCGGGCAAGCTGGGTCAGGATCATGCCCATATGGGCAACCACGATCATATCTCCATGGGCCTCGGCAAGTTGATCAATCGCAGCAGATGCGCGTGCAGAGACCGCATTCCAGCTTTCCCCATTTGGCGGGGCATGAGGCCCCGGATCATCCCAATAGGCCCGCGATAGGTCTGGGTGTTTTTCTACGACGTCTGCACCGCTGAGCCCTTCCCAATCGCCAAAATTGAATTCGCGCAAATTTTCTTGATGGGGAAGTCTGTGTCGGTTTTGCGCAATCGCATCGGCGGTTTTAACAGCGCGTTGCAGGTCCGAGGAGATGATTGGCACATCGGGTAAATGTTCATCAAGTCGGTTGATTTTTTGACGATCTGAAAGATCAACATCCACATCCGTCCACCCAACCAGACCTTTGACATGTGTTGGTCCGTGGCGCACCAAATATAGGATGCTCATGGCAATGTGCCCTTTAGGACCTGTGGAAGGCCCGCAACAACATTCACAACCAGATCCGATTTTGCCGCTATTTCTTGGTTTAGGCGCCCTTGCGCCGCTCGAAACGTACGGGCCATCTTATTGTCCGGCACGATGCCCAGCCCGACCTCGTTTGACACAGCAATCACATGCGCGGCTGAATTTGACTGTGCATCTAAGAAATCTGCCGCCAAGCCTTCTGTCGCTGCCTCTGTCATCAAGTGATTGCTAAGCCAGAGTGTTAAACAATCGACCAAAAGAACACCATTTGCCTTAGTAATCGGCCCGACGATATCCAAAGGCTTTTCAATGGTTGTCCAATTGGTGTCTGCCCGCATTTTTTGATGTGCCGCAATTTTGCGGGCCATTTCGGCGTCAAAGGCTTGTGCTGTGGCCAGATAGGTTTTTGGCAAGCCCGATTGATGCGCGAAACCCTCCGCAAAGGCGGATTTGCCCGAATTGGCGCCACCAAGAACAAGCGTCAGTTTTGGAAAATCCAGCATAAATCCTGCTTTTTCCTGTCCAAATTGATCCAATCCAAAGGTTAACGCGTAACAAAATTAGTTGCTAGAAGGAATTCAGACTATGCCGTTGGATATCGTTGCTGAAAGAAGCTTTCGAAACACTTTAATGCGCAGTGATTTGCTCAGCGCAGAAGAAGAGTATGAATTGGCGGTCAAATGGCGCGACGAACGCGACGAAGCAGCACTGCATCGATTGATCCGCGCCTATATGCGGCTTGCAATCTCGATTGCGATGAAATTTTCACGTTACGGTGTGGCGCGGTCTGATCTGACCCAAGAGGCCGCAATTGGTCTGTTGAAAGCAGCAGAAAAATTCGATCCTGATCGCGGCGTGCGTTTCTCGACCTATGCGCAATGGTGGGTCAAAGCCACCGTGCAAAGCTTTGTCATGCGGGATTATTCTTTGGTACGCACGGGGTCGACCACCAACCAGAAATCGCTGTTTTTCAACTATCAGCGGATCAAGGCGAATGTCGAACGCGAGGCGCTGAAAAACGGCGAAACCTACAGCTCTGACGAAATCTGTAAATTGGTGGCCGAAGAATTGGGTGTACCGTTGCGGGATGCGCAAATTATGGAAGGGCGTCTGTCGGGCGGTGATCTGTCGTTGAATGCGATGCAAAATAACGAGGATGACAGCCGGGAATGGATTGAGACAATCCCTGATAATACCCCGCAGGCCGCAGAACAGTTTGAACAAACTGCGCTCAATGAAAAGCTGGTGGATGTGATCAGCAAGGCAATGACGGCGCTGAGCGAACGCGAACAATTTGTGATCTCGCAACGCAAATTGATCGAGGAACCCCGCACGCTGCAATCCATTGCACAGGAATTGAACCTGTCCAAAGAACGGATACGTCAGGTCGAGTCCGCTGCACTTGAAAAATTGCGCAGACGGTTATTGTCGATCTATCCCCAAGCTGCACAGTTGGTCTAAGATCAAAGCATCTTGAAAGCCTTGCAGGACGGGTCTAGTTTGAGCCGTCTTTCCAAGGGTGTCAGATGCTAAATGGACGTCGCATATTGCTGATAATTGGCGGTGGAATTGCTGCCTATAAGTCGCTTGAGCTTATTCGCATTTTCAAAAAACGCGGTGCGACCGTGACACCTGTTTTAACGCGCGCAGCGGGTGAGTTGATCACACCGCTTTCGGCCAGCGCGCTGTCTGGCGAGAAGACCTATACCCATCTCTTTGATCTTAAAGACGAGGTTGAGATGGGTCATATTGAATTGTCACGCTCCGCAGATTTGATTGTGGTCGCACCTGCAACGGCGGACCTAATGGCGAAGATGGCAACGGGCGTTGCTGATGATTTGGCGTCCACGGTATTATTGGCCACCGATACGCCCGTGATGATTGCGCCCGCCATGAATGTGCGGATGTGGGAACATGCCGCGACCCAGCGCAATTTAGCGCAGCTGCGCTCTGATGGCATTCATATTTGCGGACCTGATGAGGGCGATATGGCCTGCGGTGAATATGGATTTGGACGGATGGCAGAGCCGGATTTCATCGCGGATGCCGCACATGATATTTTGCTGCAAGGTCCGCTGGCGGGGAAACACATCATTGTCACATCTGGCCCGACGCATGAGCCCATTGATCCCGTGCGTTATATCGCCAATCGATCTTCCGGACAACAAGGTGTTGCAATTGCAAATGCGCTTTTGGGCATGGGCGCGCGGGTCAGTTTTGTGACTGGCCCAGCAAAGGTAGAACCGCCGGAAGGGGCAAACGTGATTGCGGTCGAGACTGCGCAACAAATGGAAATGGCCGTCATGGGTGCATTGCCCGCAGATGCCGTGATTTGCGCGGCTGCGGTGGCCGATTGGCATGTGAAAAATGCATCTGATGCCAAGTTGAAAAAAACCAAGGATGGACTGCCCGATCTAGAATTTGCGGAAAACCCAGACATTCTGGCGACCGTATCAGGTTTGAAAAAAGATCGACCTGAACTGGTGATCGGTTTCGCAGCTGAAACAAATGATGTCGCCAAACATGCCGAAGCGAAGCGCAAGCGCAAAGGCTGTGATTGGATCTTGGCCAATGACGTATCCGAGGGCACGGGCATCATGGGTGGTAGCGAGAATGACATTCTCTTTATCCATGAAGGCGGATCAGAAGATTGGCCACGCATGTCCAAAACAGCCGTTGGTGCACAACTGGCAACCAAGATTGCGGATGCGTTGTCGTGAGCGTCTCTGTTGCGCTGTGTTGGACGGATGACGCGGATCAATCCCTTGATTTGCCAAGTTATGAAAGCGCAGAGGCGGCGGGTGTGGACCTGCGGGCAAATTTTGCGTCTGCGGAACGTGACACCGGCATCATGTTGAAACCGGGCGTGCGGGCTTTGGTGCCCACGGGGCTTCGCATGGCACTGCCAAAGGGGTTTGAGGCACAGATTAGACCGCGTTCCGGCTTGGCGCTAAAGGATGGGATATCACTGGTCAACAGTCCGGGAACGATTGACGCGGATTATCGTGGTCCAGTTGGTATTATCGTGATCAATCACGGCGACGCGGATTTTCAAATCACACATGGGATGCGGATCGCACAGATGGTGATCGCACCTGTCAGCCAAGCAAAGTTTGCGCTGGTCGATGATTTGGATGCAACCCTGCGCGGGGATGGTGGGTTTGGGTCCACCGGACGGGGCTAAGTTGGGTGTGTTTATCGAACGGTTTATCTCTTTTGAGACGCTGGCCTTTATTGGACTGCTAGCGGGTTTATTTCTTTATATCAGGGTTTTGCGCCGTGCAGCGAAAGCGAAACATAAGATCGAACCCGCGCAAAAATCAGAAGACCTAAGCCCCACTGAATTAGAACGCTATGCCCGTCACATCGTCTTGCGTGAATGGGGCGGTCAGGGACAGAAAAAGCTCAAGCGCGCACGGGTTTTGGTGATTGGCGCAGGTGGCTTGGGCTGTCCCGTAATCTCTTATTTGGCGGCTGCGGGTGTTGGGCGGATCGGTGTGATTGATGATGATGCCGTCAGCCTGTCCAATCTACAGCGCCAGGTGATGTATACAGAGGCGCATCTGGATATGCCCAAAGTTTTTGCGGCAGAGCAAGTTGTGAAGGCGCAAAACCCCTTTGTAGAGTTCCGCCCCTACCATCGGAAATTTACGGCAGAGATCGCCGCCGATTTGGTCGCAGACTATGATATTGTCCTTGATACTTCTGACAGTTTTGAAACCCGTCAGCTTACCAATCGAACCTGCGTGGCCTTAGGCAAGCCAATGATTTTTGGGGCGCTCACCCAATGGGAAGGGCAGGTCAGCGTTTTTGACGCAACGCAAGGCGGTTGCTTTAATTGCCTCTTCCCAGACCAGCCCAAGGCAGGATTGGCGCCAAATTGCGCCGAAGCGGGTGTGGTGGGTGCCTTACCGGGTGTCATTGGTTCTGTCATGAGTTTGGAATGTCTTAAATATATTACCGGTTCAGGTAAAAATCTTGTTGACCTTATGCTGATCTACGACAGTTTATCTGGGGATTGGCGCAGAATTTCTTTGAAGAGGGATAAAGACTGCGCGGTATGTGGGACAAAAAATGACACCAGAACGGGCGATCCTTAACGCTGCGCTGCCGCTGATTTTGCAGGCACCGAAAGACGATGCCGAAATCCAACAACTCTGCTACCGGCCTGACTATGGCGAACGCGCTTTCGTCGACCAATTGTCTGTTACGCGGGCGGGCGGTGTAGAAAATTGCCGCTGGAGCAAGGCACCTTGGCTAAAACTTCCCGATGGTTCGGGTGATCCACAGATCCAAGTATCAATCCTGCCAAAGCGCATTTTAGATTTGGTGTGGCGACCCGAAGAGGAGGGCGGCGTTCATCCCGGCGATACATTTATTGTGGATATGGATATGACCGAAGAAAACCTTCCCGCTGGCACGTTGCTTCAGGCAGGTGGCGCGGTTTTGCGGGTGTCGGAGAAATGGAATGATGCCTGTGTGAAATGGAAAACACGCTACGGCGCGGATGCCTTGGATTGGGTGCGCCAAGAGAACCACGTGAGATTGCGCCTACGCGGGATTTTATGTTCGGTTCATCAAGACGGCGTGATTTCGAAGGGGGATCGGCTGCGGAAAGTTTCTTGAACTTTCGGCGCTAACCGATTGAAAAATTCGCTTAAAACGCCATAGGTTTTGGTTAAAATACTGTGAATGCTAAACCAATAAACTAGGTTATTGGTTTACCTGTCAGATAAAAGCAGCATGATAATTGATGCGAAGATCTTGAGAGTTCTGCGGCTGCGCGGATTAGATTTTCAAGAACGGCTGCATGATCCGGGGCAGCAATGACTTGAATTTCAAAGGTGCGTCCGTGGCGGCCAGGCAGATACAATCTTCGCCCATATCCGCGACCGGTGTATGTTCTAAATCCTCGGTCGCAATCTCTAAATCGCCCCGGGCAAAACGATCGACCTCGTCACTAAAGGCGCCTTGCAACACCAGTGTTAATTCCGTGCCTTGGTGACCGTGATCGGGCACGGCGGCACCTGCGGGGATGTACAACAAACGCGCTGTCGCATCGCCTTGGGTCGGCAAAACGCATTGCTTCACGCCCATACCGATCGGACGCCATTTCACGGCGTCTGCATCGCCGCCAACATAATCTTGCAACGCTTTGGGGAACACACCTTCTAATCTTGGTGCTGGGTCAACTGGCTTTTCAGTCGGCGCATCAAGGCGGGCCAAGACCGCATCTAGCGCGGACGGGGCCATTTCAGCCACGGGGGCCTTATCTAAAACAGCGCCACCGACCGCTTCAAAACTTTGAAACCGTGCGCGTGCCTCGTCTGATATCGCAATATGCGAGGCCATGACCAAATCAAACGCCTCTGGTAGGATACCTGCGGCATATCCCATCAACAATTGATCATTTGCGTTATGTGTTACTTCGACGTTCATCTTATGCCATCCCATGGCGCAATTTCTCTAGCGCCCATCTAATGCGACTTTTGATCGTGCCAAGGGGCAAGCCCGTTTCTTCGGCAATTTCCTGATGCGTTAATTCGCCGTAGAATGCACGTTTGATCATATCGCGTTGTTTCTTAGGAAGATCCTCGACCGCTTTGGCAAGTTTATCGGCTTCTTGCTGAAGTCCGACAATCTCTGCTGTGTCTGGTTCGCTGTCTTCCATCCAGTATAAATCTTGGGGTTCTGGCCGGTTTTGCTTGCGCAAAGCGTCAATGCGTTTGTTGCGTGCAATCGTAAAGATCCATGTGGACGCTGTTGCCCGCATGGGATCGTAAAGATGCGCTTTTTGCCACACTGTGACCATCACTTCTTGGGCGCATTCTTCGGCTTGGCCGATATCCGCGCCTCCTTTCATCAAAAAACTTTTCACCCGGGGTGCGAAATGCTCAAACAGTTCCGCAAATGCGGATTTGTCTTGTGCATCGCGCACCGCCAATAGGAGCTCTGCGTGATATGCAAGCGGTTTGTCCACGCCGTCCAAGCTTGCTCTCCTGGTTGAAACCTTTCCAAGAGTAGCACGCGGGAGGCGGGTTTGAAAGTGGTCCGCTTGCACGATTTCTGCGACTTCCATGGTGTTGATACGGTTTGGTGTCGGGATTGGATCAAAATTTTTAGGCCGTGTTGTGCAATGCTAAAGCGAAGCTTTAAAGACGCATGATGCAAGATAGAAACAAAACTGATCCGCTGGCGTTTCCCATTCGTATCAGCTTCAAATACAAAGGAACAGACCCACATGCCATTTGAATTCGGTTTAGCAGCACCCAAAAAAGTTGCCATCATTGGGGGCGGGGTCTCTGGCCTGTCAGCAGCGGAGCATCTGAGCAAAGACCATCATGTGACCTTGTTTGAGGCGGGCAATCGATTGGGGGGGCATGCCCGCACAGTGATTGCGGGTAAACATGCAAACCAGCCCGTTGATACCGGTTTTATCGTATATAATTATCGCAATTATCCGCATCTGACGGCGATGTTCGCGCGTTTGGATGTGCCTGTTAAGAAAAGCGATATGAGCTTTGGTGTGTCTGTCAAGAAAGGCACGTTGGAATATTCCCTGAACACTGTGAATACGATGTTTGGTCAACGCACGAACCTATGTCGCGTAAATTTCTATCGGCTGCTGTTGGACATTTTGAAGTTCAATCAAAAATCGGGCGCGTTGGTAAAAGGGTCGGAGAAAACTTTGCGCGAGCTGCTGTCCGAACTTGGCACCGGGGATTGGCATCGCGATTATTATATTCTGCCTTTTGCGGGCGCGATTTGGTCGACCTCTTTGGATAAGATGTTGGATTTTCCCGCCGATGCGTTGATGCGGTTTTTCAAAAATCATGGATTGCTCAGCCATAAAGAGCATTTGCAATGGTACACGGTCGATGGCGGATCGATTGAATATGTCAGCCGATTAGAAGCCGCGCTTCGGGCGCAGGACGTGACCCTTCATCGGGGTGCACAAGTGTCGGGCGTTCGACGGACAGAGCTTGGCGTCGAGGTGCGCTTGGACCGAGGGGATTGGCAGCATTTTGATGATGTTGTGTTTGCGTGCCATTCCGATCAGGCGCTTGGGCTTATGGAAGACCCATCTGTGGATGAAAAAGTGCTGCTTGGGGCGATTAAATATCAACCGAACCAAGCTGTATTACATGCCGATCCCAGCGTGATGCCAAAGCGCAAACGCGTTTGGTCGGCATGGAATTACGTGGCCGATGAAACCCCGCTGACGGAACCCGTGGGCGTGACCTATTGGATGAATAAGCTGCAAACGATCCCGGAAAGTGATCCGATATTCCAATCGCTTAATCCCAACCGTCCGATCCGCGAGGAATTAATTTATGATCAGAAAGAATTCATGCATCCAGTTTTCGACAAGGCTGCGATGACGGCGCAGACCAGAATCAAGGCGCTTCAAGGCACGCGCAACACGTGGTTCTGTGGTGCCTATCTGCGCAATGGGTTTCACGAAGATGGCTATGCCTCTGGCGTAGAGGTGGCCGATGCGTTTCAAAAGCAAGCGGTTTGGGCATGACTCTCGATCATATTCACGGGCATACTTATCACGGGCGCAAAGGGGCGGTAAAAAACGCCTTTCGCTACGGTGTGGATTATGTTCTGACCGATTTTTCAAAAGATCGAGGGCCGAGCCTGTTTTCGCGCAATCGGTTCAATCTTGCTGCCCTTTTTGATCGTGATCACGGTGGCATTCGTGGCAATGGGATTGGCGTGGAATGGGTGCGCGGCGTCCTGCGTAATCACGGGTTTGCGCATCTATTAGAGGGTCGTATCGAGTTGCTGGCGCAGCCGCGTATTTGGGGCCATGTGTTTAATCCCGTCAGTTTCTGGTTGATCTATGATAGTGATGATGCGCTGGGTTTGGTCATTGCAGAGGTCAACAATACCTTTGGTGATCGGCATTCGTATTTGTGCTTTAACGATGATAAATCCCCGATAGACCGCGATGACGTTTTGGAAGCAGAGAAGATTTTCCATGTCTCGCCGTTTCAGGATGTGGCGGGGCACTATAAATTCCGCTTTCACATTTCGGACAAATCCGTTGAGATTTGGATTGATTATCTCAACGGTAATAAGGGGCTGATCGCGACCTATGTTGGTGATCGTCAGCCGCTGAGCAATCGGTCCATCTTGGTGGCGGCCATCAAGCGTCCCTTTGGATCAATCCGCGTGCTGGCATTGATCCATTGGCAAGCGATAAAATTGAAAATCAAAGGTGCCGTCTTTCGGCCACGCCCCTTGCCACCCGTTGAAGAGATTTCAAGATAATGCAAACGGGCCTTTATAGATATGGCCTGTTTGCGGGCGCTTTGGCCTTTGCTGGATTGCCGCTTTACCTGCATGCGCCGAAATTTTTTGTTGATGAATATGGGCTAAGTCTAACCGCAATTGGGATCATTTTGCTGCTGCTGCGGGGGTTGGATTTTTTGCAAGACCCGCTGATTGGGGCTTGGATTGATCGCGCGGGAAAATATCGCGGTATGATTGGATTTGGTGCCGCTGCTGTGATTGCGGGCGCGATGATCATGTTGTTCGTCTATGACGCATCCAGCAATCCGCAATTGTGGTTTGTGATCTCGATGATCTTGCTTTTCTCGGCCTATTCAACGCTGACAATCCTGTTTTATTCGCAAGGGATCGCAAAAGCTGAAGCACTTGGAAAAGATGGGCATATCCAAGTCGCCGGGTGGCGCGAGGCGGGTGCCTTGGTCGGTGTGTGCATTGCGGCGGTTTTGCCAACGATATTCGCAAGCATGGATATGGTACGCCCGATGACCGCTTTCGCGCTGACCTTCGTCATTTTCGTTGCGATTGCAGCCTGGATGATGCGCGGCGAATGGGTGGAGGTGCAACGCATAACTGGGCCGGGGGTGCGCATCCTTTCTGATCCATCGCTGCGCCGATTGTTGTTCATTGCGCTTTTGAACGCAGCCCCTGTGGCGGTAACGTCAAATCTGTTTTTGTTTTTTGTGGAATACCGGTTGGGCGCCGCACTGTCAGCAGGCCCGTTTCTGTTGCTGTTTTTCTTGGCCGCAGCCGTCTCCGTCCCGTTTTGGAGCCGATGCGCAACACGCTACGGGGTGAAGCGGAGCATTCTGGCGGGTATGGTTTTGGCAATTGTCACCTTCGGCTTTGCATTAACATTGGGCACGGGCGATCTGGTGCTGTTTGCCGTCGTCTGTTTTGCCTCTGGCGCGGCATTGGGGGCCGATATGACACTATTGCCCGCAGCCTTTGCGCGTCAGTTGAAAGCAAGCTCTGCTGCTGGCGGGCGCGGATTTGGTCTTTGGAATTTCTGCGCTAAATTTATGTTGGCATTGGCCGCCGCGATTGTTTTGCCCAGCCTAGAATGGGCAGGCTTTCAGGTCGGTGCCCAAAATGATGCACAAGCGCTGTGGGTTTTGTCGCTGCTTTATGCGGGGCTGCCATGCGTCTTAAAATTCGTGGCCGTTGGCCTGGTTCTAACAACACAATTTGAGGAGAACACCTTATGAGCTTATCCCCGATTTCCCTCCTTTTGGGTATGGCACTTATGCTGTTTTTGTTTTGGATGCTTAATCGTCGCATGGGCTTTATATCCCAGCGGGTCGAGCATTATCGAGATCAAGGACAACCCATCGACATCCGCAAAGCACTTCAAGGCGATATGATTTGCGAGGGCGTGGTTTATGGTCCCTTGGGTCGCGTGACCAGCCGATTTGTTGCCGATCTGCATGCAGGCTGGGAAGGCACAAATGGGTTTATGACTGAAAAGTTTAAATACGATAATGGCTCGATCCAAGATCGGCGCTGGGCGTTTCGCGTGACTTCGGATGACGGGTCATTTGAAGCAACCGCCCCTGACATTATTGGCACATCTTATGGGCGGCAAATGGGCTCGGCGGTGGAGCTGAAATATAAGCTGCGCTTGCCCGAAAGCTCTGGCGGGCATGTGCTGAATGGTACCGATTGGATGTATCAGTTGGAAAACGGCACGATTATCAATCGCTCTCAATTCCGTAAATTTGGCATCAAATTGGCAGAGATTGTCGCCACAATCCGCAAAAAATGAGTTTTGCCCACAAGAAATACTGGGTGATAGGCGCGTCCGAAGGTTTAGGGCGCGCTTTGTCTGTCGGGCTGGCCCGTGAAGGCGCAGAGATGATTGTAAGCGCGCGCAATGAAGCGCGTTTGCGTGATTTGTTGCTACAACTGCCTGCAACCGCACGCGCGCTGCCCTTTGATGTGACTGACAAGGCGGCAGTGGCGCAGGCGGTAAAAGATGCTGGTGTTTTGGATGGCGTGATCTATGCCGCTGGAACCTATTGGCCGATGGCGGCAGGCGCGTGGGACCAAGAGGCGGTCGAGGTGATGATCGAGACGAATTTCACCGGTGCAGCACGCTGTTTGGGACCTGTTGTGCGCGATTTCGCAGCGCGCGATCAGGGGCATATTGTTGTTATTGGATCGCTGTCTGGGTTTCGGGGCTTGCGCGGGGCGATTGGATATGGCGCATCAAAAGCAGGCGTGATGCATCTGGCAGAGAATATTCAGGCCGATCTGCACCGGACGAATGTGAAAGTGCAATTGATCAATCCGGGTTTTATCAAGACCCGTTTGACCGATAAAAACGATTTTGCGATGCCGTTTATTATGACGCCGGAACAAGCCGCCCAAGAGGTGATCGAGGATATGAAATCCAATCGGTTCCAATCTAACTTCCCACGACCGTTTAGCTGGCTGTTTCGTGGTGGAAATTTCCTGCCTGCCCCGCTTTTCTTTCGCATCTTTGGTGCGAAAGAGTGAGGAAAAGGAAACCCAAAAGAGCAAAGCTCTTTTGGTTTACGCGATAACGTCGCAAATGCGTGCCGCATTCTGCGACGCGATTTTGCGCTTTAGATAGAGCGTGTCCCATCGACCGACGAGGCGGGGTGCGCGGATGCACACCTCTCCGAGGAGGTCGAGCCTATCGCGCGCGGAACGCGCGCAATCCCTTAGACATAAGTAATCTTATCGCGCCGATCTGGCCTGTCCAAATGGGGCACAGCGCCATATTGCATCAAATTTAACTGGCCATCATCGCTGATCCAAAACCGATGCTGCGAGGTATGGGCAATGCCGGTAAACATCCGCCATCCCAATTCCACAGGCAAATCAAGTGCTGCAATTGCCAATGTTGCGATCACCCCGCCCGAGTAGACAACCAAAACATGTTCATCCGCATCGCTTGCGTCAAGCAAACCCGCTGTGACGCGGGCCTTAAAATCCCCGAAACTTTCAAACCCATGTCTTTTTGCCATATCATCCCAATGAAGCATGATTTGGCGGATAAAATTCGGAAATTCCAAATTGGTCTTTGGGAATGTTGCCCCGTAATCTTCACAGACTGCATGGGCCAATTCAAAATACGGCATTTCGTTAAACCGCGCATCTGTACCATGGTCTAGGCTGGCATAATTTGATCCTTCAGCGGTCTCGCGTTGCCGGCGCATTGTGCCTGAAATAATCAGATCGGTTTTGCCAGCATTTTCAAAATACTCGCCCGACCACGCCGCTTGTTGATGGCCCAAATCGGACAGCCGATCATATTCCGCCTCGTTCATCGCGCCGACATTGGCCTGTCCATGCCGAATAATGGTGATTTCTTTCATAAATTAGAGACCTGTATGACGGTTTTCTTGCAGGCGTACCGATAGCACCCTAGGCGGTGAAGAAAAAGCGGCGAAAAATTATGTTTCAATGTCGGTTCTTTCCTTAATTTGATCAAGCGTCTATGGTTTAACACGCCCAATAGATAAAAGGCATCGCAGATGAACGAGACAATCACATTCACGCTGGATGGGAAAGAGGTCACGGCCCAAGCGGGCGAGACGATTTGGGAGGTCGCGCATGGGCGCGGCATTAAAATCCCGCATCTGTGTCATTCTGGCGAGAAAGGCTATCGCCCGGATGGGAATTGCCGGGCCTGTATGGTTGAGATTGAGGGCGAAAGAACGCTTGCGGCATCCTGCATTCGCACCCCGACCGAAGGCATGGTTGTCACCTCAGACAATGCGCGCGCCAAACAGGCGCGCAAAATGGTGATGGAATTGCTGTTGGCCGATCAGCCAGACCAAGATCAGGCGCATGACAAATCGAGCCATCTTTGGGATATGGCCGCTGCCAATGACCTCAGCGAAAGCCGCTTTCCCAAGCTTGAAGAGGCCCGCGTGCCACTCTTGGATGACAGCCATGTTGCGATGTCGGTTAATTTGGATGCCTGTATTCAATGTGGGCTATGCGTGCGCGCCTGTCGTGAGGTGCAGGTCAATGACGTGATCGGCATGTCCGGGCGCGGACATGATGCAAAGATCGTTTTTGATATTGATGACCCGATGGGGGCGTCAACCTGTGTGGCCTGCGGCGAATGTGTGCAAGCCTGCCCGACAGGGGCCTTGATGCCAAGTTCTGGGGTGGATGCCGATCAGGTGGGTGACAGCCAGGATTACGACCGCGAGGTGAAATCGGTTTGTCCCTTCTGCGGTGTCGGCTGTCAGATCCGCCTGAAGGTCAAAGACAATAAGGTGAAATGGGTCGACGGGATTGATGGGCCCGCGAATGAAAATCGTTTATGCGTCAAAGGACGGTTTGGCTTTGATTATATCGATCACGCGCATCGTTTGACCAAACCTTTGATCCGCAAAGAAGGCGCACCGAAAGGTTTGAATGTTGATCCGTCCAATCCGTTGACGCATTTTCGCGAGGCGTCTTGGGAGGAAGCACTGGATGTCGCTGCAAATGGTCTAAAGGGTCGCGGGCGCGAAGTGGCGGGTTTTGGCTCTGCCAAATGCACCAACGAGGAAGCTTATCTGTTTCAGAAATTCATCCGTCAGGGATTTGGGCATAATAATGTCGATCATTGTACGCGGCTGTGCCACGCATCGTCTGTTGCGGCCTTGATGGAAAATGTCGGCTCGGGTGCTGTCACCGCGACCTTCAATGAGATCGAGAATGCCGATGTGGCGATTGTGATCGGGGCCAATCCGATTGAGAACCACCCTGTTGCGGCAACATATTTCAAGCAATTCGCCAAACGCGGCGGCAAGTTGATTGTGATGGATCCACGCGGTCAGGCGCTCAAACGCCATGCCTCGCATATGTTGCAATTCCGTCCGGGCGCTGATGTCTCGATGTTGAATGCGATCATGAATGTGATCGTGACCGAAGAGCTTTATGACGCGCAATATATCCAAGCGATGACCGAGAATTGGGAGGCGCAAAAAGCACATCTGGCTGATTTCACACCTGAAAAAATGGAAGAAATTTGCGGGATCAAGGCAGATGTGTTGCGCGATGTGGCACGCACCTTTGCACATTTTGAATAAATTTATTTTCTTTGCATTTTGAATGTGAAGATCAAGAAAATGGTTATTTTCGAAAATGCATTTTTGATTTAGTTTTTGAAATTGTCTGAGAAAAATGGTTTTTACAGCATATTTTAAAATGGAATTAACAATTGTCACTTACCTAAATGATATGCAAGATCTCCATACGGACCATAAATAAAGGCGCCCAGAGATGATAATACTCCGTTTTGTAGAAAGTTCAACAAAAACATACAACCATAATAACTCCATAGAATATTCTCCTGTGGAAGATTTGAATCATTTGTTTCAATTAATCCATCAGTGTCTGTGGGTTGGTTTATCATCCGATATGTCGAGTTTTCCGACTCACTTCCTTCGACTTCTATATAAGTGTACTCGCC
>JBCCGP010000054.1:0-20421 GCA_039029215.1 Pseudomonadota bacterium
ATATCCAGTATTGTCTTTGCGCAATCGGCTAAGCCCATTAAAAATCTCGCCATTCGGCAAAACCGCCTCAACGCCCAAACACAAATCGCGCGCATTGCCATAGCGCAGCACTTGTGTCCCGCCCGCATTTGTCGCCAAATTTCCACCAATCCGCGCAGACCCCTCGGCGGCCAATGACAACGGAAACAGGCGCCCAGCAGCATCGGCCTTGGCTTGAACATCGGCAAGCACCATGCCGGCCTCGACCGTCATAACCATCTCCTCGGGCCATATCCCGCGCAGCGCCGTCATCCGTTCCAGCGACAGCAAAATCATATCCCCACCTTCGGCAACCTGTCCGCCGACAAGACCTGTGCCACCACTATAAGGAACAATCCCAATTCCGCGTTCTGCGCAAAACCGAACGATCCGCGCCACCTCTGCGGTCGTCTTTGGGCGCAGTAAAACGCGACTGCCGCTTTGATAGCGCCCGCGCGGTTCTTCCAAATAAGCAGGTCCCGCGATTTCGGCGGTATCAGGTCCAAATTCAGATTGGAAAAGCGAAAGCTGATCGGTCATGGCGTTCTGTCTAAGGAGTGATGCCGCGCATCACCAGCATATTAATTATGCGTTACCGGCCTTACTCATAATCCTCTGGCGGAAGTTGCGGTTGCAGCACATAAATTGTTGGCACGCGCGGCAGCAAATCAAGCGACATGACCAATGTATCGTCTGTACGCTCCTCAATCACGAACCCATCTGACATACCTTCCAGGAATTCATTCAACGTGAACCGACCCCACCAATGCATCGGCAGAACAACAGATGCACGCAGGCGCTTTAGGACCCGCGTCATCGTTTCTGTATTCAAAGACACACCGCCATCAACATTGGCCATCACAACATCCAAACGCCCAATGCGAGCATATTGTTCATCCGACAGCTCCTGATGCAAATGCCCCAAATGACCGATGCACAGCCCCGCCATTTCAAAAATGAAGATCGAGTTCCCATCTGGTTCAAATCCCGAAAAGGGCGAGCGGATATCAGATGTGACATTGCGCACCAAAACCTCGCCCAAATCAATTTCATAATCCGCTGGCTCGCCATTCTGGCCCCAACCTTGCAGGATATGTGTGATGTTGGGATCGGGCGATGGCGTCCAATGCGACGCATGCGCATGGTTCATCGTCACCACGTCAGGTGTAAAACCGACGCCGCCATTGTAGTCGGTGACGATCCGCAAGCCACCATGGCTGGAAATTTCATACATGGAATGGCCGATATAGCGCAAACCAACCTCGTTTTCATTCAAGCCGAGCGACGCATATTGCACGGGCGGACCTGTGTCTCGCTCTGCGAAGGCTAAACAATGGCTTGGGAGGCGTTCTGCCAGTGCAGGAAGCGTCGTTGAGAGCATGAAGATGAGACAGCAGAGGAAGCGCATTTTCCTAAGTTAGCACAAAATACGATTCGGCTGAAATGTTTGCGGATGATGTTTCGGATGTGAGTGCGTGGTCGCAGGAAATGTGATCGGATTTATTTCCAAAAGGTTAATTTGAAAATGAGAAAATGCATTTTCTGATTTTGAGTTAACCTTCGTTAAACCCCTCAAATCCGCCCAAACCCAATCTATCCCGGTTTCATTTGATACAGCGCGTCGTCCCCCACAGACAGGAACCAAATCGTCCCATCGGGCGCCTCGCGAATATCTCGAATGCGCCCAAAACGCCCCTCAAACAACCGCTCGCGTTCGGTGACCTCATCAAGCTCCATCGTCAATCGAGAGATCATATCGAATTTCAAAGACCCAATAAAAATATCATGCTCCCAGTCTTTGAAAAGCTTACCCGAATAGATCATCATACCTGATGGCGCAATCGAGGGGTCCCAATAATGCATCGGTTGCTCCAAACCCGGTGCTTCGGTGCCGATCCCAACGCGCGTGCCATTGTAATTGACGCCATAGGAAATCACCGGCCAACCATAGTTCAATCCAAATTTCGGTTTGTTGACCTCGTCACCGCCTTTGGGTCCATGCTCAACTGTCCAAATCTCACCATTCCAATCTAAATCAGCCCCTTGCGGATTGCGGTGTCCGGTCGAATGCACCTGCCATTTGCCGTTTCGGGTGACCCGAATGACTTTCCCATTTGTCAGATCCGGGTCTTGCGCCGTCTCCGGCTGGCCACGATCGCCGATAGTCAAAAATAAATCTCCGTTCCCCGCTTCGACAACACGACTGCCAAAATGGCGCCCGCCGCGTCCCTTTTGGGATTGTGTAAACAAGCGCGTGAATCCTTGTAGCTGCGATCCATCAGCCGATAGTTTCGCCACGCCAAGCGCAGTTCCAGCACGGCCCCGTTGAGGCTCTGAATAGGTCAGAAAAATATCGCGGCTGCGCGCAAAATCGCGCGCCAAGACCACATCCAGCAAGCCGCCCTGCCCATTTGCCCAAACCTTGGGGACACCTTTGACCGATTGGCGTTGCCCGTCCTTGAAATACAGTAATTGCCCATCCCGTTCGGTCACCAAAAATTCAGTATCGCTGATAATCGCAACAGCCCAGGGGACATTTAAATCCTCCGCCTTGGTCACAATTTCAACGGTTTGCAAATCGGTGTTTAGCCTTTGGGCTTGGGCGACCCCAGCTAGGCACAGAAGGAAAATCAAGATATGTCGCATAAGCCCACCGAACCATATTTTATGATATCGCTAAAGTCACAATCCCTTTATACAGCACTTCAAGCAAAAGAAAGCTCACCCATGCTAACCGGAAAGCGTGCATTCATATCAGGTTCGACCAGCGGAATCGGCAAGGCAATCGCGGGAAGCCTTGCTAAAGCGGGTGCAGAGGTTGTGATTAACGGCTTTGGCGACCAAGCAGAAATTGAAGCCCAACTTGAAACACTCAACGCGATCAGCAAAGCCAGCTACGCGGCCGCTGATATGTCCAAAGCCACGGAAATCGAGGCGATATTCGAAGACCTTGGCCAAATCGATATTCTGATCAACAACGCCGGCATTCAACATGTCGCACCGATCGAGGATTTCCCGGCAGAAAGTTGGGACGCCATCATCGCGATAAATCTCAGCTCTGCTTTCCACTGTACCAAGGCCGCGATGCCTGCGATGAAAAAAGCGGGCTGGGGCCGCGTGATCAATATCGCAAGCGCCCATAGCCTTGTCGCTTCACCCTTCAAATCTGCTTATGTCGCGGCCAAACATGGGATCGCGGGTTTGACGAAATCGGTGGCGTTGGAGGTCGCAGAACTAGGGATCACCGTCAACGCGATCTCGCCCGGTTATGTCAAAACGCCGTTGGTCGAGGCGCAAATTCCAGATACCGCACGCATCCGCGGCATCACCGAGGCGGAGGTGATCCGCGATGTTATGCTTGCCCCACAACCGACCAAAGAATTTGTCGCAACCGAAGATATCGGTGCGATGGCCGTTTTCCTTTGCTCACACGCAGCCAAAGCGATAACAGGGGCAAATCTGTCCATCGATGGCGGATGGGTCGCGAAATAATTCTGCACCTGCAGCTTCGTTAAGGAAGTTTTACCTATTCCACCTCTTAAGCTTGCAAATAACGCGAATTCTTGTATCTGACGCCTGATTGTTCAAAAGGCTCCTAAAATGACTGCTGAAAACCTTCTTCCCGTTCCCGAACTCTACGCGCCCTTTGACGCAGCTGAGGGTTTGAAAACAGAGGCCGCTGAATTGCCGTCTTGGGATCTCACACCGCGTCAGATCTGTGATTTGGAGCTTTTGATGAATGGCGGCTTTTATCCGCTCAAAGGTTTTCTAAACGAAGCGGATTACAACAGCGTCGTTGAAGATATGCGCCTTGCCGATGGCAGTTTGTGGCCGATGCCGATCACCTTGGATGTCAGTCAAGATTTTGCCGATACGTATAAATCTGCTGATAAAATCGCACTTCGCGATCAAGAGGGCGTCATTTTGGCAACGCTAGACATCGGCGATATCTATACGCCTGACAAAGCCAAAGAGGCGGAAAACGTCTTTGGCGCGGATGACCAAGCCCATCCGGCTGTGAACTATCTACATAACACCGCAGGCCCGGTTTATATGGGCGGCAAGATCACTGGGATCCAACCGCCTGTGCATTACGACTTCCGCGGACGTCGTGACACGCCCAACGAATTGCGCAGCTATTTTCGCAAATTGGGGTGGCGCCGTGTGGTGGCGTTCCAAACCCGCAACCCGCTGCACCGCGCGCATCAGGAACTGACTTTCCGTGCAGCGAAAGAGGCACAAGCAAATCTGTTGATCCACCCTGTGGTTGGCCTGACGAAGCCGGGCGATATCGACCATTTTACACGCGTGCGCTGTTACGAGGCTGTCCTGGATAAATACCCATCCGCCACAACAACGCTCAGTCTGCTGAACCTTGCCATGCGCATGGCCGGTCCACGCGAGGCGGTTTGGCATGGGTTGATTCGTAAAAACCATGGCTGCACCCATATGATCATCGGGCGCGATCATGCTGGCCCTGGCAGCAACTCCGCGGGCGAGGACTTTTACGGTCCCTATGATGCGCAAGAGCTTTTTGCAAAACATGCAGATGAAATCGGCATCGAAATGGTTGATTTCAAACATATGGTCTATGTCCAAGAACGCGCGCAATATGAGCCGAATGACGAGATTGCGGATAAAGACAAGGTCACAATCCTGAATATCTCTGGCACAGAATTGCGCCGCCGATTGGCCGAGGGCATCGACATTCCAGAATGGTTTTCGTTTCCAGAAGTGGTCACAGAACTGCGCCGCTCGCGCCCACCGCGCGCAAAACAAGGGTTTACTGTGTTCTTCACCGGCTTTTCAGGCTCGGGCAAATCTACGGTTGCAAATGCTTTGATGGTTAAGTTGATGGAAATGGGTGGGCGGCCTGTGACATTGCTGGACGGCGATGTGGTGCGCAAAAACCTGTCCTCGGAACTGGGCTTTTCCAAAGAACATCGTGATCTGAATATTCGGCGCATCGGCTATGTCGCCTCTGAGATCACCAAAAATGGTGGTATCGCAATCTGTGCGCCTATCGCACCCTATGCAACCACGCGCCGCGCGGTTCGCGAAGATATTGAAGCATATGG
Organism: Pseudomonadota bacterium; assembly: GCA_039029215.1. Classification (GTDB taxonomy): domain Bacteria; phylum Pseudomonadota; class Alphaproteobacteria; order Rhodobacterales; family Rhodobacteraceae; genus Amylibacter. The sequence goes on from JBCCGP010000054.1 coordinate 5,097, forward strand.
GGCCTTTGTGGAGGTTCATGTGGCGACCAGTATCGAAGAATGCGAACGCCGCGACCGTAAGGGGCTTTATAAACTGGCACGCGCAGGCAAGATCAAGGAGTTCACCGGGATTTCCGATCCCTATGACGTCCCTGAGAACCCTGAATTGCGGCTAGAGACAGAGAATGTCGAGGTTGATAACTGCGCCCATCAGGTGGTTTTGAAACTGGAAAGCATGGGGCTGATCAAGGCATAAGCTAAATGTCCAAGGTTGGACATGACCTTAACGCATTGAAATATATAGGTTATTTCAATTTAGGGCTTCCATTTTGTATATGTCAGACCATCCAAGCTGTGGTGCACTCACAGCACGCACCCTACGGTTGAATACCTTTTATAACAGCGTCAGGTTTTCGAAGCTCTTTAATCCAAATAGGCATCCGCGCGCAGGCCTGCGCGTTGGTAATGGATGGGCAACACGCGGCCATAAAGTTGCTTCACGCGCTCTGGCGCGGCAACCATATCAGGCTCTTCGACATATGAAAAAATTGCCACATAACGCGGGCGCTTGCCTTTGAGGGGTGCCACACGGTGCAGCGAATAGCGGCCACGAAAAAGCTGCAAATCGCCCGGTTCAAGCACGAGCGACGTCACTTGATCCGAGGTTTCATTTAAGACCGATTTGACGGCTTCAAAATTCTCTGACCCTTTGCGGATATTAGGGGCATATTCAAATGCGCCACCCTCTTCGGCGTTCTGAATGGCCAAAGTCACGGTGAAATTATTGGTATCGAAATGCCAAGGAAACCCGTTCCCTTCCTCGGCCATGTTGATGATGACATCGGCCAATGGATCGGCATAGCGATGGAATTTTTCTTCCTGCAAACAGGCTTGAATGAATGCATCAAACCCGTCGAAATCATGGATGGACCGCAGCGCCCCTGATTTTTTAAAATGATCCGCCGCGATGAAATTATTCGACCGCTCAAAAAACTGTCGGCGCGGGTCATCTTTGGCCAATCCAGGATCGTCCGCCGTAAAATACGCATTTGTGCGTCCAAAAGACCGATGCCCCTTATCGGATACGCTATCAGCCTCTACACGCAATGCAGCCACGCCCGCAGGCGTCAGAAATCCTTTTATGACCGCACAGCCATCCTTGGCCAAATCGGCCCGCACATCGGCGATCACACGATCGCGCGCGGCACCAGCAATATGGATTGGATAGTCTTTTAGGTTGATAAACGCAGCCGGGTTCATAGCCATCTCCCTTTTTAAAGCAAAAGACCTTTAACGTGAATCATCGTGCCACCAAAATCCCGTTCAGCCGAAGGCTGAGACAGGGTACCGGTGTTTCAGGTTTCAGGTCTTTCGCTTGGGAAAGATGGTACAGCGCTTGGGCACATGCCTAGCGCATTTACGACATCACATATGTCGCTCTATTGCGTTTCGGGAAAGGCCTTAGTGCAGCGTTTGCAGATTGAAACTGTGCTCTTTTGCCATTTCGCGTGCGAAAAACACATCATCGACCAAGGCGATTTGGCTGCCCTCTTCGTCGAACACGCCAAAAACAGGCTTGGACGCATCTAATTCGCCCTGCACATCTTCGGGCAGATCGCTGATTTTGACCTCTTTGAGATAAACAATATTGCTCGGAAGGCCCAAACGTTCGTATAATTTTGCCATAACTGCCTGCTTATTTCTTTTTGATTTCGATTTTCTGAACGATTGTCTCGGGCACCGCACGTTGCAAATCCACATGCAACAGCCCATTTTCCAAATCTGCACCAGCCACTTCAACCCCATCGGCCAGAACAAAGCTGCGCTGGAATTGGCGTGCCGCAATGCCGCGATGCAAATAGGCCCGGCCCTCGCTGTCATCCTTTTGACGGCCACGGATCACCAATTGGCTGTCCTCTAGCGTAATTGACAGATCCTCATCCGCAAAGCCCGCAACGGCGAGTGTGATCCGATACGCATGTTCGGATTTTTGCTCGATATTATAGGGGGGGTATCCATCAGAGGATTTGGCGGTGCGCTCCACCAAACGGTCCAATTGCTCAAAGCCCAGTAAGAACGGGTGCGAGGCAAAAGATATTTTTGTCATAGGTCCAAGCCCTTTCAAAAGCGACTTCGTTTTGGCCCCAATTTGGCGACCGACACTAATATGGGTATTCTTTCAACGATTAACAAGTAATTTTAGATGAAAAGGATACACCAATCCGTTAAAGCTGGTGTTTATAACCTTCAATTTCAGGGCGATATATGGGTGACGTCGAAAAACTGGCCGCATTGCGCATAAAATTGGCCCAAAAGCGCGAGGAACATCGCGATTTAGATGACGCCATTGTGGCCCTTGAAACCACGGCGGGGCGCGATGCGTTGCAATTGCAGCGCCTCAAGCGCCAAAAACTGGCCCTCAAAGATGAAATTCAACGCATCGAGAATCAATTGCTGCCCGATATTATTGCCTAAGCCCGCCAGATTGGCTAAGAGGCATTTTTAGACCTGCGCGATGGACAAGGATCATGGCTAAAATAGAGGTTGGCATTATCATGGGCTCTCAATCGGATTGGGCCACGATGAAAGAAGCCGCATCAACGCTGGATGCACTTGACATCGCTTATGAGAAGAAAATCGTCTCGGCGCATCGCACACCGGATCGGCTGTGGGACTATGGCAAATCTGCCGTGGATCGCGGACTGAAGGTGATTATCGCAGGCGCTGGTGGAGCTGCACATTTGCCCGGTATGATGGCCTCGAAAACCCGTGTGCCCGTTCTGGGTGTGCCCGTGCAAACGAAGGCCCTCTCGGGCGTTGATAGCCTGTATTCAATTGTTCAAATGCCCAAGGGCTTTCCAGTCGGAACAATGGCGATTGGTGCAGCGGGTGCCGCAAATGCGGGTCTGATGGCCGCGGCCATCTTGGCAAATGGGGATGCGGGCATTGCCGCGCGCCTAGATGCATGGCGGTCGGATTTAAGCGCCGCAATCCCAGATGAGCCCCGCGATGACTAAGCCCTTGGCCCAAGGTGCGGTCATTGGCATTCTGGGCGGTGGCCAATTGGGCCGCATGCTGGCGGTTGCAGCATCACGATTGGGCTTTAAGGTCTGTGTTTTTGAGCCCGGTGGCGATTGCCCCGCCAGCCATGTTGCAAATTATCATTTTCAAGCCGATTACGACGATCATGCGGCGTTAAGAAAATTTGCAGATAGTGTGGATGTGATCACCTATGAATTCGAGAACATCCCCACCGATGCGCTTGATCTATTGGAACGCCACCGCATGGTTTTGCCCGCCCGAAACGCGCTTGCCACCAGCCAAGACCGGATCGTTGAGAAGGATTTTCTAAGCGATATCGGCCTGACCTGCGCGCCTTATGCCAATGTGGAAACAGCAGATGATTTGGCAAGCGCTGTTGGGCGCATTGGCGCACCCTCGATCCTGAAAACCCGCCGCTTCGGTTATGATGGCAAAGGCCAGGCGCGGTTGCGCGCGGCGGATGATGCTGTGACCTCATGGGACACGTTGGGCAACACCCCTTGCGTTTTGGAGGGGTTCGTTGATTTCTCTTGCGAAATTTCTGTCATTGGTGCGCGCAGTATGTCTGGCCAAGTCGTCTGTTTCGATCCAGGCGAAAACATACATCAAAATGGCATTCTGCACACAACATCGGTCCCTGCCCAAGTCCCCGCAAGCGTGAAACAAGATGCAATTCTAGCAGCTGGAAAAATCTTAAACGCGCTGGATTATGTCGGCGTGATCGGGGTCGAGTTTTTTGTGACACCAGAGGGTTTGATCGTGAATGAAATCGCACCGCGTGTGCATAATTCCGGCCATTGGACGCAAAATGGCTGTGTGATTGATCAGTTCGAGCAGCATATTCGCGCTGTGGCAGGTTGGCCCTTGGGCGATGGCGCGCGGCATTCAGACGTGGTGATGGAGAACCTGTTGGGCGACGCGGTCTTGGATGTCGATCGCCTAAGTGCGGATAGTTCAATCGGTTTACATCTTTATGGCAAAGCAGACGCCAAACCGGGCCGTAAGATGGGGCATTTCAATCGTATTTTGGGTGCGAGATCAGGCTGACCCAAGATCAGCGCGTTGACCGTACCGGGTTGGGATCATTTTGGCCTGATGGTCATGCGACTTTGCGCATATCGCCTTCGCATTCAAACTGGCAACGTTCCAATAGGTCAATCAGCGCATGGGTGCGCAGAATGATCTTGGTTTCGTGCGGCGTGCGCTTTTTGACGATTAACCCAGCGCGCTGCATAAGGCGTAAATGATGGCTGATCGCTTGGCTATTAAGCCTTGCTGCGTGTTTGAGCTGCGAAATATTTGGCGGGGTTTTTGCAGCCAATAAGAGCGTGAGAAGTTTGATCCGGCGGGGTGGGACAGGCCCTTAAACATGGTTGCAGATGCGGGTGAAAGCGGCATGATTTGGATTTCCAGTTTTTGTTGGTAAGAAACCTTGTAAACCGGTTTTCTTGATATCCGGTTAACCGGTTTTCTTGTTATTCACAAAACCGATTTTCTGGACTCTTGGGAAGATCGTGACCGCCCACCCCAACAGCGCCAGCGCAGCCCTAAAATACTATGATGATTGTTAAAAGAAAAACGGGCCTTGGCGACACCCAATGCCAAAGCACCCAAGTAAAAGCAGAAAATGAACCGCTTAAAGCGAAGGCGCTTTCACGTTATCATTAGGGAACCAACATCCCATTAAGCCAAAGGCTGCAACCCTGTATTGATGTTTCTGGTTTAAGGTCTTGCGACTTAGCTAGAGACTTTCACACATAGCCCCGTTTCTGTGTCCAACACGGACCCCGGTGCGCATGTCATGGCTTGTTGTTGCTTGGCACCATGGCCATATTGGCATCCGTCGCCAGCAAATGCGGCTGGTGCGAAGGCAAGGGTTGCAACTGCAAATAGGATTCTCATCGTAGATCCTCCTTGATTAATCCTTCTCTCAGTATGAGCGAAAGTCGCGCAAACTCAAGGATTTTCTCCACACGGTCGCATTTCGGCTTAATCCGGCGCCCGTCGTCGCGCCTCCACCCCCAACGCGACACCAGCGACAACCAAAGCGCAGGCAATCGCGATCTGCATCGTCAACGCCTCGGCCAGCAACAAAACCCCGCCCAATATCGCGATCACTGGTACGGTCAGTTGCACCAGCGCGGCTGTGGGCACAGCCAGATGCGGCAATACCGCATACCAGATCAAATACCCCACACCAGATGTCACGGCACCCGACAAGATCGCCAAAGCGAACCCAAAAACACTGACACGCAATTCGCCAAACAGCACCCATGCTAACACAGCGATTGGCACCAAGACCAAAAAACTCGCTGCACTTGCCGGCAAGGGATGCGGTGCGGTCCGACCCGCAAGTGTGAACCCAGCCCAGCCAAGGCCTGCCAAAATCATCGCAAATGCAGGCCAAACTGGGCCGCCCCCAAGGCTTGGTGCCAAAAGATAAACCAACCCACCAAATGCAATTGCGGAGCCCAGAACCTCTGCCAAAAGCGGTCGATTGCCGCGCAGAACACTGGCCCCAAACATCGCAAGCTGAACCGTGCCAAACAGTAACAATGCGCCCAGCCCCGCGTCTAACGCCAGATAGGCAAGTGAAAACGCGATCATATACACACCCAAGCCAATGGGCGCCAAAATTTGATGGGGGCGCAAGGCCAAACGCCGCTCTTTGAGATAAAGTGCCAGTGCCAACACAGCCGCACCCGCCGCAATTCGGATTGCGGCGAAACCCAGCGGATCAATTAATCCATCCGCAAGCACGGCACGATTTAATACCGAATTCGCAGCAAACGCGATCATGGCAAGTGTGGTTAAAACAAAGATACGCATGCCCGCGACAAAAGCCTGAAACGCAGCCCAGCGCAAGGCACGTATAGATCAGAAAGTCAGGATGCGTCCGCGCTTTCAAACCGCCCATGGCGCAGAAAATACACTGCTTGGCGCTTCACCTCTGGATTATACATCATAAAGGTATGCGTCACGGGCAGCCCGCTATGATCATCCATGCCATCAAGTTTTGTGCTGGCGACCGAGACTTTGCCATCATCTGGCCCCGCGATCAGAACGGACCAATAAGGCTCAATCGATTGGTTACCGGCAATGACCCCCAGCGCATGCGGATACGCCCCCAATTGCTTCGGCCAACTGGCAGCGCCTGTATCCAATGCGCCACCTGCCGGGCCGTTGCTGCGCTGAAACCAAAGGGACGCGCCCAAATGATCCACAATCTCACTTCCCTGATTGGGCGGGCCCAGCATCACGGTGCGGCCCATATTACGCGGCAGATGATCAGGGAGCCGTGCCGCGGCATAGCGCAGCAAAATCCCGCCCATTGAATGGGTCACAAAATGGACATTTGGCGCTGCGCGACAGTTTTGGGGAATTTCTGCCATTACAAACCGGGCAAGCTCCGGCAGGGTTTTACGGCGGCTTGGATAGTCAATTGCCACCGTTTGATAGCCCGCTTTGCGAAACGTCTTTTCAAGACTGCCCATCGAGGCTGCACTGCGCGCAAGCCCATGCAACAACACAACACAATCCGCCGCAACGGGGCTGGCAAGACATAGGCTGGCAATTAGGGCACTTAAAAACATCTACTCTCTCTAGGTGTCCGATCGTGATCAGAAAGTGACGTAAATCACCATTTAACCGATTGCTTCGCCAAATAGGATCAGTGTGCAATCCTCGTCTTTGACATGAAATTCGCGCTGGCCATAGTCTTGGTCAAAGGGCGCGCGCTGCCGCCCGTCGGGCAACTCCTCCAATTTCGCGCGCAGTTTTTCATAAAGCGCATCAATCCCATTCACATCGATATAGATCATCTGCTCACGCTCTTCGATGCTTAGATCACAATCGGTTTCCAGCAAGCGAATCGCCACAGCCTCGCTGCGCAAAAATGCATAACCCTCCATTTGGAAGGTGCATTCAAATTCCAAATACTCTTCATAAAAGGCAATGGCGCGTGTCAGATCCGCACAATTTATGAAAGGTGTAATTTGTGTTTTATACATCTGCTGCTCCGATCATTTTCTCTGCCAGCGCACCTGATAGATAGCTCCATTTGCCCGCAACCATCGTCCCAACAACGCGATCTTCCGTGTCGAGAAAGCAAAGATCAGCGCGTTGGCCGGGTGCTAAGTGCCCGCGATCTTGCAACCCAATGACACGCGCAGGATTGGCCGCAATCATATCCCAAGCCGCCTCAAAACCCAAATCGCGCGCGGCGATCAATGCGGCCTGTTTCTGCGCGGGATAGTGATAATCAGAAACCAGCACATCACCAGCTTGCAGATAATCAGCGACCGCCAAACGCCCATCATGGCTGCCCCCTCGGATCACATTTGGCGCCCCAAAAATCACCGGATCCTTGCTTGCGCGTGCCGCTATGACTGCTGCATCCCCCATGGGAAATTCAGCAATCTCCGCGCCTATTTCGCGGTGGTCCGTGCGGTCTTTCGCGCTCATATCATCATGGCTGCCGATGTGGCACCCCATCTGTTTCAAAGCCGCAACAAAATCTGGCAGGGCCGCCGCAACCTCTGCGCCCTGCGCATGCAAGGCTTGCATCAGCGCCAAATGCGCCTCGGGCGCGCGATGGCTTTTCAACGCTTGCCCCGTCAATCGGGCTGGGCGTTTTCCTGCCCTCAAGGCTGCGTGCGGCAAATGATCATTCAAGACGACATATTGGATATCTTCGGCCGCAACAAAATCCAAAATCGCTTGATAGTCGTCCACCAAATGCGTCTCGACCCGAAGCTGCAATCGCATATCTGTGCGCAGGTTATGGCGCGCAAGGCGCAGGGATTTTGCCAAGGCTTTGGCAAAATCGGGCGCCCGTTGGCCACCTTCCCAAGACCAAAATTGCGCCAGATAAGCGGTGGTAATCCCATTTGCCGCCAGCTCCGCATCCACGGCGTAAAGCGCTTGGTCGAGATCTTTGACAACACCGCGCCGTGGCGCAACATGGCGCTCAAACCCATCGCCGTGAAGGTCGATGATGCCAGGTGCAATGCGAAAGGCGTTCAAATCCACCCCACGCTTGGCGTAATCCACGATTAGACCTTCGTTGACGCAAAGCGCATCATCGCACCAGCCCGTCCCATCAAACAGACGCATATTCTCAAATCGCAAACCATGTTTCATACGCCTCTTCTAGCAAGTCCAAATACGAAGTCTTGTAAAAACAGAGTGCAAATGACAGCCTAAGCGCCAGAAAGGCGGTCTCAATGCCTAACCCTACCAAAATTCATGCTTTGGGCGAAATTGCCATTCGCTGCGAACACATCAAAAAAATGCGCGATTTCTACCGTGATATTGTGGGTTTGGAAGTTTTAGAAGACTTCTCAGAAACAAGCGGTATTGTGTTCTTTCGCATCGCCCAAGGCCATGGCGGGCATACGTGCATCTTGGCCTTGTTTGATAAAAGCGCTGGCACCAATCGAGGGCATCCCACAACAATGACCCCACCCGCAACCGGTGCGCATTCTTCCCTGCATCATCTCGCCCTTACTGTGGAGTATGCCGACCAAGACAATCTAAGCGATTTCTTAGATGCACAAAGTATCCCCCACCGCACCGAAGATTTCGATTGGATTGGTTGGCGGGGTGTTTTTATCGAAGACCCAGAGGGAAACACGGTGGAATTTGTGGCCGGTGTTCCGACAAATCAAATCTAAGATGCTCGCGTGACCAACGCGGCAAAACATCCCGGTCGCGCATTATGCAGGTGAATATATGCAATCTCTGGACGCTCAAATGCGTCTTTGAGCGCCGGTGCAATCTCTGCGCCTTCCATCACATCGGCATCAATCATCATATCTTGGTCATCAAATGCCCGCAACGAGAGCAAACGAGACCTCAATACTTCGGGAACGCTATTAACAGTGATCTGCGCTTGCGTCGCGCCTTCACGCACAAAGATTGCATGGGTCGCGCGATAAGGACTATCCGCAGGCAAATGCGTATAATTCAACAGAAGAACCCTCTCGCCCACATCGGCATCTTGCATGCTCACACGGCAGGGCGTTCCAGGTTTTTCGGTGACAACCATCCGCCGCGCATTTTGTGCAGCAAGCGCCGCGTCAGATAGTGCAAAGAGCGGCTTAAACGGGGCTTCATCTAAAGCGTGTATTTGAAAATCCATCGGCCTCCTCCATCATTGCGCCCGCTGTAGCTGAGCAAACCGAAACAGACGACCCGTTTCTTGCGCAAAGTTTTCGAGTATTCGCAGCGCGGATTTTTAGAAAACCTGTAAACCCATAAACAAGGAAACTTGTTTACCGGTTTTCGAATATGATCGGATAAAAAACCCCGCGAAGCGGGGCTTTCTAAATGCGCCGGGGTCAAACCCAAAATCTTCGGGCTTACTTCTACAAATCGCGATCTCTAAAATAATAATGGCTTTCCGCCCCATCATGTGTTCCCGAATTCATGCAACATGATTTGAATTTTCGACCTGATCCACCAGGACACGGATAATTGCGACCCAGCTTTTCGATCAGCTCCACATCGCCCACGCACCTTGCGTATTCCAGACTTCACCCGCGTCTCCGAGGGGAAAGACCTCCGGTGTTTAAAAACGACCTCGAAAGGAGGGACGATCTTCGAATTTAATGCGCTTTGCCATGATAGCCTCCTGTTTTAGATGGAGCCGCTCGTTGACCTGCTCATCATCTTTGCGCATGACTTTTGAAGTGACTCACTATGGCACCGAAATTCCTTTTAACCTAAAGCCAAGACAGGGTTTTCATGGCTCACGTCCAAGTTTCACTTCAAATATGACGACCCACAAAATCCATAGCCTCATGGAAATCTTGATGCCAGCCGCCATCAAGCTTGGCACTCAAAGGATGCCAGAAAAACGAAAACACATGCCCATGATCATCAAGTGTTTGATGGTGCCATGTCTTGGGCAAAGCATCTGCCTGGTAGCTGAAAAAATGCCACGGTATTCTTTCTAATCCGATTGGTTGAACACCAAGAAAGCGCATCGCTTTAGATGTCTTCAAACCGCTTTCCTCGTATAACTCTCTTTTTGCTGCATTATGCGGCGTTTCCCCGGCTTCTATTGTGCCTTTAACAAGCTGCTTACCGGCAAGCGGATGCACAAATGCCAAGACCGATCTGTTCCTGCGATCACCACGCATAACAATCGGGCATACTTTTTGTATATCACTGGGTTGGGACATGATGCCTTTAAATAAGAAAAAAGGCCGCGCATGACGAGGCCATTTCTAGTCAATATAGGTACTTTGCTTTCAGGTTTCGGCAACACCACATTTCGTTGGTGCCGTAATCCAACCCGCTTGCCGATTTTGTAACCTCCGCTATTTCAGGGGAATGGATTTCTTTCCCTATCGCTTTGAAGCGGAAATCACCGCCCATAACGTAGGTTCGGATAAATATGACTATACAGTCATTTGGGTGCCGGACGAGATCGTCAAATGCCTGCCATTCGACCAGTCACCAAGACTTCGCATTATCGCCGAAATAGACACTGCACCTCTCAAAGCGGCGTTGATGCCAGTACGTGGCAGCTACTACATCCTGTTGTCAAAAAAATTGCTCAAAACCCTAAAGAAATTGCGAGGAGATACAGTCCTAGCTGCCTTTCGGTTGGACGATCCAAACGCTGTCGATGTTCCGGCTTATCTCGAAACTGCACTCTCATATGACCCTGATATGAAAGTGCTCTGGGATCAGCAAACACCCGGCAAGCAACGCGCGCTTGCGCATATGGTGGCCACAGCCAAAACGGACGCAACGCGGGAAAAACGTGTTTCGCATGTGTTTTGGGTTTTGATGGGGGATATTGATTTGAAGGGGCGGCCAGTGAATTAGGCCACTGCTGAGACAGCATTGTCATGGTGTCGCAATAAAAAGCCCCGCGCGCGGCGGGACTTTCTTAAATTTCTAACGTTTGGACATCCCCTCAAGCTAAGGCCAGATGGCCTTAGCCACGGGGTGGATCAACGCCACAGGCGTTGATTACATCATGCCGCCCATGCCGCCCATTCCGCCCATGTCAGGCATACCGCCACCGGCAGCGCCTTCTTTGGCAGGCTTCTCGGCAACCATTGCTTCTGTTGTAATCAACAGACCCGCAACAGAGGCTGCGTCTTCTAACGCGGTGCGCACAACTTTCGCTGGATCAATCACGCCGAAGCTGAACATGTCACCATATTCTTCTGTCTGCGCATTGAAACCAAATGCAGCGTCAGAGCTTTCGCGAACCTTGCCGGCCACAACCGCACCATCAACACCTGCGTTTTCCGCAATCTGGCGAAGCGGCGCTTCGAGCGCGCGGCGTACAATTGCAACACCAGCTTCTTGGTCCGAATTTTCGCCTTTGACTTTATCAAGACCTTTGACCGCTTGCACAAGCGAGACACCGCCACCAACGACAACACCTTCTTGCACGGCCGCACGGGTCGCGTTTAACGCGTCATCAACGCGGTCTTTACGCTCTTTCACTTCAACCTCGGTCGCACCGCCAACGCGGATCACTGCAACACCGCCTGCCAATTTGGCAAGACGTTCCTGAAGCTTCTCACGGTCGTAATCAGAAGATGTTTCTTCGATCTGCTGTTTAATCTGAGCAACGCGTGCTTCGATTTCAGCTTTCTCACCAGAGCCATCAACGATAGTCGTTTCATCTTTGGTGATAGAAACTTTCTTAGACGTGCCAAGCATATCCATCGTCACGTTTTCAAGCTTCATGCCAAGATCTTCAGAAATCACCTGACCACCCGTCAAGATCGCGATGTCCTGCAACATGGCTTTACGACGGTCACCAAAACCAGGGGCTTTCACAGCTGCGATTTTCAAACCACCACGTAGTTTGTTCACCACAAGCGTCGCTAGCGCTTCGCCTTCAACATCTTCTGCGATGATCAAAAGCGGCTTGCCGGACTGGATCACAGTTTCCAACAAAGGCACCATCGGCTGAAGCGATGACAGCTTCTTCTCGTGAAGAAGGATCATGCAATCTTCTAGCTCTGATGTCATCTTGTCTGGGTTTGTCACGAAATAAGGTGACAAGTAACCGCGGTCAAACTGCATCCCTTCCACAACATCAGTTTCTGTTTCTAGACCTTTGTTTTCTTCAACAGTGATCACGCCTTCATTGCCAACCTTTTGCATCGCATCTGCGATTTGGTCGCCAATTGCCGCTTCACCATTGGCAGAGATTGTGCCGACCTGTGCCACTTCTGCACTGTCTTTCACTTCACGCGCCATTTTCTGGATCGCTTCAACGACAGAAGCCACAGCATTATCAATACCGCGCTTTAGATCCATCGGGTTCATGCCCGCCGCAACGGATTTCAGACCTTCGCGCACAATCGCTTGGGCCAAAACTGTTGCAGTCGTTGTGCCGTCACCAGCCGTGTCATTTGTCTTGGAAGCAACTTCCTTGACCATCTGTGCGCCCATGTTCTCGAACTTGCCTTCAAGCTCGATCTCTTTTGCAACAGAAACACCGTCTTTGGTAATCCGTGGTGCGCCGAACGCTTTGTCGAGAACCACATTACGCCCCTTAGGGCCAAGCGTGACTTTTACGGCATCTGCCAGAATGTTCACGCCATCAAGCATCTGATTACGTGCATCAGTGCCGAATTTTACGTCTTTTGCAGCCATTATTAGCTTCTCCTAATTATGCTGAATTAAAGTAGGCCGAGGATGTCGGATTCTTTCATGATCAACAGCTCTTCGCCGTCGATAGAAACTTCCGTACCAGACCATTTGCCAAACAGGATCTTGTCGCCTGCTTTGACGTCCATTGGGATCAGGTCGCCATTATCCTTACGCGCACCACCACCAACGGCGATCACTTCGCCCTCAGCTGGTTTTTCTTTTGCGCTATCAGGAATGATCAAACCGCCAGCGGTTTTCTCGTCGCTTTCAATACGACGAACCAATACACGGTCGTGCAAAGGTGTAAATGCCATCTTGGATCTCTCCGTTTTACTGTTCAAAATCAGGAGGTTTTGGAACGTTAGCACTCACCTCCTAAGAGTGCTAATGGGCGGGATATAGGGTTGAGGATGGGGCGAGTCAAGATTGTAAAGTGTAAACACATATAGAAGCAAAATATACTTACTTAGAAAAAGTGGGTTTATTATATCATGCAACGCGTTCTAATTTTCAAATTAGTTCAACGTACTCGGCATTTATTCAATTTTAAAACTAAGCACATACAAAAATTCAACTTCTTGTGGGAATCTAAATTCCCCATTGCTATAGTGTCCTTAGAGCTCTAACTGACGGTAAGTCCTAACTGTTAGGGCATTTTAATCAGCGGTATATTCCGCATTTTAAATGAGGTACAAATGTTTCACTATCCAGTAGGCTTGTGACATTTTGTGTTTGGAGCCGCTTTCGCGGCTCCAAACCATCATTTAAATGCTATCAAACGCCTGAAAGCCCTTTTTTCATGAAGTGAGAAGAAAACCTTCGATGCTTCTTCCCATTCTGTTCCCACGGCTCGGCTCAATGCAGCCTTACAAATTTCCAATCCCCGTCGTATATGCTCTTCCTCTTGAGAGCATGTAATCAGCACTGCTCCGATTGTATCTTCAACTCTGAATCGTTTTGCTTCATCTTTTATTTGATCGACATCGATTTCATCTAAAAAAGAAAGACTTTCGGCAGCACAATCGTCAGTTACTTCTGTTACCAACTCTCCCGCTCCGGATGATTCATCAAATGCCCTGTGAAAGAACGCTTCAGACAAAAAGTAAGCCAAATTAGCCTTGGCCAATGAACCGTCACCCTTTTTCTCCGCCCGCGACAGAACTTCCCTACCCGTTTCAATAGCCTCTTCATATTCACCAAGAACCATGCTTGCGATTGATCGAAAACTCAGAACCTCATTCTCGAGATCCTCGTCTCCCTCAACAAAGTCATGCCAATGATCAATTTGTTCGATTGCCCAATCGTTTCGATCACCAAATTTTCTTGACAATGCATATAACACCGCAACCCTACAAAGATCCTTGGAGCACCCCATGTCATTCTTACAATCTTCTATTTTTTGAAGTATTTCATCATGAATATTATCAGCTAAACTAGAAACTGAGAGCTCGGTACTTTGAGTTGAAATCAGCTCTACCAATTCGTCCACTTGTTGAGCGCCAGATGTTTTAACGCCAAGGATCAACTCCAATCTCGCCGCATCACGTCTTTCTTCATCCATTTGCCAAGCTTCGAAGATAAGGCTCTTTAAAATTTCACTCTGCTCATCAAGAATCAAAGCTACATTCGTCAGCTTTTCCATATATAGGTTCAGCCTATGGTCAATTTCGCCAAGGGGCTTGTATGTCAGGTCGTGCGTCTTTGCGCCCCAACTCATGGTTAGCGACGTTTTAATCTGAATCTCACACGTAATTCCATTAAATTTACCTTTACCCGTAGCTATGGCATGGTAAGCTCTATATCCCTTTGTAGTGTTCGGATCTCGAAATGTGACTTTTGAGATTCCTAAAAGATTTGATCGGAATTTATCTTTTAACAGCTCCGCAACTTCATCAGTGTCTGATGGGTAATTACACACAACTGTGACACCAGCAATATCATGGATATCGCTTGGTTTAGGTCGTTCTTTTTTTGACTTTCCCTTTGACCATTTATATAATTTCAGAGCAATTTTTTGATCCGATTTAATTGGCACACTAGGATTTTTTTCTTCTCTTGAAAAAATCTCTGAGACCAACGAAAAATGAGAAGGAGTTTCCAAATTTCTCAGTATTTCGGTTTTTACTATTTTCTGGAATTCGGCAAAATTACTGCGCCGATTTGAATAGCCCAGATATTTTTGAACATCAGCAAGTTGATCTGAATACACCCGTTTCATAATTCACTCCCAAGAATTTAATAATCAGCATTTCCAAAAAAATTCCAGAAGCTACTATCCCTAAATTGCGCAAAATGCACTTACTAAATTTTCTTATTAAGACGAACCGAAAAAGGCCCGGAAATTCTTACCACGTTGCAGACCAAGATCATTAAGAGATTTAGCTCACCTGCCAGTCCAGGCATCTCCTGCCGCACTGATATTGCGCTGCTCTACCGCTTTGACGAATAAACGCAGACCCAAAGAATCCATATTATCTTCCAAATTGAAGAACTGTAGTCACATACGCGCTATTTATTTCGATAATAGAATAAGGGTCTTGCCTAGCTGAGTGACTAATTTTGGTCATAAAGCTATGAAAAGACATGAAAAATAAGTACTCGCGCCGTTCACGGATTTCAGAGCCCCAAATTCGGGCGCTTGTGAAGTGCTTCGCGGCGGATTTGACGGCGC
>JBCCGP010000055.1:0-20026 GCA_039029215.1 Pseudomonadota bacterium
GCTGGTGGTGGATGAATATGGGGCGCTGCAAGGGTTGATCACGCTGGAAGATATCTTGGAAGAAATCGTGGGTGAGATTACGGATGAATATGACGAGGAAGAAGAGAAGCATGATGCGCGCGATGCCCAAGGGAATTTTGAGATCGATGGCGCCGCAACCATTCGGGACGTGAACCGCCAGAATGATTGGAGCTTGCCGGATGAGGAGGCCAATACGATTGCTGGGCTGGTGATCCATGAGGCGCAGTTGATCCCGACCGTGGGGCAAGTTTTTAGCTTCCATGGGTTCCGGTTTGAGATTGCTGGGCGCGAGGGAAATCGGATTACGAAGCTGAAAATCAGACCCCTGTGAGAGCGTGTCCAAGGTTGGACACGTCCTTAAATATCTGAAAAAAATGGATAATTTTGAAACCTTGTTTTGTTTAACTTGATGTAATACATATGTATTATTCGATGGAGGCAACCATGATTTCTGTTAAAATTCGCAAAGTTGGCAATAGCGCTGGGATTACATTGAGCCCCGAAGCGCTGACACTTTTGGATCGTAAAATCGGCGATGAGATTTTCCTTGTACGCGGGGATGATGGATCGTTGCGTTTGGTGGCCTCTGATCCAGATACAGCGGAGATGCTTGAGGCCGCGGAACAGGTCATGGATGAGAATCACGACCTGTTGCAACGACTGGCATGACCCGCATGAAATGGGTCGAGATTGAGATCGTTATAACCATTCATGACCGACAGATCAGCCGACATGGCGGCGCGTCCGGGTTGCGCGATTTGGGGTTGCTTGAGTCCGCATTAAACCGTCCCCAAAATCTTGCGCATTATGGAAAACCCCGCGTATTCGAACTGGCCGCAAATTATGCACATGGGATTGCGAAAGCGCATGCTTTTGTCGACGGCAACAAGCGCACCGCATTTGTAACAGCGCTGACCTTCCTGCTCGTGAATGGATATGAGTTTCGCCCAAATGCCGTAGAGGGTGCGAAAATGATGGAGGATTTGGCGTCTGATCAAGTGGATGAGGCGGCATTTGCGATGTGGCTTGAGTCGGGCGCGGAGGTTTTGAAATGATCTGAAGTTGGGTTAGAATAGCAAATTAAAGAGGTTGGACGATGGGTGCGCAGCACCCATCCTTGCTACGGCAGCATGCACCTAATTTGATAGATGGTCGCAATGCGCCACGTAAGTCTCGTTCGCTTAGGTGCGCGATGAATGCGCACCCTACGGATTTCGTTTCATGTCTGGGGTGCTGACTTAGAAATGTTGGTATATGTTAATGAATGTTGCCGCGATCTGACCCCTCTTATTTAAAGAGGTTGGACGTTGAATGATGGGTGCAGAGCACCCATCATGCAGCGGTGATTGGGCTTCGATCACCGCCCGGAAAAAATCGTGCCCAAGACACCCCGAATAAGCTTCTGTCCATTTCGTGTGCCAAGCTGTTTGATCATGGTTTTGGCCAGTGTTTTGCCGATGGAATCGCTGCGCGAGGAACTGCTGCGTGACGTTGATCGCGAGTAGCCGTCATATTTGCGCGCTTTTTTGAAGAGCGCCTCGTTTTCTTTTGCTTGGGCCTCTGCCCGTTCCACCTTCGCGGCTTCCTCGGCCGCGGCATCTGCGCGTTTCGATAGGATCTCGAAGGCGCTTTCGGGGTCTTGTTCGGCTTCATAGACGCCCGCCAGATGCGAGCCGTTGATCACAGCAGCGCGCTCCTCTTTGGTGATCGGGCCAAGCTGCGAGCTGGGGGGCCGGATCAATGTGCGTTCGACCACGCTGGGCATACCTTTTTTGACCAGTGACGAGACCAAGGCCTCGCCCACACCAAGTTCGATAATTGTGTCAGCTGTATCGAAAGCCTCGTTCGCACGGAAATTTTCTGCCGCGAGTTTCAATGCTTTTTGATCTTTGGGTGTGAAGGCGCGCAGCGCATGTTGGATGCGGTTGCCCATTTGACCCAAAATATCCTCGGGGATATCTGCGGGGTTTTGGGTGACAAAATAAACCCCGATGCCTTTGGAGCGGATCAGGCGTGCGACCTGTTCGACCTTGTCAATCAGCGCTTTGGGCGCGTCATCAAAGAGCAGATGCGCCTCGTCAAAGAAAAACACGAATTTCGGTTTATCGGGATCGCCGACCTCTGGCATATTCTCAAACAGTTCGGACAGCATCCACAGCAAGAAAGTCGCATACAGGCGTGGGGATTGCATCAGCTTGTCAGCGGCCAAAACGTTGATGCGGCCCTGCCCGCCCGGGGTTGTCGAAATCATATCTTCGAGATTCAGCGCAGGTGCACCGAAGAAATGCGCCGCACCTTGGTTTTCAAGGACAAGCAAGGCGCGTTGGATCGCACCGATTGAGGCGGTTGAGACATTGCCATATTCAAGGCTGACCTCTTTGGAATTTTCACCCAACCAGACCAGCATGGCGCGCAGGTCTTTGAGATCAATCAGCGCAAGGTCTTGTTCATCCGCAACACGAAAGGCAATATTCATCACACCCTCTTGGGCATCTGTCAGCTCCAGCAGGCGCGACAAAAGCAAGGGGCCCATTTCAGAGATCGTCGTGCGGATCGGATGACCCTGCTGACCAAACATATCCCAAAACACGACCGGAAATTTGTCATAGCCATAATCATCGAATTTGATCTGGGTGGCGCGTTTCATAAAGGCATCGTGGTATTTGAAATCTGGGGTTCCTGATTTCGCGAGACCTGACAGATCACCCTTCACGTCGGCCAGAAATACGGGCACGCCTTGGGTCGAAAAGCTTTCAGCCAGAATTTGAAGCGAGACGGTTTTGCCCGTCCCGGTGGCACCTGCGATCACGCCGTGGCGGTTGGCATATTTCAGCAATAGGCTTTGCGGCTCTGCATATTCTGTACCACCGCCACCTATAAAAATCGAAAGATCTTCGGACATGCTTTCCCCTTCCCAAATCGGTGTTATCACTTAGGTAGAGAATTCGCGGAATTTCGCAAGAGGCTAGAATAATCGGAATTGACGCCGCGTTGGTTCTGACATAGCGTTTGGCCCATAAGTCGGCAAGTCCGACAGGGAGAAGTGCTTTAAGCATCACACGAGTCCTTTGGGCTCGTGTTTGCTTTTGGTGTAAGCGAAGTGCTGCCAGTGACATAAAAATGACCTGACAAAGCGTGCGAGACAGATTATGAGGTGGCGAAAAATAAACAGGATAGAGCCCTTCATGTTAAGATTACCATTGGTTTATGCGTCTGTTTTGGCGACAACGGTTTTTGCCAGCGCGGGATATGCGCAAACAACAGAAAGTGACACAACGGAGAGCGATCAAACCTTTCCGGTCGCAGAGGCAGATAACAAACCCTATATCAAAGAGACCTTCGGAACCTGGGCGCAGCGCTGCGTACAATTGCCAGAGCAAGACGAACAATGCACATTGCAGGTTTTGCTGCGCAATAGCGATGACAGCCCGGTTGCTGAATTTAATATGCAGCCTTTGCCAAATGGCGGAGACGCGGTTGCCGGTGTGACGATGGTAACCCCATTGGGGACGCTGTTGACACAACCAATGACCTTTCAAATCGATGGTGGCGCTCAGACGACCTATCCTTATCAGTGGTGCGAACAAGCGGGCTGTGTTTTGCGCTTTGGTCTGACGCGCGCGCAAATTGACAGTATGAAAGCGGGTTTGGAAGTTGGTGTGAAAATGGTGTCTATCTTGGCACCAAATGAGCCATTGGAGCTGACGATTTCGCTGGATGGGTTTACGGCGGCTTGGCAGTCAGTTGGCGGGTCTTAGGCTGATCTAAATTGATTTGAGCGCCAATACGGCGTTCAGCCCCCCAAAAGCAAAGGCGTTGCTAATAGCAGCGCCTATTTTTTTGTCCCGTGCTTGATTTGGGACATAATCCAGATCGCATTCTGGATCTGGTTGCTCATAACCGATTGTCGGGGCGATGATCCCATCCTTGAGCGCGGAAATGATCGCAAGCAATTCAACCGCGCCCGTCCCACCGATGAGATGCCCATGCATTGATTTGGTCGACGAGACCATCACCTTATCGGCGTGATCGCCAAATGCGTCTTTAATCGCGGCCGTTTCTGCCACGTCATTTGCCGCCGTGCCTGTGCCATGGGCGTTGATATAGCCGACATCTTCGGGATTTAGATGTGCATCTTGCATGGCGTGTTCAATCGCGCGCCGCGCGCCGCCGACATTGGGCATAACGATATCGGCGGCGTCCGAGCTCATCGCGAAACCAGAAACCTCTGCCAAAATATCTGCGCCGCGATTTTTGGCGTGTTCATAGTCCTCAAAAACGAAAATCGCCGCACCCTCACCTTGGACCATACCATTGCGGGTGGCGCAAAACGGGCGACAGCCGGTGTTGGACATAACCCGCAAACCTTCCCACGCTTTAATCCCGCCAAAACACAGCATGGATTCAGAACCGCCCGTGACCATAACCTTGGTCGCCCCGCTGCGCACAAGTTGGAAGGCCTGTCCCATCGCGTGGTTAGAAGACGCACAGGCGGTAGCAACGGTGAAACTGGGACCCTTAAGATTATAAAGCATGCTGACATGGCTGACGGCGGCATTGTTCATCAGGCGCGGGACAACGAAAGGGTGCACACGATTTTTCCCCTCCTCATAGACCGCGCGGTAATTTTCGTCTTGCGTTTGCAATCCACCACCTGCGGTGCCCAAGACAACGCCTGCAAATTTTGCAAGCTCGTCTTCGAAATTCAGGCCCGATTGCGCAATCGCCTCTTTGGCAGCGATGACCGCAAATTGGGTAAAACGGTCATAAAGGCTAAGCTGTTGGCGCGAGAAATAGGTGCTTTCGTCATAGGTTTTGACCTGTCCACCAATTTTGATGTTCAGGCGATCTGCATTGGGAAATTCCAGATTTGAAATGCCCAAGGTGCCGGCCTGCATAGCTGCCAGCGTGGTCGCAACATCCTTGCCAAGCGCATTGATGGTCCCTTGGCCGGTGATCACAACCCGTTTCATTTAAGCTTGGTCTTTGATCAAACCCTCGACCGCTGATACGATGGAGGAGACAGAGGAGATATCGAAGTCGCTATCTTCGGGATTGTTGGCGTTGAACGGAATGGTGATGCCGAACTTTTCTTCAATGGCAAAGATAATCTCAACCATCGCAAGGCTGTCCATATCCAAATCCGCAAGTGTGCTGGTCAAGGTGACATCCGCGGGTTCAAGCATGGCTTGTTCGGCGACGATCTGAATGATGGTTTGAGAAAGATCGGACATATGGGTGGATCTATTTCTTATCAGGATCTGCAATCTTTTCCGACATTTCGGTCAGTTTGCGATCCATTTGAAGCAGTTTAGCGAGTGTGCGCGGCAGACGACGAAGGGCTTTATAAGCTTCGATATTGGCGTCCATTTTCATCGCGGGACTGCCCATGATCACGCGCCCCGAAGGCACGTTGGAGCTGACACCGGATTTGCCCGCTGCGATCACGTCAGAACCGACAGTAATATGATCGGCCAATCCCACCTGACCACCCAGCACCACACGATCGCCAACTTTGGTTGACCCTGCAATTCCGACCTGTCCACAGATCAAGCAGGTTTCGCCGATGGTAACATTATGGCCGATATGGACGAGGTTATCGAGCTTTGTGCCATTTCCAATCGTCGTATTTTCAATCGTACCGCGATCAATCGCGCAATTTGCGCCCATCTCGACATTGTCGCCAATCACAACTGTCCCCAGCGAGTTGATGCGTGCAAAACCTTCTGTGCGGCTGGCTTCGGTGATTTTTCCGGTTGCCTTGGCTTCTTCCACGGCACCTGGGTTTGGCGTGACATAGGAAAACCCATCAACACCGATAACGGTGCCCGCCTGAGAAATAAACCCATCGCCGATTTCAACCCGCGCCCCGATCCGCACGCCGGGGTACAGCAGCGCATCATCGCCGATTTTTGCCCCTTCAGCGATGCTGGAATGGCTGAGAATGCGGGCATTTTTTCCGATTTCGACTTCATCGCCGATGACGACAAAAGCGCCAATCGCGGCATTCGCGCCAATCTTGGCGGTCTTGGACACAATGGCGGTTGGGTGAATCCCTACCTCGATATGCGGTTTTTTTTCAAAAACATGCGTGATGCCGGAGAGGGCATAGCGCGAGCGTGGGGCGATGATTGCGGCCTTGAAGCCCATGGCGGCCCAATCCGCGTCGGGCCAGACAATCGCCGCCTTCGCTTTTGAGGCTTTTAGGGCGTCCGCGTAATCCTCGGACATTCCTAGTGCGAGTTCGGAGGGCCCCGCACGGTCCGGGGCGTTCACGCCGGAGATTTTCAGGCTGCCATCGCCCTGACACACGGCCCCTAATGCATCCGCAATATCTTTGACTGTTTGCACGCAAAAGCTCCTTCGGCGGGGCGTGCGGCCCCGCTTTGCGCTGCTTTTAGGCTTGTTTTTTGCGAATGGCTAGACAGCAACCCCGGCTTTTTGCAGGGCACGAATAATCTTCGCGTCGCGCCCATAAATATCACCTTTGAAGGTTGCTCCACCTTTTTTGTCAAAAATGACCGTCTGATAGGCAATGATCACAGGCACATGCGCCTTGAGGTTCACATATTTCTCTGCGCCGGTGTCGAGATAGCCGTGGAACAATCCTTTGGGATTGCCAGATTGGCGCGACAACAGCGCATAGGCAAATTCAAAAGGTTTGTGCACGCGAATGCAGCCATGGCTGAAGGCACGCGTCTCCTTGCCAAACAAGCTTTTGGCAGGTGTGTCATGCAGATAAATGTTGAACCGGTTGGGGAACATGAACTTCACCTTGCCCAAAGCATTGCCCGGATTGGGTCGCTGTTTGATGCTGTAGGGGAAGTTGTTTTCGCCGTAGGCGGCCAAGTTAATCGAGGCCGGGTTCACCGTCTGCCCTGCCTGATTGATCATGCGCATGCCTTTGCGCGCCAGATAGCCGGGATCATTTTTGATGATCGGCAGATATTCCTTCTGCGCGATTGAAGACGGCACATGCCATGTCGGATTGATCACCATATGGGTCATTTTATCGACGAATTCGGGGCTGCGGAAATCCCTTCCGCGTTTACCGATCACGGTGCGTGAATAAAAAGATTGTTTCCCATTGTCGACGATCTGCACCGAGAAGTCTGGCAGGTTGACAAATATATGGCGCTTGCCGCGTTCGAAATTCATCCAACGCTGGCGCTCCAAATTGGCAAGGACATGGCGCATCTTTGCCCCATTGCCGAGGTTCAGCGCATCAATTGTGGCCGTGCCGACAATGCCATCCGCAGACAGGCCGCGTTTCTTTTGGAAGTCTTTGACGGTGGCGACCAGTTTGGCGTCGTAAGTTTTGGATTGGCCAAGATTGCGATAGCCCTGTGCCGCGAGTTTTTGGCGTAGGATAACAACCGAGTTGCTGGCAACGCCGGGTTTGAGTGTTTTATTTGGCAAGGCTTGGCCGCTTTTATCAGATTTGCGGGCCAGCGATTTTTTCAAATTCACAAGCTGCTTGTAATCAGGATGAGATGGAGCAAGTCCGGCGAGGTAAGATTTTGCATTGCCTTTGGAAACGCCAGCCAACAAGGATTCAGCTGACGCTTTGCCGGGGTTCATCGCAATTTCAGAATCAACCCGCGACGGGCGCAACAGGCCAGAATTCAAATCACGCGCATAGGTGACAAACACCTGGCTGGCCAGCACCTCGGCCTGCCCCATGGATTTATTGTCGCGACCTTTGAAAGCTTTTGCCAAAGTATCGATTTTATAGCGCCCCAGCGGCAATCCGTGATCATCCGCCGTCTTCAGCGCGTTCAGCAATGCCGTGCGCCGAGATCGATTTTTGTTGCCGGTCCAAATAGGCTTAAACCCATTAGCTTTGTAATAGGCCGTGATGCCTTTGTCGGCCCCTTTAAGATAGGCTGCAATTGCCTCGGCTGATTGTGCATGGGCGGGTAGTGTGACAGCACTGCCCAGCAAAGCGCCAAATGCCATAAATCCGCGTCTTGAATACATTTCCATAACCCCCAGGGTGATAACTCTGATAGTATACTGATATTTAGGACAACTTTGGTGAATTTCTTCACAGAATTCAATTTCTCTGTGCCCTTAAGGCACATCACAATTTTCTCATTTTGCACCAAATACTTAGAACTACATTAGAACAAAATTAGAACATTATCTAGGCCTGTGGATAACCTGTGCGCAAAACATACCATATATATGAAATTTAAGCAAAATTTTGCCTGATTCGAAATAGAGGCTTGGCGAACGAATCAGTCTGTGTATAAGTTTTGCTCGATAAAAACGCTGCGTCCGGGGCAGTAGATAAGTCTTGTTGAAAGAGACATTGAAAAGGGAACGAAAACACGCATGACGCTCATTATGCCTGATCGCACAAATCGACGTGCCTTATTGGGGGCCTTTGCTGGAATCGCTACGGTGACAGCAGCACCCGTTTATTCCAAAACTTTCGGTTATGTTCGCGGTGCGGGCAATATCCGACGCCTTCACTTGCGCAATACCCGCACAGGCGAGGCGCTGGATTCGATCTATTGGATTGAGGGGCGTTATATCAAGCAGGTGATGAAAGAGATTAATTGGTTCATGCGCGATTGGCGTGAGGACGCGGCTGTAAAAATGAGCCCAGAGCTGATCGATGTGATTGCAGCCACGCATGCGCGTTTGGATACAAACGATGCGTGCTATGCCCTATCCGCGTACCGGTCCCCACGGACAAATGCGATGCTGCGCGCGCGCTCGCGCCGTGTGGCCAAGGACAGCTATCACACCAAAGGCATGGCCTGTGACATTCGGATCAAAACACGGTCTGTTGGACAGGTTGCCAAAGCCGCCCAAGCCGCAAGAATTGGCGGCGTTGGGCGCTATCACCGCTCGAATTTCGTGCATGTTGATAGCGGGCCGATCCGGACCTGGAACAGCTAAACCACAACTTTTCCGATTGTCGATTTAACCGCGCTGGCGACGTCGCCTGCGGCCACCGCCCTGCCCGTCTGTATCCGACGACCCTTGATTGAAATTTACGTCTGGAAGCGTGACGATTTCAGACAGGATCGGGAATGGATCGGCGCTGTTGGGAATGGCGCTGGCATTCACAAAATGTTCTTGAAAGCGCGGTTCGATTGCAGTTTCGATTTTTTCGATTTCCGTGACGACCTGTTCGATATCACCGCGTGCATCGCGGTTCAGAAGCGCAATACGCGCACCCGTCCCGGCAGCATTGCCCGCAGATGTCACCATATCCAAAGCGCAATCGGGGATCATGCCCAAGATCATCGCATGTTTGGGGCTGATATGCGCCCCAAAGGCGCCTGCTAGAACCACACGGTCGACGGTATCGACACCAAACTTATCCATCAACAATCGTGCGCCCGAATAAAGCGCTGCTTTGGCCATTTGAATGGCGCGAATATCCTGATTGGTGACCGAGACCTTTGGCCCGCCCTGTTCGCTACCGTCATAGACAAGATAGGCATAGGTCCGGCCATCGGCAAAAATACGATCTGAGCCCGTCGCCTCGGGCGAGCCGATCAGACCTGATTGATCGAGCAATCCGGCAACACGCATTTCCGCCAGCATTTCGATAATGCCGGAGCCACAAATGCCTGTGACACCGCTGGCCGCGACTGCCTCGGCAAAGCCGTCATCATCCGACCATAGATCGACTCCAATAACCCGAAAGCGCGGCTCTTTCGTGATCGGATCAATTTCGATATGTTCAATCGCACCGGGTGCCGCGCGCTGGCCAGAGGAGATTTGCGCCCCTTCAAACGCGGGGCCCGTGGGTGAGGAGCACGCAAGGACGCGATCCTTATTGCCCAAAATAATCTCTGCATTTGTGCCGACATCAACGATTAGAACCAGATCATCAGATTGATTTGGGGCCTCTGACAAGGCGACCGCGGCTGCATCAGCGCCAACATGGCCTGCGATGCAGGGCAGAATATACACCCGTGCTGCGGGATGCAGTTTTAGATCAAGATTGGCCGCGCGTGTGGAAATCGCCTCTTGCCGCGCAAGGGCGAAGGGGGCTTGGCCCAATTCAAACGGATCAATGCCCAAAAACAGATGATGCATGACAGGATTACAAACAAAAACCGCATCGACAATCAGACCCGGATCAACCTCTGCCTCTGCTGCGACTTGGGTAAAGAGTGCATTCATTCCGTCGCGCACGGCGCGTGTCATTTCGTCCGCACCATTGTCATTCATCATGGAATAGGAAACCCGGCTCATCAAATCTTCGCCAAAGCGGATTTGCGGGTTCATAATACCGGCACTCGCCACCACTTCGCCCGTATGTAGATCACACATATGCGCCGCGATAGTGGTCGAGCCAAGATCTACCGCCATGCCGTAGATCGACCCGTCATAGAAACCGGGCCAGATATGAATAATGCGAGGGGCGACATAATCATCACCCAGATGCACAGCACAAGTAACTTTCCATTCGCCCTGTCGCAGATTTTTTTGCAGCGTTTTGAGAACCGAAAAGTCAGGTTCCAAATCGGGCAAATCCCAATCACGGCGCAAAGCGTCG
Source organism: Pseudomonadota bacterium (assembly GCA_039029215.1). Classification (GTDB taxonomy): domain Bacteria; phylum Pseudomonadota; class Alphaproteobacteria; order Rhodobacterales; family Rhodobacteraceae; genus Amylibacter. Next base: position 10,547 of record JBCCGP010000055.1, read on the forward strand.
ACCAGGCGTTCCATATCCCCCGATGGGATATGCATATCAGGTTCATCCACCTCGACATAAAACAGCTTCACCGATGGGTTCATGGTGATATCGCGGGCCTCGGCGCGTTTGCGCACAACTTGGCGGTGCACCTGACTTTCAGGCGGGACATCAATGATCAGATCGCCATGAATTTCCGCCTGACACCCCAGACGGCGACCATCAATCAAACCCCGCTTTTGCTTGTAGCGCTCCTCGACTGCGTTCCATTCGGACACTGCGTCTTTGTCCACAGAGACGCCATGTTTTGGAAATTCTCCAAAAGATGGTGTTATCTGACAGCGCGAACAAATTCCGCGCCCACCGCAAACGGAATCGAGATCCACACCCAATTGGCGGGCAGCGGTTAAAACAGGCGTTCCTTTGGGGAAATGCCCGCGCTTGCCCGAGGGTGTGAAGATGACCAGTGGCTGCGTGGTGTCGCCCATAAATCTGCCCTAAGATTTTTGGGTAATTTAGTCGAAATTCCGAAAGAGGCCAGCCTGAAAATCGTCCTATTTCTGCAAAAAACGGCTTATGCGGCGGCGGCTAAAAGCCCATCTAAATCAAGCGGTTGCGTCGACATAGACAGGTTACCATCCGCGTCACGAGGCCATTCGGAGCGGGCGCGATCCCAATAAAGCTCAATCCCATTGCCATCGGGATCGTGCAGGTAGAGGGCTTGGCTGACACCGTGATCGGAGGCGCCGTCCAACTGAACACCTTTGGCATTTAAATTTCTTAGGACATCTGCCAAATCCTTGCGGGTTGGGTAGAGGATTGCGAGGTGAAACAGACCAGCGCTGCGTTTGGGTGCTGGATCGGCCCCTTTGGACATCCACGTATTCAGGCCGATGTGATGATGATATCCACCTGCCGATAGAAAAGCGGCCTCGGTTCCATAACGATCTGTGACCTCGAACCCCAAGACATCGCGGTAGAAGGCGACAGAGCGTTCTAAATCGGACACTTTGAGGTGCACATGCCCGATTGTTGCGTGTTCAGGTGCTGTGTAGTTTGACATGGTTATCTCCTTTCCTTCGGAGATTAAGTGCTGGTCTGGTTGTCCACCAGATAGCGAATTTGCAAAAGATTGTTTCCAAAAAACCGTGTCAAATTCGGGTCTTTGGGTGCGAATTACATCGAAATTGTATAAGTTCACGAAATTTTTAGTGACATATTGCACAAATTGGAAATTTCTCTGCCCAACGAAGGCTTTGAGGATGCTAGCAATGGTTTCACGCGATCGGGACAATTGGGGACATGGGATGAAACTGCCTAAAGAAGAAGATATCATCAAAAGCTATTACCGACAACGCCGGATACTAGGATATCTGGGGCTGATCTTTCCGGTTTTGCTGGCCCTTGGGGCGGCGAATTCCAGTGTTATTTTGGAACCGTCTATCAGCCATTTCTTTCACACGATTTTGCGGGATGTTTTTGTTGGCGTGCTGTTTGCAATCGGGACATTCCTGATTGCTTATGAAGGCTACACACCGGATAAGAAAGAATGGATCAGTGATCGCAGATTGGCCACACTTGCCGGTCTGGGCGCCATCGGCATTGCGGTGTTCCCAAACCAGCATTCGGGGCCTGTATCTGGCACAATTATTCGCGAAATTATGGGCGTGGGGCCGGCAGCGGCGATCCATTATACCTCGGCTGTGATGTTTTCGATCGCTTTGACGGTGTTTTGCTTGGCAAAATTTTCACGCACCTCTGATCTGCGCAACCGACGGATTTTTAAGAAATGCGGTTATGTCATGATCCTGGGATCGGTTATCGCGATTGGCGCGTCAGTGATCAAAGGTTTGAAAATCGAACCCTTTTCGGGGTTGATAAATGATTGGTCGATTATTTTCTGGGGTGAGGCAATTACAATCTGGGCCTTCGCATTTTCTTGGCTGATCAAAGGTCGGGTCGAACGCAGCTTCAATTTTAGCCTCGCCAAAAATTAGTCGAAGAAATAGGACACCGGATCGATACCGAGCACGAGTATTGAGAATGGGATCGGTGCGACGGCAAGCGCTAAGGTGATCAACATCCACCCCACGCGAAACACCCGGCTGAGGCCGGCGATCAGCAATATGCCCCCACCCCCGCCCAGAAGAGCGTTGCCAGGAATGTTGAGCGCCACTGCGATGGCCAAATATCGCCCTTCGATAAACAGCGGACGGATGAATTTGGGCATATAGGATCGAAACAGGTCCAGCCGTTCTTCCCGTGGATATGCCTGTAATTTCTTGATCAAAAGGCAGGGACGTTTCCAGCCGATATCGGCAAAAACCTTGTGCAGGTAAGACAGGCGTGTGAAATGCCCAACCAAAAAGCTGATCATTAGCCCCAAAACGGTCGCCAAATAGACCCAAATCACAATTTCGGGCCCTTTGAAAATCATCAACGCAAGACCGATTTCAATGCCGGGAACGAAGGGCACCGCCATCAAAAACACGTAAGCTGCAAATAAAAGAAGCAGCAAGCCAAACATCAGCTGTGGATTGGTAGCAGACAGCATTTGTGCCCAGTTGAGAATGGTAAGGATGATCAAAACGAAGCCCGCAACAATAAAAAGCCGCAGAAATGTGCGCAGAATTGCACCGCGTTTCGGTTCTGTTGTCCCCTCGTCCTTCATAATATGAAACTGTTTCACGCAATAGGGTGTATTGCTAGTGCGGTTACGAAAGCGTGATCGGAGATGAAAAAGGGCGCTGACGCGCCCTTGTGCTGTGGTTTATGCGCGACGGCGGCGGCCACCGCCACGTCGTCCGCGCGCACCTTCGCCGCCCCCTGCAGCGTTGCCCGCAGGCTTGTTAAATTTGATCCATTCCGCCCCACCATCATCATTATTGGTCAGGAAATTTGCAGCGCGGATTGCTTCCATTTCTTTGCCGGCACGCGATTTTGTGGACCCGAGACCAAACATTTGGCAAAACGCCTCGTCATCCATATCGGCAGGCAGGGTGATACCCGAAGCTTCAACCTCTGCCTTCTTCTCGGCCAGTTTTTTGGGGCCAACAGGAAGCGCGACAGGGTTCATAATGGCAGAAGTCATGCCAGCCGCCATGGCCATGGGCAGGAAGGCATTGTTGATGCCGTGGCGATTCGGCAAGCCAAAGGAAATATTGGACGCGCCACATGTCGTGTTCACACCCAATTCCTCGCGCAAGCGGCGCACAAGCGTGAAGACCTGCAAGCCTGCTGTTCCCATCGCACCGATTGGCATAACCAGCGGATCAACAACGATATCATGGGCCGGAATGCCGTGATCTGCGGCACGTTCCACAATTTTCTTGGCAACGGCAAAGCGCACATCAGGGTCTTCTGAAATCCCAGTATCGTCATTGGAAATCGCAACCACGGGTACCTTGTATTTCGCAACAAGCGGCAGGATGGTTTCGAGACGTTCCTCCTCGCCAGTGACAGAGTTCAGAAGCGGGCGTCCCTCTGCCGCCTCTAACCCGTTTTCCAAGGCACCGGGCACAGAGCTGTCGATACACAGCGGAAGATCACAGACATTTTGCACGACTTCGACAAGCTGTTTCATCAATGTCGGCTCGACGAAATTGTTGTCAGCATATCGGGGATCCTCGGCCATTTTGTTGGAGAAGACCGCACCAGAGTTGATATCCAAAACTGTAGCCCCTGCGGCGGCTTGGGCGACGGCATCTGCCTCGACTCTCGAAAAATCGCCTGCTTCTAATTCTGCGTTCAGAATCTTGCGGCCTGTTGGATTAATCCGTTCCCCAATCACACAAAACGGTTGATCAAAGCCGATAATGGCCGTTTTGGTTTTGGATTCGACGACTGTTTTTGTCATATGCGCTGTGCCTTATGCCTGATTTGCAGGGACGGCGTTTTCGCCGCCATGTTCGATTGCCCATGTAGCATTGGTTTTAATGCCACCCAATGGAAAGAAATGCACATTGGTTATGAGGAAATTTGGATTTGCCGCTTTGTGATTTGCAAGGCTGCCCAAAAATTCGTCTGGGGTGAAAGGCAAAAGCAGCTTTGTGACATCTTTGGCGCGGCGTTGTAGAACGCGCAAAGAAGGTCCGACACCACAGGCAATGGCAAATTTGATCATGGTTTGGAGTTTCGCGGGCCCCGCGACACCAATATGGATGGGCAGATCAAAGCCGCTTGCAGCAAGGCTATAGGCCCAAGCAATCACTGGATCCGCCTCAAAACAAAACTGAGTCGCCAAGGCCATCTGGGCATCTGTGCGTTTGGAGAATTCTTGCTTCCAGCGCAATGCCTCGTCCACATTCTGGGTCGATCCGTCGGGATCAATATCTTTGTTGCCTTCTGGGTGGCCTGCGACGTGCAGATGTTTGAACCCCGCTTTGTCAAACAGACCGGACGACAAAAGCTGCATGGAATCGCGGTAATCGCCATGGGGCTTATCGACGCCACCGGCCAGCAAAAGCGCTTGATCGACATCCGCCTCGCCCTGATAGCGCGCGATCCAATCGGCAAGTGTTGCTTCATCTTTGATAATGCGCGCTGGGAAATGCGGCATGACGCGGAAGCCATCGGCATTGAGACGTTTGGCGGTAGCCACCATATCTTCGATCGGCGTGCCCTCGATATGCGCGATGTAAACACGCGTGCCTTCGGGCAGGATGTCACGGAAATTTTCGACCTTCTCTGCTGTGCGGGGCATCACCTCGATCGAGAAATCCTTCAAAAACGCCTCAAGATTGCCATTTACGGCTGTAGGCTCTTCTTTTCTTGCAAAGTTTAATACCGCCATTTGCATGTACCTTTTTATGAGGGGTTTTAGGCCCATCCTTCATTTTCAATTAGCTGTTTAAGCTTTTGCGTATCGTATTCAGCTTCGATCCGATCCGCTTCACTTTTTGCGACCTCATTGGCCTCGCCCTCGACCGATACGGGCGCGGCTTTGCGCCATTCTGCCAAATAGGCATCTGTATCGCGCGCGCCGACTTTCATGGCACAGCGATCTATGGCTTGTTCAAACCGTTCTGTCAGTTGGATTTTTGCTGCACGACGGCCCTTGCCAACTATGACTTGGGCGGGAATATCGCGCCAATATACAATAACCAGGTCAACCATTTTGATCCCCTTTCGGATGGATGTCTTTGACTGCAATTTTATCAAAAAGACGCAGGGAAAAGCGACCCTGAGCCCCTCAATTGCGGCGTTGTGAACGGGAGATTGCACAAATGCGCATTCCCCCATAAACTTCCCATATGAACTACGCGCCCCCGATTTCAAGATCAAATGAACCGCCCCTGTTCGGCGCGCTGGATTTGGGGACAAATTCTTGTCGTATGTTGATCGCCCAACCCCAAGATCGGGACTTCAAAGTGCTCGATGCATTTTCGAAAACGGTTTATTTGGGCCGCGGCTTAGATAAATCTGGGCGCCTTAACCGCGCCGCGCAAGAGCGCACAATTTCGGCGCTGTCAGTTTGTGCGTCTAAGCTGAAGCGGTTGAAGGTGGAGCATTCGACACTTGTGGCAACAGCGGCGTGTCGTTTGGCCCGCAATGGGCGCGATTTTATTGAGCTTGCGAAGAAACGCACCGGACTGGATTTGCAAATCATCAAACCCCAAGAGGAAGCACGATTGGCTGTAATCGGCTCTGCCTCGCATTTGCGCCGTGAAACCGATCAGGTGATGGTCATTGATATTGGCGGTGGCTCGACTGAAATGGTTTGGTTGGATATTTCACACCTGCCCGAAGATGAACGCCGCCAAGCCTTGCTGGGTCTAAACGGGAATTTGAAACGCCTAAAAGGCCGCGTGACGGATACAGGTGTGCGTCTGGTGGATTGGATTTCTGTGCCATTAGGCGTGACGACATTGCGCGAGCAATTTAATGATGTCGAAGGGGACAAAGCGCGTTATGCGATGATGTCTTGGGCGTTTGAGGAGACGATCGCAGAATTCGGGCCCTTTGGTGAAAATTACGAGGGCCGTATTTTGCCCAACTTTCAGATTATTGGAACCTCGGGCACTGTGACCACCATTGCTGCCACACAAATGCGTTTGAAACGCTATGACCGATCCGTCGTGGACGGGTATGAAATGTCTTCTGCCGAGGTTGATAAAGAAATTTCACGCTATCTGTCGCGTGGGCCGAAATGGCGCGCAGATAACCCAGCCATCGGCGCAGGCCGCAAGGATTTGATCATGTCGGGCGCGGCTATTTTGCAAGCGGTGTTGCGTGTGTGGCCCACGGAGGTGTTGACGGTCGCAGATCGTGGATTGCGCGAGGGGATGCTATATTCCCAGATGGTCAGACATGGGTTTTTGAGCTAGAGCACAATCATGGCAGGTAAGAAATCATCTGGACGCGGATCGCGGGATTTGCGTGTGCGTGTGAAAACCGCGAAGGGGCGCAAGCTGAGTTCTAAGCTTTGGCTAGAGCGGCAATTGAATGACCCTTATGTGCAGCGCGCGAAAGCGGATGGATATCGTGGGCGCGCGGCCTTTAAAATCTTAGAATTGGATGAAAAATACCGATTTCTGGTGCCCGGTGCGCGTGTCGTGGATTTGGGATGCGCGCCGGGCGGATGGTGTCAGGTGGCCGTGCGGCGGGTCAATGCATTGGGTGAGAAATCCGGCAAGGCGGTTGGCACGGTCTTGGGTGTTGATCTGCAAGAGGTTGACCCAATCCCGGGCGCTGAGTTGCATGTTTTGGATTTTTTAGAAGATGGTGCGGATGACAAGGTGAAGGCCTGGTTGGGCGGACCGGCGGATGTGGTTATGTCAGATATGGCCGCGGCCTCTTCCGGTCATAAGCAGACCGATCATTTGCGTATCATGGCGCTTTGCGAGGCCGCGGCCTATTTCGCGTTTGATGTGTTGGATGAGGGCGGAACATTTGTTGCCAAGGTTTTGGCTGGCGGCGCAGAGGGGGATTTGCAAAAAGTGCTCAAGCAGAATTTCACGAAAGTTGCGAATGTGAAACCACCTGCAAGCCGCGCAGACAGCTCTGAGAAATTTGTTGTTGCGACGGGGTTTCGCGGCGCCGATTAGGCCGAACAGCTTGCCCCGCCAAGGACACAGAATTTTGCACAATGGGGGTGATTAAGTTTCACCGAACGCTCTGCCGCTTCTAGTGTTTCGCCCATTTCGAAGGCGGCATCGTAGGGCAAAAGCGTACAGGCTATAACGGTCGGTTTCTCTGCCCCTTTGCGTTTCACGACCATGCGGCTGCTTGCGCACATGACATCGTCTGGGTTCTTATTCAAAATGCCCCAACATTCGGTGGTGATTTCAGGCACGTCTACAGATTCGTCCATTTCAGGAAATAAAACCGTCACGCCCGGGTTATAGGCATCAATATCATAACCGCGTTCTTTGAAAAGCGCGGCAAAGCCATCGCGATTTTGGGCCTCTGTCTCGTTCCAGAGCGTGCGCGCGGCAACTGCCATGCGAAATCCATTTTCTTGCAGCCAATCCATACCCTGCAAAGTGACATCAAAACTGTTTTTGCCGCGCATTGCATCATGGTTCTTCGCGCTGTGATGGTCCAAAGAGATGCGCAAGGTCAGTTTATCTGCATAGGTTTTTTGAAGCGCCAACAGCCCCTGTTGAACCGATTTGCGCATCATTGGTCGCATGGCATTTGTGAGGATCAAAACCTCATAGCCGCGCGCCAAAGACTGCTGCGCCATATCGATCATATCGGGGTTCATAAATGGCTCGCCCCCTGTAAAGGCAATCTCGGAAATTGGCCACTTTCTGTCTTCTATCTGATCGAGGTAATCGACAAGCTCTGGCGTGCGAATATAGACCAACGCATCATTCTTAGGTGAACTTTCGATATAGCAATTCACACATTCGATATTACAAAGCGTGCCGGTGTTAAACCAAAGCGTAGTCGGGTTTGTAAACGCAACTGAGGCGCGCGCCTCGCCCTTGGCCGTGATATCGGGGTTCTTAAATTTTGCTGGATCAATCCCGTCAATTTTTGAACCGTCCATGGATGTGCCCCTATTCTTTTCTTGTAGTGCTACATAATAATCTGCAGTTTCGAAACCCGTTCCACAGAAATGTTACATTGATCGAAAACTATCGGTCCGAAGGCTTGAGATCACCTGAAAAACAGAATAGCGATGTGATTGGGGGTTAGTGTAATTTGAGACTAAGGGAGCAGTCTGATGGTGTCTCAAACCATACCCGTTCAAGATTTTGATCTAACGATATTTGGCGCAACTGGTGATTTGGCGAAGCGCAAGATTTTACCCGCGCTTTTCCGACGCATGCGTGCAGGCCAATTTGGGAAAAATTGTCGGATTATCGGTGCCGCCCGCAGTGACTATGACACAGATGGATTTCGCGATGAAACCGAGGCGGCCTTGCGTAAACATATTCGGCCCGAAGGTTTGGACGAAGCGCTGCTAAAGCAGTTTTTGGGCCAACTCGATTACCTTGCCTTGGATATTTTCACCGATGATGGTTGGAAAAAGCTGGCTGCGAAGCAACGCGATGGGGTGATCCGCGCCTATTATTTCTCGGTCGGACCAAGCTTGTTTGGTGAGATTGCGCGGCGGTTACATGCCCATGGGATGACGGACGAGACCAGCCGAATTGTTGTTGAAAAACCCTTTGGGCGCGATTTGGAGAGCGCCAAAGCCCTGAATACAGAGCTGCGCGCCTGTTTTGGCGAGGATCAGATTTATCGGATTGACCACTATCTGGGCAAAGAAACCGTGCAAAATCTGATGGCGGTGCGTTTCGGAAACGCATTGTTTGAGCCGCTTTGGAATGCAACCCATATTGATCACATTCAAATCACCGCCTCTGAGAGTTTGGGTGTAGAAGGCCGCGGGCCTTATTATGACAAATCAGGTGCGATGCGCGACATGGTTCAAAACCACCTGATGCAGCTTTTGTGTCTAACGGCGATGGAACCGCCCAATAAATTTGAAGCCAATGCGGTTCGGGATGAAAAATTAAAAGTTATCAGCGGGTTAGAAGCGATAACAGAAGAAAATATCGTGCGAGGACAATATATCGCCGCAGGTGATGCACCGGGATATCTTGAAGAGGTCAAGGACGAAAATTCGATTACTGAGTGTTTTGTGGCGCTAAAGGCGGAAGTTGCAAATTGGCGCTGGTCGGGTGTGCCGTTTTATCTGCGCACAGGCAAGCGGTTGCGCCACCGGATGACAGAAATCGCGATCCAATTCAAAGCGCCACCGCATAGCATATTTGGCAATTTGGGCTATGCGGGTGGGAATCTGTTAAAAATTCGGTTGCAGCCTGATGAGGGCATGACCCTGTCTGTGACGATCAAAGACCCTGGACCGGGGGGCATGCGCCTGCGCGAAGTGCCACTGGATATGACATTTGCCGAAGCCTTGGGCGACGAGATTGACGATACACCAGACGCCTATGAACGGCTGATTATGGATGTGATCCGGGGCAATCAGACGCTGTTCATGCGCGGGGACGAGGTTGAGGCAGCTTGGCAATGGGTCGATCC
>JBCCGP010000056.1:0-19986 GCA_039029215.1 Pseudomonadota bacterium
GCGCCGTCAAATCCGCCGCGAAGCACTTCACAAGCGCCCGAATTTGGGGCTCTGAAATCCGTGAACGGCGCGAGTACTTATTTTTCATGTCTTTTCATAGCTTTATGACCAAAATTAGTCACTCAGCTAGGCAAGACCCTTTTCTGATTTCAATTTAATATCAACAGGTTAGCACCCTGCCCTAGCTAGGGCACCGCGCAATTACCCCGCGTGCGGATAGCCAATGCGCGCCAAATGTCCAGTAATCTCCTCCAAAATCACAGGGTCATCAATCGTGGCGGGCATCTTATAGTCTTTCCCATCCGCGATGCTTTTGATCGTCCCGCGCAGGATTTTACCAGATCGCGTCTTTGGCAGCCGCTCGATCACCACAGCATGTTTAAACGCCGCCACCGGCCCAATATCCTTGCGCATCAAGGCCACGCATTCACCGACAATCTCTTCCTCAGATTTCTCGCAGCCCGCATTCAAACAGAGCAACCCCAATGGCAGCTCCCCTTTCAAATCATCCGCAGCCCCAATCACCGCACATTCTGCCACATCCGGGTGGCTTGCCAATACCTCTTCCATTTGACCCGTCGACAACCGGTGCCCCGCCACATTGATCACATCATCCGTGCGCGCCATGATGAAGACGTAACCATCCTCGTCAATATAGCCCGCATCACCCGTCTCGTAATACCCGGGGAAGGTTTCAAGATAAGAGGATTTAAACCGCGCTTCGGCATTCCACAGCGTTGGGAACGTGCCGGGCGGCAAGGGCAGTTTTGAGACAATCGCGCCCAACTCCCCGCGTTTCACTTCATTGCCACCATCATCAACAATACGCATATCGAAACCCGGCATGGGAACACAAGACGAGCCAAGTTTGATGTCTTTCAACTCGATCCCGGTTGGGTTTGCGATGCCTGGATAGCCAAGCTCCGTCTGCCACCAATGGTCGATCACAGGCACCTTTAATTGGTCTTGCGCCCATTCGATCGTATCGGGATCGGCGCGTTCGCCCGCAAGGAACAACCCGCGCAAACCAGACAGATCGTATTTCTGCACAAACTCCCCGCTTGGATCCACGCGTTTGATTGCGCGAAACGCTGTCGGGGCGGTGAACAGGATTTTGACATCATGCTCTTCAATCACCCGCCAGAATGTGCCGGCATCGGGCGTGCCAACGGGTTTGCCCTCAAACACAATGGTCGGATTGCCGGTGATCAAAGGCGCATAACAAATATAGCTGTGACCCACGACCCAACCAACATCAGAGGCGGCCCAATAGACCTCGCCCGGCTCCACATTAAAGATGTTTTTCATCGACCAATGCAGCTGTACAACATAACCCGCAACAGGACGCACGACGCCCTTGGGTTGGCCCGTTGTACCGGATGTATACAGGATATAAAGCGGCTCGTTACCTGCCATGGGCACGCAATCCACCTCGGTCGCGCCGGTTACAAAAGCATCAAGCGCAATATCGCGGCCAGCGATCAGATCGGCCGGACCTTGTTCGCGTTGAAAGATCACACAAAACTCAGGTTTGTGGTCCGACATATCAATCGCTGCATCCAGAAGCGGTTTATAGGCAATCACGCCAGACGGTTCGATGCCGCAGGAACTGGCAATGATTGCCTTGGGTGTCGCATCATCTATGCGCACCGCCAATTCATTGGCCGCAAACCCGCCAAAGACAACAGAATGGATTGCCCCAATGCGTGCGCAGGCCAGCATCGCAATCACAGCTTCGGGCGTCATCGACATATAGATGATCACCCGATCGCCTTTCTCGACCCCCTTTTTTGCCAAAGCACCTGCAAGGGCCGCCACTTTCTGGCGCAGATCGCGATAGGTCAATTTGCCCTTCGCGCCTGTAATCGGGCTGTCATAGATAATCGCGGTTTGATCGCCGCGGCCATCCGCAATATGGCGATCCACCGCATTATAGCAGGCATTCATCTGACCATCGGAAAACCACTCATAAAGCGGTGCGTTTTCGTCAAACAGCGCCTTGGACGGTTTTTTATCCCAATGCACATCTTCGGCCAATGTCATCCAGAACTGTTCCGGATCGCGCATCCAGCTTTCGTAAATTTTCTGATAGCCCATAATGGATGCCGCCTCTCTTATCCCTCGGGGGCGAACTTAAGACGCGGCCTTGCTTGCATGCAAGCGAGAAAAATGAATGTTCCGGGAAAAAAGAAACCCCCTGCATAAAGCTATGCAAGGGGCAGTAAAGGGGGACTCAGCACATGCTGATGCTCTTAAAGAGCCGACGAAGAAGAGAGCACGATCGTCAAACCAAGAGGGGAAGATTTGACCGCTTGCCGGTAGGGGACATGCAAGCAAGGGATGCGCTCTCTTTTCGTCTACGAGAGGTCGACGGGAAATGTCGAAACTCGTTAACCTTACTTAATCATCGCCTCGCTCCGCTTTCAAATACTGCGCAACACGAGGTTTAGAACCAGCAAAATGCCGCCAAACCCGACCAAATCAGTCGGCGGGAACTTGCTTATGTATCTTCAAATAAATGTGGGTAGCTGGCCATGGCACGGTCCATATTCACCTGCAAAAGCGCGTCATAACTTTCGGGATCAAACGGGGTTTCGGCGGCAATCACCTCGCGCCCGAACAGCCAATTTAGACGTCCAGCATCTAAATTTCCACGCGCGAAAGGGCCTGCGCCAAAATGGGCAATCAAGGCCTCTAAAAACGCTTCATCAGCGCGACAATCAACATTTCGACGATCTGCAAACCGTTCCCGCGCGGCAATTTTTGTTGCACCCTTTTTATTGGGTCGCCGGATGGTAAATTGAAAATCCGTGCCCGGCAGACGCGAGGGGAAACCTTTATGCTTTATCATGCTCGGGCTTGTGACATCTTAGATAAAGTTTCGCAAGCAATCGCGTAGATCTCCTCTGCCTCTCGCAAATTGCTTTGCAATTCACTACCGACAGAAAATCCCTCCATGACTTTCTTTGTTCCAAATATATCTCGGAGGTGTGGAGGCAGCGCCTCCACGCGCGGCCTGTAAGTGGTAGGGCCCCCAAGGGCCCTGCCCGCACAGCCGCGCCCTATCGCGCGCCAAAGGCGCGCAATCCCTTAAGAAATCTGTGTCAGCAATTGATCAAGACTGTCTTTCGCATCGCCATACAGCATATGGGTGTTCTCTTTGAAGAACAGCGGATTTTCGATCCCCGAATATCCCGTCCCCTGCCCCCGCTTCGAGACAATAACCTGCGCTGATTTCCAGACCTCCAAAACAGGCATGCCCGCAATAGGTGAATTCGGATCCTCCTGCGCAGCGGGGTTCACGATGTCATTTGACCCAATCACAATCACAACATCTGTATCGGGAAAATCATCATTGATCTCATCCATCTCCAGCACAATATCATATGGCACTTTTGCTTCGGCCAGCAGAACATTCATATGGCCGGGCAAGCGCCCTGCGACCGGATGGATCGCAAAGCGTACCTCTTTGCCTTTTGCGCGCAAGCGTCGTGTCAGCTCGGATACAGATTGCTGCGCTTGGGCCACGGCCATACCGTAGCCCGGCACGATGATCACAGATTTCGCCGCATCAAGTGCAGCAGCGACCGCACCCGTTTCAATCGGTTTCATCTCACCCTCGATATCCATCTGCGGCCCAGCAGCACCGCCAAATCCGCCAAGGATGACCGAAATAAAGGATCGGTTCATCGCCTTACACATAATATAAGACAAGATCGCACCAGAAGATCCAACAAGGGCACCAACAACAATCAACAAATCATTGCCAAGCGAGAAACCAATGGCCGCAGCCGCCCAGCCCGAATAGCTGTTGAGCATCGAAACCACGACGGGCATATCCGCCCCACCTATCCCCATGATCAGGTGATAGCCAATAAACAGCGCCGCTAAGGTCATGATGACCAAAGGCAGCAAACCGCCGCTTCCGAAATACCAGATCAAGCAAAGAGCCGAAATCACAGCCGCAGCCGCATTCAACACGTGTCCGCCGGGCAGTTTCTTTGCCGTCGTATCCACTTTCCCCGCAAGCTTGCCATAGGCAATTACCGACCCAGTAAAGGTCACAGCGCCGATAAACACACCCAAGAACAGCTCGACCCGCAAGATATTCAGCTCGATTACGTCTTTTTTCGCAATCAACGCGGCAAACCCGTCTAAGCTTGCCTTCGCAGCACTTTCAAGCCCAGCGACATTGACAATCTCAATATGGGCATTGAAACCGACAAAGACGGCGGCCAGCCCCACAAGACTGTGCATGGCCGCAACCAATTGCGGCATTTCGGTCATTTGCACCCGTTGCGCCACGATATAGCCAACGCCGCCGCCCGCTGCGATCAGTAGAACGGAGAGCAGCCAAAGCCCATGCCCCGGCCCAAGAAGCGTGGCCACAACCGCAAGCGCCATGCCCACAATCCCGTACCAAACCGCGCGTTTCGCACTTTCTTGGCCAGATAGCCCGCCCAAACTTAAGATGAACAAAACAGCCGCAACAACATAAGCGGCAGTGGTAAATCCAAATTCCATAACTTAACCCTCCGCTTTAGGACTTCTGGAACATCGCCAACATGCGACGTGTCACCAAGAAGCCCCCAAAGATATTAATCCCCGCCATAAACACCGAAATCGCTGCCAGCAAAATCACCAAAAACGAGCCCGACCCGATTTGCATCAAAGCGCCTAAAATGATGATCGAGCTGATTGCATTTGTAATCGCCATCAAGGGCGTATGCAGACTGTGACTGACATTCCAGATCACTTGGAAGCCAACAAAAACCGCAAGCACAAAAACAATGAAATGCTGCATGAAGCTTGCAGGTGCGGCCGTGCCAACACCCAAGATCAGCGCCGCCATAACAGCCAGCAACGTGACCTGCGTGGTCGTCTCTTTCTTAAACGCCGCCACTTCTTGGGCGCGTTTTTCTTCTGCCGTCAGCTCTTTAGGGGCATCTTGTTTTGGCTGTGCCGCAATCGCTTGAATTTTTGGTGGCGGTGGTGGGAAGGTGATCTTGCCCTTATGCGTCACCGTTGCCCCCCGGATCACATCATCATCCATATCATGGACAACCTTGCCGTTCTTTTTGGGCGTCAGATCGGTCATCATATGGCGAATATTTGTGGAATAAAGCGTCGAGCTTTGCTGCGCCATACGCGCCGCAAGGTCGGTATAGCCCAAAACGATCACACCGTTTTTTGACACCACACGTTGATCCGCCTCGGTCAATTCACAATTGCCACCGCGTTCTGCGGCCAAATCCACAATCACAGAACCGGTTTTTTGTGCCGCCACCATATCCTTGGTCCAAAGCACAGGCGCATCGCGGCCCGGGATCAATGCGGTGGTGATGACAATATCCATCTCTGGTGCAAGTTCGCGGAACTTCGCCAGCTGGGCTGCGCGAAACTCTGGGCTGGAAGGCGCTGCATACCCGCCGGTTTCAGCGCCATCTGTCTGATCCTCTTCAAACTCAAGGAATACAAATTCCGCACCCATGGATTCAATTTGTTCGGCCACTTCTGGGCGCACATCAAAGGCATAAACCTGCGCACCCATGGATGTTGCCGCCCCAATCGCGGCCAAGCCTGCGACACCAGCACCAACAACCAAAACCTTCGCAGGGGGAACCTTGCCGGCGGCTGTTACTTGGCCGGTAAAGAAACGGCCAAATTCATTGCCTGCCTCAATCACCGCACGGTAACCGCCGATATTGGCCATAGAAGATAGCGCATCCATTTTCTGGGCGCGTGAAATGCGCGGCACCATATCCATCGCAATCACATGCGCGCCTTTTTTATTGGCAGCATCCATCAATGCTTCGTTTTGCGCCGGATAGAAAAAAGAGATCAGCGTCTGACCTTTTTTCAGCTTTGCAACTTCTGCATTTGAGGGCGGGCGCACTTTGGCGATGATATCGCTGTCCTTATAAAGCGCATCCGCTGCCATCAGCTTCACGCCAGCATCCGCGTAATCTTTGTCGCTAAACCCCGATAATTTCCCCGCACCTTTTTGAATAAGGCAGTCATACCCGAGCTTTTGAAGCTCTAGCGCTGATGCCGGTGTCATCGCGACGCGTGTTTCACCTTTGGCGGTTTCCTTGGGAACCCCGATGCGCATGACAAACCTCCTCTTGTTCAAGCGTCACAGTTTTTGGGCAAAACTGTGTATTTATACATTGCCTCGCCTCTATGCAGGCTGAAATTGCAAGAGTCTAACGCAAGTTTGATAGACATAACCGTATCGTTACGTAAGTCGAGGAAAATTATCGGCAAAAATTGTCAAAACCGCGAAACCGCGATTTAAGCCGTTTTTGAAAAATCCACGTCCAGCGTGACTGGGAAATGATCAGATGCGGTCAAAAGAGCCTTTTGCAGCTGTGGCGTTTGATAGCATTCTGGATGGTTGAAGGGATGCCATATTGTCCAGCGATGATCGCCCAGTGCCTTCAAGCTTTCCGATATCATTATATAGTCCAGCAGCGCATTAAGATATGTTTTGGTGCGATGATCATAAAACCGCGCGGTTGTTGGACTGGCCGAGAAATGCGATTGCAAAGCCATCGCTGCACTTGGATCATAAAGCTTCTTGGCGTCTTGTTTGCTTTCCCCCATCACGATTTCAACGCCCGAATGGCCAAAAAGCTCTTCATAGCGATCAAGGCCCGGGCCATCGTTAAAATCGCCCAAAACAATCAGATGCTCATCGCGTGCTAAAACCTGATCAACACGCTGGCGCAGCCAAATGCTTTGCGCAAGATGTTTGCGGCGGTTTTGGATCGAGATGCGCACTGCATCGCGTTCGTCGCGTGCACCATGTGGGGCCTTGGATTTGGCATGTACACCAATCATCCGAAACTGCGGACCCTGATTGGGCGAGATGACCAATTCTAGGGGCGGTTTTGAGAACTCGATCTGATCAGGGCTGTCATCGACATTGATATCAAGTTGAAACACCCCATCGAACCGCGGCGCTTTATGGATCTGATCGGCGGTGCTTTCTTCGCCCATCGGATCATGCACAGCCGACAACACGGTTGGGTCATAAAGCAAGGCGATTTCTTGTTGGGTGTTATTGGTAAATCCGACGATCGGTGTGTTTTGGCGCAGGCCATAGTGATCGGTAAAATGATCCAAGGCTGCAATGGTGTTTTGTTTGCGCCCAGTATTTGGCGCCTCAATAATCATATAGGCGTCGGCATCTACGGCGCGCAGAACTTGCGCTATCGCTTCGGCTTGTTGGGCTTTGGTCACATCGTGGCGGCCAGACCAGCTATTGTCTTTGATCAGCTGATTATCCTCGTCAAAAAGCGAGGCAAACCACTCGATATTATAGGTTGCGATGCGCATTAATGCTAATGACGCTCGTAGATTTCTTCCCAGGCTTTGTTCACATCGATCATACGTTTGGTCGCCATGGTAATCGCCTCTTCTGGCAGCCCTTTGGAAACCATCGTATCAGGATGGGTGTCCCGGATGGCCTTGCGCCATGCATCGCGAATAAGCTCGATATCCATGTCTGGCGTTACGCCAAGCACATCATAAGCATCCGCTTTTGCATCCGGAACAAAGCGCGTACGTATGGCGCGGAATGCGCGTTCGGAGATTTCGAATTTTTGGGCCACTGTGTGGACAAAATCATCTTCTGCGGGGTGATATTTTCCATCTGCGACGGCGATGTGAAAAAGACCTTCGACAATATTTTCCTTTGCGGTTTCATTGTCAGAAAACATACGCGCCAGTTGATTGGCATAAACTTCGTATCCGGCCACATCTTGACGTGCATAGTTGAATACATGGGCTGCTTGATCCTCGTATCGGGACGCGATATGGAAGACCTCGCGAAAGGCTGCGACCTCGTCCTTGGTGACCAGCCCATCTGCCTTTGCCATTTTCGCACCCAGCGAAATCACAGCAATGGTAAAGGCCACAGATTTTTCAGGTGGCGTGCGCAAACTTTCAAGCAGTCCGGCAATGCCCTCGCCCGTGAAATTCGCAAATGTATCTGATATGCTTGACCAAACCGACATGCGCTGCCTCCTTCTTTCAAAGGTCTTTTCGCATGAGGATCAGATCATGCCAACGATCAAATTTCCAACCAACGGATGGGATGTCGGCGACATGTTCAAAGCCAAGTGCGGTGTGGAATTTAACCGCATCCGAATTTTCACCACTGATGCCGGCAAAAAAGCTGCACAACCCGTGTTCTTTGCCGAATTTTTCCAACTGGGTCATCAAGGCACGCCCGATCCCTTTGCCAAAAGCCTTCTTATGCAGCTGTATTGTATGTTCCGCCACACGCGCATAGCCAACGCCCGAACGAAATGGACCATAGGTTGCAAATCCAACAACATTCCCGTCCAAAACGGCGACAAAAAACGGACAGTTGTCGCGCATTTTGACATTGATCATCAACGCAATATCTTTGGGTGTTTTTTCAGCAGAATTAAATGTGGCAATCGACGCACGGATATAATGGTTCCAAATATCGGCAATGCCTGTTGCGTGAAGATGCGTTGCGGGAATGATGTCCATATGCACTTTTGCCAACCCAGCGCCGAGGCGTCAATTGGCCAAAATCGATCGCAAAGTTTTAGGGCTATATGCAGCCCTGCTGTGTTGACACTTCCCCGACGATACGGATGATCGCAGGCAAGGCATTAAAGGACAAACATTTATGGATTATCGCACGCTTGGCACCTCTGATTTAAACGTATCGCATCTTTGCCTTGGGTCCATGACCTGGGGCACACAAAATACCGAAGCCGAGGGGCATGCACAGATTGATCTGGCCTTGGATCATGGGGTCAATTTTATCGATACAGCGGAGATGTATCCGGTGAACCCAACATCAGCGGAGACCCAAGGCGATAGTGAACGCATTCTTGGGACTTGGATTGAAAAGTCGGGGCGGCGGAAGGACATCGTTTTGGCCACCAAAATTTGTGGTGCGGGATATGGGGTTGTGCGCGGCGGCGCACCGATTTCATCAAAAACGCTGGCAGAGGCGGTGGATGGGTCCCTTCAGCGACTAAAGACCGATTATATTGATTTGTATCAACTGCATTGGCCCAATCGTGGCTCTTTCCAGTTTCGCCAATATTGGAATTACGACCCAAGCCATCAGGTCAAAGAGGATAATATCGCACATATGGAAGATGTGCTGGGCGCGATGGGGGATTTGGTTAAAGCCGGCAAAATCCGGCATATTGGCCTGTCGAATGAAAGTGCGTGGGGAGTGACGCAATGGTGTCGCGTGGCAGAAGAAAATAACCTGCCGCGTATGGTGACGATCCAAAATGAATATTCACTGATGTATCGCTTGGGCGATACCGATCTGGCCGAGGCGTGCCATAACGAAAAGGTTGATATGATCTGCTATTCACCTTTGGTCACAGGCATGATCACGGGAAAATATTTGGATGGGCAGGTGCCCGCGAAATCACGCGGTGAACTGTCACCGGGATTGTTTGGCCGTTTGGCACCGCGATCTGACGCGGCAGTGCGCGCCTATATGGAGGTGGCCGAGGAACATGGGCTGGATATTGTGCATCTGGCGCTTGCCTTTGCCGCCAGCCGACCATTTATGGGGTCCGTTATTTTTGGTGCGCGTGCGGATGGTCAGTTAGAGCGGATTTTGGACGCGCATGATGTGACACTGTCCAAAGAGGTTTTTCGTGACATTGACAAAGCGCACCGTGCCCATCCGATGCCGTTCTAAATGACTTGGGTCGCGATTACGATCTTTGCGGCATTTGTGCAAAACCTGCGCTTTATGCTGCAAAAAGGCTTGTCGCAACAAGGTGTCAGCCCGGTCGGGGCGACGGCGGCGCGTTATATTTTTTCGCTTCCGTTTATTCTGATCATTTACTTTCTGTTTGTGACTGTGCCGGTGGAGCTTCAGGGGATGCGGTTCTATCTGTTCACGGCCTTTGGTGCGGTGGCGCAAATACTGGCGACAATCTGTTTGATTGCGCTGTTTCAGCATCGCAATTTTGCGGTTGGCACAACATTCAAACGCACAGAGACGATCCTAAGCGCGCTTTTCGGGATGATCTTGTTGGGGGATTTTGTAACGCCGCTGGGCTGGGTGGCTTTGTTCCTGTCCTTGCCGGGCGTGATTTTATTGTCTGAGAAGAACGTGAGTTTTCGAAGTGGATTTTTCAATCGTGCAACCGCACTTGGCCTGTCCGCGGGCGCGCTTTTCGGGATTTGCGGCGTGGCCTATCGCGCGGGCGCATTGTCCTTGGGGCTCGGCGGGGGCATTCAACCGGCGCTGGCGACATTGACATTTTCCATCTCGCTGCAAGCGGTTTTGTTGGTGATCTATCTGCGCTTGCGCGAGGCGGGCGAGCTGTCAAAACTGGCGCATGAATGGCGCATTGCCTTGCCCGTGGGTATCACATCTATGCTGGGCTCCGCCGCAATTTTCACGGCATTTACGATGGTTCAAGTGGCTTATGTGAATGCGGTCCAGCAAATTGAGCTGATTTTTGCAATCCTTGGCAGTTACTATTTTTTTAAAGAAAACATCACCTTACGTGAGGTTTGGGGGATGGTGATCATCTCTGCCTCGATTATTTTTCTAATTTTATTTGGGTAAAGCGACGGAAAACATCTGCCGCGCCGTATTACCCCTGACACGCAACATAGCGGGTCTTAAACCATTAGGAGTAGACAATGAAAAAAACAGTGACGATCGCCCTGATTGCTGCGTTGGGCGCGACCACTTTGGCAGGTGTAACTTACGCAAAAAGTGACAAAAAAGGCGGCGGCAAAATCAATTTCGAGCAGATTGATGCCAATGCAGATGGATTTATCACTTTGGATGAAATGCAGGCCCATCAAGCAGCCCGGTTTGAAACACGCGATGCAAATGGCGATGGCTTTCTGAGCGAAGACGAGTTGAAAGCGGGCATCATGGCACGCGCCGAGGAAGCTGGACGCGAGGTCAACGAGGACCGTCTGGAACGTCGCATTGGGTTCATGCTGCGCGGCATGGATGTCGATAATGATGGCAAGATCAGCATGAGCGAAGCAACGAAACGCGATTTTTCTGAAATCTTTGAGCGTGCGGATGCGAATGGTGACGGGCAAATCTCTCAAGCGGAGCTTGAAGAAATCCGCGGCAAGCGCAAAGGCAAAGATAAAAAAGAAGGCTAGTCCTGACGCACACCCGAGATCTGCCGGCGCCATGCTCAACTCCCCTTCGTGGCGTCGGCAGTTTTTAAGAACAACGAAAGCTGTTAAAGCAATTGCATGACGATGGCCTATGATGGAATGAACGAGGTAAGCGATGATGCGCTGATGGTGCTTTATGCCAATGGTGATCCGCAAGCCGCGCGCATGTTGACCGTTCGTCATGCCAGTCGCGTGCTGAATTTGGCGCGACGTATGTTGAAAGACGAAGCCGAGGCCGAGGATGTGACCCAAGAAGCAATGTTGCGGCTTTGGAAAAACGCAAGCGACTGGCGCCAAGGTGAGGCGAAAGTGTCGACCTGGCTTTACAAAGTGGCCAGCAATCTTTGCCTTGATCGATTGCGCAAAAAGAGGGGGACGGATTTAGATGATATCCCCGAACCCGAGGATGATACACCCGGTGTCGAGGCGCAGATTATGGCAACAGAGCGCGCAGAAAGTCTGCGCGACGCCATGGCCGCCCTGCCCGAGCGGCAAAGATTGGCCGTCAGCCTGCGCCATATCGAAGGGTTGTCAAACCCCGAAATCGCAGAGGCGATGAGCCTAAGCGTTGAGGCGGTAGAGAGTTTAACGGCACGGGCAAAACGAAGTTTGAAAGCCCTGTTGGCAGATAAGAAAGATGAGTTAGGATTGGTCAGATGAGTAGGGACATGATGAACGATCAAGAACTGGAGCAACTTTTCGCAGCAGAGCGTGAAGCGGAACCCCTGTCCGATGCGCTGATGGCGCGCATTTTGGCAGATGCCGATGAACGTATTGTTGCGCGACAGGGTGCAGTTAGAACTGTCGCGCCGCGCGCAAGGCGGTTTGACTGGGCTTGGGTGATGCCGGGCACGGCAATGGCCGCGTGCCTTTGTGCCGGGATATTCATTGGTCTTTCGGGATCAGTAACCGATACGCTTGGGTTCGGTACGGGCGCAGAGCAAAGCTTTGCCCAACTGCTGGATGGCGATGGCTTTGACAGTCTGTTTGAAGAGGAACAATCATGAGTGCATCAGAGACAAAGAAATGGAATTGGATGAGAATCGCGCTTGTGATTTCCCTTTGTGTGAACATTCTGGTGCTCTCAGCCATTGGAACGGCGCTGATTGGTAAAAAGCGGTTTGAAGATGCAGGTGGACCGCGGTTTGGCCAGATTGACGCCATGCTGCGCGCGCTGCCCGATGACAAACGCAAAGAGCTGCGCCGGAGTTTTCGCGAACAAATGCTGAATAACAGACCGCGCCGCGAAGAAATGCGGGCGTTGCGCCAAGATGTGAATGAGGCGTTGACCGCTGATCCTTATGCGGCGGCCGATTTGACGGAGGCCCTTGCCGCGCAGCGTGCGTTTCGTGAAATGCAATCGGCGCGGGCAGAGGCGATCTGGGTGGAGATTTATAGCTCACTGACACCAGAGGAGCGCGCGACATTTGCTGAAAAACTCAAAGAGCATATGAAACGCAAAGGGCATAAAAAGAAGAAAGACAGGCCTTAGGCGATCCTGGGCAGCGCGTCGGGCAGGAACAAATCTTGCTGCGTTGGGGTTCGTTTGTCGCGATACATGTTCTGATCGGCCAGATCGATAAGATCGGCCAATTCCTGCGACGGGTCTGTCAAATACGCCGCGCCGATGGATATTGTAATGTAATGCTCCTTCGCGGCGTCTCGGATGGGCGTGCGGAAGGTCGATTTCAGCCTTTTGGAAATCCTATCTGCCGTGGCTTGGTCCGTTTTTGGCAAAATCACCACAAATTCATCGCCGCCATATCGAAACAGAATATCTGGGTCCCGAATATGGTGTTTCAACCGCAGCGCTGATTTCTGTAAAATACGATCGCCCAACGCATGTCCAAACTGATCATTGATGTCTTTAAATCGGTCAATATCGATCACCATAACGCAAAGGGGTGCGGCGGTTTCATTGGCCGCGATCACTGAATCCTGTGCAAGTTCCAAGCCAGCATGACGGTTAAGCAAACTGGTAAGCGGGTCAAAATGGGCTTGTGCGATTTGGGCCTCTAGCTTGGCGCGCAGTTGCGTCTTGCGGTTTTTGCGAAATTTCAGTGCGGCAAGGCGCAGGGTCAAACCACCTGTATCACTGCCTTCGAACAGATCATCGGCGCCAAGTTCTAGCAAATGGCGCGACCGTTTGCTGCCATTTGTGGCTTCGCATAGGATGTTCAACGCATCCCCGTCAGGGCCGTTGCGCAAGTCCAGTAAATCCAATTCCTGCGTCAGGCTGGATGCAATCAGAACGGTATTGTCTTGCTGGCTATAACTTGGACCCTGTCCCCCCTTTGGAAACCGAGGTTTGAAATCTTTGTCCAAAGAAAACACTTGCAGTCTATGGTCAAATTCCGCCCCAAATTCTCGCAACCCTGAGGGAACATATTTGCCAATCTGGCTTTGTAGCGCGGAAATTTCTGCATATTCGCGGATCAAAAATTTCAACCGATGAATGGTGCTGGTAAGCTTTGACGGCTCAAAGGGCAGGATATCATCGATCCCCGCAACCAAGGCACGCCCCCAATCCGCACCTTTCAAATTCATTTGAACCAAAATGATCGGCAAATGACAGGCCGAGGGGTGTCGCCGCAATTTGCGGCAAAGGGCAATTGTATCGAAATTGCTGAAATCTGCCTGAACGACCACAGCATCGATGGATTTTGACCTTAAAATAAGTTGCGCTGCATCTGGCGTTTCCGCGATATGACACGAAAAATAGGCGCAATGCAGTTCGGCGAGGAACGCCTGCGTCGCCGCAGTTTTTTCGCCAATAAAAAGGACAGTTCCCAGCATGCTAAACACGGTTTCTAATTTATTAAGACAACCTAAGGTCTTTCTGTTAACGAAACCTTGCTGATAAACCTGAAATTTGAGTTAAAATGATGCTTTCTTTAGATCAGGCCGAAATTTTGGGATTCGAAGCAGTCGCTTGGTTGGCGGGTGATGACGACCTTTTCGGCACGTTCTTAGGCGCATCAGGTGCCGACCGACAAAGTTTTGCGCAAGGCAATATTCCGCATGAAATGTTGATTGCAGTTTTGGATTTTATCTTAAGCAATGATAACTGGGTGCGGGATTTCTGTGACAGCAAGGCACGCAAATACGAGCAACCAATGATCGCGCGCGAAGTGCTGGGTGGTGGGGATTTGCAAAATTGGACTTAAAATTCGAAGCCGAGGCCGTGCTGTTTGATAAAGACGGGACGCTGATCCATTACGACGCCTCTTGGGCACCTTATGTACCAAAACTGTTTGAAAAGCTTGCACCCGAAAGAGAAGACATTTGGGAAGAGATGGCCCATGCGGTCGGGTTCGATATTCAAACCGAAAAATTCATCGTGGGGTCCATTGCGGTAAATGGGACATTTGAAGACGTTATCGCTGTTCTTGAGAGATTTGTCGGCCCGATAGACATGCAAAATGCACTTGCCGCGGATACATATGCCCATCAATACACGCAGCCCGCGCCAGTTGGGGATTTAAATGCGTTGCTCGAAGATTTTAAATCCAAAGGTCTTAAACTGGGTGTCGTCACCAATGACTTGATTGCGGCAACCGAGAAGCAGCTGAAACAAATGGACAACCGCGATATGTTTGATGTCATCTATTGCGCCGATAGTGGTCCACAACCAAAACCTGCCGGCGATATGATCACCGCCGCATGCCGAGATTTGGGTATCGCACCAGAACGGGTGGCAATGGTGGGCGACAGCACGCATGATTTGCATGCAGGACGCGCAGCGGGCGTTGGCCTTAAAGTTGGGGTTCTAACCGGACCCGCCAAACACGATGACATCGACGCTTTCGCTGATATTGTGCTGTCCGATATTCATCAGCTTCCGGCCTATTTAATCTAACCGCGCTTGCGCGCGATCTTTTCAAAAACGTCACATCGGCGTCGAAATTAGGCAAGTTGGCCCTGCCCTATCCTGTCAGAAACAAAAGGATTATGTGAAGGAGGCCAATATGGCCAGAGCAGCAAAACGGTCCGGCGGTCGCGCGGGCAATCAACGCCGCGCCTCAAAAGCCGCGATAGACCAAATGCCATGGCGCAAAATCGTTAATACAGACAAACCGACCGAACCTTTGGACGAAAATGGTGTGCAGGCGATCCACGAGGGCGTCTGTACGATCCTAGAAGATATCGGCATTCAATTTATGAACAAAGATGCGCTGGCGATTTTGAAAAAAGGCGGCGCGACGGTGGATGGCGAGAATGTCCGTATTGGCCGTGACATGCTGATGGAGATGATCGGCCATGTGCCCGAACAATTCACCATCACCCCGCGCAACCCAGAACGCGAGGTGACAATTGGCGGTGGGCATCTGGCCTTCGTCAATGTCTCTTCCCCGCCGAATATGTGGGATCTGGAGCGTGGCAAACGTGCGGGTGATTTTGAGGGTTTCAAAGAATTCATGAAACTAACGCAGTATTTCAACTGTATCCACGTCGCAGGTGGCTACCCAGTTGAACCGATTGATATTCATGCCTCGGTCCGGCATTTGGATTGCCTTCACGAGAAGCTTACGCTGACCGACAAAGTGGTGCATGCGTATTCGCTGGGCGCGGAACGGGTTGAGGATGTGATGGAGATGGTGCGCATAGCAGGTGGGCTGAGCCATGATGAATTTGATGCCAGCCCGCATATGTATACCAATATCAATTCGGTCTCGCCCTTAAAACATGATGAGCCGATGTTGGATGGCACCATTCGCTTGGCGAAACGCGGACAGCCGGTGGTTGTAACGCCCTTTACTTTGGCAGGTGCGATGGCGCCTGTGACCATGTCTGGCGCTGTGACCTTGTCGCTGGCCGAAGGATTAGCCGCGATTGTGATGACACAGATGATCCGCCAGGGCACACCGGCGGCGATTGGGACGTTCACTTCGAATGTGGATATGAAATCGGGCGCGCCTGCCTTTGGCACGCCTGAATATATGCGCGCGACGCAAATGACGGGGCAGATGGCGCGGTTTTATGGATTGCCCGTTCGGTCGTCTGGTGTATGCACCGCGAATGTGCCCGATGGGCAGGCGATGTGGGAGACCTCAAACTCGCTTTGGGCAGCGGTGCAATCCGGTACGAATTTGGTCTATCACGCAGCTGGTTGGCTGGAGGGTGGTTTAATTGCCAGTCCAGAAAAATTCATCATGGATTGTGAGCTTCTACAAATGATCCAGCGTTATATGGAACCACAGATTATCGCCACGACACCAGACGATATCGCCATTCAAGCGGTCAAAGATGTCGGATGGGAACCAGGGGCGAACTATTTTTCTATCGATCATACGCAAGAGCGGTATACGGATGCTTTCTATGCGCCCATCGCATCCGACTGGACAAATTACGAGGCATGGAACCTGAATGGGGCCACTTGGACAGCCGAGCGCGCGCATAAGATTTACAAAGAGATCATCAACGAGTTCACACCACCACCGATGGATGAAGGTATTCGCGAAGAACTGGCCGAATTTGTGGCGAAGCGCAAAGCAGAAGGCGGTGCGCCAACGGATTTTTAGGTCGGTTTCTTAAAGGATCGCATTAGCGTCAAGGTGGTTGCGAAAGTCTTAAATTTGAAAAACTCTTCCGGTTTAGTGTTTTAATCTTTTACGGTTTTTTAACCATAAGTTTTCCCAAAATAGGCAAGTCCAGAATGATGCTTTCTTCATCACTTGAGAGCTATAAGATCGTCCAAATACGCAACTTTTGACACTCGAACCGGACCAAATTTCTTAAAATTTAAAGAATTAAACGCCACAGCCACACGCGATTTTAATTGCCCTTTTCTATCTTGAAGGAAATCAAAGGTCATCTGGCATGCATGGGTTGATCAATTACGGGCTGCAAAGTTTCGCAGAAGAAATTTATGGAAAAGCGCTGTGGCAGGATCTGGTCGCGCAGGCAGAGCTGCCGTGTGAGACATTTGAAACAATGCTGATTTATGATGATGATGTGACGCTGCGCATTGTCGATCATCTGGCAGAAATGACCCGGCATAAGCGCACCGAAATTCTTGAAGATTTCGGTACTTTCTTAGTCTCCGAACATAGTTCGCCCGCTATCTTAAGCCTGCTGAAACTTGCTGGCGCAAGCTATCGGGATTTCTTGATGTCTTTGGAAGATGTTGCTGCGCGACTAAAGATTGCACTGCCAGAACTCGATATTCCAAATATGCAGGTCACAAAGCACGCCAGCACCCAATTTGAATTGTCCTTCCAATCTCCTTTGGATGGATATGGTGAGGCGTTTTTAGGTCTGCTTCGCGCGATGGCCGATTATTACAATGTTCTTGCAACCTTAGATTTGGAGCGCGCGGATGCAAATAACGTGGTCAGCTATCGGTTTCTCGTCACGCTTTATGAAGAAGACTGGGCAAAGGCGCAGGCAGGATCATGAACAGATCCATGTCCATTCCGAAACAGGTTTTTTCATTGGATGCACAGGCGGTCGATGTTTTGATGCCCATGCATATCCATTTTTCGGACGATGGTAATATTTTGAACATGGGCACCACGTTGCAAAAAATTCTGGGTGCCGAGGTTATTGGGCAAAACCTGCATGCGGTTTTTGAGGTTTTGCAACCCAATGATGCCAATTTGAAAAGCCTGAAACCCAACACAGCAATCAAGATGAAATTGGAAGCACGCAAAAATACAGCTGCGGTTTTTCATGCCTTAATTACGCGCGATGCGATGTCACAACATCTGTTTGGAAATTTGTCTTTGGGTATCTCTTTGGTGGAGTTGCGCGATCAGTTTCAGCTGACCGCACAAGATTTTGCACCGACCGATACCAGTATTGATTTGCTTTATATGGTCGCTTTGCAAGATGCCCAAGTCGCGGAATGCAAACGCCTGACCCAACGCTTTTTCGATGACCGAACTGTGGCCCAGAAACAAGCAACGCAAGACCCGCTGACCGGTTTGGTCAATCGCCGGTATTTGGAAAAATATTTATCGTCAATTGAAGATCGGCGCGCCTTATTGCCATTTGCGTTTCTTCTGATCGATTTGGACTATTTTAAGATTGTGAATGACAGTTTGGGCCATCCCGCGGGCGATGCAGTCTTGCGCGTGGTTGCCAAACGATTGAGCGCCGCGACACGCGCCAGCGATGTGGTCGCGCGAATTGGGGGCGATGAATTTGCGATTATTCTACATCATATGAATGACCCCGGACGTGTTAAAAACCTGGCAGAGCGGATAATAAGCAACATTTCAAAGCCAATTTCAGTTGATGGCGAAACCGCGCGCGTTGGGGCAAGCATCGGCGCACGATGTGTGGCATCCGCTATAACCTACCAAAAGCTTGTCCCAGACGTAGATCAGATGCTTTACTTGGCGAAAGAAGACGGGCGGGGTCGGGTCTGTCTATGGGAAGAACGCAACCCCAATAGGCCTTAGCTTATCGCGCAAAGTGCTACTTTTTGAGTAAAGCCAAAATATCTTGTGCGATGTTTTTGTAATTCTCGCTGGTGGGACGATATCCAAGACGTCCAATGCGATCTTGCCATGCAACCGTTCCTTGCGTCACAGTATTCGGCAAACCCAGCTCTGCGATTGTTTTCGCACTTTCGGCCATTTCCGCCGCGCGCCTTGGACCATGCACGGACATGCGTTCCAAATTATAGGCGATCTGATCTGCCCAATTCATCCCCGGAAATGATTTGGAAAGGGATGCCAGAACCCGATCATCTATTCCCGCCGCCACCGCTGCCAATGCGCATTCCGCGCTCAATGCCTCCATCCCTTTGACCATAATGGATCGGATCATTTTGATAGACGATGCATAACCCACTTCGCCCTCCACGACCGTCGGGTTCATCGTCAATGCCTTTAAGATGTCAGAGGCTGCCCGCGCATGCGGACCAGAAAGAAGAAGTGGAACCGTGTTCAATGCGGGATACACAGGCGCCATCACCGCCACATCAGTATACAGCCCGCCTGCATCCTCGATGGTTTTTGCGTTTTCGGTCTTGGTACCGGGGGAGACCGAATTGCAATCCAAAAACATTGCACCTTTCTTTAGGCCCTGCGCGGAGCGCGCCGCAACAATCGCTTGATCCGCAGTCACCAGAGAGAAAATCACATCCGCGTCCGCCACAGCATCCGCAGCGGTTGATTGCTCTAAAATCTGATAATCGGCATAGATTTTAGTCATGCCATGCGAAGGGTCCCCTGATTTCACATCAAACCCACAAGTTTGCGCCTTTGCCCCATCTGTCCAATTTTGGACAAATGCACGGGCCGCTTCACCGAAACCCAGAAATGCTATCTTCATGTATCACCCAACCAGCTTTTTACATTTAGGCTTGTGTCCAAGTCGACCAGTGTCGGGCCTTTTTGGGACCACCCAATTTCTAAGATGCCGCGTCTTCAATTAAAAGCGTATACAGTCTTTTTCGTTATTTTGGTGGTTGCGCACTAAAGACCGAAAGTCTTCAGTTTATTCACCGCGAAATCCATATCGAAGGGTTCGGGGCTTTTGCGCATATCCAATGCTGCATGCGCCCTTGCAAGCGGTTTACCCGACAGGCTGCCTGCGCGATCTGCAATCTGTCGCATTTCTTCCATATCGCCATTGCAATGCAAAATAAGATCACAGCCGGCCTCTAGGCTTGCCATCGTTCGGGATCCAAAATCCCCATCAAGCGCTTTCATCGACAGATCATCGGTCATCAACAGCCCATCAAAGCCAAAATCATCACGGATCATATCAATAATCGTTTGCGATGTTGTTGCGGGGTTTTCGGGATCGATTGCATCATAAACCACATGCGCTGTCATGGCCATCGGCAGATCGGAAAGCCGC
>JBCCGP010000057.1:0-19296 GCA_039029215.1 Pseudomonadota bacterium
GTGCGTAATAATGTTTTGGGCACCCGCGCTTTGGCCAAAATGGCGGCTGCGCAAAAGGTCAAACGGTTTGTCAATGTCTCGACCGACAAGGCGGTGCGCCCGACCAGTATGATGGGCGCCTCAAAGCGTGTGGCGGAGCTTGTTGTGCAAGACCTTGCCGGGCAAAACACGGATACGAAATTTTCGATTGTTCGGTTTGGAAATGTGCTTGGCTCCTCCGGCTCTGTCGTGCCGGCGTTTCGAAATCAGATAAAATCTGGCGGCCCTGTCACCGTGACGCATCAGAATATCACGCGCTATTTTATGACGACAAGTGAGGCCGCGGAACTTGTATTAACCGCAGGCGCGATCAGCGCGGGTGGCGAGGTCTATTTGTTGGATATGGGCAATCCGGTGCGTATTTTTGATTTGGCAAAATCGATGATCGAACGGTCGGGGAACAGGTTGCGATCCTCCAAGCAGCCGGATGGGGATATTGAAATCAACATCTCTGGCTTGCGCCCGGGCGAGAAGATTTTTGAAGAATTGCTGATTGATGCCACAGCACAGCCGACATCGCACCCCAAGATATTTAAGGCGCAGGAACCGTATTTATCCGAAATCGAAACGGCACGGATGATGCAGGATATAGAATTTGCGCTGAAGGCTCAGGACGAAAACCAACTGCGTCATGTGGTGTTTGGGTGGATCGCTGAAAAAGAGACATCTTTTGAAAATCAAGAGTTTAGAAAGGCTTCGTAATGCGTATTGCGCTGTTGTTTTTGATTGTGTTGTCGGCCTGTAATTTTGATACGGCGCAAAAAAAGAACCCACCCGCGGTTCAAGTGATCGAGGTTGATTTCGCGCTGGTTGAAAAGCTGAATGCAGATCAATACAGGCCCAAAAATCTGCCCGCCGCCTTGCGCAATGTCGCCAGTGCGCATTTGCCGCCGAAACCAAGAACACAGCATATGGCCAAAATCGCCCCGATATTGCCGCCTGCGCAGAAGCGTTCGGAATATCGTTTGGGTCCAACAGATATGGTGACTTTATCGTCACCCAATGCGCCGGAAGATGTTCAGGTTCAAGGGTTGCTGGATGCCAAGGCGCGGCGCGAGGTGTATCAGGTGCGCGAGGACGGCACGATTTCGGTGCCGGGATTGTCGCCGGTGCCTGTGGCGGGATTGACCCTGAAAGATGCAGAAGAAGCAGTTTTTGACGCGCTGATCACGCAGAACCTAGAACCAAACCTGTCGTTTGAAGTCACCGGATATCATTCGCAAACCGCCTCAATCTCTGGCGCGGTGGCGGCGCCCGTGATCGCTTCGATTTCATCTAAGCCGCTTTATTTGGATCAGGCTTTGCAAATGGCGGGTGGCATTCGGTCTGGCGATCCTGATCGGACGATTGTGCGGATATATCGGGCGGGTCAAACCTATCACCTGTCCGCGCGCGATGCATTGTCCCAGACCTATGGCCGGGTCCGCTTGGTGAATGCAGATAATGTGGTGGTCGAAGCGCTGGATGGCGGCGTTGATCCTGCGCGCCAACAAGCGGTGGGCGAGGCAACGACGGCGTTTCAAATTCGTGCCGCGCAATTGGAGGCGGCGAAAGAGAACTTTCAAAACCAGCTGGCATTAGGCGCGATCAAGCGTGATCGGGCGTATCTGGTGGTCGATGATGCAAAACCTGCCGCCTTCGACCTGCCGTTTGAGGCGCGCGCTGTTGTGGCAGATGCGCTAAGCACGTTGGACAGCGAAGATGATCTGCGGCATGTCTATATCCTAAGGGGCCAGCAAAAAACCCAAAACGCGTATCATCTGGACCTACGCATTCCCGGAAATCTCCGCCTGACGACAAGGCTGGAATTGCGACCCAATGATCTGATTTTAATCTCAAAATCGCTGATTAGAACATGGGATAAAAAGCCAGCATTGGGGCTGTAATCGATGTACCAAGATGGGGCGGATATCCTGATCAAGCCAGAGGAGTTCATGCGCATGATGCGCATGATTTGGCGTGGGCGCATGCGCCTTGCGATGTGGATATTATTTGGCTGCCTGTTGGGTGCCGTGTTTGTGTTTTTGCGCCCAGATGCAGAGTATCGTGCAACGGCACTTATCCGATTTGAATATAACGAAAATTTGCCGGATCAGGCCAATCCAGCGTTCTGGCGTCGTGGTGGTGGCACAGAAATCACATCTGAAATTGTCACGCTGACCTCTGCGGCGATGCTTGGCAAGCTGATTGATCATTTAACGGAAAGCGGGAACGCAGAAGCCCTTGCAGATCTGCGCGGACGCGAGGGGTTTGGCGCCGCTTTTGCAACGTCACAACAGGATGAACGGGAGCAGTTGATCCTACGCCTGTCAGAGGTTTTGAAAGCCAAACCCATCGATAAATCATATGTCTACGAGATTACCGCGAAATCTAAATCAGCCCATCATGCGGAGGTTTTGGCAAATAGTCTGGCGGAGCTTTCGGTTGCGGAAGCTATCGCACATGCCCGTGCACGCGCCGAGAAAGCAAGCCGTTGGTTCGCGACGAAGGCCGGGGCAATAAAGGCGGAGCTTGATCAGACAGAGATTGCGATCAATCAATTCATCGAAGAGAGCAATTACACATCAGAGCGAGATTTGCGTCAGCTGCGCAAGCGCGCGCGCGAAATCAGGTTGGCGCAGCAAAAGCTGTTGCTGGATACCGATGAAAGCAAAGGCAAGCTTGAAGAGATTTTGGCAATCAAAGATGGTGCAGATTTTGACTTGGTCGCACAGCTGACGGGTGATCCAGTGTTGATGACAATGGTGCGCGATGCTGCTTTTGATAAACCAGAATTTGATCAGCGCCTGAACCAAGTGATTTCGAGATATCGGACAACAAAGACCCGCCATGAAAAGAGGCTGGTTGCGATGAAAAAAAACCTATCTGAGTTGGAGTTTCAAATAGAGGCGCAAGCCAAAGAGGCCTTGCGCCTTCAAGAATTACGCAGGGAAAAGGAAGCGAATTCAGCGCTTTACGAGAACTATCTGTCGCGATTGAAAGAGGCGGTCGCATCCAAAAACCTTGCGCTTAGCGAGCGGCGGATTATCTCGCTTGGCCACGCGGTGTCTGTTCAGAAGATACCAGATATTGGCGCGATTCTTTTGTTTGGCATAATCGCGTTGTTGACTGCCTTGACGATCAGCTTTGCCAAAGAGCTGTATCAAAAACGCGTGCGAACCATCGAAGATTTGGAAGACAGTTTGGGACATCCGGCGCTTTTAGAAATTCCTTTGGAAGCGCTCGGTCGCGCGCGCCATATCTTGAGGGCCGCGCGAGAGCGCCCCGATGTTGCTATTTCTGCAAGTTGGCGAAAGCTGCGCACGATATTTGAGGGGCGCAAGGCGAAATCGATATATGTCACCTCTGCCCAATCGGGCGCTGGGAAAAGCTTAACAGCGCTGGGTCTTGCCAGCATCTATGCTGCGACTGGCAAAAAGGTGCTTTTGATTGACGCAAATCCCTTTCACCAAGGTCTGGCGGAGATGTTGGAAGTGCAGGCCAATCACCAAGGGTACACAAACGCGCTTTTGAATAATGAAAGCTTGGATGCGCATAGTGTGCCCACCGGTTTGGGCGATATTGATTTGTTGCAAACGGGCGACTTTATTGCACAGGCGGCGGATCTGATTTCTGGTCTTGGGTTCCAAGCGCTTGTGCGACAGGCGATTGGCAAATATGACATCGTGATTTTTGATGGCGATGCAGTTTTGCCCGATGGACTGTCCGTCGCTTTGGCAGCAATTGCCGATCAGACCTTGCTGTTGGTTGAGTGGGATAAGACGCAGCGGGTGCATGTTAAGAAAGCATTTGCGACTTTATACGATACTGGCGCAAAGCCGTCGCTGATTTTGTCCCAAGTGCATGCGGAAAAATTGGAAAGCTACGGCTATCCGCCTTTGCATCCGGCCTGATCCGTTTGGGTGCACCTTAGAGAGGGTCGCCCCAATGCCAACCAAACTTAAGTCGCCACCCAAGCGCCGCAAACCACCACGCCCCGAGGAGGAGCTTTTTGTTGTTGGCAATATTCATGGCTGTGCACGTCAATTGGGCAAGCTTTTGAAGGACGCGCCAAAATCGGCTCAGCTGATCTTTATTGGGGATTTGATTGATTATGGCCCGCAAAGCGAACGTGTCTTGAAACGCGTTGAGAAAGAATGTGCGGGCGGTGCGATTGCGCTGATGGGAAACCATGAGAAGTTGTTTTTGAACTTTATGGAGGACCCCGCACGGTTTGGCCCGACTTGGCTACGGTCCGGCGGTGCAGCGACGTTAAAAAGTTTTGGCATTGAGGGTATTACATCCCTGTCTGGAAAGCGTGAATTCGACTATGCCGCCGATCGCTTGCGCGCGGTGATCCATAGGCGCACCTTTCGGTGGCTCAACAATATGGCACTGCAATATGACAGCGGCACCGTTCATGTGGTTCACGCGGCTGCGTGCCCAAAGACACCCATCAACCAGCAGACAGATGATGCGCGGCTTTGGGGGGTCGATGGATTTTTGATCCATCCGCGGGCGGATCACGAATGGGTTGTCCATGGCGATGTGATTGTGAAAAACCCGATCAAGAAACTCGGCCGGATGAATATTGACACAGGTGCCTATCGGACGGGGCGATTAAGTGCGGTGCATATTCATAAAAAAGGGCAGGACTTTGTAACCGTCGGACCCTAGGACAGTTTGGCGCTGTTTTTGACCCAGTTCCAGGAGGAAGTGCAGATATCGTCCAAATCTAACTTCGCCTCGAACCCCAAAACCTTTTTGGCTTTATAGGCATTGGCGTAAAGGACCGCCAAATCACCCGGACGACGGGGATGAATTTCATACGGCAAATCTGTGCCGCAGGCTCTGGAATAGCTTTTGAGCACATCCATAACAGAAAACCCCTCGCCCCGGCCCAGATTGACCAAATGCCCTTTGCCCTGATCAAAAAGAGCATTCAGGGACAGGACATGCCCCCGCGCCAGATCAGAGACATGGATGTAATCGCGCACGCCTGTGCCATCGGGCGTTGGATAATCATCCCCCCACACCCGCAATGCATCCGCACGCCCTGCGGCGACGCGTTCGATATAGGGCATCAGGTTATTTGGAATGTCATTCGGGTCTTCGCCAATCAGGCCGGACGCATGCGCACCGGCGGGATTGAAATAGCGCAATATACCAGGTGTGATGCCGTGGGCCGTTTCTGCTTGGGTCAGGATATGTTCACAGCTGACCTTGGTAAACCCATACGGGTTGGTAAACCCCATGGGCATCTCCTCGGTCATGGGGGAGGTGTTATCGGCGCCATAAACGGTTGCAGACGAGGAAAAGACAATTGGTTTGATGTCAAGTTCCGCCATCATCTCAGCCACATTGATCAGGCCACCAATATTGATGCGCGCATAATCCAACGGCTTTTCAACGGATTCGCCCACAGCCTTGAGCGCTGCAAAATGAACGACCCCATTGATTTGGTAATCCACCAACGCGGCTTTCACGGCATCACGGTCCAAAACATCCGCCTTGATAAACGTGGTTTCATGGTTGGTGATTTGGGCCAGACGTGCGGTCACGCTGTGTTTTGCATTCGACAGATTGTCGAGGATAACAACATTATAGCCTGCCGAGATCAGCGCGACATATGTATGCGATCCGATATAGCCAAGCCCGCCCGTCAGAAGAATATTTTTTGCCATGAAAATTTGCGCCGTTTTGCCTTTTTATAATAAAGCAGCCCGATCAGGCAAAGGCATAAGTTCAGGCGATTTTGGAATAGCGCAGCTTGGTCGATTGTCCGAAGATAGTGCGAATATGCGTGGTGATATAATCGATGTCTTCGGCCCTTAGTGTTGGATGGACCTGAAGCATGATGCTGGTCTCGCCCAGCAGTTTGGCGATTGGCAGGCGTGGGCCTTTATAGAGTTTCTGAAATGCCGCTTCGCGGTAGATTTCAGGGCAAATGCCCGCTTGCATTATTATGCCTTTTTCAGAAAATGCGGCCGTCAAGGCCTTGCGGGAATATCCTAGCCGCAGGTTTTCTGGCCGCAGGAATGCATAATATTTGTAATAGGCATGGTTTGATCCGTCTGAGGTATCAAAACTTGTCAAACGAATGGGACCATCTGGGCCGGCAAAATCGGCAAGCGCATGTTCGATCGCCTGTGCGTTTTCTGAACGTTTTGTGGTCCAGTCTTTTATCTTTGAAATCTGATGACGCCCAATCGCGGCTTGGATTTCAGTCATCCGTGCATTTGTGCCGATCTGATCATGGACATATCGAAACTCCCCTTGGGGGGGCGGTTTTTGAAACAACAGCGTTTTCGATTTTCCGTGATCCTTCAGCGCCCAAATACGGGCGGCCAGCGCGTTATCATCAGTGGAGATCGCGCCCCCTTCGCCGCCTGTGGACATGATTTTATCCTGACAAAAGGACCAAGCTGCAATGGTGCCAAGGCCACCTACGGACCGGCCCTGAAACTGCGCACCATGTGCTTGGGCGCAATCCTCGATCAGGGGAATCCCGCGTGTTTCTGTAAGCTTTCGAAACCCGTCCATATCACAGGGCCAACCAGCAAGATGGACACAGATGATCGCGCGCGTATTGTCGTTGATCCGTGGACGAACGCTGCGCGGGGTGATGTTTTGGGACACCGGATCAACATCGGCAAAGACCACGCGTGCACCGGCGCGCACAATGGCAGCGGCGGATGCAATGAAACTGCGCGGGGTGACAATCACCTCGTCCAAAATCGTGCCGCCGTAGGCGCTGCCAATACCCAGCGCCTCGAGGCACAGATCAAGTGCGGCTGATCCGTTGGTGCAGGCAATACAATGTTTGGTTTCGGTGAATGCCGCAAATTCTGCTTCAAATTTTCGTCCTTCTTTTCCGGTCCAATAATTGACCTGACCACTGCGCAAAATTTGCGCGACACGGTTTGCGACCTCCGCGTCGAACACCGGCCATGTGGGAAGCGCGCGCGTCATATATAGCCGAACCGTTTCATGGGGGCTTGAAGGGTGGGTGCAATCGTGTGGCGTTGTGCTTTTCGGGGCGGGCGGATCATCGCAATGGCGGATTTTATCTCTGCCTCGGGCGCGGGGACGTTTAAAAACCGGGTTAACCCTATGACGGCAGGAAGGGGGTTTGCGGTTAGATCCTCGTATCGGACCTGATGGATTTTGTGGGCTGGCAGTTTGCCAAGCGCATCTGCGCATTGGGTCACACAAGCCGCCCATTGTCGTTCGCAACGCGCAGCGATGCTGATGTCATCGACTTGAATATCCGCACATTGTGGTCCCCAGATTTTTAACGGTGCATGGGGCTGCAAAACTCTTTTTGCGCGGTTTTCAAGAAACGCCAGCGCATAATGCGGCAGGTCGGCGCGTGGGACATTGCGGAGTTTTGCAAGATAGTAGTGCAAGATGGGCAATTCAAATTGACCGTTCCAGCGCCGCTCTGCCGAGGCGATGACGTCCAAACCATTTCTAAGAATGTGGATATATGTCGCCTCCGGGAAAACAGCGTTAACGAATGGGACACGCAAGGTATTGGCACATGTTTTTTCGATCAAAACAGGTGGCTTTCCCGCCTGCCGCCATTGCCGAATGAAAGCTTTACGAATGAATTGCCGAATTTCGGGGCGCGCCAGATGCGCGGGCATTTGATCATTCGGCCATTGTAAATTGCCATGGCGCCAGATCGCGTTGATTTCGTCGCAGGGCCATGTGGCGCATGCGTTGAATTGGCATAAGATATCGCGCAGCATATTGGTGCCCGATCGCGCCGCACCCAAGATGATGACGGGTTGGAAGGGTAACGTATCTGTCATGGCAACAGTGTTTTGCGCAAAATGTGCAAATCCGTGGCGAAGGACCAGCTGTCCAGATAGGCCAGATTTATGCGCACCTTATCTGGCCATAAGACGCGGTCGTTGTAGCGTTG
The DNA here is from genome assembly GCA_039029215.1 of Pseudomonadota bacterium. Lineage (GTDB taxonomy): Bacteria > Pseudomonadota > Alphaproteobacteria > Rhodobacterales > Rhodobacteraceae > Amylibacter. Next base: position 7,949 of record JBCCGP010000057.1, read on the forward strand.
AGGATCGACCGCTTTGGCCAACAATGCCTCTTCGTTGCGGTATTTCAAACTTGCAGGACCGGTAATCCCCGGGCGCAATATTTGCAGGCGTTTATCCGTCCCTTCAAGCTGATCAAGATAGCCCGCCATATCAGGACGCGGCCCAACAAATGTCATATCACCGCGCAGCACATTCCAAAGCTGGGGCAACTCATCCAGTTTGAAACGTCGCAGAATTGCACCGCATTTTGTGATCCTTGGATCGCCTTGTATCGTGACATTCGTGTGCGCGCCGTCGCGCATGGTGCGTAACTTATAAAGTGTAAACGGTTTGCCAAACCGCCCAATCCGTTCTTGGCGGAACAGACCTGACCGTCCAGTATCCCATCTACAGACGGCGATCAGAGGCAGCATAATCGGTGTAATGAACATCAATCCAAGTGCCGCAAAGACAATGTCAAATAGTCGTTTTGTAAGCCGCGCCTTCAGATCCATTCTGGACTCCCAGTGCTGTGGGGATTGGCATCTGTGTACATTTTCATTTGCGCATCTGTGGCATGCGCCAAGCTAAGCGGTTCGGCAATCAGGCGTCGTGCCGCTTGGCCCATGCGGTGGCGTAGGTCTGCATCACGTATCAAGACCTCTAATTTGTCAGCCAGCGCATCTGTATCATGCAGCGGCGTCAAAAATCCCGTGACCTGATCGCGGACCAGTTCGCGCACGCCGATTGCGTCCGACCCAATCGTGGGCAGTGCGGATGCGGCGGCCTCTAATATCGCGCGCGGCGCGCCCTCGCGATAGGAATGCAGCACAAAAATATCAGCGGCGCGCAGGGCGCTGTCGATAGCGTTGGTCCAAGGAATATGGGTGATGATCCCATCCTTTACCGCCGTTTGAATGAAATCTGGGTCAACACAATCGGGGTGATCAAAGTCGAATTCACCATAAAGCTTAAAAGAGATGCTTTTGTTTGGATGGCGCGCGCGGATAATGCGTGCGGCATCGACGAATTCGCGAATTCCCTTCTGCCAAATCAGCCGGGCCGTGCAGGCGATGGTGATCTGTTTGCCGGGCTGCATGCGTTTGGGCGTAAACTGTTGAAGATCAACGCCCGGTCCGATGAACAATCGAATTTTGTCTTCGTGCACCAGTTTTTTATCGCGAAACAGCGCGACATCGTCGGGGTTTTGAAAAAACACAAACCGCGCGCGTAGACAGGCCAGTCGAAGCGCAAAACAGATAGCGGGTTCGAGCATTGGCGCGCGGATGAAGCTGTTGCCCAGACCGGTGACGCCGATGAAAAATCGGCTGCTTGGCGAAATCTGGGACGCCGCAAAGGAGAGAAGCGCAGGCTTTGGGTTGAAGCTATGGATGTTTTCGGGGCGATACCAGAGGATGAACAGCATCAATTTCAAGACATCTAATATATCGCGTAGGGGTGAAAAATAGCTGCGCGTCATAAACAGCGGGACCAGACGTGCATCACCTGTGTCATAGCGCTGATAATGATCGTCTATCTGACCAAAGACAAAAACCTGATAGCCATCCGCCACCAATCGGTCGATCAAGATATTGCAGGGTCCCAGTACACCAAACCATCGCGTGCCGATTAGGAAATGGGTTTTACGCGGCATGGGCGAGCTCTTTCTTTGGGAAAAGGTGATCGATAAAATCATACTGTGCGGCCAAAAGATCACGCAGGTGATCTTCGTCCTTCTTAAGCAATGTGGGATTTCGGGCGGGCGCCGTGTTAAGGGACACAATTTTGCGGCGCAGTTTCAAAAGCGGCTTTGGGCTGATGGGTGCCAAGGCGGACAGGCCCCCCATATGATGACCGAGCAACAGGTTTTGCATCCAAACAGAACGAGGCCTGCCAGCGCTGTTTCGCTCTTTCGATTTCGGCTTAAACTTAAAATCAGAAAGGCCGAGGAAAGATTGCATTTCCAGCTCTGCGTGTTTGGGCGCAGCGATCATATCCTCGAACTTTAGAAGCGAGATTTGATCCAACGGAAACCAATCAGAAAATCTGAAATAGGTGAGTTCGTAATCTGCGAATCGCAGAAGATAGCGGCGCAGCGCATTATCCGTCGAAATCACCGTTTCTATGGGCGGCAAACGCAGACCCATTTTCCGGTAGTGATAATAGTGAGAGACGAAGCGCTTTACCGGATCGCGCAGCACCATCACAAGCCGCGCATCAGGATCATGTCGGTAGAGCAATTGTGGCGTATTGGGCGTGGCGCTGTAAAAGGTTGAAAAATCCAAGCGTAGCGGCGCAGGATTATTATAGAGCCCGTCGAACCATTTTGCGCCCAAATGATGTCGCCCATTCAGATGTAGCCGGCGTGGAAGACCGGAATGATTTGGCCCGTTTTTTGGTGCGAAATAACACGGCTCTTTTATCTTTGGAACGGCGATATCGGCGCATCGAGCTAAGCAGTGAAACAATGCCGTCGTCCCCGATTTCGGTGCGCTGATACTGACGACCAGTTTGTGCTTTTGGGTCTGTGACACGATTGTGCCTCCGTTCTTGTTAAGAGAAAATTCACGCCGAAAAGTTAAAATTTTCATAAACTTGGAGAGAGAAGTGACACGTTCTCAACTTTTTGCGCTTTGGATCAGCTTTTTGGTGTTGCAGGCGGTCGCCTTCGTGAACGCTTTTGTCGTGGATTTAAAAGGCGGGACGATTGATGCGGTCCGATTCCAAGACGCGGCCCGCGACTGGGCGGATTTTGGGGTATGGGAATTTGCCGTAAATTCCGAGTTCTTTGTGCAATATCTGGGGACGCTTTATCGGATATTTGGGCCAAGCGAATTTATCGCAACACAATTTGGTTTGGCGGCAATGATGCTGGCCGCGTTGCTTTTGATACGTTTTGCGCGTGCATTGGGGTTTGTTTTTCCCGCTTTGGGATTGATTGTGTTTTTGCTTTGGCCTTCGATGTTGCTGCGCATCACAACAACATTACGCGAACCCTATATGATTTTTTGCGTGATTTTGTCATTTTACGGTTTGCTTCGGTTTTCACAAACAGGTCGCGTTAGATATGCTGTGATCAGCGTCGCAGCCATCGGATTGGAGGCGCTGTTTCACAAGGCGCTGGCGGTATTGGCGCCGTTTTTGATCTTGATTATTATTTGGAAGTTCTTGTTTGATCGCGGGCTGCCGCTGTTGCGAAAGTCGGGCTGGATCGGGTTGGGCCTGTTTGGGCTTGGCGTGGTTGCAATCGGCAGCTTTGCGGCGTTTGAGACCACTGTTAAGGGTCTTAAACCTTTGCAATCATTGCTTTTATGGGACACAGCACATATCAGTCAGGTTTTGGAGTATAAAACTGGGCGGGATTTTCGAACCACGTATGATGCCGCTTTGGATTTTTCAGATCCACTTCGATTTTTGACCTCGCTTGGGCGATCTTTTCTATATTACATGTTCATGCCCTTCCCTTGGCTGGTCCGATCACCTTTGGATATTCTGGCCTTTGTCGAAGCAAGCTTTCGGTTTTTTGGGAGTCTATTGATTGTTCGATTTGTGCTACTTGAGCGCGCAATTCCGACGCCGCTGCGCCCCGTATTGCTTGCGGGTTTTTTGCTAACCTTGATCTGGGCCGTTGGCACGGCGAATTATGGAACGGCGTCGCGCCACCATTTGACGACAAACTGGCTGTTTTTTATGATCTATGTTGCCTGTTTCACAAGACGGGTGCCATCGCTTGATCGGCGTTTTGCTTTGCCGTGATCCATTCGACAAAACCGAAGCTCACCGCGCAGCTCTTTTGATTTCAGCCATTGGAATATGCGCTGCAAATTTCGACGTGATCTGGTGATGTTTCCACCCATATTGTGGGGGTGCGTCCATAGGTGGAAATCACGATTTGACGCACGGCAATAATAATAACCAAGCTTCAAGCGTAAGAAATGCAGATCGTCCAAAAACTTGATCCTGTGACCGGGCCGAAAGAAATAGCGTCCTTCTAACGCCTTTATGGGTGTTGATGCTGGTTTCTGTGTTGGGATCATTTCCAAAAGCGGTAGATATGAGTCAAGACGGCGTAACGCCCTGATTATTATGGATTTCTGTTGCGTCCAATATAACCAGCAATCGGGGTTTATTCGCAAATTTTCAAACCCATAGTCCTGAGCGATGGCCATTACATCCGGGCTGATTTGATTTTTGGGCATAATCAAAAACTCTGGAACCTGTCCCAACTGCGTTTGAAAAACATGCGCTTGCCTTTGAAAATCCTGTTCTAATTTTTTAAAAGATGTCGAATGCGCGTAAGCGTGGCTATAGCTGTGGGACCCTAGGCTGACCCATGGGTTGGACACCAAGCTGCGGCGCAGCCAAACGGAAATTTTCCACAGACCCGCGTCATCACCATGGCGATTAATCTGGTGTTTCAAGCGCTGCTGATCGGTTTCGTTTAAATCTTGAAGCGCAATAAGATCTGTGGGGTTAAGATCATCTAGTAAGGCGCCGACAATGGCAACATTGGCGGGAATTTCCGCGGATTGATGAAGTGCGATGGTGCTGGCAAGGGCATCGCTGGCATGTCGTATATTCTGGGAGATATATTTCCCAGTCTTATGCCGCCAAACGCCCCACATCAATTCGTAGTCATATGAGAAAAAAACATTGATCATAATGGTACGGTCCTTAGATCGGGGCGGCGTAGATATAAAAGCACTGGGATGCGGATGGTGCGGATCAGTGCGAAGAGGGCGAAAATTCCAACGATGTCGGTTGCAAAGAGTGCGGCGAGAATGACGAAGCCAAGCATTTCCAATGCATGCAACCATACCAAAGATTTTGCACCGCTTGTCGCCATAATATGTTGACGTAAAACGATATTTATTGCGTTTAGGGCTGTGAAGGCGTTACCCAAGAAGATTATCGATGCCTCAAGCGAAATCAGCGAAAGCAGAACCGATGCCAGTGCCGCCCAGATCAAAGCAAGGGAATATTCATAACGCTCTAACAACATGGCGATATCGCGCAAAAAGAAGACTGAATTTGATGCAAGAAGCCGTGCGATGATGGCTTGAAGCGCAAGGATTTGCGCAAGCAACATCGCATCGGACACCGAAAACCAAGTTTGGCTGAAATAGAGAAGCAAACTGTTCAGCCCCGCGTTCAACCCGGCGGACAAAGAATAGCTGAGACCGATAGCACCAAGCGCCACGTAAGACAGTGTCGGACCATCGTCCCGTGTGGTCATTTTTGATCGCTGCCAAAAAAGCGCCAAAAGAAGTGCCGCAATTTCGGCCAAAATCGCGACCTCTAGCGAGAGGTAAAGCCCGACGGCATAGGCACAGAATGCAAGAATGCCGAAGCGGTTCAATTGGATGAAGGCGGTTTCCTTTTGCCCAGAAACTTGGATGAAACTTGATCTTGCGAGTAACAAATTTTCCAATCCGCGCTGTGTGCAGACCAGTGCAAGCATCAGCAGCGCACCCAAGGTCCAATTCAATGCAAGACAAACGGTGGCGGACAGAAGTGCAGCGAGGATCATAATGACCTGAAGTCTTTGGATATCGCCACCGTTGCGAATTTTGCTAAGGACCAGCATCCGACCCTGAAATCCAGCTAGGGTCACAAGCCCCGCGATCAGCCCATGCGCCAAAGCGTATTGGCCGAAGTAATCTGATCCGGTTGTCCAATCATAGAAGATAAGAAGCCCAAATTTCGTCAACATCAAACATGCAAAAGCGTTTGATAAAATGACATTATGGCCCAATAGCCTGCGCATTCGTGCACTCCTTAAGAACCTTTAGGCAAGCATGATGATGGTTAAATTAAGGTTAAGTGATCAGATGATCCGCGGGTTTAATTTGGCCCGTGACAAGACCCGCCCTGTTTTTTTGCACGGGCGTCAAGCGCTTTTGGATCATTGGATGGGCGGCATCTGCCACACCCAGACGGACCAACAGTGCCGCCATCGCAGATTCAGATGCGCGCGTGGCCCCGTCTTCAATTTTCAAAGCGACGCCCAATTTTTGTTCTGGTAGAATTGCGATAAACACACCTTCTGCACCGGTTTTAATCGCGGCTTTCCCAGACATAGCCATCATCATTTCGCTGCATGCACGCCCCGTTCCAGCAACCAATTCAGGATGCAGCATCATCGATTTGGTTAGACTATGATTTGCCATTTTGGCCATCCCGCGTGCAAGGGCGGTCAGGGATAATGCAAAATTCGGTGCGGAACATCCATCGATGGCATGACCGTCAATATCTTCTTCACAGATATCTTCTATCGCTATTTTCGCCGCCATCTGAACGGGATGCGCGGGGTCTACATATTCTGGGCCTGCGTCCAAATGTTTGGAGAGCGTCAGAAAGCCAGCATGTTTGCCCGAACAATTATTGTGATATTGGCAAGGCGAATTGTCGGTTTTGATCATCGCATCCACTGTCGCTTTGTGGTTCGGCCATTGCGGCCCGCAGCGTAAGACATCATCATTCAAATCCAGCGCGATCAGCCAGTCTTGCACGGATTTCGTGTGCTGCTGTTCGCCATTATGAGAGGCACACGCCAAGGCAAGATGGGTTGAATTTAAATTGAAGCGCTCTGCCGCGCCGGAAGTGACCAACGGCAATGCTTGTAGTGGTTTCAGCGACGAACGGGGCAAAATGATTTGATTGGGATCGCCCCATGCTTCGACGATGTCGCCGCTGTCATTAACGATCACCGCAGTCCCGCGATGCTGGCATTCCAAATAATCACCGCGCCAAACTTCTGCGAAAACCTCGGTGTTGGTCAAAACACTTCCCCAATCACGTTTTTATCTTGGGGGCTAGATTTGACGCCCGCCATTCTGTATTCTTTTCAATAATAATAAATTGGGCATAAGCCCATGATAAAAAAGGCAGGCGAATGAGAAAGCTCAATTCTATGATTTGTGCAAGCGTGCTGGCTGTTACGGCGGGCGCTGGTTTTGCACAGGAACGTGTGAATGCATTTGATGATTGGTCGGTGTATACGGCCAGCAGTCCCAAAGAATGTTGGATCGTGTCCGCCCCCCTTAGCGTTGAAAACACACGCGGTGGGCGCAAGGTTTCGGTGAACCGAGGCGATATTTTGATGCAAGTGACTTGGGTGCCAGATCAGAAGATTGTTGGCGAAGTTAGCTTCACGGGTGGTTACACCTTTGTGCAAGAACAGGCGGTTAAGTTGCAAATCGGCGCGTCCGGTTTCGAAATGATCCCTGATGGGGGAAATGCATGGCCCGCGGCACCTGATATCGATACGCAGGTGCGCATCGCAATGACCAAAGGGTCGCGCGCGATTGTCACGGGTGTTTCTGCACGTTCTGGCACGCAGACCAAAGATACGTTCAGCCTCAAAGGGTTCACTGCAGCGCTGAACGATGCAAAAAAACGCTGTGGCCTGACCTAGCCGCTTGCATTGAAATTGTGGTATCATTCGGATATGGCGCAACCTTAAGTATAGGGTAAGCTATCATGGCCTCTGTTGCGATCACCCCAAATCCGTTGACGCTGCCCTCAAAAGAGACGGGCGGTGCGGTCAATATTATTGGATTGATGCGCGCGGATTTAGGCGCGGCGTTGATTGCGATTGGCATCCCCGAAAAGCAGATCAAAATGCGGGTCGGCCAGATTTGGCAATGGTTGTACCAAAAAGGTGCGACGGATTTTGAGCAGATGACAAATCTGTCCAAAGATATTCGTGCGAAACTGGCCGCGAATTTTGTTTTAGAACGCCCTGAAATCGTCACCCGACAAATCAGTGCCGACGGCACGCGCAAATATCTGTTGCGCATTCGTGGTGGTCACGAGGTCGAGGCGGTTTATATCCCGGAAACGGATCGCGGAACACTGTGTATTTCCAGCCAAGTTGGCTGCACGCTGACCTGCTCTTTCTGCCACACGGGCACGCAAAAATTGGTGCGCAATTTGACGCCTGCAGAAATTGTCGGTCAGATTTTAATCGCCCGTGATGATTTAGAGGAATGGGGCAAAGACCCGGGCGACAAGCGCCTTATTTCGAACATTGTTCTGATGGGCATGGGCGAGCCGCTGTATAACACCGACAATGTGCGTGACGCGATGCTAATTGCAATGGATGGCGAGGGGATCAGCCTGTCGCGCCGTCGGATTACACTGTCGACTAGTGGCTTGGTGCCAGAGATTGAGCGTGTGGGGCGTGAGATCGGATGTATGCTGGCGATTTCTTATCATGCGACAACGGATGAATTGCGCGACGTGTTGGTGCCGATCAATCGCAAATATAAGATTGATCAATTGCTACAAGCCTGTCGCGACTATCCACGATTGTCGAACGCCGAACGCATCACATTTGAATATGTGATGCTAAAAGGCGTGAATGACAGCGACGAGGATGCCCGCCGCTTGGTTTCACAAATTCGTGGCATTCCAGCAAAAATTAACCTTATTCCGTTTAATCCTTGGCCAGGCGCGCCATATGAACGATCTGATTCTGATCGGATTGAGGCATTTGCCGATATTGTGAACAAGGCAGGTTACGCCAGCCCTGTACGCAGACCCAGAGGTGAGGATATAATGGCGGCATGTGGCCAACTTAAAAGCGCGACAGAACGCGCCAGAAAAACCGCAGCACAGATTGCGGAGGAAGCAAGGTAGGGGACAAATGAACAGACGCATTTTATTAACCTCGGTTCTATCGGTCATTGGCACGGCTGCATCGGCTGGCCGGACCGTTATCAAACGCATCCCGATTTATCGCGGACCAGCAATCACGCAAGTTTTGGTCAACAAAAGCGAGCGCCGCATGTATTTGCTGTCGGGTGATCGTGTGGTCAAAAAATATCGCGTGAATCTTGGATTTGACCCTGATGGGCATAAAACGGAACGTGGCGACGGCCGCACGCCAGAGGGTTTATATTGGATTGATCGCTCAAATTTAAACAGTCGGTATTATTTGTCACTTGGTATTTCGTATCCAAATGCGCAGGATGTCGCGCGTGCAGAAGAAGCAGGCGTTGATCCGGGCGGGGATATTTTTATTCATGGCGGGCCGCGCTATAAGGGCGAGCGGGGTAAAGATTGGACAGCTGGATGTATTTCGGTTTCTGATCGTCAAATGAAGTGGGTTTTTGCAATGGTAAAGGTAGGGACACCAATTTATATAAACCCATAGGAGAAAAGATATTCATATATTAAAGCCTGGAATACGCCCATTTGAAGATCGGGATATTCAAACCTATAAATCTTGGTTTGAACCCCCATTTGAAACACCTTTTGTTGATAAGCCCGATGCTGAATGGCTGGCGCATATCGAGAAGAAGAATGTGCTTTTATATGCGATTGGGGACGCACAAGATGCGCCATTGGCGATTTGTCAAATAGACTTGAAAACGGATCGCGCCTGTTTTGTGAAAATGGTTGTTCATCCCGATTATCGTAATATCGGCGTTGCGAAAGCGGTTTTGAAGTTGATTAGGGAAGCCATCGAACCCATTTGTGACCGCGTCTACACTGTAACGGCGCGCGATAACCTGGCCGGACAACAGCTGATAAAAACAGCAAATTTTAAAGAAACGTCAGTGACCGATAAAAACGGCCACCCTGTCTATGCGCTGGAACTTTCGCCCTAGGCCCGACAGTAAAAGCGTTCTAGCTTCCAACCTCGTTATTTGCATCACCCGGGATTGCGATATCTGACATATTGGGCACGCGCTGCGCATTGCCTTTGTCGCCCATGACCTGAACCCACCAGATTTTCCCAGTTGATTCTTGAAAATAGCCGATGCCAAGCGCGTTTGCCTCGGGATCAAGAACAACTTGAGAGGTCAGCGGATCGCTCATCCACGCATTTAGGGTGCTAAAATCATCCTCAAAGGTCTCCGAAATGTTCTGACCCTCAAAAGAGCCTGCAAATCCCGAACGCGACACGCGCTCTGGCGGGGAAGAGCCATCGGAACCGAAATGCCACGGGCGGTTTTGGCGGCTCATATCGGCGGCATGATTCTTAGCAACAGCGACTAAGGTTGGATCAAGCTCAACCGCGCGCAATCCACGCGCCGAGCGGATGGCATTGACGGCATCCAAATGCCGGAAGGCAATTTTTCGCTCGCCGATCGCGCCAAGCCGTATAACTTTGGTGCCATCGCCGATTGTGCTGTTAGAGCCATCAACGCAGGCCGAAAGGGCAAATAAACCCACCACAAGCGCAAGGATCAATCTCATCGCGCGACTCCCTTATATATTTGCGCCGACACTAAAGTGCGTTTGACACTAGCGCAATCGGGCGATCGGGGCTATATGGATTGTAACCGATAAGTGAGTTGAATTTATCACGCCCCGCGCATTACATCGTCAAAAAGATTGGAGAGAGGCAATGACATTTTCGAAATGGACACGCCGTTCAGCAACAACGGCCTTAATGTCAGCTTTGGGCTTTGGAAAAATGGGCTTTGCTCAGACCGCCGATGCTGAGCAAGAGCCGACTTGGAACCCGAATTTGGACAATCCTGATTTGGGCTTTGATACGCCACAAAGTCAGACGGACCGGATGAATGACGAAGATGGCGTGGTGAAGCGCAATATTGGTGCCTTCGTTGGTCGCCATGATTGGCGCAATTTCTTCAATTCGCTGAATAACGGTGCGATCTTGGTCGATACGCAATCACGCGCATTGTATTTCTGGTCGCAAGATGAGGCGATTTTCAAAATCTATCCAATTGCTGTGCCAAGCTCTGATGATCTGACGCGCCTTGGGCGTACGAAGGTGACCCAAAAGCGCGTGGGCCCAGATTGGCGCCCGACGCCTGCCATGCTGCGCCGCAATCCAAGCTGGCCGAAGTATATCCCGGCTGGTCCCGGCAATCCGCTGGGCAGCCATGCGCTGTACCTGTCTTGGACCTATTACCGGATCCACGGGACCCATGATAATCGCAAGATCGGGCGGCGGTCTTCGAATGGCTGTATCGGGCTTTATAATGCCCAGATCGAGGAGCTATTTGATCTGGCCAAGGTCGGCACGCAGGTGCTGTTTATCTAATCATATATTTACATGATCGAGGTTTTTTGGCCCAATGCCCTAGCTAGGGCATCGGGTTAAGTATTTGATTTTTATACTTATTATTTATAATCTTGTGATCATTGTTCTGGGATTTGGATTGCGGCGCAAAGCTGCCGGGCTGCTAAGTTTGTTGGAAGACTACGAGGGAAAAGTATAAATTTTGACACGAAACGGATATGCGTATTTTTCTAATGTCTCATATGCGGACGAAGCGGACATTTAAAAACAAAGTCAATCTTTATCTTTTTTTGTTCTTTTAGGCCAAATTCCCAGAATACATATCAATACACCTAAAAGCTGCAACGGTACTGATTACTTTAAATAGCCAAACGGATGGTTTCCACA
>JBCCGP010000058.1:0-18942 GCA_039029215.1 Pseudomonadota bacterium
CGTGAGCTGCGGCGCAATACGCGAAATGGCGCCTATCATCACGCCTGCGCGCAGAGCTTAAGCGCTGCACGGCGCTGGAAAGCCGCGCCGATTATGTCGGGGCGGTTTGTGCAGATCGTGCTGGGCAAGCTGTTTCGCAAATGGTCGCCCCAGCAAATCTCAGGCTGGCTGGCGCGCCATGGTTTGGGGCGGATCAGCCGTGAGACGATCTATCGTTACATCCGTGCGCGCCCCTATTTGAAGCGGCATTTGCGGCATCGGGGCAAGCGGTATGTGAGGGCTTCTGACGGGCGGCGTGGGCCGATCAAGGGGCGCGTTGATATCAGCCAACGTCCTGAGATTGTTGAAGAAAAGCACCGCTTGGGCGATTGGGAGTTGGATACGATTGTAGGCGCGGGGCAGGCTGTGCTGGTCTCGATGGTCGATCGGGCGAGCAAGTTTGTCCTCCTGCGCGTGGTCGCACGCCCCAACGCTGTGCTGGTCGCGCGTGCGATCCTGAGTGCACTCGGACGGGCAGACATGCCAGTTCAAACTTTAACGGCTGACAATGGCGCAGAGTTTGCCCGCCATCAGGGGCTGGCCTATCGCCTTGGCGCGGGGTTTTACTTCGCCAAACCCTACCACGCCTGGCAGCGGGGCTTGAACGAACATACCAATGGATTGGTCCGAGGGTACTTGCCCAAAGGCACCTGTTTTGACGGCTTGAGCACCGATCGCATCCGCACCATCCAAAACCACCTTAACACCCGCCCCCGCGCCGTGTTAGGATACCGTACACCTAAAGAGGTCTTCGATCAGATGACGCTTGAAGAACGAAGTGGTGCATTTGGGATGTGAAGGGGCAGGCAATGAAAAGACATCATGCTTTATAATCAATAAGTTAGCATTGTGTCCAACCTTGGACATGTATTTTATCGGCAGTCAAAAATCACTCTTCCCGACCCAAAGATTTTAGAATTTTCCGGATATCCTCGGCCTCACCCCGGCCAGCTTCCAAGCCATAAACAAGGGCCTGTACCAACAAAAACGCGCCGGCCTCTTCATCCCTTTTAAGCTCTTCCAGCCCTAGCGCGTGATAGATTTCCATCAGTCGATCTGTATCCCCATCGGCCTGCGCCTGTCTGATCTCTTGATCGAGCTTTTCAAAATCGCTCATTCAGCCGCGATCTTCGCACGACCTTCATTTATCTTTGTCGCCACCCATTCATGGAACAGATGCGTCGGCCCATCCATCGCGGGGCTAAATTTACCGCCATCAAAAAACATGCCATGACGGCCCTTTTGCATCCCTTCGACGACAAAAATATCTTCGATAAAAACCTCGTGCCAGAATTCTGAATTCGTCTTTCGCAGGTCATCACACCCCGCCTCTAACGCCTCTGGCTTGGCATAATAAAGGGCGACATGCTCATGCGTTTCATCCAGACCCTTCGGCTCTAGGACAATCGCAAAGGTATGATCCTTATGCACGCCCATCAAACAATTTGGATAGACCGCGATATACTCACTCGCCGTATCCCATTTTTCAGACAGATCATCGAAATCCGGCAACAGCTTTCCATCCACCTCAAGCTTCTGAAAAACGGTCGAGCCTTGCCCTGAAAACGCCAAACGCTCTTCAAGGTGATAATGATCCTCTAGCCGCGATACGGTATTCAGCCCCGGATGCACCCAAGGCAAATGATAGCTTTCGCAATAATTTTCCACCGCCAGCTTCCAATTTGTGTTCACCTTCAAAGTAAACTCACTGTCGCCTTTCGCATAAAGTGGCTTGTCAAATTCACCCCAATGTTTGATCAGCTTGGCATGCACCTCCTCAAACGGTGCAGCGGTGCCAGAGATATTCACAAACACCACATCCATAAACACATAAGATGGGATTTCGATCAGGCCCAATTCGTCACGCTTGATCCCGTCATGCAGATTATTGCCCGGCCCACCCACATGCGGGGTCGAGCGTAGGCGTCCGTCCAAGCCATAACACCAACTGTGATAGGGGCAGCGGATTGTCCCGCGAATATTGCCCTTTTCCTGAACCAAAACCATGCCCCGATGGCGGCAGGTATTTTGATAGACGCGCACATCGCCCGCATGATCACGCACCAGCAAAAGCGGCATGCCTAGGAAATTCACAGGTGCGGCATCGCCCTCTTCGGGAACATCCTTGCCAAACCCAACCGCAGACCAATTCGCAAACAGAACGGAATCGCGTTCTTCTTCGAAGGTTTTTTGGTCTACATAATGCTCGTTTGGCAAACCACGCGCGGTTTCTAATGGCTGAATAACAGAGGATAGGTCACTCATTTCTCAAACTCTCGAACTTTGGTACTTTATGCCTGACGGAATTTAATTGCAAAAACACAAAAACGACATCGTGGTGAAATTGAAAGTCGCTGGTAAACTCAAAAGAAGGATCGAGCGGGCGCGTGTGATTGATTCTTCGAAATGACTAGCATATTGGGCGCAAATTCCTCAAAAGACGCATATGAAAATTCGAACACTTTTTCCTTATTTGGCGCTGCTCATCGCGTTTTTGATCGGCTTCAATTTGGGCACATTGGAATTACCAAGTTGGAGCTTAAAAAAAGACAAGCCAACCACAGCAACATCTGATTTGACGGAAACGCACACTACAGAAACGCGCAGCATCGATGGAGGTATTGGATTTTCTGTGCCCCTGCCAGCCAATCCAACATTCGAAAATACCACCCCGATGAATACGGTTCAGATGGATTGGGTTTTGCTAGAGGATACGCGTGTTGAAAAAGCAGCGAATGCGCGATTTGCCAAGCAAAACGTCTTTGTCGTTAATCAAACCGATCCGGTCGTCCTGTCAAACCTGAATCTGACAGCAGAGAACCTGCCTCATGGGGGCGGCATCAAATCTGTTTTTGCACTTGGACAACGAGAGTTTGCATATGTTGTCTTTGTGCGCGACGGCTGTGCAACCGGCGCCATTATTGATCTTGAAACTTTCAAGGAAGAAATCCGCTTCCCCTGTTTGCCATCGCTTGACCTGATTGATCTGAATTCAACAGGCGGCGCAGTTTTGCCACTTGAAACAGATCAGGTCTTGCTCACAACGGGCACACCGACATCGGCCAAAGAGGGTGATTTAATTCGCAATTTGGCACAAGACCCAACCTCTCCTTGGGGAAAGGTACTGCGCCTTTCTTTCGAGGAGACAGGTGACTTGTCTTATGAAATCTATGCAAGTGGTATTCGGAATTCACAAGGAATACTGAAAATTGAGGACGCAATTTACGCGGTGGAACATGGGCCACGCGGCGGGGATGAAATCAACCGCATTCGCCCTAACGCCAATTATGGCTGGCCCAAGCAATCATTTGGTGCGCATTACCACTTAGATGCGATTGGCAAAGCCGCGCCCGATCAAAGCACCTTGCCGTTATATTCTTTTGTGCCGTCAATTGCGCCAAGCTACATCAACACCTGCCCCACACTCATGGTGGAAAGCTATGCGCCATATAGGTGTCTCGCGATATCCTCGTTTGTCGGAGGCTCCATCTATTTTGTGATTTTGACGTCTGATGACAGGGTGGTTGTTTCGGAAAGGCTGCGTTTTGATCATCGCATTCGAAAATTCAATTTTGATGGCAATACGTTGGTGGCTGTGACAGATTTTGAAGGCGTAATATTGGGCGAGCTCTCACCCTATTAAGGGCGCCATTAATTCTTCGCTATCATGGCGTGCCGAATTCACGGCGCGATCCACCCGATGAAACATAAAATACCCCTCGTCAGCGGCGTTTATAACCTGCCGAGCGTCAGCAGGCGTACCGCGCAGCCAAGGATCAAATTCATTCTTTTGAAGCGTCACGGGTTCGCGGTGATGAATATCTGAAATTTGGGCGCTGGCTTGCGTGGTCACAATCGCAACCGTCACCCAGCGATCTTGGGTGGTGGGATGCGTCCAAACTTGCCACAGGCCGGCAAACCCCATCGGATCACCAGACGACGCATGAATAAAATACGGCTCTTTCCCGACACCCTTCTTTTCATGCCATTCATAAAATCCACTAGCGGGAATGATGCAGCGCCGTTTGGCAAAGGCCGTGCGAAAGCTTGGTTTTTCATGCGCGGTTTCACCGCGTGCATTTATCAAAAAAGGGCCATCATTTGGCGTCTTGTACCAATGTGGGATAAATCCCCAGCGCATCTCTGACAACAACCGCGTGCCTTCATATTCAACCACAACCGGGATCATCTGTGATGGCGCGATATTAAATCTTGAACCCTCAAAGCCGACGCGAATTTCAGCGTCGAACCATTCTGCAATCGCCTCTTCGGGCGCGGTTATAACAAATCGACCACACATTGCGCACTATACTGCCTGTTTTCCATTGAAGCTCAAGTTTGCTTGTCTATAAGCTTGGCCATGGGTTCTGTTTTTCATCTTGCTTATCATGTTCGCGACCTTGACGCGGCACGTCAGTTTTACGGTGAAACCCTTGGCTGCACCGAAGGTCGTTCGACCGAAACCTGGGTGGATTTTGATTTTTTTGGCCACCAAATCTCGCTTCATCTTGGCGAGCCTTTTGTCACTGCAAATACAGGGAAAGTTGGCGATCATATGGTGCTGATGCCACATTTGGGGGTCGTGCTGCCCTTGGAGGAATGGATTGCGCTGGCCGAAAGATTGGACAAATCAGATCTCGATTTCGAGATTCCACCCGTTATTCGATTTCAGGGGAAACCCGGCGAGCAACGCACAATGTTTTTTCGTGATCCATCTGGCAACCCAATCGAAATAAAAGGATTTGCCGATTTTGAAGGCGTTTTTGCAAATTAACCATGGCACTGATTTATAAAATACTCCGCGCGGAAGAATGGGCAGAGCTTGAAGCCAAAGGCGAAACGCAAGGTGCGCCGATAGATATTCAAGATGGGTATATCCATTTTTCAACCGCAGAAACTGTAGAAGAAACAGCGCAAAAATACTTCGAGAATGTCGATGGTTTGAAGCTGCTTGCCTATGAAGACGACACGTTTGGCGAGGCGCTGATCTATGAACCCTCGCGCGGGGGGCTGCTTTTTCCGCATCTCTATGCGCCTTTGCCGCTTTCGCTGGCAATTTGGATCAAGGATTTACCCATCGAAGGCGGAAAGCATGTCTTTCCTGAGGGGCTTTGAAGATGCATTTCACTGAACGCCTTGCCCTGCCCTTACTGCATAAACTGGATCCAGAACGCGCCCATGATTTTGCGCATTGGGCGCTTCGCAAAGGATTAGCGCCAAGTCCGGGTGTGTTTACTTCTGATCGGTTGGCCACGGATATTGCGGGATTGGCACTTCCCAATCCCATCGGCTTGGCAGCGGGATTTGACAAAAACGCGACCGCTATCGCACCACTTTCCAAATCAGGGTTTGGCTTCCTAGAGGTCGGCGCCGTCACCCCGCGTGCACAAGAGGGCAACCGGAAACCCCGGCTGTTTCGATTGAGCGAGGATGAGGCGGCGATAAACAGATTTGGCTTTAACAATCATGGGATGGAGGCTGTTGCGGAGAGGTTGACCAAGCACCCCCAGCGTATCCCGATTGGTCTAAACCTAGGTGCAAACAGGGATAGCGAGCATCGCAATATTGACTATATCCAAGTGCTGGAACATTGCGGGCCTTATGTTGATTTTGCGACGATCAATGTCTCATCGCCCAATACCGCACAGCTACGCGATTTGCAGCGCAAAGAGGCGTTGCAAAATTTGGCAGAAGGCGCAATCCACACGCGGGACCAATTGCAACGACCGATCCCGATTTTTCTAAAAATCGCACCCGATCTGACGGATGAAGAAATCGCCCAAATCGGACAAGCCGCGATGCATGCCCGAATTGATGCGATCATTGCAACAAATACAACGATCGAGCGCGACAGTTTAACCTCTGAACACAAAATCCAAAAGGGGGGCTTGTCAGGCCGACCGTTATTCGAAAAATCCACCCGTGTGCTGGCGCGATTATATCAAGAAACGGGCGGGCAAATGCCGCTTATCGGGGTTGGTGGTATTTCGAGCGTTGAAGATGCATTGATGAAATTTGAAGCAGGCGCCACAGCGGTACAGCTTTACACGGCATTGATCTACAAAGGACTGTCGCTTGGGCATCGGATTGCGAAATCACTTGATGCGGAACTGGAGAAACGCGGGATCGATCATATCTCGCAAATCGTTGGACGCTCTGCGAAGGATTTCGTTTAGGTGCGCCATATTCTATGCAATGATATTTGCGTGTTGGCACTGCACAAGATGAAGCTTAAAAACCACGTTTTTTATCCATGTATTTATTTTGAATTTCTAAAATCAGTCTGACTTGCAATCGTAACCTACGTTGACGTAATATCCCCAAGGGGAAAATACTGGCCAAGGGAGGTCCGCATGTCAGAAAAAAAGTTAACGCTGATGGAAATGGCGGAAGAGTTTGATGTAACACCGCGTACCCTGCGCTATTACGAATATATCGAATTACTTATTCCCGAAAAACAGGGGCGCAAACGCCTTTATGGGACCGCAGAAAAAGTGAGGCTACGTTTGATTATGCGTGGTCGGCGCTTTGGCTTCGCACTGGAGCAAATTCGCCAATGGTTGGAGCTTTATGATCCTTCAAGTCAAAATCGCAAGCAGCTTGAGATTTGGATCCAAGTGTCTAACGAACAAATAGACGAGCTGAAGTCGCGACAAGAGGAATTGCAACAATCCATAGATGAAATGATGCAACTTCAAGATGGGGTGCGAGAAGAGCTTGCTAAATTAAAAGAGTAATCCCTGATGGCTGAATTTGATCTCTACTGTATGGGCGAGTCCGGCAATGCATATAAAGCCGCCATTGTCTTGGAATTGACTGGCCAAGATTGGCAACCAATATTTGTTGATTTTTTTAAGGGTGGTAGCAAAGCACCTGATTTTCTGGCCCTCAATCCAATGGGTGAGGTCCCCACCCTTGTCCATGACGATCTTGTGCTTAGCCAATCCGGTGTGATCCAAGAGTATTTGATCGAACATGTCGGTCAGTTTGGACCACAATCCAAGGAAGATGCGCGTGAAGTGATGCGCTGGGTTCTGTGGGACAATCATAAATTCTCCAGCCAAATAGGAACGGCACGGTTTCTCAATAACTTCTTGCCAGAAGATAAACGCCCCTCAAATGTCTATGAATTTTTCCAAGGGCGCTTAAAATCCGCCTATTTGGTTTTGAACAATCATCTAGAGGGTCGTGACTGGATTGTCGGCAACGCACCAACGGCTGCGGATTTTTCCTGCTGTAGCTACCTATTCTATCCAGAAGAATTTGGTTTCGATCGCGCGAAATGGCCTCATATTGATGCGTGGCTGAACAGGATTTCCGATCTTTCGGGTTGGAAACATCCCTATGATCTGATGCCGCGTGGATTTCCGCCCCGCTAAAACACTTTCATTTTTCGACTGTTTTTGGCAAAAACATGCTCAAAAGCCCGAAGGGCCGATAAAGAGCAGTCATGAACCCAATCAAAGATTTTGACAGGTTAGAATCCTTGGGCCTTTGGCGTGCCGCTGATGCGCGGCAACGGGTAGAGGTTGTGGTGTCTTTCGGCAAAGAAACCTTGGTTCTGTCCGACATCAACAACAACCCATTAACGCATTGGTCGCTTGCAACCATCCAACATCTGGGCACCAGCGAGGATGGATCGATTTTCTCTGCAGATGCAGAAGGGACTGAAACCCTTGAAATCGAAGATCCAACCATGATTGCTGCTATCTCAAAAGTGCGCAATATCATCAGCGCCGCGCGTCCGCATCCGGGTCGGTTACGCTTTCTTTTACGTGTTGCCGCAATTCTATTTTTTGTGGGCCTTATCCTTTTCTGGTTACCGGTGCAGATCAAATCTTATGCCGCGCGGGTCGTTCCACCCGCAAAAGCCAGCGACATCAGCGAAGAGGTTCTGGCCGCAATGGAACGGATCACAGGGCCTGCCTGTCACAGCCAAGCGGGACGCCAAAGCTTGAACCGGCTAAAGGTGCGCGTTTTGCCAGGCAACACCATATCCCTGCATGTGCTTCAATTGGGTCAGAAACCGTCCACCCGATTGCCAAATGGCGATATCGTTTTAAACGAAGCAATGCTTTTGGATGCCGATACCCCCGATATTGCTGCAGGATATGTGATTGCACAAAACACTGTTGAACAGACACACCCGATAACCAGAAAATTATTTGATGACCTGACTGTCTTTCAAACCGTCAAGTTTCTCGCAAATGGTCAAATCAATGCGTCTGAAATCGAAAGCTTGGCCAAGGAACTGATCTTTGCCGAGGCTCAGTTTAGCGATGATCAAACCCTTCAGCTTGCGTTTTTTGAAGCACAAGTCCCGCATCAAGCCTTCGCACAGCATGCGAAATTGAGCGCGTTAGCCAGCAAAAACAACTCTCAGCTTGGCGATACGTCGCCCTTGTTGGATGACGCCGCGTGGATTGCGCTGACAGAAATTTGTAACGGTTAAAAAGGAACGATTTGACCGCCGCGAAGGGTAACGCGGCGGTCCATACGATGCGCCAAATCCATATTATGCGTGGCAACCAAAGCCGATAAACCCGTATCGCGCACAAGCTCGATCAATGTATCAAACACCCGATCAGAGGTTGCGGGATCCAAATTTCCTGTGGGCTCATCCGCTAGTAAAAGCGAGGGTGCATTACACATCGCACGGCAGAACGCGACGCGCTGCTGCTCTCCACCGGACAGCTCGGCTGGGCGGTGGGCACCGCGTTCGGTTAGTCCGACCCAATCAAGCAACTCCTCGGCACGGCGATCTGCGGTCAGCATATTAAGCCCATTTGCCATTTGGGGGATGATCAAATTTTCTTTGGCAGTAAATTCGGGCAGCAAGTGATGAAACTGATAGACAAAACCAATTTCTTGACGCCGCATTTTTGTGCGTCGTCTGTCAGAGGCGTTTGACATATCCTGTCCTGCAAGTTCGACGCGTCCCTCATCCGCGTCATCAAGCAAGCCTGCGATATGAAGCAAGGTGGACTTCCCAGCCCCTGAAGGTCCTACCAATCCCACAATCTCGCCGCGCGCTATTTCGATATTCGCGCCCACCAAAACTGTCAGCTCGTTCGACTTGCCTTTGTTGAACCGCTTTTGCACACCGATGATGTTCAGGATGGTGTCACTCATACCGCAACGCCTCGACCGGGTTCATGCGTGCAGCACGGCGTGCTGGGAAAAAGGTCACTACAAAAGAGAGCCCCAGCGATAGGGCCGATGCCCGCAGCACATCAATCAAACGCAACTCCGCAGGCAATTGAGAAAGCAGGTACTTTTCAGGCGTCCAGATATCGCCGCCCGTTAGTCCGTTGATGAACGTGAAGATCGGATCGATATAGATCACAAACAGACAACCCAATATGGCACCAATAATGGTACCCGCAATCCCGATGGATGCGCCGCACATGAAGAAGACACGTAGAATGGCCCCCTCACTCAACCCCATAGTGCGCAGAATTCCAATATCGCGGCCTTTGTTTTTGACCAGCATAATCAGTCCCGAAACGATATTCATCGTGGCGATCAGAACCAAAATCGACAGAATGATAAACATGATATTATCTTCCATGCGAAGCGCATTCAGAAACCCACCATTTGCATCTTGCCATGTCCATATCAGACCATTTTCAGGTGCCGCTTGCATCAAACCCACCGATAAATCGCGAATGGCTTCGGGGTTATCAACCATAACTTCGAACTGATGTACGCGTCCCTCCATGTTGAAAAATGTCTGCGCCTCGGCCAGCGGCAGATAGACACGCGTGCGATCAATATCCAGACGCCCAACCTCAAAAATATAAAGCACAATATACTCGTTGATCCGTGGGCTGGTGCCAAAGGCGGTCTGCACCCCATCAGGGGAAATCAATGTAATTGCATCACCGATATTTAAATTCAGTTCACGCGCAAGCGCAGACCCAATTGCCGCGCCACGATCCAAATTATCCAGCGAGCCTCGAAACAGATTTGGATTGGCGATTTTGGGCAGCGTTTTGATATCTTCCAATCGCTCGCCAAAAACCTCTACCCCAGCGTTGCTACCATTTGCAGTGGCCATGACTTGACCCTTCACCAGTGGGGCCACGCGCGTGACGCCCGGTACAGTGGACAAAGAAACCGCAGCATCTTGGTAATTGTCAAAGCCTTGAACAAATGCGCCTGTGTCATCCACGCGGCTGGTGGTGTAGATCGTTGCATGGGCATCCGCACCCAAAATCGTATCCACAAATTCGGTACGAAAGCCAGAGCGCACCCCAAGGGTTGCGATCAAAGCGAAAACCGCTAACGCAATCCCGATCAAAGAAATCCATGTCATCACAGACACGCCACCCTCTGCGCGTTTTGCACGCAAATATCGCCACGCGATCATCCGTTCATAGCGCGAAAATGGGGCAGGCTCGTTCATCTAAACGGACGCACTGGAGGTTGGGGTTGCATGGGTTTAGGACGGCGTCGAAACATCCGCCCAAAGAAACTCAAAAGACCATAAAGACCGACATATCCGCCCAACAGCAATGCGCCCGATTCAATTGTGATCGGGATTGCGGGTTGATAATCTTCCCACGCCCTTGCCCCAATTTGAGAATCCGAAAATCGATGAATATTGGCAAGTCGGGTGAAGGCATCTGCGTCTTTCAGCCTGTCATAAGATGCGCTCAGGCGCTCTTGGCGTGAAATCGTACCTTCCATATCCGCACGGCGCCCATCGAGAAATTCTGTCCCTGTCATCGAGGCCAATGCCTGTGCGCGGGTCTGATCGGATCGCTGCGCTGTGCGGTCAAAATCCTCCACAACCTTGGTCAATTCATCAGCTGCACCGCCCAAGCGTTGCACATATTGCTGGCTATATTCAGGGAATTGGGACAGCGTGATCCCAAGCCCCAAAGCTGCAATATTTTTGATCAAAGGCACCGGCCAATTATCCTTTGTAGATGTCTATCAATCTCGTGATCGCCTGTTCGGGGGGCATTTCTTCGCTTTCACCTGTTCGTCTGGATGTCAGCTCCACAACCCCGTTTTTCAACCCACGTGGTCCAACCGTAATGCGCCAAGGCAGCCCGATCAAATCCATCGTGTTGAATTTGGCACCTGCGCGCTCTTCACGGTCATCATACAGCGGATCAAGGCCCGAAGCCGTTGCCGCGGTATAAAGCTTCTCACACGCCGTATCTGCTTCGTCATCGCCTTGCTTCAAATTGACAATCCCAACACCAAAGGGCGTCACACCTTCGGGCCAAATGATCCCATTGTCATCATGGCTGGCTTCAATAATCGCACCCAACAAACGGCTGACACCAATCCCGTGGCTGCCCATATGGACGGCCACATTGTTGCCTTCGCTGTCTTGAACGGTCGCACCCATCGCATCGGAATATTTCGTGCCGAAATAGAAGATTTGCCCCACTTCAATCCCGCGTGCCACACGGCGGCGCTCCTGAGGGATTTCATTGAACAGCGCTTCGTCATGCGTTTCATCGGTGCGCGCATATTTGGATGTGAATTCCTCCAAAATCGCCTGACATTGCGCTTTGTCATCGTAATCAATCTGCCGATCCCCGAAGGTCAGATCTGTTACAGCGGCATCGTAAAACACCTCGGACTCGCCCGTTTCGGCAAGCACCAAAAACTCATGCGTATCATCGCCGCCAATCGGGCCGCTATCCGCCCGCATTGGGATCGCTTGCAATCCCATCCGCTCATAGGTGCGCAGGTAACTGACCAGATGGCGGTTATAGGCATGCAGCGCATCTTCTTTGGTCAGGTCAAAATTGTAACCATCTTTCATATAGAATTCACGCCCCCGCATCACCCCAAAACGGGGGCGACGTTCATCGCGGAACTTCCATTGGATTTGATACATCGTCAGCGGCAAATCCTTGTAGGATTTTACATGGCTGCGGAAGATATCCGTGATCATTTCCTCCGCCGTGGGTGTGTAAAGCAGATCGTGGTCATGGCGATCTTTGATACGAAGCATCTCTTCGCCATAATCATCATAACGCCCAGACTCGCGCCACAGATCAGCGGACTGTAAGGTCGGCATCATCATCGGATGATGGCCTGCGCGAATTTGTTCTTCGTGCACGATATCTTCGATTTTGCGCAACACTTTAAACCCAAGTGGCAACCACGAATAAATGCCCGCACTGGCCTGTTTGATCATACCCGCACGCAGCATAAGGCGGTGCGACACAATCTGTGCCTCCGATGGTGTTTCTTTCAAAACGGGAAGGAAATAGCGCGTCAGCCGCATTGACCAGAAGTCCTGTTGTTATTGTTTTTCAAAGCAATAGCCTGTCAAGCAATAGCACGCAAGCAATGCTCTGATCAGGTATAAGTGAGTTCTGGTTGACGGCCCAGCGCATCGGCCAGCGCATTAAACCGTTTTTCAACAACCTCGCCAAACAATGCTGCGCTATCTGCGGGTAGTTCAATGCTTAGCGCCGTCTCCGACAAGCGCAAACGCCCCATATGCGCTGGATCAGCACTGCTCATCATCGCGCCAAGACGAATGGCCAGACCGACCGCATAAGCAAGTTTTTGATCCTCTTCCGAAATCAAACCCTCAACATCAATATAGGTTCGTGTCAGACCACGGGGTTTATATCTGTTCATCAGGACCCACGCCAAAAATACCCGCCCGCGATGATCCAACCCACTTAAATTTGTATGCGTTGCGGCATCAAAACAAACTTCTGCGCGGTAATCGGGATGGGACGTCCAATGCACATCATGCAGCAAACATGCAGCGCGGATCAAACGAAGTGTCTCCGTTGGTTTTTCGGTGAATAAGGGCTTTAGCCAATCAAACAAAGCGTCCCCAAAACCTGGGAAGCGGGCACGTGCGCTTTCTTCGGCGCGTGCAGCCTCGATCAAAGGATCTTTTGCGCGCGCTTCTTTAGATAATTCATTATACAAAACCCCTTCACGCAGGCCAAAACTCGAAAACCGCATACGCTTGGGTCCAAGCGCGTCCAGCAAAGTTAGCAAAACCCGCGCCGCAACCGGCAGTAGGTTTAAGCGTCGTGAACTAATTGAGGTGCCTTCAGCCAAAGATAGCAATCCGCCTTCAGAGACAAGCTTCAGCGTCTCCTTCAGGCCCAATAATTCGGGCTCATATTCATGTAGCACATGCAATGGGTAATCGGTGCGGATCATATCCAAAATCGCAATCGCGCGCCAAGATCCCCCAATCAAATAGATCATTTCTGCTTTTTGCTCAAAATCAGCCGAAAGGGCTTGAACGCCTTCTTTGATGATTTTCTTTTCATCAGCGCCATCTTGAACCAAGGCTTGGATTGACATCGGACCAAGATGCGACGACTTTGTAAGGCCAATCTTGCTTTGATCTAGAACCCCCAATTCCATAGACGCGCCGCCGATATCACAGATCAAACCACGCGCTTTGGGATTGGATAGCAAAACACCTTGCGCAGAAAGCGATGCCTCCTCCCGGCCAGATATGACATCAACCACCAACCCTGTCATATCTTTCACTTGCGCGCAAAAGTCCGGCCCGTCTTTTGCACGTCGCACAGCTTCGGTGGCGACAATGCGCAGCTTGGTTAGATGCATGCGTTCGGTCAGCAATTGAAAGCGTTTTAGTGTTGCCAAGGCGCGCTTGCGACCATCCGGATTCAAAACGCCGCTGGAGGCCAAGCCGATGCCGAGCCCACATAAAACCTTTTCATTGTAGAAATAACTCGGGCTGCGATTGGCGCCTTCGAACACAACCAACCGGACGGAGTTTGATCCAATATCAATAACCCCAAAACGATCCACAACGTGGATCTTAGTCATCGTAACTATGCGTCAATTCCGGCACGTCTTTGGCCCCTGTTTTTCCCCTTCCCGATAGAGAGGGGTTTTCCATAAAGAACCTGTGACAGTCAAAGGCATTTTGCGCAGGCGCTTCACGAATATAGGACCCATCAGGCTGCAAAACCCAAGAATTTTGCGTATCGGCCATATTCGCGGCCATGATTTGGCTGACGATTTGGGCATGCACAGTTTTGTTTGAAATCCGCACCAAAGTTTCCACGCGGCCATGCAGATTGCGTCCCATCCAATCGGCAGAGGACATAAAGACATGCGCATGGTTGGACGGCAGTAAATGACCATTTCCAAAACACACAATGCGCGAATGTTCCAAGAAGCGCCCAACGACTGATTTCACCCGAATATTTTCGGACAGGCCTTTGACGCCCGGGCGCAACCCGCAAATCCCGCGAACCACAAGATCAATTTTTACACCAGCTTGCGCGGCTTCATAAAGCGCATCAATCACCTCGCCCTCAATCAGAGAGTTCATCTTCGCCCAAATTTGCGCAGGCTTACCTTGTTTTGCGTTTTCCGCCTCTGCCCGAATATATCTGATCAACTCCGACTTCATATCGATCGGTGCAATCGCCATTTTTTCCAACTTGCCCACATCGGCATAGCCAGACAAATAATTAAACACCCGCGTTGCATCCCGCCCCAGAGGTTTAGACGAGGTAAAATAGGATAAATCTGTATAGATATTCGCAGTGACAGGATGATAGTTTCCCGTTCCAAAATGGGTATAAGTAACCAAATCTTTGCCCTCGCGGCGCACGACGGTTGCGATTTTTGCATGCGTTTTCAAATCGATAAACCCGTAAACAACATGAACGCCCGCCTTTTCCATCTGGCGCGCCAAGCGAATATTCGCAGCCTCATCAAATCGCGCCTTCAACTCGACAAGGGCTGTCACCTGCTTGCCTGCCTCCGCCGCTGCACAAAGTGCCGAGACGATGGGCGATTGGTTTGAGGTTCGATAAAGCGTTTGCTTGATGGCCACGACATTTGGATCGCGAGCGGCTTGGCTGACAAATTGCACCACATAATCGAAACTCTCATAAGGGTGATGCAGCAACATGTCCTTCTGTTTGATTGCCGCAAAAATATCGCCGCCGAAATCCTCGACCCGTTCCGGTGCGCGCGGTGTATATTTAGGCCATGCCATATCTTTGGGACCTGCGGCACAAATCTCGGTCAAATCATTCAGGCCCAAAATGCCGTCGATTTCAAAAACCTCTTTTTTTGAAACGCCAAGCGCAGTCACGATCATACCGCGCAAACTAGGCGGCGCATCGGCCGAAATTTTAAGCCGCACGGCATCGCCGCGCACACGGCGCTTCAGCGCCGTCTCAAACTCGTCGACCAAATCTTCCGCTTCATCCTCGATCTCCAAATCCGCATCACGCAGCACGCGAAACATGGCCCGACCCGCAAGTTTGTGATTTGGAAACAATGTCGGCAGGGCGTTCAAAATAATCTCTTCTAATGGAAGCAAGCGCAACGTCCCCTTTGGTGCCGCCAATTGAACAAAGCGATCCAGAATATTTGGAATTGGAACCAAAACCAATAAATCCCTTGTTTTCTTTGCCCCTTGCAAATGAAGCGCCATAGAAAGGGAACCGGAGGGAATAAAAGGAAACGGATGGGCTGGATCGACCGCCAAGGGCGAAACAATGGGAAACACATCATCCTGAAATAACTGCTGCGCCCTCTCCCGATCCTGCGCGCTCATATCAGCAGCAGAGACGATCTCAATTCCAGATTTCGACAGTTCTTTTTTCAACTCTCGATAGACCGCCTGTTGTTCGGCCATCAAACGACCCGCGTCCAGATTGATCAGGTCCAATTGTTCAGCCGGCGACAAACCATCCAATGCGGGCGAGGTGACACCATTGCGATCCAACTCTCGCAAACCCGCAACCCGGACGGTAAAAAATTCATCCAAGTTTGACGAGGAAATCGACAACATTCGCAAACGCTCTAGCAAAGGCCAGCTTTTGTCTTGTGCCATTTCCAAAACCCGCCAGTTAAAGGCAAGCCAGGAGAGTTCCCGGTTCAAATACCGCGTAGGCGCCTCGCCTGTCACTTCGGCGATCTTGACCCCCTTGGGTGGTTTGGAATTTATAAAGTCAGCGGCGTTCATTTTTGCCCTTGGTGGATTTCCCTTGGAATAATATCAAGTGATTGGATATCCACCCTCTCTATCAGCTTTAGGACATTTCTGCCAAGATGCGTTTGGCATGGTCCAGTGTGATCTTGCTGTGCTCTTGCAGGCTGATGTGATCAAGACTTGCAACCAGTTCTGACACCGCTTCAAAGGATCGGACCATACGCTTGGACAAAAACCCCATAACTTTGGGTGATAAGGCAATTTGACGATCCTGAAACTGCTTCATCATCACAGCCAGCAACAGATCATCATCGGGCGCATCGATTTTTGCCGGGGTGATTTGACGCAAACGGCTTTCAAGGTCGGGCAGTTGAATGCCCCAATTTCCAACTGATCCACGGCCCGTTAGCAAAATAAACTGATCCGCCTGCGCACACAGATTTAGCAAATGAAACATCTGCTGTTCCTGCGCGCGGGGCAAATTCTCTAGATTTTCCAAAACAACCGGATGGGTCAGATCAAGCTGTCCATCGGATACATCCAAGGTCTGAATATCCAAAAAAACGGCACCCGCCCGATCTGCCCAAATGCGCGCCAAATGGGTTTTCCCCGAACCCCGCTCGCCCAGCAAGACCAGACGCTTATCCGGCCATTCGGCCCAGTTTTCGATCAAACCAACGGCAAATCTATTGGCAGAAGAGACGAAATAATCTTCTTCTCCAAATGCGGTCTGACAAGGAAAATCGAGCGCGAGTTGCTCAGCCATCGGTGTTATCCGTCAATCCGCGATAGAGTTTTCCACCCAGATATTGCTGCAATCCAAACCGCGTGAAAACGCCGATACAAGCGGCAACCGGCACCGCGACCAACATGCCTGTGAAACCAAAAAGCGATCCGAATGCAGACAGGGCAAACAGCAACCAAACGGGATGTAACCCAACAGAACCGCCCACAAGTTTGGGTGTCAAATAATTGCCCTCAACCATCTGACCAATCACAAAAATCACCGCAACAACCGCGATCCATTCGGGTTGTCCCCAAAATTGAAAAATCGCCAATCCAATCGACAACGCGCCACCAATGACAGAGCCGACATAAGGAATAAACGTCAAAAGCCCCGCGATGATCCCCACAATCAAGCCGAATTGAAGCCCAACCAGCATCAGGGCAATGGCATAAAACGCGCCCAAAATTCCGCAAACGCTCAACTGTCCGCGCACAAACCCCGCCATTGTCATATCCAATTCTTTGGCCAGCGCGCGAATGGTCTGTTTGTGATCGCGCGGCAACCATCCATCAATCGCGGCAATCATACGGTCCCAATCCATCAGCATATAAAAGGCAACAACGGGTGCAACAACCAAGAATACCACGGCGTCAAGGACGCTAAAGGCGCTGCTCAAAACAATATTTGCAATGGTGCCAGAGGAGGATTGCAATGTCGAAATCACACTTTCAATCGCATTTCGGATGGCCGACTCTTCATCTAAAATCGACGGAAACGTATCGATCAAGAAAACTCTGAATTGCTCAAGAAACATTGGTGCTGCTTCAATCAGGGCGCCGAGCTGTTGGACCAGCTCTCGCGTCAAAACAATCAACAGGGGCAAAGCGACAACAAGGCAGACAACCGTTATTATGATCGTCGCCCAAACGCGGCTGACCCCCCATTTTTCCAACCTATCCGCTGTGGGGTCTAGAAAATAGGCGATGGCCATACCGGTGATAAACGGCAACAAAACATCGCCCAAGACCCAAAGCAAAAGGATGAAGACAACAAACCCAATCCCCCAATACCGCAGCTGTATAGAAACAGGTAAAGCCATGCTAAATAAATTGCTCCCGTATCAAGCGCTCTTCAAGCCCGTGGCCGGGATCGAACAGAATGCGATGGGTGAGATCAAAATGCGTCTCGATATCAACCGCGCGGATGATGCAAGCACCTTTGCCATCTGCCGTGGCAGAGACGGGACGTTTTTCGGGTTCAATAATTTCAAAGCGTACTTTGGCCGCTTGCGGCAGGATTGCACCGCGCCACCGACGCGGTCGATAAGCCGCCATTGGGGTCAGCGCCAACACCTCCGATCCAACAGGCAAGATCGGACCATGCGCAGAATAATTATACGCCGTTGATCCTGCGGGTGTGGACAAAAGCACACCGTCGCACACCAATTCCTCTAAACGCACGCGCCCATCAATGATTATCCGCAGCTTTGCCGCTTGTGGACCTGCACGCAGCAGCGACACTTCATTGATCGCCAAATCAACAACCGCCCCACCCTCGTCGGTCTCTGCGGACATGTGCAAGGGATGGATTATCGTATCCTCTGCCGCGTCCAAGCGCGCTAATAAGTCATCTTCCGCATATTCATTCATCAAGAAACCGACTGTGCCGCGGTTCATGCCATATACCGGACAGTTGATTTCTTCTGTGCCTTGCAATGTCTCAAGCATAAACCCATCACCACCCAAGGCCACAATAACCTCTGCATCAGGTAAGGGAACGCTCCCATATTGGGCGCTCAATACCGTCAGTGCCTCTTGCGCACTCGCCGCACGGCTTGCCGTGAAATGTATTTTTTTCTGACCCATGGGAGGGATAAAATTCCTTTATGACATCTCAGGCGACGATACGAAACCAATACCCCCTTTGACCAGAGATAATCCGCACGGGGCAGCATTTTAATCACTTTCATGGCTGGCGGTTTCGCCCGCACGCGGCTATCGGTCGCAGAGCACGGAAAACGCGTCTTATTTCGCTTCTCAAACCAAAATGTTTCCGATAGGAAACAGCAAAAATTCAGACAAGGATGATGTGATGGTCAACAACACGGGTTTTTTCAGCGAGGATTTATCGACGCGGGATGCTGCGATATTTGGGTCGATTGAGGCGGAGCTTGGGCGTCAGCGCGACGAGATTGAGCTGATTGCCTCGGAGAATATCGTCTCCAAGGCGGTGATGCAGGCCC
>JBCCGP010000059.1:0-18932 GCA_039029215.1 Pseudomonadota bacterium
CCGAAAATACGTCCTAGCCATGATTATTGCTCAGCAAGGGACATTCCAAAGTGAAGGAACTGTTCTCTCTTCAATCTTGGCCAATGTGGGTAGCCTATGGTCGTTTCGGGTTGGACCCGAAGACGAGGCAATGATCGGCAGATACTTTGATCTGCCAATGCTTGCATCCCTGACACAGCTTGCAAACTACAACGGGTGGGCGCGGTTGATGATCGATGGAAAACAGACGCCCGCGTTTTCGGTTAAGACGATACCGCCCTAGGTCAAAGCGTTCATTTGTCAGCTAACTCAATAACAATGAACAACACCAATAGCGTCGCACCTGAAACCATTAAAGCCTTGCAAGAGCTTGCCCTCGTCTTAAAAGCCATCTTTCTGCGCCTGAAGGAAGAGGGGTACCAAATGATCGACGGGGTTTTAATCGCACCTAATACGTAATCCATGTCGGAAGTTGCAAAACTTGAAGAGGCAGAAATCTGGCGTCGAATAAAAGCGAGAGAATTTAAAGATTGCTATCTCACCTACAATCGCAAAAGCACTGATGAAGCCGATAGCCAAAAAAACTCAATCGTATATCAGGATGGTGAGAACATCCGATACGCCGAACGCGAAAATCTGCGCATTGCACCTGTTACGCTCCATAATTTCTGCCAAAACGGCATTATCACCGAAAAACACTCTGGTTTCAAAGAAAGCTACGAGCTGACGTTCTCTAAAGAAGGTGAAGTTCAATATCGTATTGAACGCCCAAAGTTTCAGCGACTGGTTCAGTTTCTGAACGAAGGGTATTTCAAAGGAATTATTTGCCTATGCTGGGATCGGGCTAGCCGTAACCGCGGCGATGATACGGTCATTCGAAAACTGCACGGTAACAAAGTGGATTTTCGTTTTGTCACCACCAAATACGATAATAACAGTGCGGGCGAATTGCATATGGATATTGATGGGGTTTTCTCTGTCCATCACTCTCGTCAAACCAGTGAAAAAGTCACGGCGACCACGAAGCACCTTCGCAGTGAAGGTAAGTGCACATACAAAGCGCCGATTGGATATCTCAACACAGGTTCAACCGAAGATAAACCTCTTGATCCAGAACGTGCGCCGATCATCAAGGATCTTTTCCAACTCTACGCGACAGGTGGGTGGAGCATTCCTGATCTTGCGCGATATGCAGAAAAGCAAGGTTTGCGAACAGTTCCCGCGCGTCCAAAGCGCACCAAGGAAGAGATGCTGGCTGATACGGGTGACGGAAGCAATATGCATCCTAAAGTATCTAAGCCCTTACGCGCGGGACGCATTGGGCGCATCCTCCGCAACCCATTTTATGTAGGCTTGTTAATCGGGCCAGAGGGAACCCTTATTCCAAGCAAGTGCCATGAGCCACTTGTCGATATTAAAACCTTTGAGAAGGTTCAAATACTCCTGACGAAGCGACGTACCAGCAAATACTACGAGAAAAAGAAACAACAGCCGTTTCGGGGTTTTGTGCGATGCAATCAATGCAAACGCGTCTTCACGCCATACACCCAAAAAGGCATCACATATTATTCTTCGCGGTGCTTGCCCGATTGCCCCAACACATTTCGAAACTGCAACTATGAGCTAGTGAACAGCAAGATTTGTGCTTTGCTTGCGCAGCTAACGCTTTCTGAAGCAGAGCGAGAAACGCTTGATGCCCAAGCGAGCGCAGAACTTGCCTTGCTAGAAGAGCGTCATGCCAAAGAGACAGCGCGTAGAGAGCGCCAGAAGGTGGCTTTGAAAGAAGACTTGACCTACCTTCGGAAAAACCAGCTATCGCTCTTGAGAACGGGCGTATACTCGCCAGAAACGCTTCAGGAAGAACGCGAAACTAAGGAGCAAAAACTCGTCGAACTGGCGACTAGTGCCGATGGTTTGGTGGTAAAAATGCGGGCTTTAATCAAAGACGTGCTGAAATATTCAGAACTCCTAAATAACGTTACAGAGCTTTATGATTTGGCAAAACCGCTCGAAAAAGACGAACTCCTCAAAAAAGTCAGTTCAGAACTTTTGATCGACCAAAATACGGCTCAGCTTAGCCCTCAAATTGGCCTTGAGCCTGTATTTTGTCTAAAAAAGCCCACTTGTGAGCCCACGGAATGGTTTTCAGAACTAATTAAAAAGTTTCTGGATTGATTTTAGAACCAAAAGAGTGCTCTCTTTTAGTAATGCTCAAATGCTGCTTCTCAAACACTAAAAGACTAGAAGATCCACGTGGTTGAACGAGGTTCAAACTCGGCAAAGCGAGCTGATCCTTGACGGTTTTCTAATATGTGCTTTAATTTGAGTGTTCCTTTGATTTATCCGTGGCACAAATAATTGCTCCACGGTTGGTCAAAGGAGATACTGTTGCCGAAGAAAGTAAGAAAAGAAGAGTTGAAGACCGATCAAGAGGATACGGAGAGAGCGCAGAAGATTATTAGCGATGCAGTCTGCAAACTCCGATCTGCGTTCTGCGGTGAACTGTTAAAAATTGAGGACGGCGCTGTTAACGCGACAGAGAAGATGGACGCCCTTGAAAGTTTGTACAAAGTAAAATGGCGAAAACTTCGGATGATGGAAGAGGCTCGTTTTGGAAAACGAGTAGCACACGAGGTCTTAAGGCACCTAGACGCTCCGGTCTTTGAATGAGCGATCTGTCTATCTTATGTTTAGCACTCCGGAAGGTGTGCTTTTTCTTTGTCACATCGGAACGAGATACTTCAGCTAAGTCTTGTACCCTTAGGATTAGCTGCGCGCCAGAACTTAAACGGACGCCTACGAGCTGAATTCCTCCCGGCTCTTTTCAGCTTTAGACTCATCACGCTTCCTCGTCATTTCCTCAAACTTTCTCCGTTCCACTGGATCAGCCATGATACGTTGATAAATTGGTTTCAATACTAGTGCCAGTTCGTGCAGCGCACGAATTGTTTCTTCTGATGGCTTTTCACTCATGATTATCAGTATACTCAAGGTTAGATGTTCTGAAAAAGCTGCACCTTACTCCGCACGGGATTTCAGAACGCTGAAAAAACTAAAATAC
This sequence comes from Pseudomonadota bacterium, assembly GCA_039029215.1. Lineage (GTDB taxonomy): Bacteria > Pseudomonadota > Alphaproteobacteria > Rhodobacterales > Rhodobacteraceae > Amylibacter. The sequence goes on from JBCCGP010000059.1 coordinate 3,041, forward strand.
CGCCGAAAGAGGCGGTATTTTAGTTCTGAAAAGTTAACTTTCCCATTTGTGACCCCGCCAAGTCCAACGCTCGAAAATTTGTCGACTTGTGGTTGACACAGATTGGCAACCTCGAACCGGTAAAACGTGCGTTAGACGGCTTAACAGAGCCGTATGATGTGAATTGACACACAAGGTGTCCACGATGGTGACCCTACCAAGTCCAACGCTCGAAGTTTATGTGAATTCCTTATAGAAGTTCTTGCCGTCGAATTTGCCGAGCCGCTTTAAATCTGGTTAACTGAATTTAGATTTTATCTCCTGAAATCCCTTGAACGTCATCCGGTGATGGTGTGGGGATACAGGAGAAAAAAATGTTCGAATTATACTTCCAAGAAGTCAAAAGTGGTAAAAGATCTCTATGGGGTTTGTTTTTTATGACCCTAGCAATCTTTATCTGTGGCGTCATCGTGCTGAGTTCAGTGATGTTGATTCCTTACAATGAAAACTACGAGATGCTCGTTAACTACGATTTTAGTCATGACATCATATGGTCACTGATCTTACCCAGCATACTTGCAGTAATCGCTGGTGTAGTAGAACGAAGCGATGACTTTAATGACTTCACACGATCAGTGGGGGCACATTATTGTCTGTCATTTTTGATCGCCTCAGTCCTACTGATGGTAAGCTTCGCAGGTCCGGCTGCAACAGATGCTCATAAGTGGGCGATCTTTACACACAACGGACTTATGTTTGCGAGACTATATTGCTCAATAGTCCTGATGATGATTGCTGTTTCGCGACTTGCATTTACCACTTACAGTGAAGCGAAAGCGCTGCACTCACCGTCTGAGTAGAAGATGGCACGTTCCGCCGCCTCGGAAAGTATATATATTACTTATATAAAAATATGCTTGGTAGGCTATTTTGATAGGATTACACCGGAATCCCATGGAATGAAATAGATCCTATTTGTCCTTGGATCTTTGCCAAAAAAACCGGTTCTGCTCGTTAAAAATACGACGACTTCAAAGTCATCCAATTTTGATATTTCTTCGCTATCCTTCGTAACCTCAATACGAAAATCCTTTAAAACTTGTTGTTGTCCATTTACTTCAACGGTCGGTAAAAACAAATTCCGCTTTTGCATTTCCAGAGCTCTAAGATGTCCTGAAATTGCTGCGGTTAGGACCAAGATCAATACCGCCGTTTTTCGAATGTCGTACGTTTTTTTGACGAGTTCACTCAGTCTTTTCGCAAAGGTCTTACCGACATTATGGCTTTTTCTATTCAGTATTATTAACCCAGGAATACTCAAAGCAACGATAGTTGAAAATGAGATGGCGAGGTAAACAATCAAAAGGAAAAAACTCCATCCCAAATAAATTCCCAAGAAAAAGCATAAAGAAACCATCAAATTTAGAGTAAATTTTGAAGCCTCATTTGGGAAAATTGATAACCTAGTTGTAACAAATCCTGATATGTTTTTTGAAAAAGCAAACGAATTCAACAAATTTGAAAACGAAAATGATAGGACTCTCACAAGTGCAAATATTAAGGAAAGAAAAAACACTGCTCCAAAAACAAATCGCGCAACCATCCCAAAATCCATAAGTGTTGCCAAAAACAGATCGAATGTAACTACATAGATCACGAAGTGCAAAAAAGTCAGTGACATCAAAACTATAGTGAATCTAGAGATCGTAGGGCCGTATACTTCAATAAAGTTATGAGCTTTTCCCAATGCATCCAAAACTTTAGAAGATAGTAGTTGTACGTAGTCAATTTCTGGCATTGTGTGCTCCCAAACGGTATCACGGCTGTTGGTTTTTTGTTGTCAAGCCCCAATAATGCCGTTAATCACTGCGAAAGCTTTGGTAACGTCAGGGTGATCGGCATTGATTATTAGTATTTTTAGCAAAGAAATTTCAGCAGCGAAACGCTGGTTCTTTTTTCGAATGTTCTTTGCTCCACTTATAGTTATTACTTTTATTTTTCTTTGCACCTTAAACTCAGAAATTTTTGCTTTTATTACATCTCACAAATTCGTTTATTTCACTATCATACTTATTATATCTTTATCCCTGTCAATGATATGTGCAGGTTTATTAAATTATTTTAATCCGAGACGTCGTTTCAATCTTTATACCAATGGCCAAATTTCCGAGCTCGAACTTTTGATTAGACGTTGCAAAAAATCAATCTTTCTTTTTGCGGGCCAGTTTCATTCAAGCGTTTATGATAGCGATGAAATTATTTCAGCGCTGAAATGTATACCAGATGATGCTTTAGTTGAATTGTACTTTCTCAAGTCAAAAGTAGATCAAAAGTCAGGACGTTTTTTAAAATTAGTTGAACAAAAGGGTTGGAAACTTGAAAGAGTTACGGCAAAGGGAATGAGGCACTTCGCAATTGTTGATGGTAGGCATTTAAGGATCGAGGTTCCTAATGGAAAGGATTCTGGGCCTCAATTTGCGAAATATTTCTATGGCAGGCCAGACTTTGTCAAAGTGATAAAAAAAAATTTTGGAGCAAAGTTGAATAAAGCAAAACAGACGTCTAAGCAAAAAGCTTGATCAACGCTTGATCAACGTTAGAATAAGCCAAAGGGCGAGAATACGGGCATGGGAATATTAGCAGTGAATTTAGCGATAGTAGTGGTGGGTTGTTTAGCCGGATTCATTTACATTGCAGTCGTCCCTTGGTTGCGAGATGATGAGACAAATCAAAGATTCTTGAGCGCAAATTACGAAGGTATTTTGATAGGTATGATTGCAATGGGAGCATCTAGCACCATTTTGGTGCTACTTCTTATCACAGATATTTTTTTTCAATCTGAAGCACCTTTCTCTATTTTATTTACTATTGTAACTGTTTTGACATTTGTTTTAGTCATTATCTTTCTGTTCGTTTTTGTTTACTCTATAGTTTTGGAAATGCGCGATGCGGCTTTTGTTGATGACGATTAAAAAGTATCCCCGCTTCTTTAGAGGGGATACTGCCTTGCTTTAAATTGGCGCCGTTGCTTTGCGACAAAGATACCAAATAATGGTGCCAACGACACTGGTATCAGTGTAACAATGCTAGGTATAAGTATAGAGGTTTCAAATAAATAATTCAAATTGACGGCGATATCGAATGTATCGCTAGCATTCCACTTAATAAATGCAATGCTTAGCCATCCCCCCCAATTGGCCACAACAATAAAAGCGTAAATCCTTGCCAATACTATTAACACTCTCAGTCTCCTATTTTTGAATTATTTTGAGTTTGTAAACTGTTTCAATTGATCGTTTCTTTATTAAGCTTAACAAATGTACTTTCAAAATATTTGAACCGATGGGGATAATCTAGCAATGAACGTTCTGGCACACATTGTGAATATTGTGCTCGTAGATAAGGTCATTAGGAAACGTATTTTGCGGGTCAGCCTTTCCGAAAGACACAGGAAATGTCGTTGAGAAGCTGACTGACAATGCTTGTGCCAGTTTTTTATCTAGTTAACAAAAACAAAGCGCAGCGATCAAGTTCATGAGTAAAGTCTAGGCTCCAATAAATAGTCGCTCCAAAGCTTTGAAAATTTGGCCCGCTTTGTAAGGCGGTCTGATCTTTGGTAAGCACTGACAACACCTTTATCTACCTTGTGCCCCAGAGCACTTTCTTTCGTTTCAAAGTCAGCATCAGTCTGCTCTTCCAACCAAGTACGAAAAGAAGCTCTAAAACCGTGGGGGCGGGCTTCATATCCTTCTCTTTCCATGAATCTCGACATTGTAGCATCAGACATTGGTTTGCCAGAAGCCGATGGAAACGAATAGGAGTTGGTTGATGATTGTTTGGCCAAAGCAAGGACCTTTAAAGCTTCATCGGAAAGCGGTACCCTATGTTCATTATTGGTCTTTGTTCGAGCGGCGGGAATTATCCAAATGTCATCTTTAATTTCATCAAATGTAGCTAAGCGTACTTCACTTGTGCGAGCGGCGGTTAATATTAAAAAGCGTAATGCCAAGCATGATTGGTAAGGTTGTTCAGAAAGCCATTTATAAAAAGCAGGAACTTCTTGATATGGCATTGAGGGAATATGCACCGTTTGATGCTTCTGTTTTCCAAGAAGCGCACGCGCTTTCATTGTTGCCTGCATATCTACTTCTAAACCAAGAGCGGCAGCGTGTTGGATCGTCAAATTTAAGCGGTTCATAGCTTTGCGTGCAGTATCTGCTTTCTCATGCCAGAAAGGTTCGAGGATGGCTTTGATCACATGCTGATCCAAATCTTGAATTGGGCGTTTACCAATTTTGGGAAGTACATGCACTTTGAGTGGGGACATCCACCTTCCCGTATTACCACTGTCTTTAAGTTCGGCACGCCTCGCCTCAAAGCAACCTTTCACCGCTTCCGCTACCGTCAACCCATTCGAACGGTTTTTTGTTTGTTCTCTGACACGAATAGGATCTTCACCGCCGCGCAGAAGTTTTCTTGCTTCTGCTGCCCGTTCGCGGGCTTCGGAAATCGCAACATCTGGCCAGCGCCCTAAGCCCATTTCTCGACGCTTTCCATTTACCACAATCCGCAAAATCCATTTGCCAACAGCTGTGCTGCTTTTGACCAACATAAGGCCTTGTCCATCAAAATGTTTGCCAGCGCCAAGACTCTTGGCAGAAAATTGTGTTAGTACGTTTGAGTTGGTCATTGTTTACAAAGAATTGAACTAAGTGAGACTTTATAGCCCACCTTTTAGTCCACCCTGATGCATGTGAAGTTACAGGTCAAGGAGAAATACTATGTTCACCAGACACTATTTAAATTACTGATTTATATACAAAATGTTCAGCTATGTATTTCTATGGAAAAACGCGTCGGTGCCGGCCTCGGGTACCAAAATCTTGCCCCAAAATATGGCTATGACGATCACTGAGGACAGCGATGTCCGCATCTGATCTTCCGTTTTCGCAATCCGAATATACCACGCGCATCGCCAAAACGCGTGTGGCGATGGCAGCGGCGGGTCTGGACGTTCTGTTCATCACCGATCCGTCGAACCAAGCTTGGCTGACAGGCTATGATGGCTGGTCCTTCTATGTGCATCAGGGCGTCATTCTGGGCCACGAGGGTCAGCCGATCTGGTGGGGGCGGCATATGGATATGATGGGCGGACGGCGCACTTGCTGGATGACCCATGACAATATCATCGGTTATGGCGATCACTATGTGCAATCCACAGATATCCATCCCATGGATCATCTGGGCACAGTCCTCAAGGAACGCGGGCTGCACGAGGGCCGGATCGGTGTGGAGATGGAGAATTATTATTACTCCGCCAAGGCGCATGCGGTGTTGGATGCAGCGACGCCAGAGGCGAGGCTTATTGATGCAACCGCGCTGGTCAATTGGCAACGATTGGTCAAATCAGAGGCCGAAATTGCCTTCATCCGCAAGGCCGCGCGAATTTCGGACAAGGTGATCGCAACCGCGCTTGATCGCGCAGCCCCGGGCGTGCGCAAAAACGATCTGGTGGCCGAAATACTGCATGCCGGCATCACCGGCGTGGATCAGGATTGGGGCGATTATCCGGCCATCGTGCCGCTGACGCCGTCAGGCTTGGATGCCACGGCAGCGCATTTGACATGGAATGGCGATCCAATGCGCGCAGGCGAGGCGACGTTTTTTGAGCTGTCGGGCTGTTATCGCCGCTACCACGCACCGCTCTGCCGCACGATCTTTCTGGGCACACCGCCCGATGACATGCGCCGCGCGGAAGAGGCGCAGATGGAAGGCATCGCGGCTGGACTTGCTGCGGCCAAGGCAGGCAACCTAACCCGCGACATTGCACAAGCCTTTATGGATGTCTTGGCGCGCTTCGGGATCGAGCGATCTGGGCGTATGGGCTATCCGGTTGGGCTGTCTTATCCGCCCGATTGGGGCGAGCGCACGGCCTCGATCCGGTTGGAGGATGAGACGGTTTTAGAACCCGGCATGACCTTCCATTTCATGCCCGCGCTGTGGATGGACACATGGGGACTCGAGACGACAGAGACTATCCTGATTGAACCCGATGGCCCTGCGACCCCACTTTGCCAAACCGCGCGTCAGCTCTTTGTGGCATAATGCGGATGAAAAGACTGTCTTTGAAATCCGCTTTTGACGAACCTTGATCCATGACTGATCTTCTTACCCGCCGCATAAAGCAAGTAGGGTGGGTGAAACCCACCATTCGACAAAATTCTTTCCGAATTCATCGGTGGGTTACACCCACCCTACGCCTGAATTTACGTTTCAAAAAATTAAACTACCAATCCTTGCAAAGACCCCCAAAAACGCCCACTCTGTCCCAAAGCGAATAACCCATAGGCCAACTTATTTTTTATCCTGCCCATTTCGATCCCTTTCTCTATATCGTGTTTTGGCTCTTTTGCACCGCAATGGCGATGATGGCGCTGCCGCGGTATCGGCATCAGGCGCTTGGGGATTTGAACCATTTGATCCTAGAGCCGCCGATCCGCGACCGGATCGCGATTGCCATGCCGCCGAAGGAAAAACAGGACCCGCTGAAGGATTTGGCGGGGTTTGCGATTTGGGCGCGTGTTTCGGACGAGGTGGACGCGAAGATCCGGGAACAGATTAAGGCGGGCGTTTTTCCCGTGCGGTTGAAAGCAGATGAGTGGAAAGGCGTTTTTAGGAAATGAGCATTCGTAATCATATCGCGAAAATCCCGAGCGCGCGCAGCGTGGCAGGGTTTTTGCGATTCTCTTTTTTCCGAAAATACGCATGTGGGTCGAACAATTGGCTGTTCGACGTGATCGCACCGGATCAGAAAACGACAGCAAATGTGATCCAGCGCTGTGGCAGGGTTTTGGCGCAGCCAAAATCCCGAGAACAGGCGAATTTCAAACAAGTGGTGAAGGATGGCGATCTGCGCTTATATCCACTGGTTGCGCGTTTGGTGGATGCGGAGACGTTGGAGAAGATGGGGGCGACGCAGAAACATAAGAAAGGGTCGAACTAATGGCATATTCCATCGGATGTGGAATTTTTCCCGATGAACCAAGTGCCAATAGTCAAGAGGCTGTTTTTTTACCAGACAATGGCGATTTCGATAACGTCAGACTTATTGACTATACGCAAGATGAAGGTGGCCTCATCCCTCAACGAGGTGGTTTAACGGTTGGAAGACCGTATGCTCCTGGCCCTATGCCAACAAAGATCAAACGCGATGGACGTGATGCAAAACGTTTGTCGGTACTTGATGTGGAGCATTTTTATGGCCAACCATTGGTGATTGAAGCGTTTAAAGACATTGTCGAAGAGCATGAACCAGACGTGCATCAATTTTTCCCAATGGATGCATATATTGGCGAAGAGCTGGTGGGCAAATATTTCTATTTCAATGTCTGCAATCGATTATCGACGATCCACAGAGAAAAGACTTTTCCATTAAATGAACGTGGATTTTGGAAACCTAAGAAAGGTGAACCCTCCGCGTTTGTTTTGTCGACAGAATTAATAGGATCGCATCATGCGTGGCGCGATAAATTTGGGCATGGGTGCTACATCTCTGACAAGCTTGGCGGACGCCTAATCAAAGAAGGATTTTCAGGGATAAATTTTCTAACTGTCGAAGAGGCGTGACTATTTTATTTTTTTAGCAAGCATAGGGTGGGTGAAACCCACCATTCGACAAAATTCTTTCCGAAGTCATCGGTGGGTTAACACCCACCCTTGAATTTACGGATCAAAAAATTAAAACTGCCAATCCTTATCAATTTCACCCCGTCTTAGCGCACGGTGGTATGATGAATATGGCCAGTCCTGCGCATGCGCGACCAATCCATGTTTCACGGGATTGATCCAACAATAGGCGCGATAATGGGCCAGCTCCGCGTCATTGCGAATAGAGTGTTCCCAAAACCGCCTTTGCCAAAATCCTTTTTCGCCTTTGCGTTTCTTGCTGGGCGAAACAGAGTTTGATTGGACGACTTTTCGCGTGACCGATGATTTGATCCGCCGCCATCTATTTGAAAAATCTGCGTCCCCTTCAGGCAGTCGCCAAATCGCATGGAGGTGATTTGGCAGGATAACGGTTTCGATGAGGGAGAAGGGATGGTGTCTGATCTCTGCGCGCATGGCATCGCGTAACAGAGACATGTTTTCGATCAAAGCGCTGCTTTTTGGGTCGGCAAGGCGCAGTGTAAAGAAATAGGTACCGCCTTGGACACGCATCCGTCGATAATTCGGCATCGCCTCAATATTTCAGGGAACGACGTTAATGTGAGGTAAATTTTCAATTGAAGCGTAGGGTGGGTGAAACCCACCATTTTGATCCGTAAACAACAATCACTGTCACTGTTTTTGCAACCTGAATAAAAACAGATTGCCCTTTATAAAAATCAAACAAAAACAAATATTTAACCATCTGTCCAACCTTGGACACGCCACCATCGGCGCAGGCACGATCACCCCGCGTGATACGTCCAAGGGCTTTGATTTGGACGCGCTCATCCGCGACAAGGACAACATCCAACGGATCGTCAAAGACAAAGAACTCCGCATCGAAACCCCAAGCATCAACCCAACCCGCGGCCCCGCTTTGCCAAACCGCGCGTCAGCTTTTTGTGACATAATGCGGATGAAAAGGCTGTCTTTGAAATCTGCTTTTGATTAACCTTGCCCCATGACAGATCTTCTTACCCGCCGCACGAAGCTGCTGGGCCCGCGCGTCCCGACCTTTTATGATCAGCCGGTGCATATCGTGAAAGGTGAGGGCGTCTGGCTGTGGGATGCGGACGGCAAAAAATATCTCGATTGTTATAACAACGTTGCCCATGTCGGGCATTGCCATCCGCATGTGGTCGCGGCGATTGCGCAGCAGGCTGGGACGCTGAACACCCATACCCGCTACCTGCATGAAACAATCCTTGCCTATATCGAGCGTTTGGGCGCGACATTTGCCGATCCCTTATCCAGCGCAATCCTGACCTGCACCGGGTCCGAGGCCAATGACATCGCGCTGCGCATGGCCGAGGCGGTGACGGGCAAACGTGGCATCATCGTCACCGATCACACCTATCACGGCAACACGACGGCTGTCGCGCAACTCAGCACAACAAACCCAAGCGCATTTGCCGATGACAGCTGGGTACGCTTTGTGCCCGCGCCTGACAGCTATCGCCTCTTGGGTGGGCAGGCGGGTGCGGCGCATGCGCAAGCCTTCGCAGATGCGGTTGCCGCGGCGATTGCGGATCTGGAACAGAATGGCCCGGGCTTTGCGGGGATGCTGCTCTGCCCGACTTTCGTGAATGAGGGGCTGCCGCAGCTTGATACAGGCTGGCTTGACCCAACGCTTGCGCAGATCCGCGCGGCTGGGGGTGTGGTGATCGCGGATGAGGTGCAACCGGGTTTTGGCCGCGTCGGCTCTCATTTCTGGGGGCATCAGCGGATTGGGATCACGCCAGATATCGTGACCATGGGCAAACCGATGGGCAATGGCCATCCGATAGCCGCCGTGATGACCAGCGCGGATATTCTTGGCGCGTTTCGCGCAGCATTTCGGTATTTCAACACCTTCGGGGGCAATCCCGTCTCTTGCGCGGCGGCCATGGCGGTTTTGGATGTGCTAGAGGCAGAGGATCTGCAAAAGAATGCTGAAAAAACAGGTGCTTATGCCGTGGAGCAGTTTCAATCCCTCGCAGCGCAACATCAAATGATTGGCGATGTGCGCGGCTGTGGCATGATCTTTGGCGCTGAATTGGTGATCGATAAAAAGGCGAAGACGCCTGCAAAAACTTATGCTGATCGGGTTGTGAATGCGATGCGGCAGAAGGGCTTTTTGCTGTCGAAATTCGGTAAACATTATAACACGCTGAAAATCCGCCCGCCTTTGCCGTTTCAATCCGATCATGTCGATCTGCTGGTTGCCGCTTTGGATGACACCTTGACCGAACTGGGGCCGGCCCTTGAGTGATCAGGCCTTAAAGGTGGCGCGCGACAGTTGGGGATTGGGCGATGCGCCGATCACATTGGTCGCGGCCCGGGAGAATCAGGTTTTCAAAACCGAAACCGAACATGGTCCAGCAGCGCTGCGCCTGCACCGGCCTGGCTACCGCAACGCAACAGAAATCGCCTCGGAAATGCAATGGATGGCCATGCTTGCCGACCGCGGTGTCCTGCTGCCCAAACCGATCCCAACAGTAACAGGCGCGCTGAACCAGCAAGCGGGTGACTATGTCATCGATATGCTGACATGGCTAGACGGCGTGCCGCTTAGTCAGGTCACGCCAACGCCGGTCTTATATAAACGCCTTGGCCGTTTGATTGGCCGGATGCAAAACTATGCTCAGGATTGGTTGCCACCGCTAGAGTTTGAACGGCCAGTCTGGGATTTGGTTGGCGATGCGCCAAGCTGGGGGCGATTTTGGGACAGCGCTTATATATCACAGGACCAACGCACCCAATTTCAGGCCTTGCGGGAAAAAGCCTTGGACCATCTTGCGACGCGTGGAACAGATCATCACATCCTGATCCATGCCGATCTTGTTGCAGACAATGTGTTGGTTGAGGAAGACAAGCTGTATCCTATTGATTTTGATGATGGTGGTTATGGCGATCCGCTATTCGATTTGGCCACGATCACCAATCGCAGCCTGCGCTTTGACCAGACTGGCGCCTTGCGCGCTGCTGCGATCGAGGGGTACCAATTGGTGCAGTATTCTGACCTCCGCAGCTTGCCGCTGTTCGAGGCGTTGCGCGCTGCAAGCTATATTGGCTGGATCTCGGATCGGATGGACCTGCCGCACAGCAAGGACCGATTGGCGCAATTCTTGCAAGAGGCGCAGGCGCGGATCGCCGCACTTGAGACATCTTAAGCAATTTTTTCTGCCGCCCTTGCCGGTCTGACAGCTTTGCCTGCGAAAATCGCCAGCACGATCCCCAAATAAAGCGTGAAAAGATACGCGGGATAGGCGTAATAGATCAGCTCTGCCTGATCCACGGAGGCAAGGGCCAGAACGGATGCCCCCAGAAAAATCGCCCAAGTCGATAATGTCTCGCTTTCCGGGTCAAGAAAGGCTTTCTTGATCGTCATCATCCCGCCCAACAGACTGATCGTAATTGTGATGGCCAAAGCATAAGCGGCTTGTTCGGTGAAATACCACAAGACCAAACCAAAAGCCGCCGCCGCAAGCACGCGGTAATCAGATTTTCGCAGATGCGTTCCAGACCCGAAGACAAAAGACAGAATGTAGATCAAAATGGTTCCCCCCACTTGGGCAACCGCGAACCACAGGGACGCCCCTGCCTCCTCGTAAATTAAAGAGGCCACGGCAATCGCGCCCAAGACGGACCAGATCAGCCAAGAGGCACGCTGCGGCGATGTCCGCCCTGTGATCGTGTCGATAATATAGGGGGCATAACCCACAAGCGTCAAAATGACAGAGGTGAGTGCAAGAAATTCAATGGGGGTCAGTTGTGACATGCGCGTTTTGCCTCGCAAAGAGTGTTTTGCGGGCCTTGTCACAGGGCCAGTGCCTTATTGATGTGAGAAGGGTCACTTAATTTTCAGGGCGCGGGAAGTTTAGATAATTTCAGTGAAGAAGCGCACGCGCGCAATGCCTTAGGGTTGATTTTAAATGCGAAGGTGCAACTCAAAAAGCCCGCAACAAAGACAGTTGCTACGCGTGCTATTTTCGATAAATCTTTTGCGCAAATTCAAGTAGTTCGTAACATTCTACATAAATTCTGTTTCGCTTTTTCATAAGTAGCTCATGTCTTGGGATAGGTTCCCAATTTGAAACAATGTTTGAAATTTGCTTTAAGCTTTCTTCAAAAAATATTGTCTTTTGATCAAGATAATTGAAAGAAATCGCACTGACCAAATGGTAATTTGTATCAGAGACAATTTTTTCCTCTTCCTCCGCTAACAGATTTTGCTGTTCAATTAAGGTTTGATTTCGATATAGAGTTTTTTCAAGGATTTGAATTTGATTTTCTGCATCAATTATTTCAAGCGCTGTTTTTGAGAATCTAATAATGTCCTCAAAGTTTGAAATTCGCTTGGATATTTTTTTGAAATAGCAGAAGGATAATAGTTGATTAAATCCTGCACTAGCAAGATAAAAATTTTCATCTTTATAGTATTCTTCAAACTCAACAAAAGATTGATTTGCAGAGCTTATCCAATAATCATTCATCGCAGACCTTTTGGTAGTTTTATCCCCTTGTTTATTATGTCACTTGGGCCCCAGACATGATGCGTGAATATTTTATTTTTACTTAAATTCGTCGAGGTCACGGCCCATTTTCCCGGTCCGATTTTTGAAATGAAGTTGTATCTTGGAACGCTTCCAAAAAGGCCTCCTTGCACAGTAAATTTAACTCGATGGCCTTTTGCAACATTTGACAGCGCGTGCTCAAGGTATTTTTGCAAGCTATCAAATCCAAAGTCAGCTGCATGTTCTTTGAAGTGTTCGCGAAGATCATAGAACTTCATATTTCGTAACTTGCCATCACGAACCATCCGAGCGGTCTTGGAAGAAAGTCGAATATTTGCAACCGATCCCGTTTGAATCGGGCGACCACCTCTTGTGGCTGCTATCCCATATCCAACTCCAAGCAAGGATTGGCAATTTTAATTTTTTGAACCGTAAATTCAGACGTCGGGTGGGTGAAACCCACCGATGAATTCGACAAATGGTGGGTTTCACCCACCTTACGTTTATATGCAGCGCCGAACCAAGGGTGCGCAACTGACATGCGCACCCTACACGGTATCGGGCTTTGCACCGCTGCCAGACCATGCGGGGTGATGCGCGGGATCGCGAATGTCCCACTCGGTTTGCACAAACCGCTCCATGCTCACATCTAACAACACCCAAGACGCAAATTGCGCGACCGTTTGCGGTGTCACAAATTCACCGCGATCAAAATAGCTTTCAAAATCCTTTTTCGCGGGAAATTCATCCTGGTGCACTTGCAGGAACCCTTGGACCATATCCGTATCCACCAGTCCTGGCTTGAACGCCGAAACGGCGATGTTGCGGCCTGCCCACTCTGCCTGCAAGGCGCGGCGCAGTGTTTCTGACGCGGCTTGTGCGATCGAATAGGCCGCACCGCCCAGACGAATATTTCGTGCTGAATCAGAGCCGATGAACAACACCCGACCGCCCCGAAGATGGGGTGCTGCCTTGGTGGACAGCGCCCAACGTGCGGTGACATTGGTTTCAAACGACCGCGTCCAATCCGCCGCGGACAAGGCATCAAGCTTCCCAAGTTGAAAATACCCCGCGCCATGAAAGATCCCGCGTGGGGCTGGCAATGTGGCCAAAGCCGCAACCAAAGCGTCTTGATCTTGTGCAACTGTCACATCGCTTGGATGGGCCGTGATATGGGACGAATGATCTGCCAAGGCCATCAGCGGCGCGGGACGCCTGCCTGCAAGAAGCACATCGCACCCGCGCGCGGCCAGCGCTTGTGCAAGGGCCGCACCAATCCCAGATCCGCCCCCGGTTATAAGTATCGATTTTATCATCTTATCTGGGGGTCAGTATATTGGAAAAGATATTTAAATCAAAGAGTTAACTCCATGTCCTAGCTAGGACATGGGGTCATAAAGGCTCAGAAATGCAAAGATTACCCGAAAACCTTGGTCAATCCAGCATCAACTGCTGCGACGATCTGATCAATATCATCCTTCGTCGCAATCAACGCTGGGCTGAAGCACAGCGTATTATTAAAGCCCGGAACCGAGCGGTTGGTCGCGCCGATGATGACTTTCTCTTCATTGATACAATGGCCAAGCACGGCTTGGACCAGCTTCTCATCCGCAGGCTCTTTGCTGTCACGATCCGCAACCAATTCAGCGCCCAAGAACAGCCCCTTGCCGCGCACCTCGCCAATCGCTTTATGCTTGCCCATCAGCTCGCCCAAAGCGCCCAACATATATTCGCCCATATCAATGGTGTTTTGCAGCAGGTTTTCTTCCTCAAGAATTTTCATATTCTCAATCGCCGCCGCAGGCCCAGCCGCGCAGCCGCCAAAAGTCGAGACATCGCGGAAATAGTTCATCGGATCGGACGCATCGTCTTTGAATTTCTCAAACACCGCCTCGGTCGTCACACAACAAGAAATCGCGGCATAGCCAGAGGCCACACCCTTGGCCATGGTCACAAAATCAGGCTCGATCCCGTAATGCTGATAGCCAAACCAAGTCCCCGTACGCCCCATGCCGCAAACCACTTCGTCGATATGCAAGAGGATATCATATTTCTTACACAGCGCCTGAATACCGTCCCAGTAATTCGCAGGCGGCACGATCACACCGCCACCCGCCGTAATCGGCTCTAGGCATAACAGGCCGATTGTGTCCGCCCCTTCGCGCAAGATCACCTCTTCGGTGGCTTTCACACAGGCCGCACCGTAATCTTCGGCGTCTGGGAATTGATTGCGATATTCCAGACAATGGGGCACTTCGACAAAGCCGGGTGTGAAGGGGCCATATTGCGCGTTGCGCTGTTCTTGGCCACCCGCAGACAGGGTCGCAATCGTTGTGCCATGGTAGTCGCGATGGCGATATAGGATCTTATGCTTTTTGCCGCCATTTTTATGCGCAATTTGGCGGACCATTTTAAAGACTTTCTCATTCGCCTCGGAGCCTGAATTTGCATAATACACGCGCGACAGCCCTGGCATTTTTGAAAGCAACATCTCAGAGAAGATCGAGCCCGGAACAGACCCCGCTGTTTGAGCGAAATAGTTCATCTTCACCAACTGATCGCGCACTGCATCGGCGATGCGTTCGCGCCCGTAGCCAACATTGACGGTCCAGACCCCGCCAGAGACAGCATCGATATGCTCGACACCTTTTTGATCCCAAACGCGCAGGCCTTTGCCTTCGACAATGATCCGTGGATCGGTTTTTTCAAAAGGTTTGTGCTGGATCAGGTGATGCCAAACATTGCGGCGGTCAGCTTCGACCACTTCATTCATGTCATTGAGGTTTGCGTAGTCCATCGCGCGAATCTCCAAAAAATAAGCTCTGCCCGCACTGTACCGCGAGCAGAGTCTCATTTTCATCTATCGAACCGACAGATTGTGTCGGAATTCGCAGGATTTGTCGTTAATAGGTGTATGTATTGCCCGTGCGGATGGACGCGTCCAGCGAGGCATAGGCCCATGTGTCCCGATCACCGTTTTTCTTGATCATGGTAAGCTGTTTTAGGGCTTCTTTGTAATCGCCCTTGGTCACCAAACCTTGGCCATAGTAGCTGCGCGCCAAAGAATAAGTTGGGTCTGCCGCAATCGCCTGTTCGTAGAAGGTGAACGCTGTTTCAACATCACCCATCTGACGGGTGTTGAAACCGCGGTAGTTCAAGACACGCGGGTCCGCTTGATCGCTCATCGCGCTGAGGATGATCAAAGACGTCTGATATTGACCATCATAGGCCAATTCACGGGCCATTTCATACAGCGTGTCATTGCCCAAATGACTTTCTTTGACATCTTCGGCGTTTACGCATTCTTCTTTATTCTCGTCATAAACCATACCTTCGTCACATTCGATTGTGGTTTTGGTTTTCTTGGGTGGTTTGTCGTCATCACTGCCAGCGGCAAAAATGGGGGCAGCAGCAATCGCAAAAGCGGCTGCAAGAGAGAGAGTGGTTCGCATTGTTAAGCTCCTTTAGCTGTGGCTTCATACTTATATATACGGAGTGGGGCAGAGATTTGTTTCACAATTGAGCGAAAAAAATTTGTTTTTGGAGATTCAGCGCCGTGGTTTCTCTGGTTTTACAACATATAAATTTAAATTTCTAGATATGGCTCCTAAGTATGCCTGAATTTGTGCATAGCCATGCTGCTTATCAAACTTATAGCGCAATGGTTCTCTGCAAGCTCTACCAGATCTTCTAGGATAAGATGGAGGCTC
>JBCCGP010000060.1:0-18838 GCA_039029215.1 Pseudomonadota bacterium
ACCAACACAGCAGTTGCGAGCGCATTACCGCTGTAGTTCGAAACCGAGCGCGTTGTACTGCCATCCCCATTCGTAACAACGGAAATGGTTTGGATTTGATCCACAACACCATCGCCGTTTACATCATAGCTATTGGTCGTGCTTGACCCATCGGGGGTGGTGACAGAGGTCACAACAAAAGCTACAGACCCATCGGCGGTATAGGCGGTTTGCTCATTTACAATATTGCCATTTGCATCAATGGACGTCACTGCCTCAACATCATAGCCCATCGTATCCGCAACAAGCGTCACATCACCCACAACGCCCGTTGTGCCATCTGAATAGGTGAACTCGGTTTGGCCGGTGATGACAGAACCATCAGGCAGCTCAATATTGGTCGCATCCACGTCGAGATTGATCGACGTGATACCCAGCTCAGCTAGTGTTTTAGCTTCATGCGTTCCATCCGCATTGGTGACCATGATTTTAAAATCAGCCCAAGCATCATCATTCGCGTCAAAGACACCATCGCCATTGCTGTCAAACACATTGGCCAAGGCTTCGATGTCAGAGCTTGCTGTCGGATCCCATTCTGTAAACACAAACTGGCGCATCTCGGTGATCTCGCCTGTGCCATCAGGGTCGTAGAACAACACGCCGTCACCAGCCGCAGCCCAGGCCATCCTATGATTGAGACCATCGGAACCGATTATATACTTAGTGCTTTCACTAGCTTCATTTATTTTCAGCCCATTTCCATCTAAATCTAATAAAATGGGTCGATAGCCAATGCCAAATCCAGGATCTCCGAATGCACTAAAGTAATTTTGTGGTTTACTAAGTTCTTCGGCCATCAGCGAAGAAACTTCCGCGATACCACCAACAAATACGTCGAAGCCTTCCTCGGCAGTTTTATGCCCCACTTCGCTGCCAATCAAAGCGCCCGTTGGTCCACCAGGACCTCCGGTTAAAGCTGTAGTGGCCGCGCCCCCTGCTAACCCGCCACCAATGCGGCCTGCCAATCCGACAAGTTGCTTCGCAATATCATAAACACTAAGTCCGTCTTCGGAATTATAGTCTTCAACAAGGCTTGATGCTTCTGACGCAACAGGAATTTTTGTACCAGCCAGTTTTGCTAAATCACTGGCTATACCAACAACTTCGTGCGGTTCGATCACGCCGTCAACGACAGCTTGTGCAATTGTTAAAAGAGCGTCTGCGTGATTTGTAGCGAGATCTACTCCTTTTCCTTTTGCCTCGACTAATTGCTTAAGTTCCTTTAAGGCTGTGGTTGTCGTTTTGTTGGCTTTGGAGAATAAATCTTCGGCTAGTTCATTTTTTAGAGTTTGTTCTTTTTCCTCTTTTAGATCTCGAGCGTGCCTTTCTGGCGTCGGAATACTCGGTCCATCAGGAGGGTTTGTCGAGACAGTCGTCTTTTCTGGATAGTTATTGCCGACTGTATTGAACCAATCATCACGACCATCGCTTCCACCAGAGCTATCTGAAAATCCATTGTGACTACCGCTACCACCAGACGCACCGTTACTTCCAGTTCCGCCGTATCCAGATGAAGAACTTGATCCGGAGCTTGAGGAAGAGCCAGAACTATTTGAGAAACCATTATAGCTGCCACTTCCTCCTGAGGCACCATTGCTGCCAGTGCCGCCGTAACCAGAAGACGAGCTTGAACCAGAACTAGATGAGGAGCCGGAGCCGCTCGAAAACCCATTATGGCTACCACTTCCGCCCGACGCGCCATTGCTTCCGGTTCCACCATAACCTGATGAAGACCCAGTATGTGTTTGTGTTCCGTCGTCTCTGCTTGTTCCGTCGTCTCTTGGTGAAGGCATAATTATTCCTTTCTAAAATTCTCGAAAATCAGATTTTTGTGTTGATTTGGGTTACTCTAGATATTTTGCGATATGTTTTCTGGTGATCGTTTCATCCTGACCCGCGAAAAAGTCATCCGAATATAAAATTCTCAAAATCAACCAGTGTGTATGCGGCAGGTCATGGGTATGTTTACTTATTGTTGGCCACTCATAGATACTGCCGTATTCAAATCCGTCATCTACGCCGAAAGAATTGTACAATTCCTCATTTATACACATTTCCAGTTCTCTATTTGTAAGATCGCTTCTTATCCAAATATGTGTTGCCAAGATTACATTTGATTGACTAAGGCCTTGCCAATACATGCATTTGTGACCTTGCTTGATAAAGTTTTCAAAAATTGCATTTTTTGATGTTTGTGAGGCGCCTTCCTCTATTTCTATGTTTTCTGCAATATAACCTGCTCTATCGGCTACATATGCTTCTTGATCCACGAAAAGGATATAAAGAAAGCTGTTGGCATCTACATCTGATAGTTTTCTTGGCGAAATATTAGTAAGGGTGGCGATTATATCAAGGTTCATAGATATTTGGTTTGCCACAAAAGTTCGTTTTTCAGATTTTCCGAATTGTCCGAATGTGTCTAATCCTTTTACTATCAATCCATAGTCTGCAGCTCTTTTGGAAATTGTGCCAACGCAAGGAGCGTTCACTTCAACACAATACTCTTTCTCATGCAAAACGCGTGAAACGAATTCATCAAACGGTATTTTCGACTCTTCTTCGAATTCCTGTATCATTATTCTATCGAATTCTGTTGGTTTTATTGCGTCCGAAAAACCAGTGCTTGAAAAAATAAGAAAAATTGTTGTGAAAAGTACGTTATGAATCTTTGCCATTGGATCAATTGCCTTATTTGGTTGACAGTGAATTCTGTGAAATTTCGAAATTGCCCTTTTTTGAGCGCGATTTAATATCTGATTGGTTAGCTCAAAGCAAAATTGCACTTAATCGAAAATACTGTCAAAGATGAAACGTCCAAAGATCACCAATCAGTGAACATCCTCACCACTACGAGTCACAGATTATATCAAAGGTTGTATCGCTTGCGGGGCATCTCTTTTTGCGCGAACAACATTTCCACCAGAATTACTTCATTCTACTTCGACAGCAATAATCAAAAGTCGAATCGCTTGTGTTATGGATTCTAACGCGACCAGCTGATCACCCCTTGTTCCATCCGCAGTGACGTAAAAACAGATCGAGCGTTTCCTATCCGGTTTTCAAGAATTTATATGTTCCCATTGGAAACACAGACATTCGACTTGAATTGCGAATTGGTAATGTGGGCTCGAAGCCGTCATTCCCGATTAATGCTGTGACAAGGCGCTAATTAGTTATTTTACAGTTGCGGCCAAAGAATTAACAAAACAATCAAACTGGGAACAAGCGACACCCATTTCTTCCATATAGGAATGCCGATTGTACACCGCTGCAACCCCACTAATCGTTCCTGACACATGATTGAGCATTTTTTCCGTCACATGAATGGGTGTTCCGATTTTGGCATGGATGGTCGCAAAAGTGCGCCGCAGATCGTGGAGCGTATAGGGTTCAACATTTTCTAAAATCGCATCAAAACGCGCTTTTGATTTGCCCCAGCCGTTAAAAACTTTTCCATTGCCAGATGCTGACGGAAACAACTGCTCTTCAAACTGAGGCAAGCGATCAAGTGTCTTTTGCACCAATTCGCCATAAGGCATGATATGCGTTCGTTTGTTTTTGGTGATCGTATCGGGCAATGTGATTGTATGGCCTTTAGTATCGATCCAATCCCATTCTAGCGAAGCAACTTCATTGCGACGCATACCCGTCAGAACCAACAATTCAACTATCGGCCCAAACGGATATGGATGATCTTGAGCAACCACATAAACCTGTCGAAGTTCGTCCTCTGTCAAAACACGCTCTCTTGGCTTTGATGCCCCAGGTGGCTTCATTGCCGCCATAGGGCTGGCCTCAATATATTGTTCTCGCAGAGCCCAGTTCATAAAAGTTCGAATTGCTACAAATGCATGATGCTGTTCGGATCGAGAGGTTTTGATCTTTCTTATGCGTGATTGGATATCCAACCGTGAAATGTCATTCAAACGTTTCCGTCCAAACTTGAAATGCGCGTCTAAGCGTTTGCGATAATAGTCGACAGTGTTTTTCTTATTTTTTGCCGTACAGGCCTCAAGAAATAACTCCCTTGCTTGCTGATAAGAAATTGTACGCGCTTGTTCGACGCCCAGCGTGATTTGTGCCATGAGGCTTTTCGCCTTATCTCTGGCTTGCTTCAAAGAGATGGTGGGGTATTTTCCCAACGTCTCTCGCTGGCGGTTCACGCCATGTACGACAACAAAGGATTTTGATCCACCTTGCGAGACGCGGACGCCAAAGCCTTTCATGGCAATGTCCCAATAGGTGGTTTGTCCAGTTTCAGGTAGGGGCAAGGTTTTAACGGTTATATCAGTTAGGTTCACAACGGGCATTCTTAGGCTCTTTTTAGGCTCTAAAATAACGGGTGTAGAGGCGGTTTTCTATGTTCATCTATGAGAGAGATTATCTATTAAATATATGTTTTACAATGATATTTATTAATTTATAAAAATCTATGTTTACCTATTAACGAGAACTGAAAATCCTCGTGTCGGTGGTTCAAATCCGCCCCCGGGCACCATAAAATCTAATAAAATCAATAACTTATCCAGATTGACTGAGCGCGACTTGCGTCAATTACCTATTACACATATCTTACACATATACACATATTCGACCGATGGATTTTTAAATGACAGAGAAACACACAATTATGGGTGGGAAAGTTCACGTATATAAGCGTGAGAATAGTACAGTCTGGCAGTGCTCTAGCTATATGGAAGGCCGCAATAGACGGGTGAGCACTAAAGAAACCAGCTTAGCGAAGGCCAAGGAATTTGCTGAAGATTGGTATTTAGAACTGCACGGCAAGAAGGCGCGCGGTGAGTTATTGAATGAGATGACTTTCGAGCAAGCGGCTGACCGGTTCATGAAAGAATATGAAGTCATGACGGCGGGTGAGCGAAATAAAGTCTATGTGAAAGGACACAAAGCGAGGCTGAAAAACCATTTGCTCCCATATTTTGGAAAGATGGGAATATCGCAGGTGACGTCTGGTGTTGTGCAAGATTACCGCATCTTTAGATTGCAGAATGATCCAAAGTATAAAGCGCCAGCGCGTTCAACCATGCACCAAGAGATTGTGACGCTGAGACAAGTACTCAAGACTGCTATAAGGCATGGTTGGCTTTCTGGTCTGCCTGATCTGTCAGTGGCTTATCGTGCTTCTTCAAAGGTATCACACCGTGCGTGGTTCTCACCAGAAGAATACAAGAGACTGTACACAGCAACGCGCCAGAACATCAAAGATGCCAAGAACTCGTATCATCGAGCGATGGCGGCTCAATTGCATGACAAGGTGTTGTTCATGGCGAATACGGGCATTCGACCTGATGAAGCCAACTGTCTTGAATACAGAGATGTGCGCGTCGTTGAAGATGAGGCAACCAACGAAACCATCTTAGAGATTGAAGTACGCGGCAAACGCGGTGTTGGCTACTGTATGAGCATGCCAGGCGCGGTGCGTCCATTTGAGCGTATGAAAGAACGGAACGATCCGGCATCGACCGACAAGCTGTTTCCTGTGGATCACAAGAAGCAGTTTAATCGTATTCTCGAAAATGAAGAGTTGAAGTTTGATCGCGACGGCAACCGCCGCACACTCTACTCGCTGCGTCATAGTTACATTTCGTTTCGGCTACTTGAAGGTGCTGATATCTACCAGATAGCTAAAAACTGCCGGACGAGTGTTGAGATGATCGAGAAACACTACGCCGTTCACCTAAAAAATCAGATTGATACGGCGGCGGTGAATGTGCGGAAATAAGTAATATCTCTATTGTTTTAGATAATGCTACTTGGAGAGTCGCAAAGAAACGGCCCTAAACGCTTGATGAAGAAATTGTATCACATTCAAAGGCAGATTGACGGCAAGCATCAATTACAGCTCGGTGTGGAATATATAACCTTCTCCGAGGGACGAAATCCATACTTCAGAGGAATTTTGAATGGATTAAAAAGGTACAATGCCGAATTCGATAAACTGAATACAGAAAGAAAATTGGACTTTCATTTGCAAAATGTGAATTTTGATAGGTTAGCCCAAAGCATTGAAACGAACTCTAAGTCAACCGAGCTTGCATTCAAAGCAATGAGTTCTCAGGCAGCTATTTACAAACGCGCAGGAAACGCACTACGCGCTTCAAACATTCAATATCAAAAACTGTATCGAGAAGAGGTATTTGAAAGAGTTCGGTTAGAACTGTCTCGCAAACTCCCGTCTCGAAAACGCTGTATATGGTTAAGTCAAAAAGAAGATTTAATGAAATGGATGCAAAAAATTTCAAAATCTTTTGGCGGAACAAACAATAAAATTCTCCAAATTGAGTTGTTACATGAAGGTAAAATTCATACTTGCAATGAACAATATATATCAGCGGCAGATAGTGGTGAACTTGAATTGGAGGATGCCGCGCAAAAGTATTGGACTGACCCACCAAAAGCAGGCGGTTTGCTCGAAACGCTATATGAAGGTTCATTTAGTGTGACGAAAGAGTTTAAGTCAATTGATGACTTCTTACGGTCCGAAACTTAGCCGAATAAAAGGTGCTCAAAGTTGCAAACTTAAGGTTTTGCTATTGGTTAATTGGGATTTACGTAGTTCCAGTCGTCTAAAATGACTATTAGTGCTCATTGAGCATTTTTTCGGAAATTTCGACACTAAGCGCATCAAGTTCGCCTGCAACTCTCCTAAAAAGATGCTGTCTAAAGTCAATAAATCGTTCTCGCCACTCTTCAATTCTCTCGGACACGACAACTTCTTCTAAGCTAATAAGCTTCGAGGGAGGCGGATGTTGATAGGCATCACTGACGACCAAAATTTCAATGTATTTGTCGCCCTCGTCATGAATTGCCTTAACCCTATGACTCCCGTCTAAGCAGAATAGCCCTTTAGGATTTGCTTCAAAAATTATCGGCATAATACATCCTGAGGCACCCGAGGATTGGTAGGTGATGCATTCATGAAAACCTAAGCCTGCGTCCTTTTGATGCCTTACAAGGCTTCGAGCAGCCTCTAACCTATCTGAAACAAGATACTTGACTGACAAGTGTAGATCTAGGATGCTCACCGTAGTTTTTTTTATTTCAGGCTCTTTATATAGATCGCATTTTCGAAACACATGCCTCAAGTCAATTATACCATCAGTGACCCTCTGGATTTTCACCTCTCGCTCCATCCGACTCTTGGCAATTTAATAAAACATAAAATTATTGAAGCTGTATATATTGGAGGTTCGACTTCTAGAAAAGGACCTTCGAAGAAAAAGGACTTGGACTTATTCTTAGTCACTACGAAGCACACACTCCTTAGTGAACTTACAACCTTGCTTGATGCTACTTTTGAGCCACCAGAATATATTGTGAGTGACCCAAGCTTTCTCGATGGATTTGGTGATTTTTTCAAAGTTCTTCATAAGAGCTATCCGCTGGATTTATTTGTGAATAGTGTGGAAGCCTTTCATTACAACAGAATGATGGACGGGAATAATATTGTATTTGACCGAAAAGGAGAGGTCACAAAAATTATTCAAACTGGGGATCAAGGTAAATACCTTGCAGGCAGAATAAAATCTGCAAAAGTTGATATTGTATACTACATAAACCTTTTCCATTCCAAAATGCGTAAGAAGCAGATTGCTAGTTCTGTCCGTAGTTATTTGCGTTTTGTACAAGCGTTGGCAGAACTCAGCATGTTCGCAGATGATCCCAATTCAATCCCGTATCTAGGAATTAACGAAGATGAAATGGTTCATCACTTAGTTAATCGGTTTGGAATTGATTACTGTGATCTTTCGATAGATTCGATGTGGGCCGCAGCTCGATGTGCTTGCGATTTTTTAAGGGCAACGGACAAAACGTATTCGGAATTCCTTCATGTCAAATTTTAATGATTTTTTTGATTATATATTGGGTAAAAGGTACCTTTCAGACCACGATTTCGTTCGAAAACATTCTTATATTCATCCGAATGGTTTTACAAAAATTGTTTTTCCATCTTTCTCAGAATTTGTCGAAGAGTACCGTTTTCACTACTGGCCTATGTCTGGAAGTTGCTCAGATGTGCACAATCACACATCGGATTTTAAGAGTCTGGTTATCGGGGCAAGATAACTGAAGAAAAATTTGAAGAAATTTCAGGGACAGAAGTAACCATGTTCCGTTGTACAGAGCGCGATGAAAATGGAAAGGCTCTCCTCGTCCCAGAGAGGAGCGCTAAACTAATTTCACTTCATAAAGAAACGTACCCGTCAGGAGCGGAATATGAAATTTTCACAGATCAACTGCATAGAGTTAGCACTCAACCAAAAGAAGAAACGATCACGTTAGTAAAGCAGCTTAAGAAGCAAAGAAATTTCTCGTATGTAGCAAAGGAACGAAAGAGCGATAACTCCCTCACTCAGCTCAGAAATCCGCCATTAGAACGAGACGAGGCGGAAAAAAAGCTCGAATTGTGCTATAGTGTAATATCTCGATATTTGAGAAGCAAACATGCCCGAACATAAAAACAAAGGAAGATTAACTATGACAAGCGTATCGTGGAAACCATCATCAAAAATTTCAGCCGAGACTTTCGAAGGCATTCGAAAATCGGGGGAGGTGGAGGAGTTGACCGTCTCCAAGGTTTATATTCCCTATGAGAAGTCTCGGGGTGTTCACCGTTTTAGGTTCTTCAACACAGATCCGAAAAACTGGAATTTGTTTATGTTTCCTTATGAATCTGAAAAACTTCGTAAGAAGATTGACACGGAACATGTGGCATCTAATGCAACTGAAATCGGAAAGTTAATCGGTGATGGAGGCGCAGATTACGTAAATTTCGCGACTGGAGAAGTGGCAACACAGGCTGAAATCAAGTTCTCAAAATCATCCAATCTGAACACTCTTTATATATTCTTCTACAAGATTGTCCAACCTGACGCAGACGGGTTTAATTTTGAACATAGGGATGAAACCTTTGCAAACATTGATGAAGCATTAGCTTTCTTTGATACCCGGGGATCGGAATTTGCATCCAATGTACCCAGCGTGGTCTCGGAGGTCATTAATGCCGCAAACCAATAGTTTCCTCGACCTAACAAACGAATCTGACGACTTCGAATTTCCGCACCCTCCAAGTGCGGTATGGCTAATTTTTTCATTAGAATTTCCAGCGATTTATCAAGGTGAAAAATATATTCTAGCTACCCAACCTTACTATGGAGATGCTTCTAAGACAGTAAATTTTGGGGAGGGTATTTGGTATCCTCCATTTTCGGCATTCCCCGTGGATTTGCGTTTTTTTCCGACAAGAAACCTTGGAGAAATGCGTGAAAAACTGGAACAAACTGAGCGCGAAAAGTTTCACGAAGAATTCATTGACGAGATTGCCTACAATTTAGGTTTAGGAGAGCCTAGATATGAAAGGGTTAGGGAACGTCCAATCGATGAGTATAAACTTTCCCCTCGAGGGCACAATGTTTATAAATTTTTCCGTTTGGTAAGATATCGCTGTTGGCATTCTGGCAAGGATGGTCTGCGAAATTTAGCTGATCCTGAAACAGCAAAAGGTTTAGCGTATATACCGCTAAATCTGCCTAAAGTTTCAATTCAAAGCAAGAAGTTGGGTCCGCATAGATTTAGATTTTATTCTCGAGTTGTTGCAACGCATTTTGAACACCTAGTAGGAACGTATAGAGGTGAACGTACCATTGACAAGTATACGCAGTTTTCTGACGCCGATATCGTAAATGCAGAAGAAGGCTTTTTATTGTTTTTTGATGTTAGTGGGTTTGGGAAAACCGAAGCAGCGACTCGCACTGCGAGCTTTCACCCCACAGAAACAAGTTCAGATATAGCGCAATCGTTTCGTACCGTGCTGAGCCAGTACTTTCTAGCATTTTTTCAAGAGCTTGAGATCTCCCACTATGTGACCTTAGGAGACGGGTTCATTGCTGGGGTTCCATATAGAAGTATCAAAAGCAAGCCCGACTTTTTCCGTTGTCTTTCTTCAGCGTTAGGAAATCTGAGCAAAGCGCTAAGAGAGATGAACAATCGAATAGAAAATTCGGGAGAAAGCGTCGGACTGCGAGCAAGTGTACTAGAGGGTGAATATCGGTATGGAAGAATTGCTGGGTTGTCGTCACTTCGAGCCGAATTTGATGGAACATTGCTAATTGACGCGGCACGCCTTGATGCGGGAACGAAGGAGCATCTTTCTCCAATTCAGCGAAGTCGGCATTTAATCGTGTCGAGTTATTCAGAAAAATGCCTCGATATTCCAATACTAAACGGCTGCGATATCAAAGATTTTGAAGTTGACGTAAAGGAAAAGAAAGCAACTAGCTTTATGAAAATAATTGATTTTGATGCAATTGAGTAAGTTTATTTTGAGGGCAAGGCATATTGTTGTCGTACTGAAATTATACTTCACCTAGGCTTTATTAACTGGTCGGTCGTTGAGCGCCACAATGGTTTCAAAAGTTCTGCGGTAGATTTGAAAACATTGAGGTCATTACAATTTTGAACAACGGCGATCCAGTCGACAGACAGAAGATATATTGCAATAAGAGCAATTAACTATCTAGATACTAACTCAAATTTCAATATTTTTCTGCGCTTACTTGATGTCATCCCGGTTGTATTGAAGTTCGACAATCCAATTTGATTGCATCCAAAGGGATAGAGCTGTGAGGTTCCTAATTTATTCGTAATAAGTAGCTTTTAATCGTGCTCCGAACTTATCTGAAACTCCTTCAAAAACTCCAACAATCCGTGATTTTCACGTTCTGAAAACCAAGTGGGTTGCGCACCTAAGAGATTTTTTAGACGAAAAACAGGTTCAAGCCCAACTTTAGGGCTTAGTTGAGCGGTCTTTTCATCTAGCAAAAGTTCTGAACACACTTTTTTTAGAAAGTTGTCTTTTTCTAGCGGTTTTGCCAATTCGTAAAGCCTAGCAACGTTTTTTAGCAGTTCTGAACTTTTCACGACATCTTCCACTAAAGCTCGCATGGATGCCTCAGACCACGCAGCTTTGTCAGCCAATTTGTCCAAGCGGTTTTCAAGGTTGTCGCGTTCTTTGCTGAGAGCTTCTGGACTGTATGCACCGGACTTGAGCAGATCAAGCTGATGTACACGCAGATATGCTAAATCTTCTCGAATGGTCGCCATTTCGCGTTCTCGACTGGATTGTTCACGCAGACGCCGTTCCTCAAGCAACGCAAGTTCCGTGCTTGCTTGGGCGTCTAGCATTTCTGTTTCTTCATCAGAAAGAACCAGTCGCGCAAGCAAGGCACTGATCTTGCTCTCGACAAAATCGTAATTGCAGTTGCGGCGCTTATTTTTGCAAGTCGGTAGGCATTTTGCAGAGTAGTATACGATGCCCTTTTTGACGTATGGGGTATAAGCGCGGCGACATTTGGCACAACGAATGAACCC
Source organism: Pseudomonadota bacterium (assembly GCA_039029215.1). Classification (GTDB taxonomy): domain Bacteria; phylum Pseudomonadota; class Alphaproteobacteria; order Rhodobacterales; family Rhodobacteraceae; genus Amylibacter. The sequence goes on from JBCCGP010000060.1 coordinate 11,431, forward strand.
GCGAAATGGTTGAAGCGCTTTCTTTTCATAGTATTTGCTGACTCGCCTGCTCGCTAGAAGCGCTTGAACCAAATCAAAGGTTTCTTTGGATACGAGCGGTTCGTGACAAGTACTTGGAATGTGTAGCCCGTCAGGGCCAATAACCAAACCCATATAAAACGGATCACGTAATATCCTACCTATACGACCTGTTCGCAACGGTGTGGAAATCTTCTCACGCTGATTGTCGTTCTCGGTCACGTCAGCAAGCATTTCTGCTTTTGTTCGCTTAGGACGTTTTGGTACTGTTCTCAGCCCTTGTTTATTCGCATGGCGCTCAAGGTCGGGGAGGCTCCATTCACCTGTCGCATACAGCTCAAAGAGTTCTTTAATAATAGGTGCACGATCAGGGTCTTGCGGTTTATGATCTGCCGAGCCTTCGTTTAGATAGCCAATGGGCGCACGATAGGTACATTTGCCCTGGCTTCGCTTCAGCCTATTTGCCAACCGCACCTTTTCGCTGGTGACGCGAGAATGGTGTTGAGCAAACATGCCATCGATGTCCATATGTAACTCACCTGAACTGCTTTGATCATAGTTTGAATACACAAAGCGCACGTCGACGCCTGAGCGCATCAGTTTCCGCAAAATCGTATCGTCACCCTTGTTGCGACTAATACGATCCCAACAGAGACAGATCACTCCTTTGAAATACCCTTGATGCAAAAGCATCATGAGCTTTTGGAATTTAGGTCGATCAATAGAATACTGCACCATACCATCTTCAGTCAGGATCACATCATCCGTTTCTTTGTATCCAGAATGCTTCTCCGAAATGACGCCGGAAGAGCAGAAACCATTTATGCTCAGTTTGGCAATTTCCAATTTTTCTCTATCAGAAAATTTGGCGTTTTCAGCACTTTGAAATGCCAACGAGTTTTTCTGGTTTTCAGCTTCGTCGGTGCTTTTGCGATTATAGATCAGATATTTGTTGCGGTAAGTTCCACGTTCAATCTCGGCCAGTATCTGATCTGGGATTAGAATATTGACGTTCGTCATAGGCTAGGCGGTAGGTTCGACTAATACGCCATCTGAAAGAACATACCCTTCTTTCTTTAGACGTAGAAAAATAGCTTTTAATTCAAGAGCTAGTTCTTGCAGTGCCTTAATGGTCTCAGGCGCTGTTTTGTTTTGGCTATGCATGGATGATTTCGATTAGTGAGTAATTCAGGCTTGGCGTCAGGGCGGAAAGGTTTGCGCGGTGAAGGCGTTTGTCTGCACGCCATCCACCAAGAGACGCACAAACGCGCGGTAGTTGGGTAGCTTGGTCAGGGATTGCATCCGCTCAAGATCGAGATGCTTGCGGATCAGCGGTTCGTCCTCCGGGCCAATACGGAATGACCAGAGGCTTCCCACATTCGCCAAGATTGAAGACAGCACTGACTTCTCGCTCTGAAAGGTTCCCTGTTGCGCGATGGTCATGGCCAAGCCGTATTTGCGCAGCTCTGCGAGCATGTCGCCAAATGCGCTGGTTGCGAAGGAATGGAATTCGTCAACATAACATCCCCAGAATTTTCGTTGTGCTTTCGGAACTGTGTGGCGTGTGAAGGCGGCGGCACTGATCGCGCTGAGGAGTAGGCCACCCATTAGGTTTGAAATGTCGGCGCCGAGACGGCCTTTCGCAAGGTTGATCAGGATGATCTGTCTTTCATCCATAGCTTTGCGGAACTTGAGTGGTTGCTCTGGGTTACAGAGTGCCTTTCGTACGGCTGCATGAGACAAGAACCCAGACAGCTTGTTTGAGATCACGGGAATACCATCCATTGCGGTGTTGTAGTTGAGCTTGGGGAATTCTTTCGTCCAAAAGCGTTTCACCTCTTCGTCGCATATGTACGGGATCACCTCTTTTTGGAAATCCTTGTCCGTGAAGAGCGGGATGATGTCTTGCAGGGTTGAGTGCGGGCGATCCAACAAGGCAAGGATCGACATGCGCAATAGGTGTTCAACTCGCGCACCCCAAGCTTTGTCTCCGAACTGTTTGTGCAGGGTTTCGATCAGGTTTGAGCAAACAAGATTGCGATAGCGCGGGATCACATGGCTGAGCGGGTTGTATCCGAATGAGCTGTTTGGATTGCCCACATCCCAATAGATGTGCTCGGCTTCAATCTTGTTATGCAGCTCTTCGGCCAAATCACCGTGCGGATCAAGCAAACAAAACCCACGCCCACATTGCGCATCACTCTGCATCATCGAAGAAAGCAGCGTGGATTTTCCTGTACCTGTTTGGCCTATGACATAAAGATGCTGGAGACGATCCACATCATTCATACCGAACGGCTTGTGGCCGCCATAGCGGTAATAGGCGAGGCCCATTGAAGTGACGCTTTGAGACATAGGCCGCCCATCCTGCCAGAACGTCACAATTCTCGATACAGGGTCGTTTCCGTGAATTTCACGGATCAGACCCTGTATGCAAATCAAACCCAAATGCTAATCTGCCACCTGCTGATCGCCTGTCATCGGGCGCGCCGAAATGGTTCGGCGTGGCCAGTGACAAGGAGATCACGTGAACACCAAACAACGAGATATTTCTGAATTGGTAGGAGCCTATCCCAGCTGTCGTCTCTGTGGGTCTGAGGAAATGTTGCGCGATGCCAATGCAAGCTGGTCAAAGATCAGCAATGAATGGGAGCTATCCAATATCTATGATCATTTTGAATGCAATGCTTGCGGCAACGAAATCACGCCTGAATGGCAGATTGATACAGAATTTCGCAAGAAGCGCATTAGGCGGTTGAACGATCAGCTACGCAAGGGTGAAAGCCTTCCACATGCCACGGTGGTATACACACAAGGCATCATGGCTTTGGGGCATACTGGTATTGCGGAGATCAAAGAGCGTATTGCGGCTTTTGATCTATTCGATCCTAAGAATGATCCAAGGAATGAACATGATTTTGGACAAGTAAAACTTGGTCATCAAAAGATCTTCTTCAAGATTGATTATTTCGATCTTGAGATGAAGCATCTGTCACCCGATCCAGCCAACCCGCTGATCACTCATCGCGTCCTCACCATAATGAAGGCGGAAGAATACTGATGGATAAGCAGTTTGATGAAGTGCTTGATCTTGAATGGCGTGGCATTCCGTTTCGAGCGACACTGGTGCGTGAACAGTTCAATTCTGAGTTTCATCACATTGAACTTAGGGCAGATCGCCCGCTACCAATGACAGAAACGGGTTATCGATCTCATTTCATGCACAAAGAACAGTTCGAGCAATATGCAGACCTCAAAACCTTTATCTTGGATTGGTTCAACGAAGCGGCAGAGAGCAAGAAATGGGCGCGCATTCAGGAGAATTATGCGCAACCAAGCCTCTTTGATTGAACATCACCCGTCCCAGTTTGGGGCGGGTCTTTCTAATCCCAATCTGACTCCTCAAATGGAACATGCACGATTGGATCAGCCGCAAATTGCCACATTCGCGCAACGAGAATACGTTCCTCCCACATCATGGAATCCGTATAACCTGCTGTGACCTCAATCGAACTATGTCCCATCAGCTTTTGCACCAAGGATAGTTGCACACCTGCATTCAATGCCAGATGTGCGTAGCCATGTCGAAATCCTTTGGGTGTGGCCATTTGACCTTCGATCTGCGCTTCGTCCATGACAGCCTTAATCCACCGATACCCTTTGGTGCGATTGATTTGTTTTCCGCGATGGGTCCACAGCAACTCATCTGCAGCGTTGCCTTTGCGCGGTAAGTCAAAAGTCTTGCTTAGATTGCGTAGCAGCGATCCGGGCACGGGGACAGAGCGCATATGTGTCGCTTTCTTTTTCTTAAGCGTGCGAAACGTAATGACGCCACTTTCAAGCTCTATAGAACTGGCTTTAAGTTCGATAGCTTCGCTCAGACGACAGCCTGTGAAATACAGCACACCACAGAAACATTTGATTTCTGCTGGTCGACGTCTCGCAATATCAGCAAAGCGAGTACGTTCTGCAAGATTAACAAAGAGCCGTCTGCCCTGTTCGTCATAGAAGCTCACCCGTCTACGGGGGAATGGCTTATAATGCATATCTTTGGGGCGGATTTTAGGGCTGAGATTGTTTGGCTTTGTCATTTGCACCACTATTCGTACTTTTGGTGCAAATCCTAAAAAACCTATATATATCAGCCTCTTGTCAGCAGCGTCAGAATGACGATACTGGCAAATATAACGCTAAGCAATGAAAAATATGGCTTAGCTTCAACAGTTTATCACAAATGACCAAAAGTACGAATAGTGGTGCATTTTTGATTACCTGAACGGCCTTCAATCACAGTGTTTCCCAAGGATTCCTTGGGCTTTTTTGAACTTGAATTGGAGGAATGAATGAAACTTTCTTTTGCTGCTGCCCTTGTTGTTGGGGGGCTTTCTATAAGTGGGTGCACAGGGGCAGCCTTGGTGGGTGCAACGCTTGCTACCGACGCCAACCTGCAAGCTGTGCAAAACAAACTGCCCAGCATGAATTGCACAGAACTGCGGGATACCAATGCCAAGATGTATAAGCGCACCCGTGCTGGAGCGACTGCCGCTATTGACCCTGGCTATGGCCGTGCGCTTGGCATTCGCTACGCATCCTATGACCTGATGAAAAGCCGTGGGTGCAAGCTGCCCGCTACGGGTCGTTAAGGGAGGTCTGCATGAAAGCATCATCTGGACTATCACTGGTGGGGTTGATCCTTAGCTTCATTGGTATCTTTATTCCGTTTCTTGGCCTCTTCATTGCATGGATCGGTTTAGGCTTTGCAACCATTGGAGCCTTTATGGGCGACAAAGGCTTGGCTATTGCCACATCATTGCTTTGTGCTGTGGTGTTTATGTTCTTGTCGCCAACACTGTGGTTCGAAGCTGCAACGCAGAATGCGAACTATCAATCTTGGGCAGGTCAAAACGGTATCGCGACTAGCGGGCCTATCCTGCGGATTATCTCAATTGTTATGGTAATCGCACCCTTTGTGGCCATGTTTATGCATAAGCAAAGTGAGAACGCGTCATGAGGCGTGTTCTCGCGATCATCGGGGTGAGCTTGCTCACCCTGCCAGCCCTTGCAGAAGATCAGCGCCATACGCGCTGGTCTGCATTAGAAACAGAAGAAGCGCCTATTCTTGCATCGGTGGAGTATGCGCTTGGTTTGCCGATGGATGAAATCATCTACCCGCCAGCCTTGGATCGATTGGCAGAGCATTTAAAAGAACCAACACGCAGGGAATATCAGCAACGGCTCAACACGGTACGGTCAAATGCCAAGCAATTGAATGAAACCTATAACAACTACGAATGGTCGCTACGCAAAGCACCTGTATCTGTCTTGCCCTATAACCCCGAAACAGGACGTATTGGGCTATGCATGCCAAGTGCGATCATTGCCTATGGCCGCGGCATTTTCGACCAGCTCAAATCTATTCTTAAACTGGATTATCAGAACTTTGGGAGGTTCAGTTGTGCGCTTGGGCAATACAAATCCAGCAAGTGGAAATACCAACCACAGGTGCAGGTAGAGCAACGTTGGAACATTCGGCTAAAGATAGACCGTGAAAGAGCGAAATTGCTAGAAAGCTTCGCGGCCCAGGGCGATCTCCACGCCGACATTCACTGTTCCGATCCGTATCTTTTTCAAGCCAGAAACGTGCACAAACGCGAGCTCTATTGCAAAGTGTTTGAATTGGACTTTGGATCATATAACGCCGATCCAATCGTACGCCTCTACTACAACGCGTCTGAGCAAGGCTGGTATATCAGGGGTTAATTCCCGTCCGTGATTTTCACGGAAAAGACCCTGTAGCGCAGAATTTGAAACCTGCTACACTCTTGGGGATTATAGGGGCTCGAAAACAGCACCTGTCTCCCTTGTCGATCAAGGCCGCTGGCAGAGGGGTTACCCACTGCTAGAAAACACGCCCGCCTTGATCGAAAGGGGCGTATAGAGGTGCTGTTTTCGAGAAGATTAAAAAAGAAAAATTGGATACTTACATTTGAAAGAACTTTTTGAGGCTTGTTACTGATCAAAATTTGTGAGACTTGATGCCATTTCTTCACTGAAAAAAATGAATTCTTGGAATTTACGTCAATTTTGATAAAACTGGATAAATTAAAAATCAGGATATTTTGATTTTTGGGGAAATCAAACCTTAATATTAAAATTCTATTTGCTGCTGAGAGGACGGCTAAGGCGTGCAAAATTTGGTAAAGCTCAAAAAGGATGATCGAAAGCCAAGTGCTAAGAATGCTGGCGCTGCAGCAAAGTATCTACTTGAAGATCATGATGAAGTTGATCCCTTTGCAAAAATTGCTCGGGTATCGACTGCGTACAAGCACGCCTTAGGACTAAACAACTCACAAATAAAAGTGTATTTAAGTCTTTTAATTCGCTTGTTTAAAAGCAAGCTTTCAGCATCAGACTTCACTCAGGCGCGTATAGATTTTCTGGAAAAAAAACGCGATTTATTTAACTATAATCATATCGATTTGAATGTCGAAAAGTCGGATCTGGACCGCGAAGAAGATATAAAATCGCTTTCTGAGATTGCTTTAACATGTATTCAAACAGCGCGCTTAATGAAGTCACGCGGATTGAATTTGTCAAAGGAAAGTAAAGAATTTGTTCGTCCGTTTACAAATGCACGAAGCAGCGTTGAAAACGCTTTCTCTGAAACTACGTCAGGTGAAATCTTCACCGCTATTTTAAATGATGAGTTCGAGTTGGAACTTTCTCGGATGGAACTGGCAGGAAATCGTTTGCCGCTTGATAGGCTTCCACACGGACTGAGCACCGAGGTCGTCAGAGGAACTTTCAAAAGAGCAAACACAGTTTTCAATATTACTGAGAACTCTGAAATTGAAGCAGCGGCTGCCGATGTATTTTCAGGTAGTTTTTTAGCGCCAATTTACCGTATTTTGCATGAACTTTGTGAAAATTCTCTTGCGCATGGTATCCGTTCAAGGCTGAATCCAAATAAGCATACACCTGAAGTGCCTTTTGGAAACTTGCTAGTGATGCAACTTAGCGAAGAACGTATTGGACGGCGTGACATAGGACAAAGCTCTTCTTATCCCCCAAGCTTTTTAGAGTACCACAAAAAAAATCAAGGTCTTATGGGCTCTGGAAAACGAAATTATTTGATCTTGTCTTTATTTGACAATGGGATGGGTATCGAAAATCACCTAAAGCTGTTTGGAAATGGTGACACAAGAGAATTTACTCTAAAAGATGTACTAGATGGAAAGCATACCAGCCGTGCCATTGGAGGGACTGGCAAGGGCCTGTTACGTGTTCAAGAGATAATAAGGGCCAAGAATTATTTCCTTTCTATTAGAACACCAAGCAGTGGAGCCTCTATCTCCAAGCAAGTAGGCTTCGTTTACGATACTAATTTCAA
>JBCCGP010000061.1:0-16732 GCA_039029215.1 Pseudomonadota bacterium
GACGGCAAGATTGCAAAATGACGGCGTCGTGTCAGGGGTATGAACACGACGCCGTCCCGGGTGCGCCTTGGACCTTAAGGCGCATGTTACCGACCGGCGGCGTTGGCCCGATAGAACAGGCCACCGCACCAATCAGTAACTGCGACAAAGCTTAGCTGTCATTCGCGTCCTCGCCGTCCGCGTCACCAGCGTCTTCGCCGTCATCATCGTCGTCTCCTTCACCATCTTCATCTTCTCCGCCATCCTCGTCATCACCGTCGTCTTCGCTGTCGTCATCTTCACCATCCTCATCGTCTTCGTCGTCTTCCTCATCGTCGTCATCTTCCTCTTCATCACCGTCGTCATCTTCCTCATCCTCATCATCGTCTTCTTCTTCGCCGTCATCGTCCTCGTCTTCTTCCTCTTCCTCGTCATCGTCCTCTTCATCATCGTCGTCGTCTTCATCATCCTCATCATCGTCTTCTTCTTCGCCGTCTTCGTCATCCTCCTCATCGTCATCGTCCTCGTCGTCTTCCTCATCCTCTTCGTCGTCATCTTCCTCGTCCGAATAATCCGCCAAAGCATCTTCGTAATCATCATCGACGCCATTTTCGTCTTCATCGACAAATTCACTCTCTTCGCTCACGATGTTCCCTTCTGCATCAACTTCGATATGAAGCGATCCAGCGGGTCCACTGGCGCTGATCCGGGCAGAGCCATCACTGCCGCGACCGACCTCAAAAAAGCCATAGCCTTGTTCGAATAATTCCTGAATTCTGCTGTTCACCGCGTCGGCATGGCTGGCCAAAGATGTGCTTAGAAGCAGCACTGCGGCTGCGGAAAGTGTGGCTGTTTTTTTCATTTTTAATCCTTTCAAATGTCCGACGCGGGCCAAAGGGTCCGCGCGATGTCTGAAAGGTAGATGCATCCAAACGCCACAGATATGCGCCGAAGGGTTAAAAGGGCCGCTTTAACCCTTTGGATGAAAAAAGCCTGCCAGAGATGGCGGGGCTTGGATGCATCAAGATCCCCGATCAAGTCGGGGATGAAAGTCTGCAATTTATTTGTCTGACTTCTCTACTTTTTTGGGATTCGTTTGCCCATACCCTGTAAAAAATCATAATTCGAAAGCGCATTTAGAAACGGGATTCGAAATGAATTATTCTAAGTCAACGAGTGGCATGATTTTCCATTTGATCGTTCGGCCTATGGTTGGACATCTGGGTTTGCCAAATTCACTTCAGTAAAATAAACCACTAGGGGTAATTTGTTAAAATTTTAGGAGAAAAAATGGCAAAGTTTTTATTGTCGCTAGTAACTTCAACGATGGTCTTGGGATCAACTATCTATGTTTCATCACAAGATCTGTCTACTTACCAACAGCTTGTAGGGAAAAAGGTGAGTTTGGAAGGATTTGGTCTCAGTTCAAAGAAACCGTGGAAGTCAGAAGCGCGATTTAGAAAGTGTAAAAAGTCAGAGGTGGGAATTTGCTTTGGAAAAGCTCCTGTTAACAAAGAGGGATTAATTATCACTTGGACCGGTGACAATGGATCGTCTTGGTACAAAATTTGGAATACCTCATCCGGACTGAAAGCGTCTCATGGCTTTTTGCATGATAATAAATCAATGGAAGAAGACGAAAACGTGAAAGTTTCGGTAAAATAGAAAATGACCTTTACCATAAGGTAAAGGTCATTTGAATTTGCAACTATTTAATCGTCTGACTTCTCTTCTTTTGGGATCTCTTTGCCAGTCTCTTGATCCACGACCTTCATGCTCAAACGCACTTTGCCGCGATCGTCAAAACCCATGAGTTTCACATAAAGCTCTTGGCCTTCGGACACCATATCAGACGGATGGTTCACACGCTCGTTTGCCATTTGGCTGACATGGACCAAACCGTCCCGTTTGCCAAAGAAGTTCACGAACGCGCCAAAATCCATCACTTTCACAACCGTGCCTTTGTAGACCTCGCCCACTTCTGGCTCTGCTGCGATGGACATGATCATATCTTTTGCGCTTTCGATCTCGGCTGCATTGGACGACGCAATCTTGATGGTGCCATCATCGTTGATGTCAACCTTCGCGCCAGATGTCTCCACAATCTCGCGGATGACCTTGCCGCCAGAGCCGATGACCTCGCGGATTTTATCTGGGTTGATTTGGATCGTCTCAATGCGCGGTGCGTGCTCAGAAAACGCACCCGCCTCAGAAATCGCTTTCGACATCTCACCAAGGATATGCAAACGACCCTCTTTGGCCTGCGCCATGGCGGTTTTCATAATCTCTGGCGTGATGCCGGCCACTTTGATGTCCATCTGCAAGGACGTGATACCGTTTTCAGTACCAGCCACTTTGAAGTCCATGTCGCCAAGGTGATCTTCATCGCCGAGGATATCCGTCAGAACAGCATACTCGCCATTGTCTTGCAGGATCAGACCCATCGCAACACCCGCAACTGGGGCTTTCAATGGAACACCTGCATCCATCATGGACAGCGACCCACCACAAACAGACGCCATGGAAGACGAGCCGTTTGATTCCGTGATCTCAGACACAACACGGATCGTGTATGGGAAGTCTGTTGCCGCTGGCAAAACCGCCTGCAATGCACGCCATGCCAATTTCCCATGACCAATCTCGCGACGGCCCGGGCCCATCATGCGGCCACATTCCCCAACAGAATATGGAGGGAAGTTATAGTGTAGAAGGAAGTTCGACTTATACGTGCCTTCCAGCGCGTCGATCATCTGTTCGTCGTCACCTGTACCAAGCGTCGTAACAGCAAGCGCTTGTGTCTCACCACGTGTGAACAAGGCAGATCCGTGTGTCCGTGGCAGTACACCTGTTTCAGATTCAATGCCGCGCACTGTCGCCAGATCACGCCCATCAATCCGCTTGCTATTGGCAACGATATCCCCGCGCACAACTTCTGCGTCCAGCTTTTTCAAGCAAGTCGGCATGTTGTTGTCTTCTTGTTCTTCCTCAGTAAGCGAAGCAACAATCTTGTCTTTCGCTTCTTGAAGGGCGGCAACGCGATCCTGCTTATCTGTGATCGCATAGGCCGCGCGAATGTCTTTTTCGCCCGCCTTTTTGATCTTCGCATACAGATCGCTGTAATCTGGCGGCTGATAATCAAACGGCTCATTTGCCGCCTCTTCGGCCATATCAATGATCAAATCGATCACGGGCTGAATTTGTTCATGCGCAAAAGTAATCGCGCCCAGCATTTCGTCTTCGGTCAATTCATAGGCCTCAGACTCAACCATCATCACGGCATCTTTTGTGCCTGCAACCACAAGGTCCAAACGCTGATCAGGGTTGTTTTTCAACATGGACATATCATCCACTGTTGGGTTCAACACATATTGGCCTTCTTCAAACCCAACACGGCAGCCACCGATTGGACCCATGAACGGCGCGCCGGACAATGTCAGCGCCGCAGATGCCGCGATCATTGCAACCATATCGGGGTCATTGACCAAATCGTGGCTCAGAACCGTCAACGTCACTTGCACCTCGTGCTTGAAGCCCGGCACAAACAACGGACGGATCGGACGGTCGATCAAACGCGCCGTCAGTGTCTCTTTCTCGGTCGGGCGCGCCTCGCGCTTAAAAAAACCGCCTGGGATTTTCCCGGCGGCATAATATTTCTCTTGGTAGTTTACAGTCAGCGGGAAGAAATCTTGCCCCTCACGCTCTGACTTTGCAAAACAGACAGCCGCCAGAACAGACGTTTCGCCATATGTTGCAATCACTGTCGCATCTGCCTGACGCGCAACTTTGCCCGTCTCTAGCGTAAGCGTTTCCTCACCCCATTTGAGTGACTTTTTAACTTCGTTAAACATGTATCGTTTCCTTTAAGGAAGCACTCCCGGGCCCTCCCGGGTCTTCCATTTCTATGCTGGCCCCATTGCCAGCGGCCTTGTCATCCTTTTCACAAACGCCACAGGCCAAAGGCGTCTTTTTCAGATGCCCGCCCTCTACCCTAGTTTTTGCGGCGTGGGAACCCCTTTGACGATCAAAATAAACGCCACCAATCGCAAAAAAATTTACAAAATCAGTTGCGAAATGCGCAGAAAGGCCCACAGTGTGGCCTTGTAAATAATCAATAAACAGGGAGTTGGCTCTATGGCGGGCAAATTCGAAATATTCAAAGACAAACGCGGTGAATTCCGCTTCCGATTAAAGGCCGGAAACGGAGAGATCATTTTGGCCTCTGAAGGATACAAACGCAAAGCCTCGTGCAATAACGGCATCGAAAGTGTACGCAAAAATGCCCCAGATGACAGCCGCTATGAACGCAAGCAAGCCAAGTCTGGCCCCATGTTCAACCTACGCGCCCGCAACGGTCAGGTGATCGGCACATCAGAAGTGTATAGCGGCGACAGCGCACGCGAAAACGGGATCAAATCGGTGAAGAAAAACGCACCAACCGCAAAGGTCCAAGACGACAGCTAAATTTGCGCAACAGATAAGACGGCCCTGCCAGAACTGGCGGGGTCTTTTTTATGCATGGATCGCATATGCAAAAGCCCAACCTCCCACCCCTTTTGCACATGCGATCCTTCCGTTAGATTTAAGGGGGTAAGACATGAAACTCGAATTCCACCACATCAATTTCGTCGCTGATGATGTCGCGCCTATGCATGACTTTTATACCCGCGTGCTTGGCTTAGCGGATATCGCCGCCACTCAATTCCCACGAACGGAAGAGACAGAGGACCGTGGGTATAGTGGAAAAATCAAATTCGCCACAGACGGGGCCATGCAGATGCATCTCGCAGAGCGCGCTTTTGATGTCGCATTCAAAAACGGCCAAGTGATCAACCCGGTCGAACGCGGCCATATCGCCTTTCGCACCGATGATTTGGCTGCTTTCCTCAAAATCTTGGACGAAAACCAGATCCCCTATTCCGATTATGGTACGGCATTTTCCAAGGAATGGCACCAAGTGTTCTTCATGGACCCCGCGGGCAATGTGATCGAGGTGCACCAACAAGTCGCTGATATGGTCCCGTAGGATGGGTGCTGTGCACCCATCACTCTCAAAACCACATAACTAAGATCGGATTAGGCGTCCGACCTACAGGCGTGGTGCACAGCCCGCGTTGTTGAATTGAGGTAGAATTTTCAACCAAATTGCTTAGATAGTTCTCAGAAGCGGGAGTTTTGGAATGCGCAGAGGAATTTTGACACTTGCAGCAATGTTCTGTTTTGGATCGATGCCCTTATCTGCCCAATCCGAATTCGAAACACCCCTTTGCGAGGCCGCCGAACAAGGCCAAACCATCGCGCTTGTCTATGACAAAGACGTCTCCAAAGGCTGCGCGCCGCGTATTGTTGACGTCCACCAAGTGGGCCTTGGCAAAAACGGACAGCTCTATCTGCACGGCTGGCAATCCCGCGGCTGCACCAAAGGCCGCGATTTCGAGGCCAAACGCATCTTCCGCTTTGACAAGATTAAAGAGGTCACGGTGATCGAGCCCGTCTTCGGCGACAAATCCCAAACCGCCAAGGCCGAGGGCTGGGACGGGTGTATCGGGAACAATTGCTTTATTGAGCGGATGGTGTGTGAGTAATTGGAAATATTTACCAAAATGGAAATTTTTGTTCTGTTTAGAAAATTTGCGCGGTAGAAATGTGTTTGCTTTGTTCAAGTCACAAAGTTTAACTAAATGATACGGGTGTTATTTTGGTATCCTTCAAGTTAGCGAGCGCCAGCTTAAAACAATTGATAAAAACTTTTCCAATAGTATTTCTTCAACCGAAAACCTATATTAACGGTATATCGAGGAAAATTTTAGTATGGCGAAAATAAAAAAATTACCCAGCTTTGAAAATCCGCCCATAAATGAAGTGGTTATGGCTATTCAATTTACACCTGTAGAAGGCTTTAACGTGCTACATTATAATGATGTTTATAGTCTGTTCGAAAAGGACTTCAAACACCACCAACAGAAACCAAGGCTTCAACCGACATTTGAAACGTTCGGTGGAAATTCCTCTGATCCGATTTCAATCGAATTGACCTCTGGAATGGAGCTTCCAAGGATGTGGTTTGTGTCAAAAAAAGGCGAAAAGCTGATCCAATTTCAAGATGATAAATTCATATTTAATTGGCGCAAACGAAGCATGAAGCCAACTTATCCTCGCTACGAAAACTTATTGGTTGAATTCCAAAACTTATTAGAGAAATTGTCAAACTATTTTAAATCCAATTTTAAGAGTGAGATCGAAATTACTCAAATTGAGTTGTCCTACTTAAATATTATCCCACTAAGAAATTTAACAGAAATAGATAAATGGATAAAATTGCCTAAGATTGACCTAGAGGACGTAGAATCTTTGAACGTGTCAATGGCACGTGTTTTGCAAGACGCAAGCGGAGCTAGTTTCGCTAGATTTTCAACAAGTGTTGCAACCGCAACAAATCGCAATTCTGGTGACCGTGCAATACAGCTTGGCTTATCTGTAAAAGGACGCCCGTCCGAAGAAATGGATCAACTTCTTCCGATTGATTTTTTCAACTTGGCACGCGAGAAAATTGTTACTACATTCAATGATATAACGACTTCTAAAGCACATAAAGCTTGGAGCAAACATGAGCAGTAGCACGGCAAACTTCGCATCGGAATATGCACCACCTGTCGAAAAAACAAAAAGCGCGGATTTTTCAAATACCGTAAGCAATCTATTTACTCGATCGTCAAAATTTGCCGAGCCTTTGTCCGCGCATGAGTTTGTTTCTGTTTCGCAAAGCCCTTGGTCTGCGACTTTAGAGAAAAAGCTAGAAGAGCTCGTTTCATTGGAACCAGGTTGGGATGGGTACAAAGGTTTAGCCTTGAATTTTAGAGTCGCTGGCTATGCGCTTGAAGTACTCAATCGCATGTATGTGCCAAACGTACCCCCTCCTTGTCTAGTACCAATAGCCAACGGTACACTTCAAGCCGAATGGCACATTAATGGCATGGATTTGGAACTACAATTCCGTAAGACCCTACCCCAAATTGAAGTGTTTTTCTACAATGAAGCCAATGCTGAAGTTGACGAATTTTCGATAGCGGGTGACATAAAACGCCCGATTGAATTGGTTAAAATCATTACTAACAATCAAAACGGTGACGTTCTTGGTAACGCCTTATGACGAAAAAGACTTATCGGCTGAAGATACAGTAATCAGACGAATATCCGAGCATCATATAGTCGAGGACAGCAATGGCAAGAAACGCGTCTCTACCGCAGTTTTTGCGATGTCCTCAAACAGTGGAATTTCAATCGATATTCCTAAACTAATGATAGCAGACTCAGTAGATCCGTATGACTTTGTCACCACGCCCATTTTTTTCGCTTCGGTTGAGTTGAATGTTGGCGACATAAGAAATGAGGGATTTCTCATCGGTTATGAGCCAATATTTGATGATCCAGAGCTAGAAGACAATCCCTACCATGGTGAAATTTGGAGAGACTCTAAAGATCGACCATTTCATATTACAGGAGGAGAAAAGAAATCGCTCCTAAGAAAATCTAATTGGTTCGTAACGGCAGAAAATGTTTATTTAAACGAATCTCAACAGCGTCACAAAAATTAGTAATATCAATCACTTAACTCCATGTCCTAGCTAGGACATTTTAAAATCCAACAAAATCAAAGACATACCCATGTGTCCAACCTTGGACACAAAAAAACCCGCTCAAAAGCGGGTTTTAAATCACGTCGGTCTCTGGGCCCCTTAACGGCGGATGCCCAGACGTTTGATCAGGTCCTGATACCGCGCCTCGTCCTTGGCTTTCGTATAGTCCAAAAGCTTCCGACGAAGGGCGACCATTTTCAACAAACCACGACGAGAGTGGTTGTCTTTTTTATGGCTTTTAAAATGCTCTGTCAGCGTATTGATCCGGCTGGTTAGGATCGCAACTTGAACTTCTGGCGAACCCGTGTCGCCCTCTTTGGTGGCATATTCTTTGATAAGCTGTGCCTTCAGCTCTGGTGTAATCGACATCTTATGTCCTTTCAGGTCAGACAGCACATGCCGAGATATCGTCCAGCAAGGCTCTTAGAGTGGCAGGCATATAGGGGGATTCCCAGCCCTACTCAAGGGGAAAAAACGCCTCTGTCACAGCCTCTGCCATCTCTGCATGCCCCACCGCATCCATCAGCAAAACACCATCAATCATCGTCAAAATCGCACGCGCTGTCCGCTCTGGCGCGGCCTCGCCCTCTGGCAGGCGTTTAACGATCCAATCCACAAACCCATCAATGATCTGCCCCGCTGCCGCCTTATGCGTCGCACTGCCCTGCGCGGCGGCGGCAACAATATCGTGCCAAACGCGCATATAGCCCGCGAACATCTCGTTTCTTGTCGCAGCAATCACCGTCTCAAACAAAGCGCGGCGTGAGGGCATCGGGGCCTCTGGCAACAGTGCATTCAATCCAAAAGTCATCTGTGCCGCCAGATGCATCAACAGCGCCTCGATCAACCCGTTCTTTGTGCCGAAATGATAGATCAACATCCGATCCGATGTCCCCGCCGCCTTTGCCAGAGGTCGCAGACTGGCATTATTCAACCCATGCGCCAAAACATGGGCCGCCATTGCGTCGAGCATTTGGGTCTTTTTATCAGACATAAAGATTTTTGTAGCACTTGCTACATTTATTGTCTATGTAGCGAGTGCTACATGATTCTGACTGACCTGAAAAAGAAGGGAAAATCATATGTTAATCACCGAAATTATTCCTGTTGCGGCCGCGCTTTGTTTTATTCTGGCGACCGTTTACATGATCTCTAAGGATGGGCGTTATAGTAAAACCGTCTGGATGGTCCCCGCCGCCTTGTGCGGCGCATTTCTGATCTTTTCGATCTACACCGTGTTGACGGAAGGGCTGACAACCGTCTGGCTGAACCACACGCAAAACTTCTGGGGCAACCAAGTCTGGATCGATCTGCTGATCGCAATCGGCATTGGTTTTGCGATGCTTGCACCGCGTGCCAAAGCGCAAGGGATGAACCCATGGCTGTGGTTGATATTGATTTTGTGCACGGGTTGTATTGCCGTTCTCGCGATGTTTGCCCGTGTGATCTATCTGGAAAATCAAGAGGCCTGACGGACGCGACGCAGCGCGATCAGGTTAGACACAAAAAGTGCCGCCAAAATGATCGCGCCACCCACCCATGTCCAAATGCCCGGCACCTCGCCCAAAACGAACCATACGAGGATTGGGGCAAGGATGGTTTCAAGCAGGATCAACAACGCCACTTCTGGCGCCGCGATATAGCGCGGGCCGAGTGCGAGCAGGGTTAGGCTGCAAAAGATAAAGACACCACCGTGCAGAAAGACTTTCAATGGCTGGGATGTGATCAGCTCCACCGGGGCGGCAAAGGGCAGTAAAACCAAGCCCGCCGCCATGTACCCCAAACCCGCCATGGGCAATAGATTAGCACCTTTCACGCGGCGGACCAGTGACAAGGCCAATGCAAAACTGATTGTCACCAAAAGCGCGATTAAGTCGCCTGACCAATGAGAGACCCCATCACCATGAGAACCGACAGCGACAATCACAAGGCCGACAGCAACAACCAGCATCGTGATGATCATGCGTTTTGAGGGGCGTTCGCCCACAAGCACCCAACTAAAGATCGCTGCAAATGCGGGCATAGAGGCGATGATAAACACGACATTCGCAACGCTTGTCATATTGACCGCGAACATGAACAAACTGCCGCTTGCGCCGATTGCCAGACCATATCCGATTGCGGGCCAACCGACAGCGAATGCCGCGCGGAATATGGATGGGCCTTGCAGTATAAGGACGACCAAAAGCAGCATGCCGCCAGATAATAGATTTCGCCAAAATGCTATGCTGGCCGGATCACCGTCGATGATCCGGCCGAATAAGGCATCGGGGATCACAAAGAAAACGCCCAAAAGGGTGATCAACAGCCCCTTGGCCTGATCTGTCATCAGGCGTCGACGAGCTCTTCTGCGGCTTGCAGATCGACAGACACCAATTGGCTGACACCCTGTTCCTGCATTGTCACACCGAACAGACGATCCATCCGCGCCATCGTTACCGCGTGGTGGGTGATGATTAGGAAGCGGGTGTCGGTGCGGCTGACCATCTCGTCCAGCATATCGCAGAAACGATTGACGTTTGCATCGTCCAGCGGTGCGTCGACCTCGTCCAACACACAGATCGGGGCTGGGTTCGCAAGGAACACGGCGAAGATCAGTGCGGATGCTGTCAGTGTTTGTTCACCGCCAGAGAGCAGTGATAGGGTCGAAAGTTTCTTGCCCGGTGGTTGGCACATAATCTCTAGGCCAGCTTCCAGTGGATCATCACT
Source organism: Pseudomonadota bacterium (assembly GCA_039029215.1). Classification (GTDB taxonomy): domain Bacteria; phylum Pseudomonadota; class Alphaproteobacteria; order Rhodobacterales; family Rhodobacteraceae; genus Amylibacter. Next base: position 10,323 of record JBCCGP010000061.1, read on the forward strand.
TTCAACCAGAACCAAATTCGCCTCGCCGCCGTTGAACAAGCGCTTGAAGAGGAGCGAGAAGTTTTTGTTCACTTCCTCAAACGCATTCAACAAACGCTCTCGGCCTTCTTTGTTTAGACCCGCGATACCTTTGCGCAGCTCGCGAATGGCCCCTTCAAGGTCTTCGCGTTCGGTATAAAGCGCATCACGCTCTTCGCTAACTTCTTTGGCGTCCTCTTCTGCACGCAAGTTCACCGCACCTAGCGCATCGCGTTGACGACGCAGGCGGGTCACGTCTTCTTCAACACGATCTGCCTTCGGCATTTTCTCTGGATCTGTATCTAAACTTTCGAGCAGCTTTTGCGGCGTGGTTTGCATTTCTTCATTGATGCGCTCTGCGGCCATGGTGACTTGCGTTTCTGCCGCCTCAGACACCGCTTCTGCACGCGCGCGCGCCTCGCGTGCAGATGATGCTGCACCTTCGCTGTCGCGCAAGGCCATCTCGCATTTGCGATGCGCTGCTTCGGCCTCGGCGAGTTTTTCGGATGCCTCTTTCTGACGCGTTTCCGCCTCAAAAATCGCCTTGTTCATTTCTTCGCGCTTCGCCGCGATTTCTTCGGGTGCTGCGGTTGCAGATCCCAAAGCTGCTTCGCTGTCTTCTTTGCGTTTGGCGAGTTCTTTCATCCGTGCCTCAGCACTCGTCAGGCGGTGCTGCCAGCCAGAGACCTCTTTGATGATTTCTTGGCGACGCTTCGTGCGCGCCTCACCCTCGCGGCGGATGTCATCGGCCATCGAGCGTTTGGAGATCATCGTGACACGCGCCGCTTCAACGCCGATTTTCATCGCCTCTTGGTTTTCGCGTGCTGCGTCCAAATCACCCAGCGATTTCAAACCGCTTTCGGCCTCACTTAACGCATCGCGTGCTTGCGTGCTTTCCGCTTCTAGGCGCTTTTCGGCAAGCTCCATCGTCTCGCGTTTGCCAGCCAGCGCGTCACGCTCTGCGGTTGCTGATGACAGTTTGCGGTTCGCATCTGCCAAAGCTTCATCCGCTTGTTTGCGGTTTTCACGCGCTGTGCGTTCCGCCGCGATTAGGTTTTCCAAAGCCGCGTGATTTTCGTCAAAGGCTTTTTGCGCCGTTGCCAAAACATCTTCGGCTCCGCCCAGCGATGTTTGCAATTCCTTTAAGCGATTCATCTGTTTCAAACGCAAAGCGGCACTTGAAGGCGCATCCTCTGCCGATTGGCGATACCCGTCCCAGCGCCACAAATCACCGGCTTTGGACACCAGTCGCTGGCCCGGTTTCAACGCGGCTTGAAGCTTCGCACCCTCGCCTGCCTCGATCAAACCAATCTGGCTTAGGCGGCGCGTTAGCTCTGCTGGTGCATTCACATAAATATGTAGTGCAACAGCGCCATCCGGTAATTCAGCCGTCGCATCATAATCGGGCAGTTTCGCCCAACCCGATGCGCCATCTGGTCCGATCAATGGTGCTTTTAAATCATCAGCCAAGGCCGCACCCAGTGCCGCCTCAAAACCCGCTTCTGCGCTGGTTTTGTCAATCAACTGATCCGTGCCATCGCTTTCGCGGGCAATCACTTTTTCCAATGCGCCCGTTTCTGCACGCAGCGCATTTGCTTCACCTTCTGCTTGGCTGAGCGCGGCGCGCGCATCTGAATCTGCGGCCTGCGCTTTCACCCGCGCGGCTTCTGCATCCAGCAAGGCTTTTTCTGTTTCTGCAATCGTCGCCTCGGCCTCTGCCTTGGCGCTGACTGCCGTTTGCAACGCTGCCTCTGCCGCCTCTAGCTTCTCTGCAATCTCGGCCACCGCCGCCTTCGCAGTTTCCGCTTCCGCTGCGCGTTTTTCCAACAGCGCCTGCGCTTCGGTCAACATCCGTTCCGCCGATTGGTGACGTGCCGCCAAACGGGCCGCATCCTCGGTCAGCTTGTCAAGATCGCTTTCTTTCTCGGACAGGACATTCGCCGCTTCACGCGCTTCTGTATTCGCCTGCTCTAGCTTTGCATCAAACCCGTCAGAGGCTTTGGTGATCTGGTCTTGTTCCCAATTCAGCGTCTTGATCGTCTCTTCGGCGTCTTTGTTCAGATCACCCTCGCGCGTGATGTCATTGGCCAATTGTTCGATCCGCGCATTCAGCGTTTCAATCTGATCCTTCGCGCGCGTTTCTTGATCGGTCAGCGTATCGCGTTGCACGATCAGGCGCTGATGGATGGCTGATGCCACAGCTTGCTCCTCACGCAGTGGCGGCAATTGCGCCTCGGACGCTTCGCGGGCTTTCAATGCGCTTGCCGCTTCGGTCTGGGCAGAGCCTGCAGTTTTCGTGGCTTCGGTCAATTCGGCCTTTGCATCTGCTGCTGTCTGATCCGCCTCTTTCCAACGGCGGTAAAGCAACAGCCCCTCTGACTTGCGCAGCTCTTCGCCAATCTCGCGGTAGCGTTGCGCCTGACGTGCTTGCTTTTCGAGTGAACGCAACTGACCGTCCAACTGGTCCACCACATCATCCACGCGACCCAGATTGGTCTCTGCGTTTTTAAGCTTCAACTCGGCCTCGTGCCGACGTTGATATAGCCCAGAAATCCCCGCCGCCTCTTCCAAGATACGACGCCGCGCTTTGGGTTTGGCATTGATCAATTCGGAAATCTGACCCTGACGCACAAGGGCAGGCGAATGCGCACCGGTGGAGGCATCGGCAAACAACATCTGAATATCGCGTGCACGGCTGTCCTTGCCGTTTACCTTGTATGCAGAGCCGACATCGCGGGTGATCCGGCGAATAATTTCCAACTTATCTTCTTGGTTAAACGCCGCAGGTGCCAAACGCTCAGAATTATCCAGCAGCAGCGCAACTTCCGCATCATTGCGCGCCGCACGGCTTTCAGCACCAGCGAAAATCACATCTTCCATGCCGCCACCGCGCATGGCCGTGGGGCGATTTTCGCCCATCACCCAGCGCAATGCCTCTAACAAGTTGGACTTGCCACAGCCGTTTGGCCCGACAACACCCGTCAGCCCGTCCTTGATGATCAGTTCGGTTGGATCGACGAAGCTTTTAAACCCCGTCAGCCGGATTTTTGAAAACCGCATGCGTTGCCTGTCTTACTGCTTTTGATTCTTGTTTTCCCTAAACTCCGCTTTTCGGGTGCGGTGAGTCAAACAAATTTCACCCTATATGGGGGTTTTGGGCAAGTTATCCACAAGATATTGCAGGTTCAACGCTAAGTCGCCCAAAATTTCGTTGAAAAATTGGGGGTAATTCATCCCAGAAACCGAATTTTCATTCAGATAGGTCGCAATTCATCTTGAAATGGATCGCGCAGACGCGCATTAGGGATGCAGCATGGTTCCCCAAGAAAGATTCTAAAATCTGGGGATGAAATGGGAATGTAGGAGGGGAAGACCATATAACGGGCCCCAGCTACAACCGCCCCCGCGACTGTACTTCGGGAGCGTTGCCAGATGCGCCACTGGGAAACTGGGAAGGCCGGCAAACGCGATGATCGATAAGTCAGGAGACCAGCCAAGCGATGAACTTCAACACGGGCGGGGTGTCCGTAAAGGAGAGAACGATGGCTTTGCGGAACCTGCCGCCCACATATCTTTTCGTACCCCCGTGCATTCGCGGAGGGCGAAATGGCATCCCCAACACACAGAATAACGGTTTGCACATCGTGCAAGCACAAAGGCTCTGATTGCAGACCAGGATATGAGCTGATCCAAAAACTGCGCGCTGCGATCGATGCGGCGGGAGACAGCGTTGCCGAAGATTTCGAAATCTCGGGCGTGGCGTGCATGGCAGGCTGTGATCACCCCTGTACCGTTGCTTATCACGGCACGCGCAAGGCGACATATCTGTTCGGCGATATCGAACCCGATGTAGATATTGATGATCTTGTTGCCTTTGCCCGCCAATATGCGGTGTTGCATGATGGGTGGTGTTCCTCCGTCGATCGTCCAGGCAAGCTCCGCCGCACCACGCTGGCGCGGGTGCCAGCCGCGATCATCGCGCTAGAAGAAACCACGGTTGCAGCACAATGAGGGCTGCGAACTTAACAGCGGAGAACATCAGCTGGCATCCCCATCGCGGTGCGCCAAAGCTGGTTCAGGAAACCAGTTTTCAAGTCAATGCGGGCGATGTGATGGGTGTTGTTGGGCCGAATGGGGCTGGCAAATCGACACTGCTGCGCATGATCTATCGGTATCAAAAACCAACAACGGGTGTCATCAAAATTGAGGGCGAAGATATCTGGGCTATGCCTGCCAAACAAGCGGCACAAAAGATTGCCGCCGTTTTGCAGGAACAACCCTCATCCTTTGGGTTAACGGTGCGCGAGGTTGTCACGCTTGGCCGCACGCCCCATCGCACAGGGTTTGCTGCATCAGGCGCAAATGACATGGCGCTTGTCGATGGCGTCTTAGAACAGCTCAATTTGACTGAGGTTGCCCATCGTGATCTTGGCACTTTGTCGGGGGGCGAGCGCCAACGTGTGATGGTCGCGCGTGCCTTGGTGCAAGAGCCGCAGGTCCTTGTGTTGGATGAGCCGACCAACCATCTGGATATCCGTCATCAGCTAGAGGTCTTGGCACTGATCAAAGATCTCGACCTGACCATCATCGTCTCGCTTCATGATCTGAACATGGCAGGCGATATTTGTGATTCAATTCTTCTTCTGGACGCGGGCCACACGCGTGGCTTTGGCACGCCAGAGGAGGTTCTGACCGAGGCGCGTGTCTCGGACGCCTTCGCCGTTAACGCGCGGCAAGAAATGCTGAGACCCAGCAATACAAAACACCTTTCATTCCACTTACCAAACTAACGAGAGAGACTGATGAAAAAAACGCTAACAACATTGGGCGCGACCCTATTTGCAACAACAGCATTTGCAGAAACAAGCGTCGAAAGCTGCAACCGCACGGTGACGTTTGATACGCCACCAAAGGCTGCAATTTCAAATGATGTGAACCTGACCGAGATGATGCTGGTTCTTGGCCTTGCCGAAAACATGGTGGGCTATACAGGCATTTCTGGCTGGAAAACTCTGGACGAAGAAATGCGTGCAGGCGTTGAAGAACTGCCAGAGCTGTCTTCGAAATATCCAACCAAAGAAGTGTTGATCGGCGCGGATGCTGATTTCTTCTTCGCGGGCTGGAACTATGGCATGAAGGTCGGTGGTGAAGTGACACCCGAAACCTTGGCACCATTCGGCATCGACGTATATGAGTTGACCGAAAGCTGCATCCATATTGGTGAAAAAGACGCCGCCAGCATGGATGACATGTATAATGACATTCTAAACTTGGGCAAAATCTTCGACAAATCTGCGAAAGCGGAAGAGCTGGTTGCAGGGTACAAACAAGACCTTGCCGATTTCACAGCTGGCCTAACACCATTGGACACGCCAACGCGCGTCTTTGTTTATGACAGCGGGGAAGATACGCCGTTTACCGCAGGCCGCTACGCAATGCCAAACGCATTAATCGAGGCCGCAGGTGGCGTGAACGTCATGGACGATTTCGACAAAAGCTGGGGCACGGTGACTTGGGAAGCCGTGGTTGAGAAAAACCCAGAGGTGATCATGATCGTGAATTACGGCAATGTCACCGCCGAACAAAAGCGCAAATTCATGATGTCCAACCCTGCCTTTGCAGATTTGGACGCGGTGAAAAACGACCGTTTCGTTGTTGTTGAATATGTCGAGGCAACACCGGGCCCGCGCAACATCAACGCTGTGAAGAAAATCGCAGAAGCGCTTCGGAACTAATCAATGGCGCGCGGCGTTTCACATTTTGGGGGAACCCCGCGCGGTTTCGCAATCTTGATGGGGGCGGGCGTAATTGCGCTCGCCCTGTCTGTTTCTATGGCGGTCAGTGTGGGCGCCGTGAAAATACCATTTGATGTGGTCTGGGGCGTTTTGGGCAACAAGCTGTCGCCGGATGCGTTCGAGGTCACATGGTCCAAGGGGCGCGAGGCGATTGTGTGGGATATCCGCTTCCCCCGTGCCTTGCTGGCTTGTTTGGTGGGCGCAGGTTTAGCGGTTGTCGGTGCAAGCTTGCAATCCGTCACACGCAACCCGCTGGCTGATCCGCACTTGCTTGGCATATCCTCGGGCGGTGCATTCGGTGCGATCCTAGCACTGCTGCATACGGGCCTGTTCATCGGGCTTTTGACAGTCCCTTTGATGGCCTTCGCAGGCGCGTTGGTTGCAACTGTCATCGTTCTGGGCGTTTCGCATTTCGCCTCTGCCACCAGTGCGGATCGGTTGATCCTTGCCGGTGTCGCCGTGTCCTTCATTGTGATGTCACTGGCAAACCTTTTGATTTTCTTGGGTGACCCAAGGGCAACACATACGGTTGTTTTCTGGATGCTCGGCGGGCTTGGCTTGGCACAATGGAGCCACCTGATCTATCCGCTGATCATC
>JBCCGP010000062.1:0-16665 GCA_039029215.1 Pseudomonadota bacterium
AAATAAGGTGTTCAATGGTATGCATTGCACCCCATGTGATCACGGAAACAGTCTGTTTCTTTTTTGAAATCTCGGTTGCGTGATTGATAGTTTAGCGCCTTGTGATCTGTTGAAATGAAATCTCACAGGGGGGTGAATTTCATGTCACGATAGAGGCCGGGCTTGGGGCCTTAAATGCCTCATTTTGAGGGATCGACGGGTGTGTTTTGGGGTTAATTTGGCAGGATTCGATTCTTTTTGGGGCTTCTTGCACTTTTTATCCATGATGATTCTGCGATTTGATGCGCGAAGTGCCAAATTTTCGCGCAAACAGACGAATTTTCTTAACTTAATACGAGAAGCGCGCCATAGTCTCGATCAGGGTGAAGGGACATACGGGGATTATATAAGCCCACCATCTTCCCGAAATTCGCGGGCTAAGGGTTATAGTCGTTCTGGCGCGCATCTAAATACAAGCAGATCTTGGGCGAGATCTGAAAAAGAGTCCGAGGGGGACCAAATGGTACGCATCGTCGTTATCAGCGCGATATGGATCGCGATGATCACAACCTCTGTCCTTATAATCCTGTCTTATTTCTCGAATTGGGCATCATTGGGGGATGTGGTGTCAGCGATTTTGTGTTTCGCCCTTGCGGGCTTTCTGGCCGCTGCTGCCACGAGAATTGCGGATCGTCGGCTTTTTAACAAAAGCAACGATTAAAGCGTCGCGGTTTGATCTTCTAGGATCTTACCCCAGCTATATATATCATAGCTGCGATAGTCGGGCAGATAGAACGGATCGTTTTGGATCAAAGTTTCGACCTCTGCACGCTCCGCTTCGACCACCCAAAGCGCGCCGCAGAAATCCTGATCTGTATCGGGCCGTAGCCCGCCGCCAATCAGAAGTTCGGGGTGGGCCTTTACATAGGCCACATGCGCATCGCGTTTTGATTGATCGGCGCGGATGGTCAGCATGTCTGGGGTGTCTTTGAAGATGACGACATAGCGGGGCATGGGATATGTTCCTTTTTCTTAGGAGCCTAGGATTTCTTAGGAGCCTAGGAGCGGGATGCTGGTGCACCCTACAAAAAACGACAAATGTCGGAGAATGGTATTCCGATAGCTACAACATGTCATCCCGGACTTGATCCGGGATCTCTTGTGCCTTGGATGCCTTTAGAGCCCCGATTAAATCGGGGACGGCAGATCAAAAGACCATCGCCCTTAGCTTACGATTTTGACAGCGCTTTCGAAACTTAGTCGATAAACGAAATCAAACAAAATCCTCGATTGGGCTCTGAGTGATAAATGCCGAAATTTTCGCCGTTGTCGGAAGTATTTTCGTCGTCTCGAACTCCGTCTGTGAAGACGCACTCATTTACGTTGAATATGACATGGTATTGTCCGTCTTTTACCCGTCCCGTTTTAGTTTCCCCTTGCTCTGCCCACCAACGATGCATATTCGGATTTGCACTGGGTTCAGTATTGATAATTGAAAACATTCGCGGTTCGTACCAGATCATTTCTTGTAAAGACTCGCCCGTCATCTCGCTACGATTGTATTGGCCAATTCTCACCTGGCACCCGTCTTGATCAGCGCAAAGATCGATAAGGTGATCATAGGGGATTTTTAAAGATACACGGGATTCTTTTAGATGCGTTTGATAGGTTCGCCGAAATGAATACCTGAAGTCACCGCATTCATGAAGGTCTCCTGGACTACAGTCCTGTGTTTTGTAAGGAACATCTGGTTTACTATAGTCTTCAGCCAGTGCCTCTGTGACAAGAAATAAATACGCTGCACAGAATATTGTGAATGTGATCAAAAATCTAAATGACATAAATGTTCTCCATTTGCTTTGATTGATTAGAACGGTTCCGCAGGCATCTATAACTAGCTGGACTTATATTAACACGAATCGCGAGAATATTAGACATTTTCTATATTTGTTCGATATTTGGACTTTCGGTGCGAAAAACCCACGCCTGCCCGCCTCATCGGCAGGCGCTGGCATTGCAAGTTGAGTGAAATGATAGCGTTGAGGTTATGCTGAACGTGTTTCAGCATCTCTTGTTCTAAGAGATCCCCGATCAAGTCGGGGATGACAATGTCCACCAAATTAACCCGTTGAAAAATCGCCTAAAATTCCTGCGCCAAACCCCCTTGCCAACCCCCACATTCCCTCCTATAAGCCGCCATCTCATCTCCACTGGGGATACCTGTAACCCGAATCGGGGCAGGCCAGTGATGTAACAAAGGAACAAGCGACGATGAACGCGTCAGACTTACGTGAAAAAACGGCCGATCAGCTGCGTGCGCAGCTCGAAGACCTGAAAAAAGAGCAGTTTAACCTGCGCTTTCAGGGCGCAACAGGTGCCCTTGAATCAACAGCGCGCATGCGCACGGTGCGCCGTGATGTTGCGCGCGTTATGACAATTCTAAACGAAAAAGCCGCAGACGCGGCAGCAGAATAAAGGGGATCACCATGCCAAAGCGTATCCTTCGTGGCACAGTCACTGGTGATAAGAATGACCAAACAGTCTCCGTTTCTGTTGTGCGTCGTTTCCAGCACCCTGTGATGAAGAAAACAATTCGGAAGTCCAAGACTTACCGGGCGCATGACGCCAATAACCAATTCAAAATCGGCGATAGCGTTCGTATCCAAGAATGCCGTCCGATTTCGAAAACCAAGCGCTGGGAGGTTTTGGCGGAATAGTCAAAACACCCGGTTTAATGAAACCCGGGGGTTATATGCCCCCTAGGTCGGAGAAACCAAAATGATCCAGATGCAAACAAATCTGGATGTCGCTGACAATTCAGGCGCTAAGCGCGTTCAGTGCATCAAGGTTTTAGGTGGCTCTAAACGGAAATACGCATCCGTTGGGGACATCATTGTTGTATCCGTCAAAGAGGCAACACCGCAGGGCCGCGTCAAAAAAGGTGACGTGCGCAAGGCGGTTGTGGTGCGCACCAAGAAAGAAGTGCGCCGCGCAGATGGCACCGCCATCCGCTTTGATGGCAACGCAGCTGTTATGCTCAACAATGCAGGCGAGCCGATTGGCACGCGTATTTTTGGGCCAGTTGTGCGCGAGCTTCGCGGCAAGAACTTCATGAAAATCGTGTCTTTGGCACCGGAGGTTCTGTAACATGGCTGCGAAATTGAAATCAGGTGACAAGGTCATCGTGCTGACCGGCAAGGATAAAGGCAAAGAGGGGGCAATCTCCTCGGTCGATCCAAAATCCGGCAAGGCAATTGTGGCGGGCATCAATATGGCCGTGCGCCATACAAAGCAAAGCCAAGCCAGCCAAGGTGGACGTATCCCGCAAGAGATGCCAATCCAGCTGTCTAATCTGGCCTTGGTTGATCCCAAAGAGGGTGGCCCAACACGCGTTGGCTTTAAAATGGATGGCGACAAGAAGGTGCGCTATGCCAAGAAATCAGGAGAAGTGATCGATGGCTGATTATACTCCACGTCTTAAAAAGCAGTATCACGATAAAATCCGCGCCGCTTTGAAAGAAGAATTCGGTTACAAGAACGAGCTTCAAATCCCAAAGATCCAAAAGATCACTTTGAACATGGGGATTGGCGAGACTGTTAAGGATAGCAAGAAAATCAAATCTGCTGTTGATGATATGACCGCGATTGCGGGTCAGCAGCCGGTTGTCACCAAAGCCAAGAAATCCATCGCGGGTTTCCGGGTGCGTGAAGAGATGCCGCTGGGCTGTAAGGTCACGCTACGCGGTGATCGGATGTACGAATTTCTTGACCGTTTGATCACAGTGGCGATGCCGCGTGTGCGCGACTTCCGCGGTGTCTCTGGCAAGTCCTTTGATGGAATGGGTAACTATTCCATGGGTCTTAAAGAGCATATCGTTTTCCCAGAGATTGATTACGACAAGATCGACGAGATCTGGGGGATGGATATTAACTTCGCCACATCTGCGAAATCAGATGCCGAAGCAAAGAGCCTGTTGAAGCATTTCAACATGCCTTTCAACAGCTAAGCGCGAAGGAGAAACATCATGGCAAAAGCTGGAATGGTTCAACGTCAAGTAAAGCGCGAAAAGCTGGTGAAGAAATATGCCACCAAACGTGCTGCGTTGAAAGAAATCATCAATGACAAAGAAAAACCTTTGGAAGAGCGTTTTAAGGCGAGCCTTAAATTGGCCGACCTGCCACGTAATTCTTCCGCGTCCCGCCTGCACAATCGCTGTCAGGTCACAGGGCGTCCAAAAGGGTATTACCGTAAACTAAAAATGTCCCGTATCGCGCTGCGCCAATTGGCGTCAGATGGATACATCCCGGGCATGGTTAAATCGAGCTGGTAAGGAGAGAAGAGTATGAACGATCCTATCGGTGATATGTTGACACGCATCCGCAACGCACATTTGCGGGGCAAGTCTACTGTACGCACACCAGCGTCCAAGCTTCGCGGCTGGGTTTTGGATGTGCTTGCAGACGAGGGGTATATTCGCGGGTACGAGGCAGCAACCTCTGACGCGGGTCACCCAGAACTAGAAATCAGCCTAAAATATTTTGACGGCCAACCAGTGATCAAAGAGCTTAAGCGCGTGTCCAAACCAGGACGTCGTGTGTACACAGGCTCTGGTGATCTCCCTTCGGTTCGTCAGGGTTTGGGTGTCGCGATTGTCACGACATCTAAGGGCGTTATGACTGATGCAAAAGCTCGTGCCGAAAATGTCGGCGGCGAAGTTCTTTGCACGGTCTTCTAAAGCGAGGGTACTATGTCTCGAATTGGAAAAAGACCCGTAGAGCTGCCAAGCGGCGTGACGGCTGAAGTCAAAGGTCAAACAGTAGAGGTCAAAGGCCCAAAGGGCATGCGTTCCTTCACAGCGACCGATGATGTGTCGATCACTATGGAAGAAGGTGCGATCAAAATCGATCCACGCGGATCTTCTAAACGCGCACGTCAGCAATGGGGTATGTCCCGAACACAAGTTCAAAACTTGGTTGTTGGTGTGACTGACGGTTTCAAGAAAGAGCTTGAGATCAACGGTGTTGGGTATCGTGCCAATATGCAAGGGAACGTGCTCAAACTGCAACTTGGCCTGTCCCATGATGTGGACTTCCAAGTGCCCGACGGCATCACTGTGACCGCACCAAAACCAACGGAAATTATCGTGGAAGGCATCGACCAACAGCAAGTTGGTGAAGTGGCCGCGAAGATCCGTGAATGGCGTAAGCCAGAGCCTTACAAAGGCAAAGGCATCAAGTACAAAGACGAATATATCTTCCGCAAGGAAGGTAAGGCGAAATAAGGAGCATTACTTATGGCTAAATCACCTCGTGAATTGTTCCTTAAACGCCGTCTGCGGAACCGGAACAAAATCAAAAAACACAATGTTGGAAAGCTGCGCTTGTCAGTGCACCGTTCTGGCAAAAACATCTCTGCGCAAATCATCGATGATGCGGCGGGTACAACTTTGGCGTCTGCCTCCACTATGGAAGCGAAATTGGGCGTCCAAGGCCGCAACAATGTTGATGCCGCAGCCAAAGTGGGCTCTGCGATTGCAGAGCGTGCGAAGAAAGCTGGCGTGGAAGAGTGCTATTTCGACCGTGGCGGCTTCGTCTTCCACGGCAAAGTCAAAGCACTTGCAGATGCAGCACGCGAAGGCGGGTTGAAGTTTTAAATTATGGTGGGTTCACACCCACCCTACGATACACTCGTAGGGTGGGTGAAACCCACCGTTGCAAATGAAGCAGGCGGTCACCGCCTGCTCGATGATCCGGGGGACTAGTATTCCCACTGGGATTGAGTGAAACGGGCGCTTGCCCAATCTAAAGGAGGCCGCATGGCTGAACAAGGAAACAGAGGGGGCCGTCGCGACCGCGAAGAGGCACCTGAATTCGCGGATCGCTTGGTTGCGATTAACCGCGTCTCGAAAACTGTAAAAGGTGGTAAGCGTTTTGGCTTTGCCGCATTGGTTGTTGTTGGTGACCAAAAAGGTCGCGTTGGCTTCGGCAAGGGTAAAGCGAAAGAAGTGCCCGAGGCGATCCGTAAGGCGACAGAACAAGCCAAGCGTCAAATGATCCGCGTACCTTTGCGCGAAGGCCGCACATTGCACCACGACATCAATGGTCGTCACGGTGCGGGCAAAGTTGTGATGCGTACAGCACCTGTTGGTACTGGGATCATCGCAGGTGGTCCGATGCGTGCGGTTTTTGAAATGCTTGGTGTTCAAGACGTTGTTGCGAAATCTATCGGGTCTCAAAACCCATACAATATGATCCGTGCAACAATGAATGGTTTGGGTAAAGAGGCATCGCCTCGTCACGTCGCACAGCGTCGCGGTAAGAAAGTTGCTGACATCTTGCCAGCATCTGCGAAAGCGGAGGCGTAAATTATGGCCAAGACTATCGTTGTCAAACAAATCGGTTCCCCCATCCGCCGTCCCGCAGACCAACGCGCGACATTGGTGGGTTTGGGCCTGAACAAAATGCACAAAACGCGCGAATTGGAAGATACACCTTCAGTGCGCGGCATGATCCGCAAGGTTCCGCATCTAGTGGAGATTGTGGAAGAGAAGGGGTGAGACCCGTCTCGGAAACGATCCGGGGGGTCGTTTCAGGGTCGAACGGGCGGAGCCCCGTGGAAACGCCTTTGTCATCCCGGACTTGATCCGGGATCTCTAAGAATTCGAAGCGCCCTACCGATTGGTGGGGCGTCAATTTTTTGGAATGTAGTCCTTTAGCCACTCTGTAAATGATTTTCGTTGCAGAGAAATATCCCCAAAATCATGGTCTCAGTGATAGACAGGTGCCATCACTCGTTTTTCATTTGAAAGATCTTCTTGGGAGAAACAAAATTGATTTCCCATACTGTCTCCTGCAAATGGGATCAGATTTTTTGGCAACCCAGCGTTCTGCCACTCCAAAGCTGATAAAATTTCATCTGGCGAGTAAAAGCTATTTAAATGCCAGAGCAGCGGGCGAGACTCCCAAAATTTCCAATTGAACGAGCTTTCTTTTGCGTCGATCCATTCCCATAGATCTAGAGTGCCGCTGGGTAGACCAGTTTCCAAAATAGAAGTTCTGTAGTCCTCAGGGAACTTGATTCCCAAAGCTTCTTCCAAGGAATTGAATTGGTGCTCCTCAACTTTGGTTGGTTCGCCGTAGCTTGGAATAGACCAAGCTAAGGCAAATTTTTTCAAAATATTCATCAAAAACCCAATTCCTTCGGAAATCATTATTCAAGTAAAGTTGGTTCCATGCAATTTCATTTTTTGAAGTGTGGCTTGGAATCGCCGGATCTTGCTGCCCGGAATAAGGAATAACGCGGGCAAAGCCCGATCGTTAGCCAAGCACCCTCAAACCGCTTTGCAACCTTCTTTAAATGTGACATTTCGCACGCACAGCATCGTTGATTTCCAAAACTGCTCGGCTATCCTCGTCGGGCTTGTAATCTCAATCACTTTTCAAACGACCAAAGTTTTGAAACCCCAATTTTAGAAGGAGCAAGAAATTGACCACAGAGAAAGATATTTTTGATAGCAGCCATATGTTCAAAGAGCTGTCGCTAGAGGTTCCAATAGAAGGCGGCATTAAGGCGTCATCCGAAACCAACTTGCCATTTAACAACACCGCTGATGATAATCCTTTCAAAAAGGATGTGTATCACAAAGCCTCTGGTTTACTGGTGCCCGATGGTGGGCCTCTTGTGACCTATGGATTGCGCTGGAATTATCAGAAGAGAGACTATGAGTGGTATAAAACAACCAATGCCAATTGGATGATCCAAGGGATCGACTCGATTGAAATTAGAACGGTCAATGGCCACTCGTTTAAATATACCATCTTCATTATGGGCCACGGCGTGGGTTGGAAGACGAAGATCAAATTCTATGACGTGAACGGGGACAATCCTTATACCAAAAAGCTCTATTCCCACACGCCCAAGATGCACACGATTGATTACAACAGCGACGGTCCGGGCATCTATAAAATCGAATGGGAATATGATTGATCGAAGGGCCGTTCTGGGCATCTGATGGGTGCGCGGTTTCGTTTAAGTTTAGGGAATTCCACTCACCCGCAAAAACACAAAACTCCGCCCCAGATTGCCTTTGTCCTTTAGCGACAGGTTAACACCCTGTCTTTGGACGGCTATTGTTTTAACACGTAGTTGTCTGGCTGGTTAACCTGTTGATCGGGGGGCACGGGTCGCCAATTAGAGATGCGCTTGGGAGAAAGGCGGTCGCGATGGTTGGGCACGCACCTTCGAACGTTTTCGCAACATGCTTGCGACTATAAAGTACCCTGAAAGATCCATTGGAATGCCACCCTCCAGTCAGGCGCGGCTCGAATCGGGCAACTATACATTCCCTTGACTGAACCAGACATGTCCTCTACCTGAAAAGGCTCAATTGGAGCGCATAATGCAAAACAAATTGCAGCATCATCTTGAACGAGATTGCGACATCCGCCAGGGTGGCGCGTTGATGTAGTACGCGCTCACCTCGTTCCTTTCGCAAAGGAAATTACGGCGGCCTCGATCTTCGATGTTCGCTTTTTTGTTTTTAACTTAGGAAATCGAAAATGCACGAAGACCCAGACGATACCGAGGAGGCACATGAGCGTCAGCTCATAGCTGTCTCCTTTCTAAAAATTACGCATACGACCACCGGCGCACCGGTTGCCGCTGATAGTTTTTAACTATGAGAACGCAATCCTTTTGATTTTATTTAAGACATTGATATTAAACAATAAAATTTGTTTACAGATAAATTTTATGAAGCTATCTCACCGCCCATGCAGCGTTCGTCTAGTGGTTAGGACATCGGACTTTCAGCCCGAGAACACGGGTTCGATCCCCGTACGCTGTACCAAGGCTGCGTAGCTCAGCTGGCCAGAGCAGTGGATTGTCTATCCGAAGGTCGTGGGTTCGAATCCCATCGCAGCCGCCAAAACCAATTTTGATCGAAATGTTCGCCCATAAGTTAGGGCGTGATCGTTAAACTTACTCCCCACCAGACACCCGCAAAAACACAAAACTCCGCCCCAGCGCCCCTTTATCCTTCAGCGACAAATTCAACACCCCGTCTTTAAACGGATATTGTTTCAGCGCGTAGGTATCTGGGTGGTTCACTTGTTGATCTGGGGCAAGCGGCTCACCAAGTGGCAGGCAGGCCAAAGCGTTTGCCTCAAATTCCTCAAAGAAGCTCAACGCCGCAGGATCACGCAGCGGGAAAGACCACTGGCAGACATGCGCAAACAACCCGCCGCCGGCATTGGAAAGCCCACATTTCTCCGCGCCCATATCCTCGGCCAGCATCTTGTCGGACAGCAAAGCGGTCTTGTCCCATTGCGCCAACAGCTCAAATTTCACGCAATCTGCCATCGCTGGCGCAGCGAGCATTAGGGCCATTGCAGCGGGCATAAAAAAATTCAGCTGCCCCTTCATAGCCCAATCGCACCGCCCCGTTCTTCCTGCGTCATCTGATCGAAGACCTCTTTAAGTGTGCGATATCCTAACACGGGGTGGGGTCGGCTGTTAAGGTGGTTTTGGACGATGCGCAGGCGAGCTGGGCTCAAGTGATCAAAACAGATGCCTTTGGGCAGATATTGCCGCACGAGCCCATTGGTGTGCTCATTCAATCCACGCTGCCAAGCCTGATAGGGTTTGGCGAAGGAGAAGCCCGCGCCGAGGCCAAAGGCCACCCCCCGATGGCGCGCGAACTTTGCACCATAGTCCGCAGTCAGAGTTTTGACCGCCACCCGATCTGGCGACATAGTGCTTAGGATCGCACGTGCGACCAGCACCGCGTTGGGGCGTGCGACCATACGCAGGAGGACAAACTTGCTTGCCCGATCGAACATGGAGAGGCGTGTGGCGCGTCTTGCGCCTGCAGCGGTGGCCATTCAAGATAACTTCTAAACCCATAAAAGCGCTGAAGCCCCAAAGATCATGCTAAGCTGGATGTTGGTTCTTGCTCTTGCCACCTTATAGCCCCGCCCTCAATCCCATTGAGATGGCCTTCTCAAAACTCAATGCGCACCCGCGTCGGATTGGGCACGCAACTTCACAGACATATTCAACGCCTTTTGCAAAATTTGCGATCTTTAAACTCCAGATGAATGTTCAAAATTCATTAGGACCACCCGATATGTCTCAAGTTAAAAGCCAGAGGTTAGCTAACTGTCCGACTTTGGACACCTCTCAGGCCCTTTTAAAGGCCCGTTACAGCCCCCTATACTCTTTCCACGAACTCCTTTTTCCGTGACGGCCTGACGCGCCTGGTCTATGGGCCCCGTCGTCCCTATTTCCATAGCTTCAAAGTTTCGAAAACCGCCAATTGCGTCTGCGTGGAACACGAACCGCAAGCATCGGCCGCAGCCACCAGCTGTCAAAAACGCGCAAGTTCAAGGCTTCATGCACACCCGAGACACGCTGCCCATTGATCGTAGTTTCCAACCCAGAGCGGCAATAAAAGGGGGCATCCAGCATATGCCGATCTTGTCTGGGGTGATGCCCGGCATCACAGCGCGCAACACGGCGTAGCCCCCAAAGCGAACGGCGCATTTTTTGAAGGTCGGGAAGTGCGATCATTTCGACCCCCCCATCTGGCGCAACAAAACATCCCGCTTCCGCGGTACTGCCATCGCGACGTTCCAAATCATAAAAACAGGCCGTCCCACCATCAATCGGCAAACGCGCCCATGTCCAATAATTGAAATCTTGTTCAAGCGCGCGCGTGCCGAAATTTGCATCAAAATATCCATGCCCCTGCCACGCCCAACCTTTGTGATACAAGTCGACGGAAATGCGCGAAGTTGGCGCAAAGGGACGCCAGACGTGACTGCCATCAGGGGCAAGGGGCAATTCTTGATCGGTTATCGCTTGTGGATCAATGCACACGGTACCGGCTATTTTTGTCCCATGCGGCGTTGCGCGTTCGTTGATCGTAATCAGAAGGGCACCGTTTTCCCAGCGTAAATCACTGGGACCAATGGTGAGATGTGTTCGCGTTTGCCGCAAAGCGGAAGAACCCCGATCTGTCATCGTCCATCGTGCGCCGGGTCCATAAAGTGCAACATTTAGACATATGTGGTCTTCGGGATTGCGCCGCCCAGACCATTTATACCACGGCGAGAAGACCGAGCCGATAAATGCGATTATCGAGATTGCATGGGTGCCGCAATCTGAGATTCCATCGATATACCACCAGGCATATCCATTTGGTGGAACTTTGAGCGCAAAGTTTGGTCCTTGATCATCGCCGCGCCCGCGTGCTGTCCGGAAAGACATGCCATGGGGATGCCCGGCCCCGGATGCACCCCGCCGCCCGCCAGATAGAGATTTGGAATCCTGCTGCGGATCGTCGGTCTGCGGAAGCTTGCCATCATGCCATGTGGGGTCTGCCCGTAAAGGGATCCGCTGCTCTCTGGGTAGCGCTGTGCGAATATCTTGGGTGTGATCAGGCTGTCTTTCAAATCGGGCGGTTTCAAGTGAAGGCCGAAGGTTTGAAGACGCTGAAAACACAGGTGGTGGCATAAGATATCCTCGTCTGGTCGGTGGTGCGCGCCCGCTGGCGCATTCATGATAATTTCAAATCTTTGCGGGCCTTTCGCGCGCGTATGATCAAAATCTTGGGCACATACATAAAGCGTCGGATCGGTTGGGTGCTGTCCGTTGGCAATTTCACCAAATTCACTATTTGCGCGATCCGCGAAAAAGACATTGTGATGTGCAAGGGGAAAGTCCCCCGGATCAGCGGCAAAGGCCCAAACATTGGCGGACAATGACCGCTTTCGCAGCGGTTTTTCGGCTACGGCGGTTGCTGCACTTTGGCCCAATGCCGCGCGGGCAAGCGCGCAGGGATCACCGTTGAAAAGCACCGCATCAGCGCGATGGAATGTGCCGTTTTCGGTTTTAAGACCCACAGCGCGTTGGTTTTCAATCTGGATCTCTTTTACTGGCGCAGAAAAGTGAAACCGCGCGCCGAGTTCTTCCGCGCGGGTTTGGATCGCCGTAGCTAACGCGCCAACGCCGCCTTTGATTGACCAAACGCCGCGTCGTTCTGCTTGCCAAATCAGGGCAAGAAGTGCCGGTGATTTTAGCGGGGATCCACCGACATAAGTTGCATAGCGCCCAAACAGTTGACGCAAGCGTGGCTCTGAAAAGCGCGCCGATAGATATCCATCAAGAGATCCATGGCGCATAGCGGGCCAGATTTTTGGTGTGCGGAGGGTATTGAGTACGACTTGTTTGAGATCGATTTTAGTCGATTGCATGACAGGGATTTCGAAGGCATCAAACAGCGCGGCTGTTTCTGTCTCAAACCGTTCATAATCATGCATCGCTTGGCTGCCGAAGACCCGTGCGATCTCTCGCTTGTTGCGCTGTGTGTTTGTGAAAAGATCAAGCTGCGTCCCATCAGACCAAAAATGCCGGGCCAGCAAATCATGTTGCTTGAGCTCAACATAATCCGTCAGCTCTGCGCCGGAATTCCGAAAAAGTTGTTCGAAGACAGGGCGCATCGTTACAACGGTGGGTCCGGTATCAATCAACCCAACTGAACTTTGAATTTGCCGAATTTTGCCGCCTGCATAATCCTCTTTTTCAAAAACTGTGACTTGGACATTCTGACTGGCAAGGGTCAGCGCGGCTGAAAGGCCACCCATCCCAGCACCAATTATAGACACAGACATATCAGATTGTTCTGACATCAATAAATCTCCTAACTGTCAGTTATAGTTGACAGTTAGGGGTAAATTGTCCAGTCTTTAATCAGATGATAGCGGGGAAATATAATATGTTGCCCAATGAAGCTTTGGATCTGGCGATCACAAATGCCTTGAAATCCGAAGATGATGTGAACGAACCGCCCAAACTGCGCGACGCGCTTCACTACGCGTTGTTCCCGGGTGGCGCACGGGTACGCCCGCAGCTGTGTCTGGCGGTTGCGCGTGCGGGCGGCAGCAAAGATTTAGCCCTTGCAATGAATGCGGCTGTGGCGCTTGAATTTATTCATTGTGCCAGTTTGGTGCATGATGATTTGCCCATGTTCGATGATGCTGATTTGCGTCGCGGCAAGCCCTCGATTCACAAAGCATTTGGTGAAGAGATCGCGCTTTTGGTGGGCGATACGCTGATTATCAAAGCATTCGAGGTTTTAGCAAATTGCGCATCGGAACAGTCTGCGCGCGCTTTATTCTTGATCCGCTGTCTTGCACGCTACTCGGGCAGCCCAAATGGCATTTGTGCGGGCCAAGCTTGGGAGAGCGAAAAGGTTATCGATCTGGTGCAGTATCATAATGCAAAGACGGGCGCATTATTTGTGTGTGCAACGGAACTCGGTGCAATTGCATCTGGCCAAGACCCCTCCGAATGGACGGAATTGGGTGCGCGCATTGGCGAGGCCTATCAAGTCGCAGATGATTTGCGTGACGCGGTGTTAAGCGAGGTGGAGCTTGGAAAACCGTCCAAGCAAGATGCACGCCATGCGCGTCCGAACAGCGTACAAGAGCGGGGGCTTCAAGGGTCATTGCAATATCTGCAAAATACCTTGGAAACAGCAATTACATCTATCCCGTCATGCCCCGGGGAAGCGGATTTATGTCAGTTGGTGCGCGCGCAGGCGGATCGGTTAACACCAGCAGCGGCAGCCTTGCCGGCAGCCGAGTAACCATTGGCCAGCGTTGATCATCCACGAACGGCCACGCTGCCGTGGCGGGTGAAGCTACGTCATTGGGTGTCTTTAAAATTAAATAACTTCAATACCTTATATCGCTTGGGCCGTTTGCCGATCACCCGTTACTTCGCGCGACGTGATGCAGAGCGTTTGTTTGATCTGGTAGCTGGCTTTACCTATTCGCAGGTGCTTTATGCATCGGTAGAGATTGGACTTTTGCATCACTTGCAAAAACGTCCGATGACGGCCGCAGATTTGGTGCTGGCCTGTCAGTCTAACCCGGAGACGATTGCGATGCTGTGCCGTGCGGCGCAAGCATTGGGTTTGATTGATAAATCAGCGGAGCATTACACGCTTGGAAGGTTGGGGGCTGCAACACTGGCGGTTCCCGGTCTGGTGGAGATTATATCTCATCACAAACATCTTTATGCGGATTTGGCCGATCCGCTGGCGCTTTTGGATGGCGCGCGAGAAGCGACGCAAATGTCTGAATTCTGGCCATATGTCTTATCTGGCGCATCGCGCGGGTCTGAGGATTATCGGAAATATTCGGCATTGATGTCCGCCACTCAATTCGCGGTCGCGCGCGATACTGTTGCACAGTTGGCGCTAGGTGATGCAACTCGGTTTTTGGATATTGGCGGCGGCGAAGGCGTTTTTGCACGCGCGGTCAAAGCGCGGTTTTCGCATTTAGATGTTGCTTATATGGACCTGCCGCAAGTTGTGGCAGGGGCGGCTTCGTCAGATGTGACGCCGATTGCAGGCAATTTCCAAGAAGATGAACTGCCAAAAGGGTATGATGTCATCTCGCTAGTGCGCATATTATTCGATCACCAAGACGCAACGGTTTTGGCGCTTTTGGACAAAGTTTTCCATGCTTTGCCGATAGGGGGTCAGTTGGCGATTTCCGAACCAATGCGCGGCGATGAAAATCCGACCAAAATCGGCGATTGTTACTACGCACTTTACTGTCATGCGATGAAAACGGGCAAGGCACGCAGCCCGTCAGAGATTAAATTCCTGCTCGAAAGGTCAGGTTTTTCCCAAATTTCAATTCAAAAGGCGAATTCCCCGGAAAATTGTCAGGTGATCACAGCATTTCGCAAAAAGTGACTGATTTTGTTGACATATTAAACTGTCAATTTAAACTTACACATAAGAAGAGTTCCGACTCATAAATCAAAGGGGAGAGGATGGATACCGCAGCCGTTGTCTTAGATGGTCCGCAAAAAATATCTGTACGGCAGCTTTCGCTAACCCCGCCAGAGGCGGAAAGTATTGTTATTAATACAAAATTTAGCGCAATCAGTACCGGAACAGAGAAGCTGTTTTGGGCGGGTGAAATGCCACCATTCCCTGGAATGGGCTATCCGTTGGTGCCCGGCTATGAGGCTATGGGTGAAGTGGTCGAAGCTGGTCCAGAAGCACGATTCAAGCCTGGTGATACAGTTTTTGTACCGGGATCGAGCGGATTTGAGGATGCGCGCGGGCTTTTTGGCGGTGCGGCGCAATATCTACAAACCCGGGCAGATCGGGCGATTTCGATCGATGCTGGCATGGGTGAAACGGGTGCTTTACTGGCACTTGCGGCAACCGCACGACATGCCTTGGCGGGGCCAAATGTGACGATGCCTGATCTGATCATCGGGCACGGTGTTTTGGGCCGTTTGCTGGCACAATTGACGATTGCAGCAGGTGCAAAACCACCTGTGGTTTGGGAAACTGATCCAACACGGCGGACCTCGATGGGTGGGTATGAGGTGATCGATCCTGCTGATGACGAGCGCCATGATTATGCGTGTATTTACGATGCCAGTGGCGAGGTTGATCTGCTGAATGCTTTGATTGGTCGCCTGACCAAGGGGGGCGAGCTGGTTTTAGCGGGGTTTTATAAATCTGATATTCAATTCGCCTTCCCGCCTGCCTTTATGAAAGAGCTGCGGTTGCGGATCGCGGCGGAATGGACGCCCGATGATCTAATTGCGACGCGTACATTGATTGAAAATGGATCACTTAGACTGGAAGGGTTGATCACGCATCGCGCGGCGGCATCGGATGCAACCGACGCTTATAGAACCGCGTTTACCGATCCAGCCTGTCTAAAAATGATTTTGAATTGGGAGGGCATCCAATGAGCCTAGATATACCAAATCTGAAATCCGATGGTTTGTCAGAGCACCACGAGAACCTGCGCAAAGAAGCCGCAGAACCAACGCTAGAGGTGCCCGTCAAAGAGCCCACGAAGAAAACCCAGATTATTGCGATCTACGGTAAGGGTGGGATCGGGAAATCATTCACATTAGCGAATCTTAGCCACATGATGGCTGAGCAGGGCAAGCGCGTGCTGCTGATTGGTTGTGACCCGAAATCGGACACGACTTCTCTTCTTTTCGGCGGCAAGGCTTGCCCGACTATTATCGAGACTTCTACCAAGAAAAAGCTTGCAGGGGAAGAGGTTGCTATTGGCGACGTCTGCTTCAAGCGCGGTGGGGTCTTTGCCATGGAGCTGGGCGGACCCGAAGTGGGTCGTGGCTGCGGCGGCCGTGGGATCATCCATGGGTTTGAATTGCTTGAGAAATTGGGCTTTCACGACTGGGATTTTGACTATGTTTTGCTCGATTTCTTGGGCGATGTGGTCTGTGGCGGCTTTGGCCTGCCCATCGCCCGTGACATGGCGCAAAAGGTGATTTTGGTGGGATCAAATGACCTTCAATCACTTTATGTGGCCAATAATGTCTGCTCGGCGGTGGAATATTTCCGCAAATTGGGCGGCAATGTTGGCGTTGCCGGGTTGGTGATTAACAAGGATGATGGTTCTGGCGAGGCAGCGGCCTTTGCAAAGGCTGTTGATATTCCCGTTTTGGCCAGCATTCCACAAGACGATGATCTGCGTAAAAAGTCCGCAAATTATCAAATTGTTGGCACGAAAGAAAGCCAATGGGGCGATCTGTTCGCGGCCCTTGGCGAAAATGTGGCAGATGCCCCGCCGATACATCCAACGGCGCTGAGCCAAGATGGTCTCCTGAATTTG
>JBCCGP010000063.1:0-16645 GCA_039029215.1 Pseudomonadota bacterium
CAACCTGTCCAAGCCGCCTATGGCGAAGTGGTCAGCGAAGATCGATTGGCCACAATTACGCGGGCGTCCGCGTTCAAGCGTCTTTGGACAAAATTGACCGGTGATTTGGAATTCATGGAGCTTTGTGAATTCGCCTTTTCAGAGGAGATCACGCTATGAACAAAGCAATTGATCCAAAGGAAATGGCCGGACACCAAGGTGTCAACGAAACCACCGAAATGGCGCGCGAAACAACATTGTTGGACCCACGCTTTTACACAACCGATTTCGATGAAATGGACCGCATTAATGTCGATCCTGTTCGCGAAGAATGGGACAAGCTGCTGTTTGAAATGAAGGCTGATCCACGTCGCGCGCATTTCAAAAAGACCGAAGCTTGGGACGAGATTGATTGGGACGGGCTGGATGAGGGCCTACGCAAAGAACTGATCGATTTTCTTGTGTCATCGCTGACGGCTGAGTTTTCTGGCTGTGTGCTTTACAAGGAAATGAAGCGCCGGGGCAGCAATCCGGATATTTGTGAGCTGTTTTCCTATATGTCACGCGACGAAGCGCGCCACGCCGGTTTTATCAACGATGCCCTTCGCGAGGCAGGGATTGGTGTGAATTTGGGTTTTCTGACGAAGGCAAAACAATACACCTATTTCAAACCGAAATTTATCTACTATGCGACCTATCTGTCTGAAAAGATTGGGTATGCGCGCTACATCACCATTTATCGCCATTTGGAAAAGAACCCAGACAATATGATCCATCCGATCTTCAAATGGTTTGAACAATGGTGCAATGACGAGTTCAGCCATGGCGAGGCTTTTGCCTTGCTTATGAAAACGGACCCGAAATTGACCAACAGTTTTGTCAACAAATTATGGATCCGCTTTTTCTTAGTGGCCGTATATTCCGTGATGTGCGTGCGCGATCACGCACGCCCTGAATTTCACAAAGCGCTGGGGATCGATATTGATTGGTATGATCACGAGGTTTTGCGAAAAACCTCTGAGATTTCAAAACAGATATTCCCGTTTGAAATCGATATCGACAATCCACGTTGGGAAAAGAACCTCAAACGTTTGCGCAAAGCGATGTTCGGAATGGATTTGGCCAAACGCATGGGTGGCCCGCTGGGTCTTGTCGGTCGCGGGATGGCGGGAATTCGTGCCGCGCGGGCCTTTATTGGCCTGTATACAATCCCGGTCATTCCAAACGAGGTTCCCGATAGCCCAAGATTGGAGCCCGCTTACTAATGCCGATCACCCCAATCACCATAATATTGGGCACCATATTTCTATGGTGGGCAGCGACCGGATTTATCCTGTTGGGCGTGCGCATGGCGGATCGTTCTGATGCCGCGGGCGCGCATGCCTGGCTTGCTGCCATCTCTTCGCCGATTTTTGGTTTGGGGTTGTGGGGGCTTTGGACGTCTGGCCAAAGCCTTTCGACCGATGCGGTCATCGGCGGGTTTCTTTCCGCATTGGCTGTTTGGGGTTGGATTGAGTTGGCATTTTTATCTGGCGTTATCACGGGGCCAAGTAAGAAACCCGCACCGCCGTTTCAGCGCGGGTTTGCCCGCTTAAAGGCGGCGCTTGCGACCATTCTCTATTCGGAACTTTTGTTAATCGCGATCAGCATTTGGGCAATTTGGCTGCTTTGGGGGGCCGCAAATCCATTCGGCCTTTGGACCTATTTGGTGCTGTTTTTTGCACGGATCAGTGCGAAGCTGAATTTGTTCCTTGGTGTGCCGAATATAAATTTGGAATTCCTGCCGCGCCCAGTTCAACATTTGGCCAGCCATTTCAAACTGGCGCGCATGAACCAGATTTTTCCATGGACCGTGACCTTCCTGTCTTTCGCAACTGCCTGCTGGTTGGAAAGGGTACTGGCGTTCGAGCGGGGCAGTGCAGAACAAACAGGTTTCATATTGCTTGCTGTATTAACCGCATTGGCGCTTTTGGAACATTGGATGATGGTCATCCCCATGGGGGATGCAAAACTATGGCGATGGATGCTGCCAAAAGCACCACGAGATTTTCATAAGAATTCGAATATGCAAGGAGAGGGAAAATGACATTTGATGGAATTTTCAATGCAGCACTCGATCAGTTAAAGCAGGATGGAAATTATCGCGTTTTTGCTGATCTCGAACGCAAACAGGGTAGTTTTCCGCAAGCGTGCAATCATTTCGACGGTGGGCGTCGCGATGTTACGGTTTGGTGCTCGAATGATTATTTGGGGATGGGGCAAAACCAGACGGTTATGAATGCGATGAAAGACGCAATCGATGACTTTGGAACAGGTGCGGGTGGGACACGCAATATTTCAGGGAACACACATTCCCATTTGCTGCTTGAGGAAGAACTGGCCGATTTGCACGGCAAAGAGGCCGCACTTTTGTTTACCAGTGGTTATGTGTCCAACTGGGCCGCACTTTCGACATTGGGGGCAAAATTGCCCAACGCGGTTATTCTGTCTGATGCTGGCAACCACGCCAGTATGATCGAAGGTATCCGCCATTCAAAAGCGGAAAAGAAAATTTGGCGTCATAATGATGTGCAACATCTGGACCAACTTCTGTCTGAATGTGCCCCTGATGCAACCAAGATTGTCGCCTTTGAAAGCGTCTATTCCATGGATGGTGACATCAGCCCCATGGAAGAGATCGTAGAAGTCGCTGAAAAACACAACGCAATGACCTACCTTGATGAGGTCCATGCGGTCGGCCTTTACGGTCCACATGGTGGTGGCATTTCGGAGGAGCGCGGTCTTGCGGATCGCATTACCCTGATCGAAGGCACACTTGGCAAAGCTTACGGCGTTGTGGGCGGCTACATCACTGGCTCAACCGCGTTGTGTGATTTCATTCGCTCGTTTGCCTCTGGGTTCATCTTTACAACCGCATTGCCACCGGCGGTGGCCGCTGGTGCGCGGGCGTCAATTAAACATCTGAAACAATCAGATGTGGAACGTCAGCGTCAAAAGGAACAAGTTGCGAAATTGCGGGCTATGCTGGACAAGGAAGGCATCCCACATATGAACAATCCAAGCCATATTATCCCGGTGATGATCGGCGATCCGGTGAAGACGAAAATGATTTCGGATTATTTGATGGATCAATATGGTATCTATGTTCAACCGATCAACTATCCAACTGTTGCCAAGGGGACGGAGCGTCTTCGGATAACGCCCGGGCCGTTGCATTCGGACGCTGATTTGGCCTATCTGGTCAACGCTTTGTCAGAGCTATGGAGCCAATGCGCATTATCACGCGCAGTTGCTTAAATTTTATTTGATCCAGTTAGGGACAATACTACGTATAATCATATAGCCGTGGCCTAAGTTAC
Source organism: Pseudomonadota bacterium (assembly GCA_039029215.1). Lineage (GTDB taxonomy): Bacteria > Pseudomonadota > Alphaproteobacteria > Rhodobacterales > Rhodobacteraceae > Amylibacter. The sequence continues at coordinate 3,339 of JBCCGP010000063.1, forward strand.
TGCGGAACACGACAAACGCAACAGAGGAAACATCAATGAACTTTAATTTTTCACGCCGTGCGGCAACCGCTTTATTGGCTGGCGCATTTTTTGCGACACCAATTTTTGCTGAAGGCACCTCGGAAGAGACAAGTGCAGAAGAAGGCCCAAAGGTTATCGAGGTTCAAATGCTCAATAAACACCCAGAGACAGGCCAGGCGATGTCCTTTTTCCCGCGTGTGATTGAAGCGAATGTTGGCGACACAATCAAGTTTTTGAATTCTGACAAAGGCCATAATGCGGCTGCGAATAAGAAAATGCTGCCAGAAGGCGTTGAAGCGTTTAAGGGTAAAATCAACAAAGAAGTGGAAATCGTCGTTGAAAAAGCCGGCTTTTACGGCGTGGAATGCACACCCCACCGCACAGTTGGTATGGTTGCATTGATTGTTGTTGAAGGCGAAGGCAAGATGGACAATCTTGAAGATGCTATGGGCGCCAAACATTCCGGCAAAGCCAAAAAATCTTGGGCAGAAATTTGGGAAGAAGCTGAAGAAAAAGGCCTGCTAAGCGCGAGCGAAGAAACCGCCTCTTAATTTTATACAAATTTCTAATAAACGACCGCGCTGGATTGGCGCGGTCTTTTTATTTTGCGGACAGAAGTGCGGACAGCCAGCCGCGAAATCCAACTGAAATCGCTGGAAGCTCTAACATTTGATTGTCGTTCAGCATGACGGTGCGGGTGTTTTGATACGCACCATTCACAAATTCTTTGATCTCTAACGCCAGTATGTCACGCCCTGTTTTGGGCAATTGAATCTCGACATTCCCAAAACCATCCACTTGGTAAGCATAGAAACCTGAATAAACGTTCAATTCAGATAAATGCGGCGGCTCGGTCGGGGTTTCAGCGTTACAGACACCAATCGCAAGGGTCGCGTCAAACGGCGTTGCAAAGGGAACGATGAAATCGCGGGGATGCAGCATCATCGACATTGCCTCTAGCGGCAGGGGGTTGCCAGAAATTTTTGCCTCAATCCGTTCAATAAATTTGTCGGCTTCGTCAAATGTGCCCTCCAAAAAACCTTGATAGGTCACATGGTCATTCTCCGAAATCAACCCATTGGGATCGACGCCAAAAATCGGTTCAAGCTGATCACCAGCCATATGAAAATACAGCTCTAGCTCGGCAGCACCACGATTCACGATCAGCGTCGCACGCGTATCGGCAAGCACTTGTCCCGCCCATATCAGCGCGACCAAAGTTATGGCGAAAATTCTCCTCACGCGTCAGATATAGCATGCCGACGAACAAAGTCACGCATCCGCCCGAAGCACTTCACAGGATTGTTTGTGCACGTTAAGAGCGAGATATGGGCAAACGAATTCTTCTGTTGGGTGCGACTGGAACGATTGGGGGTGCGGTTGCTTTGGAATTATCCCACAGTGATCACGACTTGACCATCGCGACACGGACCAAGGCATCAAAAAAGCAGCCCGGGCAGATTGACATTAAGGAGCTTTCGAATGCCATCTACTCAATCCGCTATGATGTGATCATCTCCTGCTTGTCGTCGCGCACGGGGCTTCCAAGCGATGCGTGGTCGGTGGACTACAATCTGAATGTCAGCACGCTAGAGGCCGCGAAAGCCAATGGGGTGGCGCAGTATATTTTGCTTTCCGCGATCTGCGTCCAAAAACCGAAATTAGAATTTCAGCGCGCAAAGCTTGCGTTTGAAAAAGAGCTGATCGGCAGCGGCCTGACGTATACGATCATTCGACCCACAGCGTTTTTCAAGTCGCTTTCGGGACAATTAAGCAGGGTTCAAAAGGGTAAGCCCTATCTGGTCTTTGGCGATGGACGGTTAACGGCCTGCAAACCGATCAGCGACGGAGATTTGGCGCGCTATATTGTATCTGCAATTGGCAATCCTGATATGCGCAACAAAGTTCTGCCAATTGGCGGTTCTGGCCCTGCATTAACACCGCGTGATATTGGACAAAATCTGGGCGCGGTTTTGAACCAAGAGATCAAGGTCAAACATGTGCCGGTCCGCCTAATGCGCATGATCGCAGGTGCTCTAGGCATGCTTGCCCCTTTCTCGAAGCGGCTGGCTGAGAAGGCAGAGCTTGCCCGTATCGGGCATTACTACGCAACTGAATCCATGCTGCTGTGGAACGAAAAGACAGGTCAATATGATGCTGACGCGACGCCCGAATTTGGAACCGAAACACTCGATTCCTATTTAGAAGACCTCGCAAACGGCACCCTGACCGATGATCGCGGTGCACATAAGGTGTTTTAGCTTTCCAGCCCCGGGTTCAGCCGGATCACCATAAAATTCAAAGAGGCCGCAATAGTCACCCAGATGATATAGGGGATAAACAATAACCCCGCGACATTGTCTAATTTGAAAAAGGCCACACATGTTGCAAAGACCGCCAGCCAAAGCAGCACAATCACAATCAACCCCAGTTTCAAACGCCTCAACCCAAAAAATATTGGTGTCCAAATTGTATTTAGCGCCAATTGGAGCGCCCAAAGTGCCAGCGCTGTGCCAGACCCGGGCAACAAGGACACCCGCGCCGCAGAATAGGCGATCGCCAAAAATAAAAGTGACCAAACGGTCGGAAAGACCCAATTTGGGGGATTCCATGGCGCCTTTTTAACCCCATCATACCACTCATCGGGTGGAAACAGCGCGCCCATACTGGCGGCCACGCAACATGCGATAAGCAATATAGCAAAATTTAGAAGCATTATTTGGGTCCCATATGAGAGTTCGCTTTTTCAAGCTTTGCCAGAACATCCAAAAGCGCATCTGCGCGTTCGAACCACCCCGATTTCGTGTCGGATGTTATGCTTGCCGCATTGATCAAAAATCGTACCGATGGATCAGGTGTTGCATGTAAGATCGGTGATTGCGGCAACAGGCTCAACTGCGCCGCGCGCAAGCCTGACCAAAGCAAAAGCCGCAGCTTGGTCCCTTTGCTGGTCACAGCGCGCTGGGTAATAGAATCAAATCCATTTCGCGCGATCTCTTTGCCGATTGCGCCATAGATATAACGCGCTGCGAAAATTCCGGTGCGCGCCTGCAAGGGCAGGGCCGGCACACCCGCCTCTGACCGGCGATAAAAATGATCCGCATGTTTCAGCAGACGGCGCGCGTAACCGCGGCTTTCGTTGGTTGCAGATGTGGTACGCAAGAATTTTTCAGCGGAAACACCCGTTTCTTCCAACCAGTCCAGCGGCACATATATGCGGCCCTCTTCCCTGTCTTCGCCCAGATCACGCGCAATGTTGGTAAGCTGCATTGCCAGACCCAAATCACAGGCGCGTGCCAATGTATCCCTATGCCGCACGCCCATAAGCACACACATCATAGCGCCCACCGCAGATGCAACGCGCGCGCAGTAATCCATCAAATCGTCTACGGTTTGATAGCGCCGTCCCTCTGCGTCCCATGCCAACCCTTCCAACAACGCCTCGGGCAGTTCAAAGGGCATGTGATACTCTTTGACGACTTGGGCAAAAGCACGATCAACAGGCGTATCTAACGGATCCCCACGATAAACGCGATCCAATCTATCCCGCAGCGACAAGACGGCTTCGGATTTTGATTTGGTCAAATCAACCGCATCATCGGCCAATCTGCAAAATGCGTACAGCACATAGGCGGGATTTCGAATATTTGCCGGAAGCAATTTGGAAGCTGCATAAAACGAATAGCTGCCGGTTTGGATTGCGGCGCGGCAGGTTTCGAAATCTGTATCACGCATTGGACACCCATTCACGCGCATGGGGAACCAGCTTGTCCATCACCTCCGCCGTTGACACAACGCCCGGTAACCCCGCGCCCGGATGCGTTCCTGCCCCCACCAAATAAAGGCCTTTGACATCTTCAGAAATATTATGTGGACGGAACCATGCGCTTTGGAAAATGCGCGGCTCTAGTGAAAAGGCAGACCCATAAGGGCTAAGATAGCGGTCACGAAAGGTCTCGGGCGTGAAAATCAACTCTTCGGTCAGGTAGTTTTGAAAACCTGGCAACACATATTTGTCCAACTGTTTGGCAAGTTTGGCTTTGTATGTTTCGGCCAGCTTGTCCCAATCATATGGGCTGTCATGTCCCAGATGCGGCACAGGTGAAAGCGCATAGAATGTGTCATCTCCCTCAGGTGCGACCGTCGGATCGGTGATCGCTGGGCGATGGATATAAAGGCTCATATCATCGGCCAAGTGGCCTTTGATAAATATATCTTCCAACAATCCTTTGTATCGGGGTCCGTTTAGGATCGTATGATGTCCAACATCAGACCACATGCCGCGCGTGCCTTTGGTGCCGAAATACCAAACGAACAGTCCCATAGACCAACGGCTGCTTTTCAGCTTGCTATCCGACCAGCGTTTTTTGGGCAGGTCGCGCAATAAACGCTGATAAGTATGACCACTATCAGCATTAGACACGATCAAATCGGCCGAGATATGTTCGCCGTTTGAAATTTCAACACCAATCGCACGATTGTCCTTCGTCACGATCCTGTCCACGGTCGTATCAAGGAAGATTTGCCCGCCCTGCTCGCGGATGACTTTGGCCATCGCATTTGCCAATGCGCCCGCACCGCCCATTGCATAATGCACGCCGTATTCCGCCTCCAGATAACTGACAAGCGCATAGACGGATGTAACATTATTTGGATCACCGCCGATAAACAGCGGATGAAAAGAAAACGCCATTTGCAGGCGTGGATCTTTGAAACATTTTTTGGCAAGGGTCAGGATTGAACGATCTGCTCGTAGGGCCGCAAATTTCGGTAATGTTGGCAGGAAATCTGTAAGCTTATGCAACGACCGACGGCCCAGGTTTTCAAAACCAAAATGATAGCGTGTTTTGGACAGTTTCAGGAATTTCTCAAATCCCGCCAATTCAGATGGCGCCATTTTCGCGATTTGAGCGCGAATATTGTCTAAATCCTGACTTGCAAAAAACTGGCTGCCATCTTGCCAGCGAATTTCATAATACGGGTCAAGCGGGCGAATATCAGCATAATCCGCTAATTTTCTGCCTGTTGCTGCAAATAAATCCTCAAAAACATGTGGAACCGTAACTATCGTTGGACCCAAATCGAAGCGATGACCACCCATCTGAACAGAAGACGCACGCCCACCCACGACATCAAGCCGGTCCAAGATCGTCACTTGATATCCCTTGGCCCCCAAACGCATCGCAGCCGCCAGCCCGCCAAAGCCCGCACCGATGACCAGAGCATGCTTTTTAGCGCCGATTTTCAGGCGATCAGCGATCAAAAATTCTGTCTTCGTCAGCATAAACTTACACTACACATGTAATGTTAATTTTACAAATAGGCTTTTTTCAGCTAGCCTGAATGAAAGAAGAGATTTAGGGAGCTTTCCCATTCAAACGGTAGCACTCAGCCTTTTTCGCTTTGACAGTTTTACTGCAAAGCTATGGGCCTTCGCCCAGATGGGTTTTGCGCGGTTTTCTTTGTCGCGAATCCCTGATCTTAGCTTTTGGAAATTGCTTGGATCCGGTGTGGGCGAGGGGTTCACACCCTTACCGAATTTTGGCGTTTATGGCGTATTGACTGTTTGGCCAAGCTTAGATGCGGCTAAGAAAAACATCGCCAAATTAAAGGTCTTTGAACTGTACAGACGTAAGTCCAGCGAAGATTGGACCGTCTTTCTAAACACGGTGTCTGCGCGCGGGGAATGGTCGGGAACAGCGCCATTTACGCTTGAAGAAACGCCAGTATCGGCGAAACAGTCCTCCATCGTCGCATTAACACGCGCAACTATTCGGCCCAAAGTTTTGCTACAATTTTGGCGCCGCGTCCCAGATATCAGCTCGATGATTGGGCAGGATAAAAATGTACAGATGAAGATCGGATTGGGTGAGGTGCCATGGTTGCATCAGATCACATTTTCGATTTGGCCCGATACCGAAGCGATGGCAGAATTTGCACGCAACAACGGCCCCCATTCCGCGGCGATCAAAGCCGTGCGTGACGGAAATTGGTTTTCCGAGGAACTGTATGCCCGGTTTAAAATCGTGGAAGAGATCGGCGATTGGTCGGACAGCAAGAGAGAGAGGATGACATGACCTCTTACAAACAAGCCTTCCCGTTTTCCGCCATTGTCGGGCAGGAAGAAATGAAACGCGCGATCATCCTGACAGCAATTGATCCGGGCATTGGTGGGGTGCTGATTTTCGGCGATCGGGGCACGGGAAAATCCACTGTCATCAGATCCTTGGTTGGCCTGATGCCTTTGATCGAAGTTGTTGCGGGTTGTCCCTATAACAGCCCCACGATGAAAGAGCGTCCCGATTGCGCCGAACCCCTTGACAATATCCTAGTCAAAATACCCACACCGATTGTCGATCTGCCACTTGGCGCAACAGAGGATCGCGTAACGGGCGCCTTGGATATCGAGCGCGCGTTGACCAAAGGCGAAAAAGCGTTTCAACCCGGTCTGCTGGCCCAAGCGCATCGCGGATATCTTTATATTGACGAGGTAAATCTGCTTGATGATCACATTGTTGATCTGCTTTTGGATGTTGCTGCCTCGGGCGAAAATCTGGTGGAGCGTGAGGGGCTTTCAATCCGACATCCAGCAAAATTTGTCCTTGTCGGTTCGGGCAATCCAGAAGAGGGCGAATTGCGCCCACAATTGCTCGATCGTTTTGGCTTGTCGGTCGAGGTGTTTACCCCAAATTCTGTTGAAGATCGCATTGAAATTATTGAACGCAGAAATGCCTACGAATCTGGCTCTGCCACGTTTTTCAAACGCTGGAAATCTGCCGATACACGCTTGCGCAACAAAGTGTTGGACGCGCGCGAAAATCTAAAAGATGTGAAATTGCCCAAAGAGGTTTTGGCAGATTGCGCAAATCTATGTATCGCGCTTGGATCTGACGGGTTGCGCGGTGAATTGACCTTGTCGCGCACCGCACGCGCATATGCGGCATTTTTGGGCGATCAGACGGTAACACGGAAACACCTCAAAGACATCGCAGCGACCGCATTGCGCCATCGTTTACGCCGCGATCCATTGGATGATGCGGGCTCCACCACCCGGATAGAGACGCTGGTCGCAGACGTTCTGGGATAGGACATGTCAGACGCGCCATTATTTTTCGACGCTATACGCATATTCGCCGTCGCGCCCGCACAATTTGGTGGGTTTTGGCTACGCATGCGTCCGGGCCCTGTTTATGACGCTGCCCTGACCGCAATAACAAAATCGGTCCCAGCTAAGAAGCACAGAAAAATTCATCCCGGTTTTGGCGATGATGCGCTTTATGGATCGCTGGATTTGGCCCAAACCTTAGCGGATGGAAAATTGATCCATCAAAAAGGCGTGCTCAGCCGACCGGGCGCAGTTTTACATCTGGTCATGGCCGAACGCGCCAAACCAGCATTGGCTGCAAAATTGGGTCTGGCCGTTGATGGCGATACAGATCATACGCTTATTGCATGTGACGAGGGTGCCGAGCCAGAGGAGGCATTGCATCCGATAGTGACCCGCCGTTTAGCGTTTCATTTTGATTTGAATGAAATTCTGCCCTCGCGCTTTGATCTGCCCACTTTGTCATACCCTGCTGTGGAAGCGGCAAGACAACATCTAAAACAGGTCAAAATGCCTGTGGAGCAGACAAAGGATTTGGTCACAGCCGCGCTTGCAATGGGCATTACAGATCCCAATATTCCAATCTTTGCGACTTTGGTTGCACGAATTTCAGCGGCTTATACAGCGCGTGATATTCCGAATGAGGCGGATATTCTGCTGGCTGCGAAGTTGATCTACGCGCCCCGTGCGATCCATTTTGCCAATGAAGAGCCTGAACAAAACCCGCCACCTCAAAGCGATCCAATGCCCGAAGACCACAAAGACGATGGTGCGTCAGGAAAACAATCCGCCCTAGAGGATAAGGTGCTAGAGGCAACGCAAGCCGTATTGCCAAAGGGGTTATTGGCGTGTGTGCTTGCCCAAAATAAAATGCGCAATGCGGGATCAAGTGATGGTTCTGGGGCGCATCAGATCGGCAATCGCAAGGGGCGCCCTTTGGCACCAAAGTCGGGCCGCCCAAGCAGCGACAAACGTATCGATCTGGTGGCCACGCTTAGGCGCGCAATACCCCACCAAAACACGCGGCCAAAAATCAACGATACGGCACTGGCAATTTGGCCCGATGATCTTCGTTTCAAACGGTTCGAGGCGCGGTCTGACCGGCTGGTGATTTTTGCGGTCGATGCCAGCGGTTCCGCAGCCGCTGCGCGATTGGCCGAAGCCAAAGGTGCGGTCGAGCTGCTGTTGTCCGAGGCTTATGTGCGCCGCGACCACATCGCATTGATTGCGTTCCGCCAAACCGATGCTGAGCTTCTATTGCCCCCCACACGGTCCATCGTATCTGCAAAGAAACGCCTTGCGGCACTTCCAGGCGGTGGCGGCACACCTTTGGCAACAGGTTTGAAAAGCAGCTTGGATTTGGCCCTCTCTGCTAAAAGACGCGGCATGACGCCAGCTTTGGTTTTGCTCTCGGATGGTGGGGCCAATATTGGGCTTGATGGCATTGCCGGGCGCCCCCAAGCGCGCGAAGATGCCGATCACATCGCAAAGCTAATTCGTTCCGCACAGATAAAGGCGATGGTTGTCGATATTGGGCGCAGGCCGGATGCGCATCTTAAAAGTCTATCCACTCAATTGGACGGGGCCTATATCCAACTGCCCAATGCCGGTGCAGAAGACATCGCCCAGCTTGTTGAACTTACCAACGCATGAGCTTGCCACCCAAGGATTGGCCGCTTGCTGAACATAGCAAGGCGTTAAGCGCAGGTGCAACCGATTGGCATCTACAGCGAATTGGCGACAAAGGGCCAAAGCTTCTGTTTTTGCATGGCACAGGCGCGTCTGTTCATTCTTGGCGTGATATTTTGCCAACACTTGGCGCAAAGGCGCAGACGCTTGCCATTGATTTGCCAGGGCAGGGGTATTCGCCCAGCACTGTTCGGGCCTACGGGCTTCGCGAAATGACGGTAGAAATCATCGCTTTGTTGGAGGCGTTGGATTTCTATCCCGATCTGATTGTGGGCCATTCTGCAGGTGTACCCATCGCGCTTGCGCTTCAGCTTGACTTGCCAAACAGCCCCAAAGTTTTTGGAATTTCGCCTGCCTTATCTGCCTTTGGTGGTCCGGCCTCTCTTTTCTTTTCTGCCGTAGCCCGGGGGTTGGCGTTAACACCAATTTTCGCAAAAGGATTTTCGTTCTTCAACGGCACCACCGCAAGGACACGATACTTGATCCGCGAAACGGGAAGCAAAATTAGTGATGAAGGTATCGACCTTTACCGGCGCTTGGTTGCAAATAGCGATCACACCTATGCGGCCTTGTGCATGATGGCGGATTGGGACTTGGATGCCTTTCGAAGACGGCTTCGATCTGAGCAGATAGAAGCCTTGTTTTGGATTGGCGACACGGATCGCGCGACACCGCTTTCGGATCTCAAAGAGGCCATGAACCATGTGAAGAATGTCGAGATTATAGTTGAACCAGATGCAGGACATTTGCTGCATGAGGAGAAACCGGAACGGACAATCGCGCTGGTCAATCAAATATTAGATAGCCCAAAGACGAAAAAAGCGCCCTAAATTGGGCGCTTCGTTCATGCTCGCATTTTGCTTAGACCACGCGTGGCGGCAAAGTCCAATAGCGATGGTTTTTATATATCGGGAATGGGAACCATGTTCCATGCCGTGCCAAACGACCAACGGACCAATAGCGATGATTCTTATAAATTGGCATTGGGAAAAACAGTCCATCTTTCAACATGCGCATACCGAACAGCGATGAGGCCCGTTTGCGATTGGCCAACCCACGCTTTTCATAATCTGCAGTAAAGAAGCGCGGATGATTTCGTAGAATGCTTCTGGGCGGAACGCTCGATCTTTCTTCGATATAAAAATCACCGCTTTCAAGATTTACAGCTTTCGGATCATTTGCATCGGCAATCGCCATTGCGCGCCGCGCGGCCCCGAACGGTGTAAAAGGTGCATGTATCACGACCAAATGGCCGTCTTTAGCAATTTCTTTTGCATAGGTTGCAGCCGCTTCGTCGGGCACACGCATATCTGTGATTTTCGATACAAGTGCGGCACCTTTGCCGTCTGCTTTTGAAAAGCTACCCATGATATCAGCAGGGAAACCTTCCGCGCGCAAAGCAGACATTGTCGCTTTGGCTTTGCTTTGGCTGCTATAGAGCCGTGTCACTACCGTCGTCATTTTAGATCTCCTTTTGATAGCAGTGCATGGGGCTCTCTTCTTTCCCCAAGTTAAGTTTAATGCGTTACACGTCTTTGACCAGTTATTTTTCGGCTTAGGATGGCAAATGCCATAATGGCAAGCACCAGACAAACCAGCTCAAGCGCGAATACAGGGATATAGGCATTTCGCGCCTCTGTTTGGCTCGCATAGCCTTGCGCAATAATCACATCGCGCATGATACCAGCAACCGCAACGCCAATACCCGCCGCCGTTGCTTGAACCGCACCCCAAGCCCCAAGGGCCAAGCCGATTTGCGATTTTGGGGCAGAGCGCATGGTTTGCGTCAACGTCCCATGGCCAAACAATCCAGCACCTAAGCCTACAAGGCCGATGCCCAGAATAAACAGCGCGACTTGCCCGCCATAGGCAGCAAGAATGATCGCGACAAAGCCTGGCACACCCAAGGCTGCGCCAATCCATGACATAGTGATTGGGTCCATGCCCCGACGCAAAACGTTAGAGGCGACCGCAAATCCGATCAATGTCCCGCCTGCCAAAACAGCCGTCAGTTTTGTTGTTTGCGCAACGCTCAGCTGCAGCACCTGTCCGCCATAAGGTTCCAAAATCACATCTGCCATTCCAAAGCCAAGCGTACCAAACCCGATAATCACCAACAGCAATAACATCCCATGCCCACGGCTAAGTTCCGACCATGCTTTCGCAAAATCCGCGTTGGGTTTTGGCGACATTGCGCGCGTGCGGTTGCGCCCTTCTTGTTTCCAAAGGGCGATGCCATTCAGCACAATTGTCACCACAGCTGCGCCTTGAATAACTTGGATCAGTCGCCCGGGCGTGTAATTTTCCAAAAGCGCACCAAAGACAAATGCACTGACAATCATCCCCACCAACAACATCACATACATCAGCCCGACAACATTGGGCTGCTGATCTTCGCTGACCAAATCTGTCGCAAGCGCAAGCCCTACGGTTTGAACCATATGCACGCCCGCGCCCACCATTAAAAACGCCAATGCGGCAGACCCATGGCCAAGCCAAATTGGTGCATCAACGGCCTCTGCATAGCCAGACAGCACCAACAGTGCGAAGGGCATCACAGCAAATCCACCAAATTGATACATCGTGCCTTTCCAAATAAAAGGCACCCGCCGCCATCCTAGGGCGGAATGATGAATATCGGATCGATAGCCGATCAAAATACGAAGCGGTGCAAACAAAATTGGCAAGGCCAACATCACACCCACCAAAGTTGCAGGGACACGCAATTCAACGATCATGACGCGGTTCAAAGTGCCCACCAAAAGCACCAGCGCCATTCCCACGGTCACCTGAAATAAAGACAGTCGAAGAAGTTGAGAGAGCGGTACATCCTTGCTGGCAGCGTCTGCAAAAGGCAAAAATCTCGGGCCGATATTAACCAGCCTATGGACCATTTGCTCTTTGAAAGATGCCATGTGCGACCTTCTCTCGTTTCAAATCTCAAAGTTGGCGGCACAGTTCCGTCTTTGCTATTTTTGGCAGACAAGACACGCTCTTCTCATGTCCTATCGCCACTGAGATGCCCAACTGGGCGTTGTCCCAGATATCCAAAGCTCGAAAGCTTCGGACCAGTCGCTTTTGACTAGTCGACGATCAGGGCTTTGCGCCCATCCGCCAAAATGACATAGTCTTTTACCTCAGCTTCAGAGCTTGCCAACTTCGTCGTTTCATCAACTTGAACGGCTGCCATCTCTTCGCCTTTAAGGAAGTTTGCAACCCAACCAGTGTTCGAAAGAACAGCAACGTGAACTGCAAAAGACCCTACCGCAACAGCAGAGAGGAATAGTGGAACACCAACTGATGGGTTAACAACCAGCCAGATTTTTGAATTGTTCATCCTTCTTCCTCCTTACCCTAACCACGGTGTGGTTGTAGCGACAAGAATATGCGCGAGTAGCGCAATGAAACCGAATACGCGCGTGCCATCGATCAGATAGCTATGCACTTCTTCAGCTTCTTTTAGCGTAAGGCCAGTTGGCCATACTTTATCGGGATCATTAGACATTTGTGCCTCCTAATTATTCCCAAACAAGCAAGAACATCCCTACTTGCGATTAGGGAGTGCTCAATTAAAACAACCAAGCATTCCTCCGACTCTCATACTGTAACTTTTTACTTACAAATGCAACTGTCTAAAAATAATTACATTATTGCTTTTATTTTTAGAAAAAATTGGCCATTCTGCACCAAAATAAGCGTATAGATAAGCCAAAATCGTATATGATTGGGTCAAGTATTATGGGACATTCACAAAAATTACTGCTCAGATCGCTCGCGGGAGAGGCATTGCCCCGCCCACCGGTTTGGATGATGCGTCAGGCAGGGCGATATTTGCCCGAATATCGCGCGACGCGCGCGCAGGCGGGTGATTTCCTTTCGCTATGCTATAATTCTGATTTGGCGACCGAGGTCACATTGCAGCCCATTCGCCGATATGGGTTTGATGCCTCCATTTTATTTGCCGATATTTTGCTCCTTCCCCAAGCTTTGGGCGCCAAGCTTTGGTTTGAGGAGGGCGAGGGACCACGCATGTCCACAACAACGCGCATGTCCGATGTCAAAAATTTCGCAGCTGTTGCAGAGATTGATGAAACGCTGAACCCAATTTATCAAACCGTGCGCAATCTTTCGGCTGAATTGCCTACCGAAACAACGCTGATCGGCTTTGCCGGCGCGCCTTGGACGGTGGCAACCTATATGGTTGCAGGCCGCGGCACGCCCGACAAAAAGCCCGCATTTGATCTGATCAAGAAAGATCGCGACACCTTTGACGCCTTGATGGATCTGCTTACGGACGCAACCATTCATTACCTGTCCCAACAGATCGACGCGGGCGCAGAGGTGATAAAATTGTTTGACAGCTGGGCTGGATCGCTGTCTGATGATTTGTTCTATCGTTATTCGATTGCACCGCAAAAACGCATTACCGAGGCTTTGATCAAGCGCTATCCGCATGTTCCCATCATTGGATTCCCGCGCGGCGCCTCAAAAG